>DASYPT010000093.1:0-14606 GCA_036006355.1 Pyrinomonadaceae bacterium | reverse complement strand
GTTGGCTTGGTTGTTCAACGTGCTTAATTTGGTTGGGCTGACTCGCAGAACTCACTATATAAAGCCTTATTTAACGAATAAGCTGATTAACCGTCAGTGGAGCGATGCCATATTCTGCTAACTTTCCGCTCGGACTGTCTGTTCGCCATGATCGCCCACAACCGAACACAAGCCACTCGAGTGAAGCGACTCTACCTCACAAGAAATGTCGACTTCCGTCTCGCGGTGAAGGCGCGCCCAATTAAAGATCATCGTTTCCTGTGGAAACCATGCCAGCCTCGAGCCGTCACTCACTTTCAATTTCGTCATGACGCGCACGGGTTTGAGTAGAGCGCCGTAAACCCGTTCAGCTGTCTGCGATGTGACGGCGATGAAAGCATTAGCCACCGCCGTCACACTGCATTCGACCCGGTCGCCTCCGGCGATGGCCCCCGCAGTATTAAAAGGACAGCCTGTTTTACCCGGGCTCCGGCAATCTGCGAAAATATCATCCGCAACGGAGACCTTTGAAAGACTTCTACGATCTGGCTGCCTTCTTCTGCACGGCCCACCACGATCCGACAAACGCCGCTTGCCCGCGGTAGCGCCCTATGCCACATACTTGGATCATAGCGTTCACTCGTCGGGCATCATCAGAATCCTCCACAGGGTTCGGCTAAGAATAAAACTACAAACATCGCTACTCCTACCACGATGAGCATAAACTCAGACATTGGTATTTTCATCACTGGCTCCCTCGATTCTCTTTTGAATAACTTCATGCTACTGCCGACTCTTGATGAGTTTTGTTCTTTCCATTTCGCTGTGGTTCAGTGCAAGCACTGAGCCAAATGGGAACTCGTTGTTCGAGTAGCTTTGTGAGGCCGTGACGTCGAATTTCGCCATGGGAGGTGTCTTGGCAACGTCCGTGTGTCGGTATAACGACGACTATCGAATTCTAAGAGCAGTGTTCGCGTTAACTGCTGGACCATCGATTGCGAAGCGCTCAACAAACTCAGACTGGCTCACAAGAATGTCTGGACGAGCCGGCGAAATTCATAGTGCAAACCGACGAGAGCGCAAATCACGTGTTGGCCCGTTTCTTGCAAGGTTATGGAACAAGAAAACGACACAGCCATGCGCAGAAAGGAGATGGCTAGTCGTGACCATAGACCAGATGTGTTTTTGGGAGGTAAACCGCATCGTCAGTACCAATGTCGCGCAAGACTGTTGTCACAATAACGGGCGATTGACTTACTTATTTGTTGCGATTGATCATATTGTGTTTTTACTTTGACCCTAGCAGTGATCGCTTTCGGCGAACGTCAGTTCGCCTTCGGCGAGTGATCGATGAATAGCAGGGAATACTATGGATAAGCAGAAGCTCGAATACTTTCGTACGCTCCTCCTCAAACAGCGGCGTCAGGCCTCTGAAGACCTGCGGGCGGATAAGGCGACCGCGCTTGAAGGCAATGACGGAGTCGAAGATTTAGGCGAAATGTCAGAGCTCGATCTAAATCGATCAACGGCACTTGATCTTGCTACTCGTCAAACAAAATTGATTGAGGAGATCGACGAGGCGTTGCAGCGAATTGAAGACGGGACCTACGGCCAGTGCTTCATTTGCGGCAAGCCTCTTGATGAGGAGCGTCTTAGAGCAGTGCCAACGGCCAAGTATGATGCAGCCTGCCAGGCGGCAATTGAGGAGGTTCAAGGGTCGCATGATCCGCCTACGCTCTAGAGTTCTACACACATGTTCGACGGGTGTTTTGCAATAGCTGGTTCAGACAAATGAAAATCGATGAGTTTCTAACCGATTATGATTTCTGCGCTAGCTACGACATTCATATAAGCGCGTCGCCTTCGGTTGTGTATGAGCGACTTTTCTGGCTGGACTTCAACGAAGTGTGGATAGTTCGGCTCCTCGAAACCGCAAGGACTGGAAAACTAGTCTCACCCAGTCGCTTCGTTACGAGTCTGAGTCAGCGTCTTCAGGGCACGGGTTTCGTGATGTTGGCGGAAGTTCCCAACGAAGAACTACTCATGGGAATTGCTGGGCGTTTTTGGCGTCCGGATGGGGGACGATGTTTGGATTTGACGTTCGGAGATTTTGTCGAGTTCGCTCGACCGGGCTATGCAAAGGTCGCTTGGAACTTCAGTCTCAGAGCAGATTCTTCTGAGGAAACAGTTCTTTCAACTGAAACAAGGACCAAGTGTTTCGGATCAGCCGCGAGGTGGAAGTTTCGAATCTATTGGTTCCTTATTTACCCGTTCTCTGGTTTGATCCGCAACGCCATCCTTAATCGTGTAAAGAGCGATGCGGAATCAGTTTCGTCGAAGCTCGAGATCGGCAATGTCTAACTATCAATGGAGCATCCCAAAGCAAGCGTACTCGTCATTACAGCCCGGGAAATTCCGTATTGAATAGATTGAAAATTAAGGAACCCTCGCGACAGTGCGATGTTATTTGGTCTAGAAAACTGAGATCGACCGCACCTTGCTAGTCGATATCAATTCCAAGCCAGCTTGCTTCGCTCTGCCCAATACTGTTCAGCCGGTTCACTGATTATTGATAGTTCAGCCGCCGCTTCTTCATCCCAAACTAACTTCAACGCTTTCAGATTCGATCGGAGTTGATCCGTGGTCACAGCGCCGCTGAGCACAACATCAACCCACGGCTGTGCGAGAGCGCCTGAGATGGCGAGCGCATCAATCGTGGTGTTGAGCCTTTTTGCCTGCTGCTCAAGTTTCTCTCGCTTGACGGTGAAAGACGGCTCAGCATTGCGTATGGTCAATCGACCGTTGGCCAGCACTTCTTTAATGATGACACCCCAACCTGCGGCTTTGGCTTCCGCCAGCGCCCCGCACGCAGAAGGGTCCAACAAGTTCCAAGTTGCCTGTACACACTGAAACAGCGGTACACCTTCGAATCTCACTGACAAGGCCTTGTGAAGGGTTTTCGCCTGGCTAGGACCACTCAAAGTCAAACCGATTTTAATTCCGCTTTGCGATAACCTGAACAGTTCGAGCAGGACCTCCTGGTTGTCCAGCACCCGGCTCTCAATGGTTGCCGAATGAATCTGGTAGAGGTCCAGTTGCGCTCCGAGAAAACCCGAACTCTCTTGCCATTGACGTCGCAACAAAGGCAATGAGTGATCTTTGATCTCATGCCTTTCAGCATCAATGTGCCAATTGGCGGCGTAATAATAACCCCACTTCGATCCAACGGTTACATTTTGAGGTTCAATCGCTCGTCGTTTGAGCCACGCACCAAGAAAACATTCAGCGAGCCCGTATGATCGCGCCACGTCGAAGTAACGCACTCCCGATTCCCAAGCAGCATCGAGCAGTTCATACGCGTGGCTCTCCATGGCATCGACACTGTGGTCGCGGAGATCCTTTGCGTGGCCCAGGTTGATGTAATCAGGCCGACCGAGAGCTGCCAGCCCCAGCCCAATCGGCGACACCTTCAAACCGGTCACTCCCAGAATGCTCATAAGACGCCCAGTGACGGATAACAAACAGCTGTGTCTGAATGTTGACAGCCATGACTTTCATTTTTGGAAGGTGCTCACTGACGAATACTTTCACGGCAAATTGATTCCAGAGTCGCACCGTGTGCCTCTCGACACTACGCCCTGATCCAGTTTTTGCTTGTCGCGCCTCGATTTCTTCCATCAAACACTGAACATTCGCTCGGCTCTGGGTTGCTCGTTTTCTAGTTTTGGTATTCTGCTTGCTGCTCAATCGAGTGCGGCGTTGCACAACAACCAATGGCGATTAAAGAGTCGTTTAGAAAGAAACACGGTAGGGATTTTTGGAGGCATGAACTTGGTGCCCCAGTCTTCGTCGCTCTGAAGAACACATTGAAGCGTTCAGGACTCGGCTATGGAAGATTACCTTGGCCGATAGGTGTTCGCCCAATCGAGGAGTTCATGATCACCAAAGCTCTTGAGCCTGATGGCGAACGGCGATTTTTGCTTCGCCTTAATCACGCTGTTATTTTGATGAATCATGCGTTGCGCTTCCAAACGCAGCCCGGGAGGCTGCTTCCAAAGGCTGCAACGGCTGGCGAGTGGTACCTCTGGGGCCACTCGCCAGCATTCTAAGCTTACTCCGATTGCGAGGACATGATTGAAACAAGGAAAGGAAAAGGAGCATGAGACAGAGGAGTATTAATGAAGGAAGCCGCGGTGCTGATATGAACCACGTATCGAATGGACGAGCTAAGCGAGATCAACGTTTCACGCACGGGCAGCCGGTTTTGGGACAGCGCGCTCGCGAGATACAACCTTACGGCGAAATAAGCCGGCGCTTACCCGTTGGACTCGACGAAAACGTTCGTCGAGCGAGTGTCGAAGCGTTGAATCAAACACTCGCTGACACAACTGTCCTGCGGGACATGTACAAGAAGCATCATTGGCAGGTCACAGGTCCGACCTTCTACAGTCTGCACCTGCTCTTTGACAAACACTACCAGGAGCAAGCCGAACTTGTGGACATGATTGCCGAACGCATCCAATCTCTCGGCGGCGTCAGCATCGCGATGGCGCAGGACGTGGCAGAGATGACGAAACTATCGCGTCCTCCACGTGGGCGCGAGGAAGTGCCCGTGCAAATTTCGCGGTTGCTCGAAGGGCATCAAACGATTTTGGAAGAGGCGCGTAAGTCCGCAACTCAAGCCGCCCAGCGCGGCGACGACGGCACGAACGATTTGTTTGTTTCAAATGTGATTCGCACGAACGAGGCGCAAGCGTGGTTTATCTCCGAACACTTGATTGAAACGCCGCTTACCCACGCCGAATAGTTGATCGAAAGAGTGAGTGAGGTCGGTTTGACGATGCAGCGATCAGGAGTAAGAGTGAAACGACCTGCACAAACTTGCGTATTTCGCGGCCGAGCAAGTCTATACGTCGCGAGCACCTTTGAGCGGGTGGCTACGCCAGTCGCTAACGTCCGATACCAAAAAGCACGGATGCTGGGAGACAATGATTGTTAGCGCTCGACGCATTAACGCGGTCTAAGGCGAGTTTGATAGTGGCTCAAGCGTCTTTTGGTCTTGTGACGATCTTCGATCAAACCCGGTCGGATGATACGCAAGAAGCTTTTCACATGCGCTTCATTCCATACGACACGCACGGCCACTTCAATGGGGCCGGCACCGTCATGGTAGGTTCGTACCAAGACCTGGATACGAGTTTGAGGGTTGCTGCCACCGTCTACGGCGTTAGCCAAGATGGGTGGGAGCCGACAAGCGTTGAAGATCTTAAGCTCGTGGCACCGTTTGCACATGCACCCATAATTGAGGGCCGGCGGATTTGTCAAGAAGATGAAAGTCAACTTGCATGATGTTCGTATTGGACCAAAATTGCAGGGAATAGCTTGCCGGAATATTGGGGTGCGGCTTTAAGGATCGATCATCTCAATCCTACGCAGGTGACGCCCTCCTTCGAAAGCGGTCTCCAACCAAGTGCGCACGATCTCTAGAGCCACTTGCTCTGAGATCATTCGCTGGCCAAGTGAGATCATGTTGGCATCGTTGTGCTGCCGCGCTAGACGGGCTGATTCAAGGTTCCAGCAAAGCGCGCAGCGAATGCCTTTTAAACGGTTCGCAACCATTGCTTCACCGTTACCCGAACCTCCCAATACAATGCCACGCTCAACTTTACCAGACGCTACCGCAAGGGCTACTGGACGGATAAATAAGGGATAGTCAACTGGCTTTTCAGAATTCGTGCCAAAATCTTCGACGCTGTGACCTAAGTTGTTGACGAATCGTTTGATTCCTTCCTTGTACTTAAAGCCGGCGTGATCTGAACCGACCCCGATCTTCATAATGACTCCATATCTTCAACGAGACTTTTGTGCGACTCGGTGCGCGGATAACGAATACCATGTCGGTTTTATCTCTATGTTGCAAAGGTCGAGATGTGGCCACTGAAACGCCGAATCGGACAACTCGCGACACCTTGTCGAGCGATCCGAAATGCTGCTTCGAGATCATGTGTCCATCCGTTCGACCCATTGGGCGCGTGATGAGGGCGCGTCGAATGGATCCGCAAAGTACTGTGTTTCCCGCCCAACTTTGTCGCCGCTGAACTCCATGATGCTTACGGTGTAGGACGGCTTACCGTCATATGTCAGGATGAATTCGGTGACCCAAAGATCACCGCCACCAATGATTCGTCGGATAGCAAACCGCTTCTTGCTCGGCTGACTAGCGCGTTGATTCTGTATGTTGCTTCGACCTCGGGTTCGCTCACCTGACTGCGGGTATTCCAGTACCGCGTCCTCGTGATAGATGCGGTGCTCCATTTCAAAATCGTTGGCATCGGACGCCGCCCAATGCTGATCCAGTGCCGCACGGATTACTTGATCTCGCCCTCCAGAATACTGCTCTTTCTTTTGTTGATCGCTCATCCTGACACCTTGTGCTTATGATTCGACGAGCAGATCTTCACCCTGAATTTGCACTGGCCGGGAACGCACGGGCCGCTCCGCTGGACCGCGAAGGACGGCGCCGGAAGTTACATCAAACTGGCTGCCATGGCATGGACATGTCACCGTCGTCCCTTCCAGCTTACCCTGCGCGAGCGAGCACCCTTTGTGCGTGCAGGTGTCATCGAAGGCATACAGTTGACCCAAAGCATTTGCAACGTTCACTTTGGTTCCCGCGACTTCGAAGACACGCATTTCGTTGTTGACCACGTCCTTTGTATTACCCACTCTTACCAACATGACTTCACCTCCAGCTTTATGTAATCGCGCACCTCGTAACTGCACGCGTCGCGTTAAGCAGCCACCTTGTCAAGTCTCGCTTAAAGCGATTTCAAATACTCGGCCAAGTCCTTCTTTTCGTGCTCCCTCAAATTCTGCACTTGAATCCTTTGATTGGATCAATTAAACAGGCGGAGTACACCACCACGGTGTTTCGATCTGTTGAGCTGCCTCGATAGCCGCCTGACATTTCGGCCCGTACCTAGCAGTTGGAATCGCTTTGAGTAGCTCCTCATACAACGGCATGCCACAACGAATGCACTGGCCATACGTGCCGTTTTCAATTCGGCGCAACGCATCGTCGATATCCTGAATCAGGTGGGGTTGACGGGCCGCGAGTTCAAAGGCTACTGACCGATTAAGGTCAAGTTCCGACATTTCGCCGATCTCCTCTACGCCGTCGTCACCTTCCAGCGCGGTCGTTCTGTCGGCGCGCAAATCTTCAGTTGCTTGCCGCCGCTGCCAGATCAGGAGACTGTGGAAGTATTCCAGCTTTTGTTTGTTCATAACACGTTGCTTTCTGATCTCCAGCTCGTTTCGTTAAGCAATTGGTTCGAAATAAATGCGCGATTTATCACGGGTTTTGCACTTTGCCATAACTAGAGATCACAGCCTGATGAGTCGCTATATGTTGAGACAAATATTCAAACAGTTGAAGCCACTGATTGGTTATTCACCTGTTGACTTGGTCCAGCGATTAACTCGCGCAACATCGCTCGGCCTTTGTGCAACTGCGACTTCGATGTGCCGACCGATCTGCCTCCCGCTTCTGCTATCTCTTTGTGTTGCAGACCCTGGATATCATGCAAAATGATGGCTTGCCGATAGCCTTCGGGTAGTTTCGCTATTACTTCAGACAACAGGATGCGATCCACGATTCTCATTCGTTTTGGATCCTGACTGCCCGGGACGATGTAAGTCGACAACTCTGCTTCTTCATTACTTCGATCCTGCCGCCGTTTGCGTTTGCGGAAATGCATCAGTACGAGGTTAACCGTCAATCGATGAAGCCAGGTTGTAAAAGCTGATTCGCCGCGAAAACTTCCAATCGTTCGGAACAACCGAACGAAGACGTCCTGAGTTAGATCTTCAGATTCAGAAGTGTTTTGCGTCATTCGAAAGCATATCGAATAGACTCGTTCGTGATATTTCTGATAAAGCTCATGAAAGGTTTGTTGGTCATCCTCAAGGAGTGGTTGAATTTCATCTACTTTTTTCATACGCCCTCTCTGCGTCTCGCCTGCGTCATTCTTGCATTAACCATCGCAAGAACCGGGCCAACACGGATAACCTGAGTTGTGTTCCCAAAGCGAGTCTTTCGTCACTTGTATCACGCAGATAGCGCGTCGCTATTAAGTCAGAGCATCGTTGGTTTCGACACCGGTACTCATCTGGGAGCATCCATTCGGCAGGGGCAAGACTGATAAGTTTTTCTTTTCAGCAGAAATGGCACGCTAGATCTTCGTCGTTTGTGGAAAGCTTTACTGCTTGAATTGCGATGTGTCGAAACTTAAGTATGTCATTCCAGTTAAATCAAGGAGCGCTCGATCTCGAACGTTTACTAAACGAAGTAGTACCTGCTCGCAAAATGCGCATCGGGCCACAACTCCCGGGCACTGCATGTACAAATGAGCTTCGGCAAAGCGTTTTGTTGTACCACAATGTGCACATTGTCCTTCTGCGGCCGTAACATCTAGGCCGAATATTTTGGATAGCTCCCCTGCGGCCGCGTTACCATCCAGGTAGTCATAGATATGTGAACTCATTTTCGATCTCCAGTCGGACCAAAGCGCTCCGTTCGGATCCTTTCAGGGCTGTGGCCTGATGCGATCAGCAAGCTTGTAGCAATTTCAACGAATGATGTCGGCCCGCAAACGTAGCAAGTCGGCTCGAGGTTTGATGGCCAGATCGCGTTCGCGATCAGAGTTGTGTCGATGCGGCCGGGCGGTCGCGGCCAGTCTTTCGGCGCGACTCGCGTGTACGCATAGGTAAGGCTCAAACCTTCGGTCTTTGTTAACGCCTGCAATTCATCGCTATAGAAGACTGCTGCTGGCTCCCGCACTGAATATAACAATCGAAACGGCGCGGCGCCGCCTGCTGATGCGCGCGAACGAATCATAGACATGAGTGGCACGATTCCCGAACCGCCTGCTACTAACTGAATTGGCTCAGTTTGATGAGTACGCCATACAAACCACCCGCCGATTGGACCGCGTACCTCCAGACGATCACTCAGTGTGAGTTCCTGGCTGAGATACGGGGACACTTCGCCGTTAGGCAATCGTTCGACGGTTAAGTCAACACGTCCTTCATAGTTGGGTGCAGAGGCGATCGAGTATGACCTAACTGCTGAGTATCCATCGGGAGCAGTCAGGCGCACGTCGACGTGTTGGCCTGCGACGTGCACCGGCCAATCTGCGACCTCAAGAGTAATCGTCCGAGCTGTCGCCGTCTCATCGTGTAGAGCGATCACCTTTCCGACGTGCCACATTAGTCACCCCAATAACGCTGCTCCCGCCACGGATCTCCATAATTGTGGTAGCCGAGGCGTTCCCAAAAGCCAGGTGTATCCTCATGCACCAATGTAATGCCCTGCACCCACTTGGCGCTCTTCCATAAGTAAAGATGTGGGACCAACAGTCGCGCAGGACCACCGTGTTCGGGTGCAAGTTCTTCGTGTTCAAATCTGAACGCGATCCATGCTTGCATGTTCTGCAGGTCGGGTAGTGGTAGATTTGTCGTGTACCCGCCGTACGAATGGACTAGAGCATGGGACGCATCTGAATCTATATCTGCAAGTAATGTATCGAGCGAAACGCCTTCCCAGGTAGTGCCGAATTTGGACCATCGTGTTACGCAATGCAAATCCACTGTGAAGGTCTCGGAAGGCAATTTGCGAAACGAGTTCCAATCCCATCGCCGCGATACCTTGCCACCTTCATCTATCGTGAATTCCCACTTGTCTAGAGGTACATGCGGGGTAGGTCCAGCCGATAGCACAGGAAAGTCACTGGTCACGTACTGGCCTGGCGGCAGCTTCTTGTCACCTGAAGTGCCTCGACCGGAAAAACCTCGTGAGATGATCGCCATCCGCTATTCTCCCTTCCGTTAGAAGTATCGAGCTGTGCGGAGTCATCGAGATTGGCAAATCCAAGGCAAGTAATTCGGATCCGTCACCGATCAATACGATTCTTAAATCATGCAAAGCAACGGCCAACGGAGCAAACCTACTCAAGCTGCAGATGTATTCCTTCTAAAACAGGAGTTACATTTCAGTTCAAGGCGCTCCTTGCCATTATTGCCGTAATCGTTCGTGTCGATATAACGTCGATATAACGACACAAAGGCGTCTCTCCGACAGTGCCGACGTGCACTTCAAAGATTCCCCCATCAAGAACACCTTTCCATCAGCTCTTCGCAGCGTTTTCCATACTGGCCCGCGGTTTGCGAAGTCGAACAGAGGAGGGAAACGACCATGCAGAAAATCACACCTACTGGAAATGAGATGAAATTAGGACCACAACTTCGCAACTTGGACCAGAGCCCAAGGTTGCGCAGCGTTCGTCGCATCAGGAGCATTGTGGTACAGAAGCGTTTCCTAATTCCGATTCTCGTGCTCATCGTTTTGGCCAGCTACACGGTTCAATCACAAAGCAACAGCATGGTTCGACCACAAGGCAACAGTGGCTCCCACGGATTCGATCTGGTCGACAAGGACGGGATTATTCACAAGCCGGCAGACTATCGAGATCGTTATCAAGAGCTGGGAACGTTCTCAGTCGCTGATCTGAATGGCGCCGTCGATTTGCACTACACGTACGCGCCGCCGGGAACGGCTGAGTACTACCGTAAGAATGGAAAGTTCGCTGACGGAACTGTGTTGGTCAAAGAAGTATTCGGAACTGAGCACGGTCAAATGACAACTGGAGAAGTACATTGGGCTACAGCAACGAAGGTGTGGTTCGTCATGGTCAAAGACGAAAAAGGACGATACCCCGGCAATCCGCTATGGGGCGATGGATGGGGATGGGCTCTCTACAAGTCGGATGCACCCGACAAGCAGGTTGCAACTGACTACAAGAAGGACTGCCTCGGCTGTCATGTCCCTGCAAAGCAGACAGATTGGGTCTACGTTCAAGGCTATCCGGTGCTCAAGTCGTCAAAGTAAGCACGGTGAGTTAAGGCCAAGGTGATTTCGAAAAACGGATCAAGGGAGTTTTGGTGATGAAGAAGCATGTAACGAAAGGGTATCTCTTCGGGTTGGGTCTCGCTGCTGTTTGCATGGTCTATGCCAGCTTACCTCTGATTAAAGCGAGACCTGTTGAAGCTCAGACGTCGCAGTCGAGTGTTAACGTTAGAAAACCAGTTGAAACTCAAACGCCGCAGACAAGTGCAGTATTCGATTCTCAGGGCAGGATGAAGTTGCCAACCGGCTTTCGTAAGTGGGTTTTTGTCGGCGCTCCCTTAACTCCCGAAGGCCTCAATAATGGGAAGTACAACTGCGACGCGGCAGGAAAGAACTGCACGAGGTCCAACTTCCCCGAATATCACCACGTTTACATCGAGCAGAAAAACGTTGATGTGTATCTGAAGACAGGCGACTTTCCGGAAGGAACGGTCATAGTAAAAGAACTAACGCGGGTCCTTGATCCAGCTTTTCCAGACGGCTCTCGGACGGAACCTTCCGGACGTGGATACTTCAACGGCGAGTACAACGGTATCGACGTGTCAATAAAAGACAGTAAGAAGTATGCCAACACCAACGGCTGGGGCTTCTACACATTTGGCCATCATCCGATGCCGTATAACGAGACTTCTGAGGAAAGGCCCATCAGCGAATGTGCGGGATGTCATATCGCCAACGTGGCGAAGACTGACATGACGTACATTCAATTCTATCCGTTGCTTCGTGACAAAAAAGGGTATTAGCGACGGTTTGTATTGAGTGGCGCTGGACCAAGGTGAAGAGAAGCAATCGCTATTTTAAAGAACCAGAAATTGTCGAAGGTGGGAGGAAAACGATGAAAGCGATAGTGGTGACAGACAAGGCTGCGGGAACGGCCGGGATGAAGCTGGTGGAACGGGCCACGCCGCAGGACGGGAGCGCGCTATCAGGCGCGAACTACGGCGATGTTGTCGTTCAGGTTCATGCGTCGGGATTCACCAGGGATGAGCTGTCGTGGCCTTCGACCTGGATCGACCGTCTAGGCCGTGACCGGACGCCTTCGATCCCCGGCCATGAGCTGGCCGGAGTGGTCACCGCCCTCAGCTACGGAACGACTGGGCTGTCGGTGGGACAACGGGTGTTCGGCCTCACGGACTGGACTCGCGACGGCACGCTGGCGGAGTACGTAGCCGTTGAGGCACGAAACGTCGCGCCGCTGCCGGCTGACGTTGACTTCACCGTGGGTGCGGCACTCGTGATGCCGGGCCTGACAGCATGGCAGGGCCTGTTTGAGCACGGTCGGCTTTGTGTGGGGCAGAGCGTCCTCGTGCACGGTTCGGCCGGTGTAGTCGGTTCGATGGCGACCCAACTCGCGCGTGAGGCCGGCGCCTATGTCATCGGCACCGGGCGCGCCCCAGACCGTCAGACGGCTCTCGATTTCGGCGCGCAAGAGTTCGTCGACCTCGATAACGACGCCTTGGAAGATGTCGGCAGTGTCGATTTGGTTTTTGATGTTTTGGGCGGCGACATCGCGAAGCGGTCTGCGGGTGTGATTCGCAAAGGAGGAACGCTGGTGACCATTGCTGGCCCGACCGAGGCGCGGCTGTGTGGCGGCCTGACTATTGACTTCGTCGTTGTACCTGATCGCGCCCAATTGAGTGAGCTGGCCCAGCGGGTCCGCGATGGTCGGCTGCGGACTAACATCGGGTACGTGGCTGCGCTCGACGACGCCGTCGCCGCCTTCAACCCGCCGGAGCCGATCAAGGGAAAAACGATGATCTGCATTCATTCGTAAGGACTCGGGAATTTCCTAACGCTCATGAGGGTGCCAATTCACGCGTCGAAAGAGAGTTTAGATGTCACACACAATTACGCCGACCGTTTTCTATCGCAGACTTAACATTGAGGGGCTGGAGATCTTCTATCGCGAAGCCGGTCCCCGAGACGCTCCCACCCTTATCCTCTTACACGGCTTTCCATCGTCTTCTCATATGTTCCGCAATCTGATTCCCACGCTTGCGAATAAGTATCATGTGGTTGCCCCGGACTTGCCTGGATATGGCGAAAGCTCGGCACCGTCGGTCAACGATTTCGACTACTCGTTCGACCGGTTAGCGAATGTGACCGAACAGTTCACCGAGAAGCTGAATCTTTCTTCATATGCGCTATACCTCTCGGACATAGGTGCATCGGTTGGCTTCCGGTTAGCGGTCATGCACCCCGAACGAGTGACCGCAATGATCGTGCAAAACGGAGGCGGCCATGTTGAAGCCCTAAATAAGGAGTTCTCAAAGGGATTATTTGATTATTGGGAAAATCGGAGCGAAAAGAATGCTCAAGTTCTACTCGACTGGCTTCTGACGATTGAAGGAACCAAGTGGCACTATCTGCATGGTGTCAGCGACCCGTCGAGGATCAGCCCTGACAATTGGGTAATCGATCAGGCCTATCAGGATCGGCCGGGGAACAAGGAAGTCCAACTCTCAATCCTCTACAACGCAAAAAGGGATTTGGATGTCTTTGCCGACTGGCAAAAGTATTTCCGTGAACAACAGCCCCCTACACTGATCACTTGGGGCAAAAACGATGGAATCTTTACGGTGGAGGGTGCTGAACTCTTTAAAAGAGATATTCCCGGTGCAGAGGTCCATCTTCTCGACACGGGCCATTTCGCGTTGGAAGAAGAAGTGAATCGGATTGGGTCGTTGATGCATGAGTTTCTCGACCGAACATTTACCTTCGGATTTGCCGCGGCGTTAACGCATGCCCAGCAAGTGAATACGCTCCTTACGAAACCGCTTCCGGAAGCACCGGGTAAAGAGATTGAAGTCATTACTGTCAATTACGCCCCAGGAGCCGTCGACGCGATCCACCGGCATGATGCGCATGCGGTTGTCTATGTTCTCGAAGGGGCAATTGAGATGCAGGTTCGCGGAGGCACGCTTCAGCGGCTTGGTCCTGGGCAGGTATTTTACGAATCACCTGAAGACGTTCACACCGTAAGCCGTAACGCGAGTAAGACAAAACCAGCGAAGTTCGTCGTATTTTTTATCAAAACTGAAGGAGCACCGATTCTCACTCCCGTTCACTAGCTTCGCGAGCATTTGCATTTCTCCGATGAAACCATTTTGCCTAAAAGCAATATTCCCTACGTCGAGGCACGTATGAATTCAAAACCCTCGCAACTCACCGAGAATGGGACAGAGATCGTCCGTCTGTTCGCACGGTTTGCGCTAGGAGCTTCCTTTCTATCCGCTGTGGCTGATCGTTTTGGCTTATGGGGGCCATATGGGGCAAAGAACGTATCCTGGGGAAGTTTCGCTCGTTTTGTGGAGTACACGGGCGCGGTGACGTCTCTCTTCCCCAGTTCATCGACAGTGTCGTTTGCGTGGGCAGCTACCGTCGCGGAGACACTCTGTGGGATATTGCTTATCGCAGGCCTAAAAATACGGATGGCCTCCGTCCTCTCCGGTCTTCTCCTTTTGTCATTTGCTATAGGCATGGCCACAGGTCTCGGCATCAAGACGCCATTCGACTATTCGGTCTTCTCGGCAGCCGCTGCAGCATTCTTACTGGCGTTCTGGGAACCTGACCGATTCACGTTGGACAACCTTCTGAATCCGATTACGAAACTGAACGGGAGATCCGATCACGAACAACACTAACTCGATAGCCTGAACGCTCC
>DASYPT010000092.1:0-14260 GCA_036006355.1 Pyrinomonadaceae bacterium | reverse complement strand
GGCGGCCGAGGACGGCCGCGCTCCGACAGAAGAGCAGTCGTGTGTTAGCGGATGATGACTTCTGATCGACGGGGGCGGCCGAGGACGGCCGCGCTCCGACAGAGGAGCAGTCGTGTGTTAGCGGATGATGACTTCTGATCGACGGGGGCGGCCGAGGACGGCCGCGCTCCGACAGAAGAGCAGTCGTGTGTTAGCGGATGATGACTTCTGATCGACGGACGGCCGCGATTGGCACATACCGTCTGGAGGTCTTTCGCTTTTTGTGCCAACCCGTCGAAACTCAAAATCCGAACACATTCGAGACTCGTTTGACCAGATTCTCCTCGGTCGTCGAAGTGTCGACTTCAATAGAGTGCAATCCTAGTTGTGCTGTTTGCTCGCGCAGGATCTCTGTAAACATTCGATCGCGTTCCAGCAGATTGCGCAAGGCTCTTTCTGGTTCACTGGTCCTGGCGAGAAATCCCCACGCCGATCCGCCGCGACTTTGGACTACTGCGTGACGGAAATCTGGCGTCGGGAGTAGCCAAACTGCATGACCAGTTACGGAGAGGAGAGGTTTGACGAGATGTGGCAACAATCGGAAACCCTCGACAATGACACCGGCATAATCAAGTCGAAGTCGTAGCAAGTCCTGGATGATGAAGTCGAAACCTTCGCCCTGAAACCAGTGGAACGTTTCGAGCATGGTTTTCGATGATCGGTTTACCCATCGCTCATCCATGTCCATGTCCATGAACTCGTGGAGCAACGGGCAGTCTTCGCGTGAACTTTGGCGGGCGTGATCGGCCATCAAATCGTCTGTGGCGTAAACACTAAGTCCTCGCTCAGCCGCTATGCGATGAGCGATGGTCGATTTGCCTGCCGCGCTGCCGCCACCGATCCAATAGACGTGTTGGAATTGTTCTTGAACGGTTGGACTAACAGTCACTCTATTCGTTTGCAGGATTTGGGACGACGTAGCCTCGACGCGCTTCCAACTTCACTCCGACTTTTCTCGACTGCACCTGAATTCGTCGATACTCTCCGGGTGACGCTTCTGCGAGAGGACGTTTCGGACGATAAGTCACTACATATTCAGCGCCGATCGCCCGCGCTACTTCATTTGATTGGGCCAGCATGTCGTCGCTTGAGGTTGGCAGAAGTAACTTTCCACCTGTCTCTTCCGTGACATTAGCGAGAACCTGTTCACTCTTTTTCACATCGGCCTCGTATGCTTTGCGCTGACGGCGCATCGCCGGATCGAAACGAATACCGATCTTGTATGCCGGTGATCGTGTGGTACCAGGCGGCAACGTTGGATCGGTCGCAGTAATCGGATTGTAAGTCGTGGGCTCCTGCCCGGTAACCAGCTCGGTAGTTTTTTTGTCGCTCTTCTGCCTGACAAGTTCAGTATAGCTTATGACATGAACCGTTGCGCGGGCTGCAACCAGTTTCTTTATGGCGGCACTACGATCGACTTTTGCGCCGGGTGAATCCACGCCATCAGTAATCATTACAACGTGACGACTTCCTTCGGGTCGATCTTTTAGCTGTTGAGTCGCCGTAACAATTGCTTCTGAGATTCTCGATCGCTTCGAAGCATTCAATTTATTTTTAAGGACCTTGAGTGCTGCTGCTTTGTCTTTAGTCCAGGGTTGAATGACGTCAGCGGTATTTCCGGATTGTAGGATTTCGAACCACGAACCCTCCGGAAGTTTGTTGATTAGATTTGCCGCAACTGCTCGAGTGAGCCATGTGCTTTTCGAAATTCCACCCAGACCGCTCAGTTCACCACCGGTATCCAGCAGGAAAAGTACATTCGCCGGAACATGTCGAATGCTTCGCACTTGTTGAATGACTCCATCTTCGATAATGAGAACGTCGTTAAGCTCAAGCGTAGGATCGTAATGACCATAGGCATCAAGCGCGAGAACTGGCAATCTCACCTCTTCCGTAAAGACGCGCACCGGCTCCTGGTCAGACTCGACAGGAGTGGGACTTGGAGATGGTGATGGAGAAACTTGTGATTTAGGTTGTTGGGCGTGGATTGCACTGACAATAATAAGCGTCAGAATAGAGATGAAAAGAGTTCTGGGAATTAAACTAGTCACGATAGTTCCATCGCTGGAGTGTAATTTTGGATGCTTTTCGTAATACAGAGTTGCCTTGTGTCGTACTTAAGCTTTACGCGCCTGGGCTTGCACCGCAGTGATTGCCACAGCATCGACTATGTCTTCGGCTTTGCAACCTCGAGACAAATCATTTGCCGGTTTATCAAGTCCCTGAAGAATGGGACCTATTGCAGTGGCGCCCGCCAATCGCTCAGTGAGTTTGTAACTGATATTGCCGGATTGGAGGTCCGGGAATATCAGCACATTGGCTTTTCCAGCAGTCGGAGAACCAGGAGCCTTTGATTGCGCGACAGCTGGCACCAGTGCCGCATCCGCTTGAAGTTCACCATCGATTAGCAGTTCCGGTGCACGCGCCTTAACTGTCCTGGTGGCCTCGACAACCTTGTCGATCAACCGATGTTGTGCGCTGCCTTTGGTTGAGAACGACAACATCGCAACTCGAGGTTCTGTGCCCAGCAATGCTTTGCATGAATCTGCAGCGGCAACGGCGATCTCAGCAAGCTCCGCAGCACTTGGTTCGATCACGACTCCGCAGTCGGCGAAGATCAGTGGATCACCTGATGGAAGAGCCATCAGAAAAAAACTCGATACAAGTTTGAAGCCGGCACGTACTCCAATGCAGTGGAGAGCAGCGCGTACCGTGTGAGACGTCGTGTTTGTTGCACCTGCGACAGAGCCATCAGCCCCGCCTGTGCGAACCATCAGATTGCCATAGTAGAGTGGATCAGAAACAAGTGTTCTCGCCTCATCAGCCATCAGACCTTTGGCACGTCTCAACTCGTGGAAAAGGTTGACCATCTTCTCGAAATCGGGAGCACGTTTGTGGTTTAGGATCGTGACACCACCAAGATCCAATGAATGTTCTCGAGCGGTTGCCTGGATAACCTGTTCGTCACCTATTAACGTAATTTGTGCGATGCGTCGAACGGAACAAAGAGCGGCGGCGACAACTGTTCGAGGGTCGTTGCCTTCAGGGAGAACGATGTGTTGTGGTTTCGATGCGGCGCGTTGTCGAATACGTTCGAGAATATTCATGCGCGAAGGATAAGCTTACTATTGCCGATTGCCAATTGCCGATTGCCGATTTGCATGTAGACGCGCTGGTCCTTGACCGTCCGAAAATTGGCAATCGGAAATCGGAAATCGACAATTTGAATGTTTGCCTTGATAATCAGTCACACCTAACCGAGCGGAGAAACTACAGAATGTCCAAGTCAACTTTGGTTCCGCGAATGCAGAATCTGCTGATGTTTGTTCCCAACATGGTATTGCTGTGTGGTCGCCTCATGGTTGATTCGCGCGTGCCAACGAAAGAAAGGATGTTGGTTGCCGGCGCTATAGTCTACGCTCTCGTTCCATTTGATCTGATACCTGATATGTTGCCGTTTATCGGCCAAATCGACGACGCATATCTGATCGCACTATCTCTGCTGCGACTCACAACCGTGACTGATCCAATGATCGTACGCGAACACTGGCGGGGTGGAGGCGATGTTGTAGAACTGCTCGGGGCAACTGCGATGATTGCGTCGAAGTTGCTTCCAAAACGCATTCGCAGAGTTCTCACGTCTCATGTGGAATCCACTGGCGCTGAAAAGCAATTGCGTTTGACGCCGATCCTTGTCGAGCGTCCAGTTGAGCCACAAATTCACACAGATGAACACAGATCAGTCTGAGAAAAGAGAGAGCCTCAACTCTTCCTTAAATCAGATCTGTTTTATCTGTGATGATCTGTGGCTGATTTCACGCAGCTAACGTCCAGTCAATCACGCCTTCGACGGCATTCACCAGACTGTCCACAGTCGATCTGTTACTTGTCTTTAGTGCCCAGTAATGAATCTGTTCCGGCAAGTTTGGGTCAAAGCCTCCCTCATCAACGGCAACAAACGAAGTGGCAAGAGATGAAGACGAGGTGATTAGAAACCACTCTCGCGAGAGTTGAAACCCGGGTCTTAACACGACGACGCGAATATTTGGATGACGCGGCGGCTGCCAGTCGTCTTCACCAAATACGTAAACGTACTCCGAGACGTCTGCGATTCTCAGATATCGACCGATGATGGGTTGGAGTTGAGAGAGTTTGCCGAAGCCAGCGTAGACTTTGCCCCCGCGGTTTGTCCGAAGCAAGATATCGTTTTCAATCATCAGGCATCCGTACTCGACTGACGCCGTGGTTGTGCGACAGATAAAGGATTCGCGCTCTGCAAACTCTTTGCGAGCGATGCTCGCAATTTCTCCGAGGTTATCCAAACGCGGTCCGGAGTAATCCAGAGCATATTCAAATACTGAGAAATTTTTCACGGTGGGGGTCTCCTGACTGACCATAACTGATCTATAGGAGTCCCGCTGCGAGAGGGTTACGAATTCTTACTTAAAGTGTGAAGACGTCTTGTTTGGGGTGCGACGGCCTGCCGTCGCTTTGTTACAGGGTTACTTACTCAAGGCCTGTTGTGACAAAGCGACGGCAGGCCGTCGCACTCCAAACCTCTAACCCGCTGCGAGCGCGGCGAGGAGTTTGTCGTGAATTCCGCCGAAACCGCCGTTCGACATGATCGCGACGACATCTCCTGACCGCAGTTCGGGAATGAGGTGCTCCACAATCGCGTCCGCATCAGGAAGCGCAAGAGCTGCCTTACCTTGTTTCGAAATCGCTTCTATTAGTTCGGCGGTGTCGAGTGCTCGTCCTTTTTCTGTCACCTTTTTGCTATCGAACACATTTGCTATCACGACATAGTCGGCCGGCGCGAATGCATCGGCATAGTCGTTCTGAAACACGGCCAGCCGCGAAGACCATGAGCGAGGCTCAAATACAGCGACGAGTCGCTGTTCATTATATTTAGTCCTCAATGCTCGCAACGTTTCGCGAACTGCTGTTGGGTGGTGCGCAAAGTCATCGATAACTACAACGCCCCGCTGTTCCCCTCGTACTTCAGCGCGTCGCTTCACGTTCTTGAAACTCGCAAGAGCACTTTGGATTGTTTCCCGGCTCAATCCCCACGCATCGGCAGCAACAATCACTGCGAGACAATTGAGTAAGTTGAATTCTCCTAGTAAGGGAGTTTCAAATTTCCCCCATAACTCGTTCTCGCGGTGAACCTCGAAATGAACAAGACTCTTGCTGAAGTCGGGATTTCTGATTTGCCACTTGGCATCCCCTGCGAGTCCGAATGTCTCCAGCTTCGTGAACAATCTGGATCCCATCTCCTCAACTACGGTACGAACATTCGGATTATCCCATCCTGCGATTAACCGGCCGTTTGCGGGAACAAGATTCATGAACCGTCGAAATGCGAGTTTGACCGCTGCGAGATCTCGATAAATGTCGGCATGGTCAAATTCAATGTTGTTGATAATCGCCAGTTCCGGAAGGTAGTGCATAAACTTCGGACCTTTGTCGAAGTACGCAGTGTCATACTCGTCCGCTTCGATGATGAAGTAGTCGCTCTCAGTAACGCGAAAACTCGAACCGAAGTTTTGCGCAATACCCCCAATTAAAAAGCCAGGATCCAAACCGCCTCGATCCATGACCCACGACGCAATGCTTGTCGTCGTTGTTTTTCCATGTGTACCTGCAACAGCAAGGCAGTGTTTGCCGCGAATGAACTCTTCTTTTACGACTTCTGCCTGTGAACGATAAAGCAGCTTGCGATTCAGCGCCTCTTCAACTTCCGGGTTACCCCGAGGAATTGCATTACCAACGATCACGCAATCCGGGGTTGGCGATAAATGTGCTGCTTGAAAGCCCTGATGAACTGCGATCCCAAGGTCATGAAGCATCGTAGACATTGGCGGGTAAACGTTTTGATCTGAGCCGGTGACCAAATGGCCGCGCGCCTGAAGCATACCGGCAAGTGAAGCCATTGCAGTTCCGCAAATTCCGATGAGGTGATAATGCATTTTGTTCTATTCAGGTTGAGTTCGGCGAAGCTTGATTATGTTCTCATAGAGTGCCTTGAACCTTTTACCTTCAAGGTCATCGGAGTGCTCGCGTTCGACCACCTCCAACGCCCGAGCCTGAAGCTTGTTGTTTAGTTCTGTATTTTGCAGAATGAGCTTGATACCCCGCGCGAGGTCCTCAGCATCTTTTTTCTGCGCAAGGTATCCAGTTTCGAGATGTTTTACTAGTTCAGGGCAGCCACCTACGTCGAACGTAATGGGTGTAGTTCCGCAAGCCATTGCTTCAAGCACTGCATTCGGAAATGTATCAGCTAGTGTAGGTAGCACAAAAGCGTCCGCGGCTGAATATACTTGTGCAAGCTTTGTGTCGTCGGAAATATGACCAAGCCGTCTGACTTCGAACCCGGTTCTATTTTCCCATCGTTCTGCATCCTTACCCACAACCAGGACAAGTACATCGCCAATTGTTCGGTCGGCAGAAAGACGATCGAGAGCTTCGCGAATCTGAGGCCCGCCTTTATAAGGGTTCATGATCAGGTGCGAGCTGAACAGGATAACCTTCTTGCGAGGATCTATATCCAACGCTTTCCGTGCAGCAGCCTTGTCCTCAGGTCGAAAGATAGATAAATCAACTCCATTTGGGATGTGATGAATTTCAAATCGACTCAACAAAGGGCTCTGTCGTGCGATATTAGCAATCCACTTTGAAGGCGCTACTACGTTTAAATCGGAGCGTGAGTAGATGGAATTCTTTATCTTGAAGAGCAACGCGGTCGTGTCCCAACGTAGTTCGGGATAATCAGAAAGGATCGGACATGATCCGCAGCCCGTTTTCCAACGCTCACAGTCAAACGAGTGCGTACAGTGACCGGTCAGGGCCCACATGTCGGAAAGACGCCAGACGATCGGTCTGTATCTGCTCAACAATGGCAAGGCGGTATGACTGAAGAAGTTTGCATGTGTGTTGAATAACTGAAGAATATCAGCTTGTTTGAACCACTCGTGTCGCGGCAAAAGAAATGACGAAGAGTAAAAGAGATACTGCAGACTCAATCGTTCCAAAACGTGATAACTGGTCCGATCCAAGAAATGAACGAGGCCTTTGGAGATTTGAGCAACATCCGGATCCGCGCTTGCTTTATCTCTCACCAACATGCGCGACCTAACGCCGAGTCTGCGCAAGGTTGAGTGAATTCGATAAGCAGATCGACCGGATCCTCCGAGACGGTCGCAATCGTTTATATGGAGAACGCCAAGGCTGGAAGCACTCATTGATGAGCCCCAAGAGATTTACGCGCGTTGCCGAGGATACCGTTGCCTCCCGCTCTAACAGTAACTTCCTCCAACTCAGCTTCAATGAACCAGGAAGTCACTGATTCCACTGTTTGAGGGAAATCATAAGTTGGTGTCAACGCGTCGAATGTATCCAGAATTGCCCATTGGGTTACTTGATCGGGAGGCAATGGTAGATCGCCGGTATAGTTCCAACACGGAACGATTGCCGGAACGACAGTGCGGGCGACCGGAATTCGCTGGAAAAAATTATCAACCGGAATCCATCGTGGAACATACCACTCAATTATCTTGCGCATAGTTCGGCGTGACAGGCGAGTGGTTATTGGCCGATACCAGAATTTAGAAGTCCAACGCGTGGTCCGCGGCATCTTTCGATAGACATCGATGGCGATTTGACCACCAGGCTTCAGAAACGGCAATAGACTTAAGAACGCCTTTCTCACATCCGGCGTATGCTGCAGAACACCATAACAAAATACCTTGTCGAAGAAATTTTCTTTAAACGGCAACCGATACAAATCGGCCTGGCACAAAACCAGGGAGGGATGCGGACCGTTGTTAGACCAGCAAGCATCGACGGCCGAGCTGTAGTCAATGGAAAAAACCTCGGCTCCAGTGTCGAGCAGAACTTGAGTAAACCTACCCGCGCCACACCCGGCTTCCAGAATTCGTTGGCCCTTTAAATCATCACGGTTCCAACCCGTATCTCGGAAGAAACGATCACGCGTCAAACTTGTGCCGTTAAAGCGATCGATTTGGGTGCGGCGATAAAGGTTCCACTGGTCGCCAAAACTCTGTGTGTAGGAGCTATCGCTGACGAACCGTGGAATGAACTCGATAATGTCGAACGACTCGGCCGTCTCTTCATCAACCAACTTGCCCTTACGGACTTCCCCTGCCTCAAATTCCGCCTCTTCCAGCCGGAGGTCATTGTCTGTGACAGGGGAGCGAAGTTGATCAACTACACGTGTATGCATTCTGAGCTGTTAACTAACGATGTCGCGCCAGGTGAATGCCGGGACACTGCGTGACTTTTGTTCAATGAAGATGAGGTGCCAGAGTTGAAACATCAATGCCGACCAAACTTGCCAGGTGAAATCGGCCCTGCCGTCGAGATGAGGTTTGACATAACGTCCGTAAAAAGCAGGATCGAAAAGTTTTTGTTCTTTTAATCTGATGGGCGATAACAAATGCTCAGCGAGTTTCCGGAGAGAGGTGCGCAGCCAGAGTTTGATCGGAATAACGAACCCTTTTTTGGGAGCCTGTAACAGAGCCTCTGGTAGCAAATCTGAAATAGCTCCCTTGAGTAAGTACTTCAGATCATCTGATTTCATCCGCAGAGCCGACGGGATGTTGAAGACGGTTTCTACAAATTCGTGGTCGAGAAACGGTACTCGCGCTTCCAGCGAATGAGCCATCGAGAGTCGATCCGTCATAGCGAGAAACTCATCTGTTAGTTGCGTTTTAAAATCAAGGTAGGTCAGCGAGTTTCTGAGATCGGAGGTATTAGCAGTGTCGTAAAGCCGCTGTAACATTAAGCCAGTGTCACTAATGCCTTCGAGATCCATTTGAAAAACCGCAGCCCGCTTTGCTCCATCGGAAAAGTAATACCACGGGTTGAAGAAATAGCGGCCAATGGGACCTCCCCCGAAATCAAACAGGCCCGCGAGTCGCCGTTTCCGATAAGAGCCAAGCCATGTTTCTGGCACTGCCTCAGCCAATTGGTAACAAGGTCTCCAGGCCCAGGCAAAACTCCGAGCAAAGTTTTCGTAAGTGCTCCGACGCGAAAGAACCGCCTGGGCAAATTGACTGTTTTCCATCACGCGATATTTACCGTAGTTACCGAATACTTCATCACCACCTGTACCAGTCATTCCCACTTTGACGCTCTCACTCATGAACCGGAACACATACCACGAAGGCAGTCCACCTCCGTATGGTTCATCCAAATGCCAAACCATTTGGACGAGATCGTCTAACAAAACTTCTGGTTCAAGAACCAGCTCATGATGTTCGGTGCCCCAACGTTCTGCGACCTGCCGCGCGAGCGGCAATTCGTTCCATTCCTCCTCGCCAGGTCCAGCGAAGCCAAGTGCATAGGTTTTGATTTTAGGATGCCCAGCCTCTCCCAACAGGCTGACGATCGCTGAGGAGTCAATACCGCCCGAGAGTGAACACCCAACCGGAACATCGCTCAATGTCCAACGTTGAACCGCTTTGGACAATTCCACCCGAATAATCTCTTTCCACTCCTCTTCTGAGTGTTCTTGCGGGTGGTTGAAGTCGAGATCCCAATATTGTTGGGTAGAGAGTTCTTTTCTTTCTAAGTCGTATTCGAAATAATGCGCCGGCAATAGACGTTTTGCCTGGCTGAAAATGGAATTTGCTCCGGGTATGTGGAGCATGCTCATGTAGTGATAAAGGCTGCTCAGATCCAGATCGCGTTCGAATGACGGAAGGACCAGGAAGCTCTTGATTTCAGAAGCAAACGCAAAAAGGTCAGGAGTCTGGAAGTAATAGAGTGGTTTGATGCCGAATCGATCTCGAGCGCCAAAAAGTTTTCGCTGATTTCGATCGTAAATCACGAAAGCGAACATGCCATTGAGGTGCCTAAGCATGTTTGCGCCTTCACGTTCGTAGAGGCGTAATACGACCTCGGTGTCTGAGTTGTTAGTTCGGAATTCGCAGCCCGCGCGTTCCAATCGGGCGCGTAGTTCCGGTGAGTTGTAAACCTCACCGTTATAGACAATCCAAAGCGAGCCGTCAGCGTTACTCATTGGCTGATGACCGCTGGCGATATCCAGTATGCTCAATCGCCTCATTGCGAGCGAAACGCCTGGATCTTCGTCACGATATTCGCCGGCCTCGTCGGGACCTCGGTGCCTTTCGAGTTCGTTCATTTGCGAAAGCCAGGACGTCTCCTGCTTTCCTGCGATTCCGACAATCCCACACATATTACCTTTTTACTTTACCCTCGGAACCAGTTCTCCAACTGAGTCTGGAATTCGTCTCCACTCCAATTTCTTACGATTACTCGAGGCAATTGAAAGACATCAACTCCTGGTTGAACAACATCCTTGTAATTTGAGCACGCGTACTCAAAGCCAGCTTCTTTTACTAACCCGACGGTTTCTTTCGTGTAGTCTGCCAGAGTGCCGAAGGGATAAGCAAAACTCCTGATTGAATGCCCCAGGATTCCCTCTAGATGAGTCTTGCTTTCCACGATCTCGCGTCGCTGCACATCGGTTGGTAACGAACTCATAACGGAGTGACTCACCGTGTGGGCGCCAATTTCAATCGACCCATCATCAGACAATTGCTTGACTTCATGAAGAGTCAAAGGTCTATGTGTGGGCCGCGTCGATTCCTGCTTGCCCGCCCAAAGGTTTAGTTGTTCGATCGCTAGCAAACGATCATCAGGAAGAAGAGACAGAAGGAATTCAATCAGTTGTTGATAAAGCTGATGACGCTCGGTTGGAGACTGCTCGTTCGCCGACCAGCTACTGAACCTGACATATTCCTTTTCATCATAAACAATCGCATTTCCGAGTACCCGAGAGAAAACTTTTTCGTTGACACGCAGCTCCAGTTTTTCCGGCAGTACACTCGGTTGTAGAAGAATTCGATCGACTTCATCCCACCAGTATTCGCGCCCATTCGCGCTGTAGCCAGTGGCGACGAAGACCGTTGCGGGTAAACCAGATTTCAACAAGAGAGGCTTCGCATTCGTTAGATTATCAGCAGCCCCATCATCAAAAGTGATCGCCACCGATCTTGGGATGACAGCTCGTCTGGTTATTCCCTGGGCCAGGTGTTGCAAACTGATCGGCACACATCTCTGCTTGATAATTTCAAGGTGCGCCTCGAAATTATCCGGAGTTACTGCAAGCCTCTGTGGATCGGTGGGTAATTCGGCAACCCGGTGATACAGCAGAATCAATGCGCCAGGCTTAAACCGATTTCGCAACTTCCGGCCTGCTTGTTTTAGTCGACCCAGTCCTCGAATACTCATCCGCTTTCCTTCACAGCTTTCACTGTGATTAGTTGTTCATAATCTCTATGGTGGTAATCGAGTTCATCTTTTCCGAGGTCTTCTGCTGCAAGTCCCAGGAGAGATGAAATGGAAGTCAGAACGTTGCCGTGACTTTCAACGACAACAAGCTCAGGATCGAATACCTCGGTAAAAATTCGCTTGGTTGAAAGACTTGTAAAACGCCAGTAGTCACCCCATCGGTCCATGTCGTAACGACTAATTTGAGTAATACCGGCAAACGTTGCAAGCAGTACCCCGCCACGTCTCAGTGCGTTATGGCATGAACGAATCGCCCCGTTAAAGTCGTAGAGAAAGGGAAGTGTTTGAGTGCAGATGATGCAATCAAATACATTCGCGGGAATATTCTCCCCGGTTTCGAGATTACCAACAATCGTCGCATTTACATTGCCGGGCACCGAATGGAGAACGTCAGATTTAGTGACCTTGTCTCCGCCAAATAAGACGGTGTAGTTGTTATCGGCGATCTCAAGTACGTTGCCTTTGATACTGTCACTATTATTCTTTAGAAACGTTTCAATGTAATAACGATCAATACCGTGGCCGCGATCCAGGCCCATCACTTCGCTAAATGGATCCACTCTTCGCAAGTTTCCCCAACGGACAGGCGGCCACCGGCGCCATCGATCCATGACTGGACGATAGACTGCTGGTGGAACAATACGTTTCGTTAATTCTCTCAGCTTCCAGGAAAACAATTTAGATCTCTGACGGGAGAAGGAATTTGAAGGATAGCCTCAAGTGACTGCGATGTTCGTGGCATAAACCAGACAATACCAGATCTTCTGGTTATCCAGGCTGAACGGAGGCTTGGTTGCCGAACCTGTCTCACTATCGAAATCGTGCACGAGATACCTGAAATTGTTTCGGCCGAGCAACTCCAGAATTTGACCCAGTCGTTGTTCGCCTTCGGGCCATCCGTGATATTCGAGTACTAGCTCTTTAACGTACGATAACTTTCCGGTGATTTCGAGATCGCGAAGAACGGGTAACTCCTCGCCTTCTATATTCAGTTTTAGAAAATCAACAGGCTCCGAAATTGAATTGGAGAGACGCTGTATTGATACTTCAATGGTATTGTCGCCAATGCCAACTCGTCCGCCTGCACTGTGGTCAGCAATAAAAGTAGCCGTTCCATCCTCAGCGCCGAGACCAGAGTTAACAAGTGACACATCTGAAAGGTTATTTTGGGAGACGTTTTCCTGAAGCATTTTGAAGATATCGGAATCTGGCTCAAATCCAACGATGCGGGCCTGGGGATAAAGCCGTTTGAAATAGAGAATCGAGACTCCGATGTTACTGCCGCCGTCGATAATGAACGGGTCTGGCCGAGTTGATTCAAAGCGATAAATCTGATGAACGAATTCGTCTTTGCACTGCGTGTAAAAACTTGGACCGTCTGTGATCCTGATTCGATAACCATCATACTGAACGGTCGAGCCTGGTGCCGCCGCCCAAAATTGTTTTCTGAGTTTGCCGATTACCAGGTTTGGCCGGGTTATCCCAAAGTAACTCAACGAACGCCCTAGCGCCTGTTTCGATTTCTTTAGCGGGCCACTCATTATTTCGCTCTTATATCAGCTCGCGGTAGTCGACTCGCTCAAAGACATCCAGGAATCCGCCGTTCGTAGCGTTGAAGATTTGAATGTTTTTGCGCTCGGCAAGGATCCGCAGATTTTCATATGCCTTCCAGCCGACTAGTTGACACTCCATCAGGAAACGATAGCTCCAATCGCCGAGCACCGGCTTGACCTCAGGATGTTTTTCAAGACCCGCGTGGCCCGCGTAAAAATGGCGCGTTTCGCCTCGATGAGATAACCAGTCGTGGTCTAGTCCCATTAGATAAATTGGAGACAGGCCCATGTAAATCGCAGCCATGATACACAATTGAGCTACGTTCATTACTCCCGGTACGAATTGAGTCAGATCGAGATCGGATACCGGTTTTTCGCTCAAGTCGCCGCGGAATGCGACGTACTGCGTTTTGTCGGGCGGAAGCAAACCGTTGCGTTCAATCGATTCCCGGCTGGATAGTGGCACGAAGAACGTAGAGTCAGGAATATGTTGGTTGATGGTTTTGAAGAATTCACAGGTTGGCGCCGAACCGTCGAACAGCAGAGGATCACTGAAACAGTAGTAAGTTGGGCGCCACTCTCGCACAATCGGATGCTTCCAAAAACCACTTAGGGAAAAGGTGATTTCGTTTGCGAGAGGTTTTAAGTCCTGTGTCTGGATCGAGGGACCTGTTCCGATTACAAATGCTCGTTGACCGGCGTGTTTATTCTTGAAGAGCTCGTTCTTTGAGATTATGACTTTCTGTTCGGTTGATAGTCGTGAGGTTGGCAGCTGATTGGCGACACGAAGTAACCCCCCTGCCGTTCGTTCCAGCAAACGCTTGCTTAATAGAAAAAAGGAACTCCTCAGGCCGTTCTTCTTTACGACACTAGCCAAGCTGGAGCTCATGTCTTTTGTTCGTAACGGTTGTGAATGACGTTGATCACTCGCGCCAAATCCTCAGCGGCCAAGCCAGTTGAACTAGGCAAACTCAAGGCACGTCGATGAATTCGATCGGCAGTCTCGATCTGATAGGCCTGGGAGTTTCGTTGCGCGGGAGATCGATGAAGAGGTTGCCACAACGGCCGCGCCTGAATTTGTTCGGCTTGCAGAGCATCAAAGAGATCACGACGGGTGAACCCACATTTGTCTTCATCAACCAAAACGGTGCACAGCCACCACACGCTAAACGCCCAGTCGGCTTCCTTCATGAAAGACAAGCCCGGCATATCCGCTGAGGCCTCAGCATACCTCCGTGCCGTATCTCTCTTTATTGTGACGAAGTGATTGAGTTGCTCCATTTGGGCACAGCCAAGCGCCGCCTGAATGTTAGTCAGCCGATAATTGAAAC
>DASYPT010000091.1:0-6160 GCA_036006355.1 Pyrinomonadaceae bacterium | reverse complement strand
GCACGCCACAAAGCGGCGCCGACACAAATCGTTGAGGAAATTCGCAAAGCTATGTTAGAGTCCGAGTAAGGTTTAGAGCAGACGAACAGAGGATAAAAACACGGATGTTCGACATCGTAGAAAAACACTGGCCGATGTCTGAGGGTGACGGAAAAGCGGCGCGAAAGAAGCGACCTCGCATTCTCGCGATTACCACCGACTGTTGCACAGGCTGTTCGGGTTCACCCGCCTGCATCGAATATTGCCCGATTGAAGCCTGCATGTTCTGGGTTCCAGATGAAGACCATCCGCCGTTTGGACGAATTGAGGTCGATCCGTATCTCTGTATTGGTTGTCAGAAGTGTACGAGTAAAGGACCTGACGGAGCGTTTCTGGATGGATGTCCGTGGGATGCTATCGAGATGGTGCCAACTGACGATTGGGAATCGTTACACGGGATCGTACTGCCCGACTTACCACCCGCACCACCAACTGCCTGAGTGTCCGTTCAAGAATAGGTCCTATAGGACGAATAGGTCCTATACTGACCACGATTACCTCTTCGCTTGAATCGCGTTTGCGGTTAACTTCGCCTGCTCTTTAACCCGCTGAGTTACGGCAGAAGCATCAGCATACGATTGCACCAATGGCAAATCTGCCGGCTTTCCTATAAACGACAATCCGCGAAGCCCCTCCCAAACACTTGCTTCATCGGAATTCAGTGTCAGGATTTCGTCGCCGGCGTTTACTTGAACGCCGTTAGCCTTGAAGATCTGTTCAATTTTTCCTGGAAGAGATGAACGGATCTCAATGACTTTACCGTCTGTTTGCTCCACACGGCCCAACAACGTTCCTCGAGACACATCCGATCCTGCACGCAAGGTGCTCGACACGACTCCAGTAGCAATTGATTTAACCGCAAACGGCTTCAGGATCGCGACGAGTTCATCGTGCCCACGGTCGTCATTAAAGCGCACCAAAGCGAGAGCGGCGTTGCGTCGAACAATCGGCTCATTATCATTTACAAGTGTCAGTAACGAGTTGTGGAATTCGGTTGAGCGATTGTCAAACCCCATGAGCCAGGCGACAGTAAGTCTGTATTCGGTTTCAGGACTTGAGCTAAGCGTCAGAATTTGGGGATACCAGTTTTTCGCAGATGGATCTCCACGGTCGATTCGCTGTTGTATCTGGAGCAACGCGTGCTGCACGTGTCGTGGGTTTCTGGTGTCGTTCAAGTACTTGCTGACGTCGGCATCTGATAGTCCTCGACCAAACCATGTGAAATACCACGCGAGAAATGTAGCAATGAGAAAAAGTGCCGCCAGAATCAGAATTGGGCCGGATGCCCGGATTCGATTTAGCTGCGGAAGAAGGCGAGTCTCTGTCTCAGTCATCGATTCTTATGCATTTGACAGGATAGGTCCTATAGGTCGAATAGCTGGTATATTCTGCTGTTCTAATTCATGACGGATAGATTTGATAGAGCATAAGGTAAACGATGACACCGGTGATTGACACGTAGAACCAAAGGGGCAAGGTAATACGGGCAATCTTTTGATGGCGAGCAAAATCGAGCTTTAGTGCGCGATAGAACGTAATCGCAATCAGCGGAACGATGACGATCGCCAGGATTGTGTGGCTCGTAAGCACAGTGAAATAGATCGGCCGCGACAATCCGGTTCCTTGAAAGCGAGTCGTTCCGTGGTAGTAGTGATACGTCAGATAGGAAATAAGGAAGAGCGAAGAGACGATCAAAGCCGAAATCTGACAGGCTCGATGTGCCGCTACGTTGCCTTTACGTATGGAAATGTAACCGACAAAAAGGAGTACCGCGCTCGACGCGTTAAGAACGGCATTCAAATGGGGAAGGTAGGAAATGATTTGGAGCACTATCGAACACCAAGCGTCCGGATCGAAGCGAAAATCCTCTCTGCGCTTCCTCTGCGACTCCGCGGTTTGAAATCATTAACCACCCTAAAACCGCAGAGACGCAGAGAACGCAGAGGAAGCGCAGAGAAGAGTCTCCTGGAGATGAACTATAACGTTGCCGCTAGATCCTTGCCTTTATCCGTCAATGAATAAAAATCGTTCATTTCCTCAGCAAGAATTCCCTCTTTAACAAACCGCTCGACAATATCAAACACTGCAGTGCGCGCATCCGGATCATTGCCTCCAGCTTCAAAGAGCTCGTGCAGATCCAGAACATCTTTGCGCCAAACACTAAAACTTCGCAGAACCTTTTTGGATAGTTCGTCCACTTCAGCCACCCAGGTCAGGCCTCTTTCGATTCAGCCTGCGCAAGCTTTGAAACTATAGCTTTCACATCGGGGGGCATCGCGCGACCTTTCGCATCAAGCATCGGAGGAGCAGGAGCGGCTATATGGCCCGCAGTTGAAACGGTTGAACCGCTAACTCTTTTCATTCCAGGGATGGGCAACTTGCCTTCAGACTTGAGATATAGCAGAGGGCTTGCGGCAAACATAACAGCCATTACAAGACACACCGTCATGATGAAAAGCGTGTCGGTTGTCAGGATGTCGCCTGCTGTAAAGGCGGTTATGACAATCATCGCCAGGAAGCCGATCGTCGCCAAAATACAAATGAAGTTTAGTAGTCCGAGTTCTTTGCTCATCAGTAATCAGTGCTTAGCCTTGCCAGCCGGTTTTTTCTTTTCACCGATTTCTTCATAACCGCAACGCTCACACTGCCAGATCGGAAATGCTTCGTTCGGATCTGCTGATTGATAAACGGCGCGGTTAGAAGGAATGATTTTTCCGCCGCAACGAGGGCAGGCGCGGCCTCTGGTAGTTCGCTTCTCGACATCGATCCTGAGCAAGTCTTCTTCTGCCATATTCAACTTACTCGCCGCGATGTCTCCTCAGAATGATGAAGATTGAACAAAAGATCGAGACCGGAGGCACCAGTAAAACCAGGACACCAATGTTGAAATTTCTTATGAACTTTCCGTTACCTGCGCCGGCGAGTGAAGCCCTGCACATAACACACTGGGCCTCCGCGGGAAAGGTAAGAAACAATATGATCCCCGCAACCAACACAATCAATGTCAGGACTCTCCAGTTCACAAACTTCATTATGGCTCCTCGGCCGGTGCAGGCGCTACCGGCGGTGACTCCTTAAACTGGTAACGTAAACCCGACGAGCGGAAGCTGTCCGGGAAAAACACCATCAGCAAGCAGATACAGATCACCAGCATAGGCACTAACGTCAGGATCAAGCTGAGCCGCTCAAACTTCAAGTGCATAAAATACGCCACAATCAGCGCAGCCTTAATGATTGATAGACCCAACAGGATAGTTAGCATGATGTGGATCGGCATTGTTTTGTAAGCCAGGAAAATCTCGACTAAAGTCAAAGCGACAAGCCAACCCCAAATCGAAATGAACAGCTTGTTACTTCCGGCAAAGTGTTCTTCAGCGTGTGCAGCCATTCACTTGTCCTCCATCAGTGACCGAGCGCTCCGTGCATGTCTACTGACATGATGTAAATCAACGGGAACACAAACATCCATACGAGATCGACGAAGTGCCAATACAAACCGCTAATTTCGACGTCTTCGTGCTTCAACTTATTCACTCTCAGAGCAACCACGAGAAGATAAACAGCCCCGGACGCAACGTGAAACATGTGCAACCCGGTAATGGTGAAGAAGGTAGCACCAAACAACGGTGTCGGCGGTACGCCGTTCGTTGTAAAGACCTTGACCCAATGTTCGGGAAGATAGAAAGGCCTCATGCCTTCACCGATCAAGTGATTCCACTCGATCAAGTGCAGCACGATAAACGACACACCAAAGAATATCGTGGCAAGGATCCATTTTCGCGCGCCTGCCTTGTCACCTCTACTCGAAGCAGAGACGCCAAACACCATCGTTAAACTCGATGACAGTAGACAGAAGGTCATCACTGACGAGAAGACGATGCTAGGGTAGAACGGAAAAGGTGTGGGCCAGTTGTTGGATGCCCGGAGATACGCATAACCCATCAACAATGCTGAGAAGGTCAGCGAGTCGGAGACGATAAAGAGCCACATCCCCAACTTGCGATGACCGACGCGATATGGGAGTGTGCCTCCGCTCCAATCAACTGCCGGAAAATGTCCTGCACGTGCCTCAGTGCTCACCTGTCACCTCCAAAGGAATAGGAGTAGAAATAGGTAGATCCAAAGAGCGTCCATGAAATGCCAGTAGATTGCTACTGCATCAGTTGCCGCCTGGCGACGCGGCGAAACCGTTACTGCGTTCGAAAATCTTGAACGCGTCCACACAAAAATCAGTCCTAGTAGTCCGCCGCCCAAATGGAAGGCATGTGTCGCGGTTAATAAGTAAAAAAAAGAACTATGCGGATTGCTCGCAAGATAGACACCCTGTCGAGCCAACTGTTTCCACGCCAGGAGCTGCGACCCGAGAAAAGCCAAACCAAGTAGCATGGTCAACAACAACCAACGACTGTGACCATCAAGTGACGATGCTCTCAGATTGCGCTTTGATACTTCTATAGTGACGCTACTAACCAGGATGAGTGCAGTACTGAGTAACAGCACTCGCGGCATTCTGATGTCAACCCAATCGCTCCCGGCCCCAGCTCTGACGACATAAGCGCTACTTAGAGCCGTAAACAACATTCCAATCGAGGCGAGCGCGACCCACATTCCGATGCGATAACGGTTCGCGTGTGGATCAGGCTGCAGAAACTCATGACCGTTTCTGCGCTTCGAACCGTTTCCATTGGGCCCGGGGGTTTTTCCTCCCGCGCCGCTCTTGACTACAGGCTTAGTGGTGACCATTGTGGCCATTACTGCTTACTTCCACCCCCGCATCAGTTTGCATCACAAAATCATTCGGTGCCCCGGGAACTGCGAACTCATAAGGTCCGTGATAGACAGTTGGCAAGACTCCAGCAAAGTTGTCGTGTGGCGGAGGTGTTGATGTGCTCCATTCGAGCGTTGTCGCTTCCCACGCATTGTCGGGCGCCTTTGCACCTTTAAAGAGACTCCAGACCAGATTGAAATAGAAAAGGAGTTGGACTGTTATGGTGATGATCGCTGAGATCGAAACGAACAGGACTAACGGGTGCAGTTTGTCGAGAAAGCCGTATTCAGTGAACTGCGAATACCGACGAGGCATTCCCACGAGTCCCATGACGTGCATCGGAACGAAGATGCAATACACACCGACGAAGGTAACCCAGAAATGCAGTTTGCCCATGCGCTCATCCATGTACCGTCCAAACATCTTCGGGAACCAGAAGTAGATCGCCGCGAACATACCAAAGATCGAGGCAACGCCCATCACCAGGTGGAAGTGCGCGGGCACGATATACGTGTCATGCATCGCAAGGTCGAGAGAGCTTTGTCCAAGTATTAATCCGGTGATGCCGCCACTAACAAACAGTGACACAAAGCCAATCGCAAACAACATGGCTGTCGTGAAGCGAATTCGCGCGCCCCAGAGCGTACCGATCCAGTTGAATGTCTTCACTGCCGATGGAACGCCGATCGAGAGGGTCAACACGGAGAACGCAATTGCCGAATAGGGACTCATGCCACTAATGAACATGTGGTGGCCCCAAACGAAGAAACCGAGTAAACCGATCGCGAAGATCGCAAACACCATCGCGCGATAACCGAAGACTGGCTTACGCGCAAACGTCGCCAGGATGTGCGACGTCGCTCCCATGCCCGGCAGAATTGCGATGTAGACTTCCGGGTGACCAAAGAACCAGAAGAGGTGTTGCCACAGAATCGGAGAACCGCCTGTGTGCAACGGGAAGTTGGGGTTTGTACCTGACAGAATACCGCTGACATAAAGTCCACCCGGAATGAAGAAGCTAGTACCCGCGAGACGATCAAGCAACAGAAGAATTCCGCCACCCAACAACACCGGGAACGACAACAGCGCCAAAACTGCAGTCGTGAACCATGCCCAACAAGTCAACGGCATGCGCATCAGCGTCATGCCTTTCGTGCGCATGTTCAGAAGTGTTGTTATGAAGTTAAGGGCGCCCAGCAGTGAACCCACGCAGAAGATCGCAATACTTATGATCCATAGATTCATTCCCATGCCCTGACCGGGACCGGCAATGGCTCCGATCGCACTCAGTGGCGCGTAACCTGTCCACCCGCCAATCGGTCCAACCGTCGATTCGGCGCCCGAGAAGAAGAT
>DASYPT010000090.1:0-14876 GCA_036006355.1 Pyrinomonadaceae bacterium | reverse complement strand
TGCAGACGGTACCCGCCAAGCCAACCGCACCTCGGCGCCGCCAGCTCCCTGGTAATATTCCATCCGAATGCGATGACGGCTGTGCGCTGCGAATTTTAGTTTTGCTACCGAAGTCTCCGGTGGATGTATGCTCCAGTTGTCGGCCACAAGCGTATCATCGATCCAAAGGCGCACACCGTCATCGGCAGTAGCGAGCAGCATGTACTCTCCCCCCTGCTCAGCCTCCACGAAACCGGACCAACGCACACTGTAGTGATCGTGCGACAGTTTCGCCGGAGGAGCAGCGGACCACTTGAAATCTATCTGCGGATCGATGCGTTTTTGCCCGAGTTCATCAAAGTTTTCGCCGCGGAAATAGCTGGCACTCAAGCCGCCGGACTGACCGTCATCGCTGAACAACTGCCGAGGCGGAATCGTCTCGGCCTCGTTCGCTCCCACATTCACAATTGTGACTGCGGGATTATCCCAGAGCAGGCCATAACCGCGACTGGAAACCAACATCGGCACAGCCACTTCACGATTCTCCTGCAGCAATCTCACACTCGATCCACGATAGTTCATCAAGCCCTGCTGATGTTGGCCCAGCCCGTAGATCGCCTCATCCGCCGGCAAAAGGAATGCTTGCTGGCTGCGCAGAGTGTGCAGATTACCAACTTGATTCGGGGAGAGCAGTTTGCCGCCATCCGGCGGTTCAGCCAGGATCGGCTTTCCATTCTTGTCGAAAAATGAAATCGCGCCACTCGCGCGGTTCACCCGCGCCTCGAGTTCCGCAGTTGTGAGACGCACCTCAGTTGAGGTTTCGACCATACGCCACGCAGCCTGAGTTGGTTTACCGATCACGGCCAAGCTCTTACTTGCCGGCATCGTATCTCCAGGCGCGTACCATACTCGAATCATGTCGGGAGAAAACACTTGCAGCTTTAAGACGCCAGGATTCATTTTCAGAGTAATCCCATCGGCGTCCTTGCGTACAGAAACTACAGGGATTCTCAGGCCATTATCGGCCGCAGCGGCGAGAGCGGACGCAGCAAGAAGGACAATGCCTGCAAAGGGAGCAAAGGAATGAGTACTTCGATTCTGTGTTGGTTTTCTCATGTTACGGAATGAAAGAATGCTCGCTCAGATCACAATGCGCTGTGACTTAAGACTTCTCACTGTGCAATCTTCAAGACCCATGCAGGCTGCGCGCGAGGGTGCTCCGAAAGCTCAGGCAAATCGATCTTCAGTCCGCCTTTCGAGCTTCTGAATGTCAATGGTGTAGATGAACCGAGTAGAGTCACCGCTTTTGCGTGCCTCAAGTCTTTCAAGACTAAGGTGCGTCTGGACCAGTGCGGCAGAATCGCATAGACGTCGCTGCCCTTTGCGGTGAAGAATGTCTCAATAGAGGCCTTTCCATCCGATGACTCTTCAATCAATTTCGTTACGTCATAGGCAGACGAGAATTCTTTGTTGTATTCAACTTTCGGAATTTCGCCCGCTGTCCATTGCCGCGTGTTCCTCCAAGGCTTCGTGCCGTAGATTGCCTCGCCGTTTACCTTGAGCCAGTCGCCGATCTCTTTCAATCGCTGCTCCATAATCAATGGGATCGTGCCGTCTGCTCTTGGTCCAATGTCGAGGAGGAGATTGCCACCACGGCTGACTGTGTCCACCAGAATGAAAATCAGATCGCGGCCAGTGTGGTAGACATTGAGATTTTCAGCGCGGTTGTAGCCGTAGCTCACGCCCATGCCGCGATTTTCTTCCCAAGGGTGATCGATGCCGCTCATGCCGGCGGTATATTCCGTGGTCCAATAGCCGCCGTGCTTGTGGCGAGTGTCGCTGCCCCAACGATCATTGATGACTACTTCGTCTTTGACTGGCGAATCGTTGAATAACCAGGCGAGCAGTTCTGGCGCGTGCCAGTCTGCTGAAGACATTTCCCACTCGCCGTCGCTGAAGATGATCGCAGGTTTATATCGCGTGACCAGGTCTTTGAATTGCGGGAACACATGTTCCTGCACATAGCGGGGCTTGTCAGAGAGCCAAAGCGGGTTGTACCACTCGTAAAGCGAATAGTAGTAGCCCATGCGCAAGCCTTTGCGGCGAACAGCTTCTGACAAATCGCCAAGCAGGTCGCGCTTTGGCCCAATTTCAACACTATTCCATGGACGTCCCCAAGTCCTTGAAGCGTCTTTGCTGGGCCAGAGAGTGAAGCCTTCATGATGCTTGGAAGTCAGCACAACATACTTCGCGCCAGAATTGGCAAACACCTCTGCCCAATGATCCGGATCAAATAATTCTGCTTTGAATTGTGAAGCGAAATCCTGGTATGGAATATCTGATCCGTAAACGCGTTTGTGGAATGCCCACGTGCCTTTCTCAAGTTCGCCAGCCTTCGGGTTATCTCTGCCGTCTGTCATTGCATGCCAATACCACTCAGCATACGCCAGCTTCCCGGGAATCACCGGTGCGTACGCGGGCACGGAATACGTGCCCCAATGGATAAAGATGCCGAAGCGCGCTTCGCTAAACCAAGCGGGTGTGGGCCGCCGGTCAAGCGACTCCCATGTAGTCTCATACATCTGCGCAAACGCCGAAGATGCAAGCGAAGGAAAAGGCACCGCGCAAGTTGGGGCGATAACGGTCAGGAGCAGAACTAAGCTGCCGATGATCAAAGGTCTGATGAGCGTTTGCATAACACTGAATCACTAATCCTGAAACTCAACGGCATTCGAAGCTGTTCGCGTCCTCCGTATTTCCTTGACCTTTGTAATGCGCGTGCTGGGGGTAGGGACAGAGTGGACGGCTGCGACCCGGAAAGGCTCTGCCAGTCGCGACCACTGACGTGGGCGCGATCCCCTTCTCAACCCAGTTGACGATCGCGCTAAGCAAGTCAAACTGATCAAGCCCTGGACCACCGCCGCAATGTCCCATCCCGGGAACAAAGTAAAACTGGCTCCACTTAGATACAGCCTCGGGTCCGCCATTTGCGGCCGCTAAGTCTTTGAAATAGCCGAAAGTATCCAGCGGCGAAAACCACGGATCGCTGTTTCCGTGATAAAAGATCAGCTTTCCTCCGTGTTGAGAAAAAGTCGTCAGGTTTGTAGACATCGAGTCCACGAGCGGCTGGGTGTCGGCGAGCGCTTCCTTTTCAACATCTACCACCGTGGCAGTTGTCGCCGGCCCGAAAATGCCTGGACCAGGAGAAAGAATGCCGCGGATGGGGCCGCTCGCCGTGATGCCGGTATCGTAAAGAAAACCGGGATACACCTGGACTCCCCCGGCCGTTTTTGGACCACCAATGGCCTTTTTGATCGCCGCAACTTTCTCTGGAGCGAGGCATGCTTGATCGCTTCCGCCCTTGCAAGTCAACACGGCCGGATCAAAATCACATCCGAGTGAATCTGAGATGATGCCGTCGGCGAGTCCGTCTTTGGCATCGCACTGCTTCAGCAATGCGTCTGTGATTAACTTTCGATCGGTATCAGTAATGGTCTGCGTAATGATCGGCTTACCACCAGCATCTTTCGGTGCGATCTGATTGAAGGCGACAGGAATCCACCTGCCGATCGCCAGGTTCGAAAGGCCTGTGCGCATGGCGGGATCGCCCGAAATAACTCCGTCGAAAACCGTGGGATAACGCTGCGACAGAATCATCCCTTCGCGACCGCCGGTCGAACATCCGGAGAAATATGAAAACGCGGGCGGCCTTCCGTAGTAACGATCAATGAGTTGCTTGGCCAGCGTAGCGACTTCAGCGTTCGCGAGATAAGCGAAATCCAGATATGCTTGTTGATCTCTTACGAAACCGAAATCAAAACCTGCGCGATGGCTCTTATGACCGGTATCGGTGCTGACGACGGCGAATCCCCGGATGAGTGCGGGCGTATCTCCGGCAGCATTAAGACCGAGTGGCGGCAGCACAACTCCATTGCTGCCACCTCCGCCTTGCATCAGGAAATCGCTGTTCCATTTATCTGGCATTGCAAGCGCAAACGTGATTCCGAACTCTTCGCCGTCAACTCCGGTGCGTCGATTGATCACGCCTTCGACTCGGCAATATGCCGGCAGCGGCGCGCTGCGACTTTGACTCCAGGGAATTGATTCGGTACTTCCGGCAGAGACTGGTGCAGCTTTCGTAATCTCGACTTTCGGAGGCTTGAAGTTCATTAAGCTCGCGCATGAACTCGGCTGCTGAGCCCACGCCCAGCCAGCAGATACCAGTACGCAAAGGACGGTGCTTAGAAGTTGCGAACGCATGTATCTCCCTTTCACCTTGAGGTCCATAATCAGTTCACCGTCAATACGTGTGCGTGGACAAATTAAAATCGGACCCTGCATGAGAAACCGTGACTTCATACCGTTATTACACGAGTGTAGAAGCGGCTTCGGGGTTCCACCTTAGGGTTGCTGCTTACCTGGACCACCGCACCGTATGGAGCGCGTTCACGGGCGAATCCAACTGCAAAGCGATGATGGTATCCATCTCCTTACGCGCGGCAAGGGGCACGAAAAGTTCGATGCCGCCATCGATCTGCGTAAGGCTTACCTCGCCACCCGTCAGCACCGACGCGCGGACAATCTTTGCCGGGATCGCTGGCAGCAAGAGCTTGCCCTCCGGCCATTTCAAGACGTGGACGTATATGGTCTTGTCTCGGCGGGTCGAGACTCCGTAGTCGCCTGGCAGAAAGGGACCACCGCGGGTCGCATAAATGCTCTCGCCGTACCTCCTGAGCCAGGCACCGATCTCGCGCAGTCGCTCGGCCTGGGGCAAGTCAATCTGTCCGTCGGGGCGCGGACCTACATTCAGCAGAAGGTTGCCGTCGCGGCCAACGACATTGACGAGCAGCTGAATGTAGTGCTTGAGTGGCTGCGGCAATTTATTCGGCTCGTACCCCCACGCGCCGGCTATCGTCGTGCTGAGTTCCCAAGGGTGCTGGTCGTCGAAATCACCGACCGCGGCGTCGCCTTCGCGTGAGTGGAAGTCTTCGGGCATGTCGGCGCGGTTGTTAATGAGAACTTGCGGCTGCCGGCGGCGGAGCATGGCGTAGACTTTGTCGTGCTGCCAACTGAACCCTCCTTTGTAATGCTGGCCCTGCGGACGTCTCCTCCAGCCTGCAATGAACCACTCGCCCCCGAAGTTGAGCCAGTCCTGCTCTCCGCCGTCGAACCAAAGCACGTCAAGCTTCCCATAATTGGTGAGCAACTCCTCGATCTGTCGGTGATACTGCTCACGCATGGCCTCTGCGCTCTGGCGCTGCAGATCAGGGAAGAAGAACCCGGGGAAGCGCCAATCGAGAGGGGAATAGTAAAGCCCGACACGCAAGCCAACCTTGCGAACAGCTTTCACATACTCGGCGACGAAGTCACGGCGCGCCGCGGTGTTGACGCTAGTGAACGGGTTTGCGCCGTCATCGAAAAGGCAGAAGCCATCGTGATGCCGTGCGGTGAGCACGACGTACTTCATGCCCGCTGACTTGGCCAGTTCAGACCAAGCATCGGCGTTGAAGTTTGACGGTTGGAACTGGTCAGCGAGCTTTGCATACTCATTGACAGCAATCTGTTCGTTCCACTGCACCCACTCGCCGCGCCCAGGTATGGCGTACAGCCCCCAGTGAATAAACATGCCAAAGCGCGCCTCACGCCACCACTTGATGCGCGACTCCCCCTCGGCAACTCTGACCGGCTGAATCTCCACCACCTCTTGCGCAGCCCTGGACGGTACATCAAACGTCAGGGCCGTTAATAGAAAGCCGAATATGAGACCGACCATTAAGTGAGCAATTTGTTTCATCACGCTGTTCTCTTGCGCCAGAGCATTGGGATAAATTCTTGAGCCTATGAAACGAAACGTCATTATAGGCTTGGATATAAATGTTTAGTAACCTTCGGCAACAGCCTATACACCCCCGTAAGTGTTTCATTATGAGGATGTAATGATAAGCAAGATTCTCAAGTGAGTTCGTTAGCGACGCAAGGTGTGCCGTTGGTCCAACTTGTGACGGTCTAGTCACGGGACGGGTGAACTGGGCAGCCATGATCTTTGATTCCCAGTTCGAATCCGTCAAGAGCATCACTTATGATCAGCGAAGCAAGCTAACGCCACGCGTGAGCCCCCGAGAGACGTGTAGAGTTCTTGAGGTCAGACCCGACGCGCTCGTTACACTTTGAGTTAGACACCGACCATTCTCTTCATCATGCCGAATTAAGATGGGTGCGTGCCCGAACTCACGATATTTAAACCTGTTTGGGTCCCGCTAACCCTCGGCAATGCCGATTGCCGCATCTCGTTTGTTAGGATCGCGAGTGCTGTATCAGTTCGACTTTGTGACGCGTAAGGCTCGACATCCGACCCCACAAGAACATTTGCTTCAGGACTTGTTGCCGTAAGCAGTTGCACGTAGGCCTGGGCTGCATACGAAGTCGGCAAACCATTGGCGACAAGCGCACGGAATGCGTCGAGTAGGGATTGGAAATTTGGGTCGCCGATATCAATCTTTCAAAGATGTTGCGATTGAGATCGATGAGCTGCGTGAGGACCTCAAACAGTCCACTGAACTTGCCGGATGCAACTCACGAAGTTGTTAGCTCTAGCTCGACAACGAGCGGTGCGACCGCTCGAGGATCTTTGCCGTCACAGGAGTCGCCTGTAAGGAGCTGGCTTCAACACCTTTCACTTCCAGTTCTGAAGTTCTACTCTCAGAAATCAAACGTCACCTTAATTTTGCAGGAGAGGCAGAAAAAGCTTAATACGAAGCGGAAATCAGGACATGTGTTGGCAAAGTCAGGGGACAATTGTCAGTAGAATAGAACCTTATAGGACTATACGACTTACAGTTCTATTGATCCACTGACTGAGCACTAACTCTGATTTTCTCTTTCACAGCCCTCGAATAAATACGTTATCGAAATACGACATGCTAAGTTTCTTTCCACCACCAGTCATGAGTCCCACCATCCCTTTCGCGTAGGAGGTGTCGGTTGCCCGCAGAACTACGTTGCCGTCAACGAGAGCGGTGATGTTTGAACCATCAAAACGGAGTCTTAGGTTATGCCAGCGACTTGATTTAGCATTGTTCAAACGAACAGCGCCCAGCACACTTTCTCCACCCTCGGGATTTTCCTTATCTTTCTGTCCTCTGATTAGGACCAAACGGCATTCTCCGTTCTGGTCCAATTGCAAAAAATAGCCCTTGGGAACCGAGCCATATCCAGTGCCGACGTGATTGATTCGGCCCATCACTGCCGCTGACTCGGAGTCATTTAAATACACATCGGCACCGACTTCATAATTCTGCCAACCTTCGTCTCCCAGAATCGTATACGGCATCCACTCGGGCGCCCACGAAAGCGGTGGAACGGGAATTACCTGTCTTAAGCATTTTCCTTTCCTGCCTGGACACGACGTGACCTCAAAAACCTCGGCAATGTCCGCTGTGTATTTGGGTAGGTACCCATGATTCTTTGGTACCGAATACTGATCGAACGTTTCGCGATAGGGAAAAGGAAATGCCTTTGCCGCAGGGATATTTGCAAAGGCCCCCTTACGCTGACCGGTAGTTGTCGATAGGGAATAAATACAATCTGGTTCCACCGTAACCTTGAAACTGCCGTTCAGAGGTTTGATATCCTGCTGCCGTTTAAACTGTTCTCTTGCATTGCTGCGCCAGACGCAAAGGTCGTTCGTCGACAGCCCGCCGCTAATTTTGAATTCAATTTGTTGTGGCTGTTTTGCTTCCTTCGTCTCAATGATGATGCTGTAATCCTGACCTGCGGACTTCAAACTAACAAGACTGCCGCCACCAGCGAGTTCGGCTTGTCCTCCATAGATGTATTGCCATCCTGCTTCTGTGAACTGCCCATAATGAGCGTATCCCCACAGTGCTTCGCGTACCTGATAATTGCCGCTCCAGGGTGAACGTGCAAGAACCATCGCAGGATCTTCTGAATAGGGCTCAATCGGATAGACACCGGCGATGTCGTACCAGTTCACGATCTTCGTAGCACCACTGCGAATAAAACTTTCATTGAAGGCTTCCACGATGCTGATTGCACAGTCAAACCCTTTTTTATAAACGTGCTCCTCAGTATTCCAGATGGGCTTGTTCATTCTGGCGGCCATTTCTTGCACTTCCGCCGAAGCCGGCTTTTCAGTAGCTAGAATGTGGCCACTGATGATGTCTAGGGAATCTTGTAAGGTTTGATCGGTAAGCATTTCCTTTACGAAATCGAATTTATCGTTGGGCCAGTTATCAAAGCCATGGATTTTGACTTTTGCGAAACCGTGGGCATTGAGAGTCGCACGAAACTTCTTCACGAAAGCAAAGTTCGCCCCTTTTTCGTTTCGACAACCGATTGCGTCAAACTCCAAACCGTAAATGTCTCGCAAACCTTCAAGCCACTTCACGTAGTAATCGGCAGTATCCTGTGACCAGAACTCTCCGTTGCCGATCCAGCCTGGTACACTCCAGGCCGTACCATCCAGACGGAGGTTTGGATTTCTCTTTTTCGCCTCACGCAAAAACCACCAGGTGTAACCGCGATAGTAGTTGAGGTCGTCGCGAGTTCTCATGTGACTTGGCATCGAGCCCTGCGTTGAATTGCCGTCGCCCGGTATCTCTATCAGGAGTGCGCTCACTGACGCCCCGAATTTTGGCTTGAAGACCAGGTCGAGGATCTGACTGCGTTGAGGTTCAGGATAATCTTTCAATAGTACGGAAGTTGCGCCGCCACCATTCACTATGCCGATGCCGTCGAAGCGCTTACCGCCGGTACTGCCGTCGAGCTTTACGATTTGGAAATTAGTGGTCTGTTGAATTGCAGGGCTAGGAGCGGCCGCGATGGCAAAGAGCAGGAGAATCAGCTTTGAGAGTTTCATCCGGGTAACTTTGACTTCAACTTGGGGTACGGTGGCCTGACACCGCTTTGTCAATGCGCGCAGCCAAGAGCAGAGTGCAGGCGCTTGCGATTGTAGACTCTTTCAATGAAGTGTTCGACGGAGCTTAGCACTTCGGCAATAGTGTCATAGACGTTCATATAGATCGCTTCGTACTTCAAAGTGCGCATTAAACGTTCGGCAATTGCATTGTCATAGGCATTACCGACGCGGCTCATAGTGATCACCGATATGGTTTTGCTGTAGCACGTTCACGTAATCCTTGCAGGCGTACTGCACGCCCCGATCGGAGTGATGCATCAATTGGCCGGGTTTGAAAGAGCGAGTTTGCAAAGCCATGTGTAAGCACTCAAAGACACGACCAATCACTGAAGAACTGCACCGGCGTGAGGAAAATCATCAATCATAAATTGGTTTTGCGTCTCTTACGGACTGATAATTTGCTTTGTTTACGGCAGCGCCCCTTTGTGACTACCACTGATTCAGCCCATCGTTTTCCCGTCTATACCAACCTGGCCCGCGACTTTTTGACTGACATCAATCAACTATGGGTGGCTGATATCACCTATATTCGCTTGCGTCAGGAGTTTATTTATTTGGCCGCCCTGCTCGATGCTTATAGTCGCCGCTGCATCGGTTGGGGCTTGGCTCGTTATCTTGATGCGCGTTTAACAAAATGAGAATCATTTATAAAGCGGTTGGTGATGACGAGAAGAACTTGAACGCACCGATTCGAGCCATCGGCTTTGATTCGCTTCAAAACCTTGATGAAACGGTAACTCAACATCGTAGTAACGAAAAGCATTGTAATCGCCACGACGTTTCCCCGAGAATCATTTTCGTCACGCAACGCAATAGGAAATACATAATTCCTAAGGATGACTCTCAGAGATTAAAATCAGCTACTCGACTCATGGGAGCTTCCATTAGGCGCAGATGTAAAATAAATGGATACCGAATCTTCTACTGCTCATGTGATGGACATTATGCGGGAGAGGGGCGCTTGGCTCAACGCTGGGTGCACCGACCCTGCGTGGGATCTAAATACTTACCAAAATTCCTATCGTCATTTATTACGGCGATTTCATTCCCAAAGAACCGGTGGCAAATCCAGGGCAAGATGGAGGGCGCGCTCGTCTTGAGATAGCGCGGAAGTGGCGCGATGCGGTGAACAAGCACGGTGGTGATGGGACAGTTGTCCACTTGTCCGACTTCGGTATTAAAGGCAACACACATTTTTCCCTTCTCGGATTTGAACAATCTACAAGTCGCCGACGTGATGTCCACGTGGCTGACCAAGAAAGGGCTGGACAAATATCCAATGCGAAAGTGACTCAGACGCAGTACGTGGCTGATAAGGTTATCTAACACTAACGACGCAAGATTATTTCTGCCAGATTACGTTTTTCGTCGATGTCGTTTAATAATCTGTTCTCAATCGCCGAGAGCGTGTCATCGATTTCGTCGAGGAAAGAATTTCCTCCGTTTTGCCGGCTCCTCACCTCCGTCGGTTCTCTTGAGCGCAGTTCTCCGTTTTCGATCACGGCAAATCGCGAGCCTAAGATTGTTGAATCCTGGTGTAAGGAGCGGCTTATGAACATTCGTTATCAAAACGGTCATGTCAGGCGTAGAAAACGCAAAGACGGTAGTTCGTGCTGGGTATTCATGTGGCGGGAACAGGATTCTTCAGGTAAGCGGCTGCGTCGGACAAGCATGATAGGTTCAACGGAAAAGTATCCAACCAAGGAGTTGGCTGAGGCAGCTGTTAGCGGTGTGCGCATGCGGATCAATGAGGAACGGAATCGTAGACTTGATCATGCACTCAATGTCAGTGATTTGATTGATCACTATATTGTCACTGAACTATCGACTGAGGAGATCAGGCATTCACATGCGACGCGACTTATATATCGAGAGTTTCTAATCAGATGGATCAAACCATACTGGGGTAGCTGTAGGCTGACGGATGTTCGAACGATCGCAGTAGAAACATGGCTTCGAGAATTGCGAAGGCGCGACGGCGAAGATCTTGCCAACTCCACAAAGGCTAAGATCCGCAACGTCATGAGTGTGCTTTTCAATCATGCGGTTCGCTACGAATGGCTTGGAAGAAATCCAATCACCTTAGTCCGCCAAAGTGCGCAACGAAGATCAGTTCCGCCTGTGTTGGAACCTGCTGAGGATCAGCTTCTATTGACTCAACTCGAGAACCCTTTTCGAGTCATGGTCCTGCTCAACGTCACCACTGGGCTACGCCGCAGCGAATTATTCGCTTTAAAGTGGAAAGATATTGATTTCAACAATCTTTTAATCGCGGTCAAGCGATCTATTTTCCTAGGAGTTGTGGGTGCCTGTAAGAGTGAAACTTCACGCCAGTCAGTTCCTCTCTCGCTAAACGTTGCAGCTGACCTCTGGCTATGGAAGGAGAGCACTCGTTACCCGGAGGCAAATGATTGGGTATTCGCTAGCCCGCGCAGAAAAGGTAAACAACCGCTCGCGCCTGATGTCGTGCCATCGAACATCATTCGCTCCGCTGCGAGTCGTGCTGGCATACAGAAAAGGATCGGTTGGCATACATTCAGGCACACGTATTCATCGACCCTGATTGCAAATGGCGAAAATGTGAAGGTGGTCCAGGAATTAATGCGGCACGCGAGCAGTCGTTTTACTTTGGAGGTTTACACGCAAGCAAAAGCGACAGCCAAGCGAGAATCACAGCAGCGAATCGTTGAAATGATGCTTCCAGAAGAAGGATTAGCGGAACTCAGACTGCAACGTAGAGATCCACCCGAACTGTTGGGTGAGGCGTAAAAACCAAGATCGTTAGCTCGGTGGCAAATGGTGTCCTTTGGTGCCACGGAAAACGCAGAGAGTCACGGTAAGTTGTTGAAATGATTGGTAGGCGCGTGGGGATTTGAACCCCAGACCCCTACCGTGTCAAGTAGTGCTCTACCCGAAGTGAAGTCCTTTGGAATCAACAAGCACTAAATTTGCTCAGTAAAAGTCGCACTGCATGCACTGCATCCACTGCCTCAACTGCACGTTCTGCACATTTTTGTGTGCCACTTTGTGTGCCACTTTATAGCACGTAATAAGATGAGGCTTGGAGAAAAAATCTCTATCAAGACGTTCGCTATAAAACCGAGCCCTTATATATATGTTCGCACGTCGAGGACTGCTTAAGTCTGATAGATAACCTTAGAGACCGGTGGATCACCGGCCCGCCCTTCGTAGACTTCGCGGGCACGGGATAGTGCCGCTTCAACATGCGGCAGCATGTTCTGCTCGCCGAGATACCGGAGGAAAGGCGACTGCCTCAAGAACTGTTCAGGTTGACTACGGGCACCACACAACAGGAGCGTTCGCCCCGTAGCGCTTAATCGGTCAGCAAGCTTCTCCAACTCGTGCAAGCCAGTTGCGTCTATGGCTGTCATATTTCTAAGACGCAAGATCACCACCTTTGGGAGCGATTCCATATCAACAGTGGCCTCGGACAACTTCTCTGTTGCGCCGAACAAAAACGGACCATGAATGCGCAGCACCAAAACATATGGAGGCAACAGCTTGTCTTGCAGGACGTGCGGCCGACCGTCTTCGATGTATTCCTCTGTCACCGGGGCCACCGTTGTCGTTTGCGAGACCCTGTAGATATAAAGCAGCGCAGCGAAGAGCATCCCGATCTCGACGGCAACAGTCAGATCGGCTAGTACAGTCAGGCCGAACGTCATCACCCATACGATGATGTCCGCTTTCGACAGTTTGAGTATTGTCCTTACTTCGCGCCACTCACTCATGTTGTAGGCCACTACAAAAAGGATCGCTGCCAGCGTGGCAAGCGGGATAAAACGCGCAAGTGGGGCGGCGACCACTAAAATCACGAGCAACGTCAAAGCGTGGACCATTCCCGAAACCGGGCTGCGAGCGCCGGATCTGATGTTGGTTGCGGTACGCGCGATCGCGCCGGTGGCTGGTATACCTCCCACAAAAGGGACCGCGAGGTTCGCGATGCCTTGCGCGAGCAATTCCATGTTGGAGTTATGTCTGTCGCCGCTCATGCTATCGGCGACTACAGCAGATAGGAGACTCTCAATGGCGGCCAGCATCGCTACTGTTACGGCGGCGGGCAGGAGGGGAACGATCAGCTCGGGTCGAAACTGTGGCAGGGAAACGTGTGGCAGGCCGGTCGGAATACCACCAAACTTACTGCCGATAGTCTCCACGGGGACTCCAAAAGCAGCCACAGCGACCGTACCCAACGCGAGCGCTACGATTGAACCAGGGACGCGTTTCGTCAATCTGGGCAATATCAGAATGATGAGAAGCGAAACGATGGCAACCAACAATGCGGGGCCGTGAACGCTGCTGAGACTATTCACCAACACACGCATTCGCAATATGAACTCGCTTGGTATCGCTCCGGTTTCAAGACCCAGAAAGTCCTTCACCTGTGTCGAAGCGATCAGTACGGCAATGCCATTCGTGAAGCCAATAGTGACTGGTCGAGGAATATATTTCACGGCCGTCCCCAAACCTGTCACTGCCATAAGCATTAGGATGACTCCGGCCATTACAGTGACGATTAACAGACCAGAGATTCCATGTGCCGCGATGATTCCTGCCACGATCACTACGAACGCTCCGGTGGGGCCACCGATCTGAAGGCGCGAACCGCCTAAAGCAGATATGAGAAAGCCAGCGACGACGGCCGTGTAGAGGCCCGCTTGTGGCGTGACGCCCGAGGCTATCCCAAACGCCATAGCCAAAGGGAGCGCAACTAACCCCACCGTCAAACCCGCAATCAGGTCCGAGATGAGGTCACGTCGAGTGTACCCGCCTTGCAAGCACAAGACTGATTTTGGAATCCACTTCTTGTTCAGCGTTGTCACAGTTTTTTAAAAGCGGGGAGATGTGGCGGTTCTATCTAGACCCAGTCGATGATGCGGCCTTTTGAATACCTTTGACGACATGCAGCCGCGAGACATTGACAGACCGACCGATCCTGTTCGAAGGAGTTCAAATAGTCGACTGTAACCTCTTCTCCCGGCGCTATCTCACGTAATGCGAAGATGAATAAAGATCCGTCAATAACGACTGCGTCGGCATTAGGATCGCAGGAGTGGTTTATATACTGAGTCTGGTTTCCGTCTACACTTCCGTCGACGTACCATTCCGCCTCCAGTTCACTGATGCGCTTGCCGTCCAGTCTTTTCATTCTCCGCATTGCCTCCTTGCGACTAATCTTTTCGCCGGCGTATTCGGCTATGCGGTTGCCTTTCAGAAAACGGAATGTCGCGAAACAGCCAAAGCCGTGAAGCGAAGACTTCTTAACGGACAAACTGCGCGACTTCTTCTCCTCTCCAGGGACAGTTTGTTTCCTTCGATGGACGGTTTTTATGAGTTGAAGCATCGTGTCTAGCGAACGCGTTGTGATGGCTGACGGCGCCTCGCTTTGCTTGGCTGGCTCCCATGAATCTCCTCAAGCATACCGCGCACTCCGACCAGGTGGTTGTTGAAGATCTCTTTGGCAGCATCAAGCAACTTGAATATGCTTTTGTCGCTCACAGAGTACTAGACGTTCGCGCCATCTTTGCGCGTAACGACAATATTTCTATTGCGCAACACGGCAAGTTGTTGTGAGGCGTTTGCCTGCTCAACATCAAAACGTTGGCTGATCTCGTTGACCGTGAGCTCGCCTTCCCGTAGGGCATCAAGAATGGAGATTCTTAACGGGTGAGCCAGGGCTTTGAAAAAGTCTGCTTTGAACTCGCTCAGTTGCTGTCTCATTCAGCTTTCCGCATTCCTTCCGGATCTTCCTGACACTTTTGGGCCGTGCAGATATGCGCATCTGCACATTCTTGCATATTCTAGAGTCTTTGAGACGTGCTCGTCAACTGTCTTCCCCTACGTTTGAGAACATACTGGGAAGCCCTTCCAACAAATATGAATTGAGCTTTTCTCTAGTCTCTCCGCTTCCCTCACCTTTCTTCTAGCGCTGTCCACT
>DASYPT010000089.1:0-22516 GCA_036006355.1 Pyrinomonadaceae bacterium | reverse complement strand
GGCTTTGCTCTGGCAATGGGCCTAGCGCCAAGAAAACAAGCACAGCAAGAGCAAAAGTGAGAATCTTTGATTTATTCATCTAACTCTCCTTGTGGAATGTGAAACGCGGATTAAGGAGAGCCACGACAGCGAGGATATGTTGTCGCGGCCAGGAATTTTTTACGAGCGAGCAAAGAATCTCATGCAATTACTGCTCTGTCCAGATCTGTGCTTCACACTTGCTTATCTATTGGTGCTCGAGATCGATTGCATGCACCAGAATATCGCTGGCGGAGGTAATGCGGGTCTGGCGTTGCTCTGTGTTCTGCTCGACTGTGGGTTTGTCAGTCGAGTGGCTGCGAAGAAATTGTTGCACACGATCGCGGACCGAGGAATCAGTGAGCAGCCCTTTGGTTTCATCGTTCACAAAGCCACGAATGGGCTCCAAATCGGAGATCGCCTTTTGACAGAATACCAACCACACTCGCTCAGTGCCCTTCTCCTGATCAAACGTGATCCAACTGTTCTCTGGTATCTGAATCCGCTCGTTATCATTGATCAAAGCTGAACCATTGTTCGATTTCGGCGAAGGAAACAACACAACGAACTCCGCCGGCTTCCCCTTTTCGTGCGGTCCTTCATTCAATATGTATAGATAGCCGGATTTTGGTCCATTGATATTCAAGCGAATCTGATAGTCCCGCTCGAACAGCATCTCTTTCGCGAGTTGAAACGGTTCTTCGAAAGGTTTGTTGTTCCGATATTTTTGGACTGTGATCGAATACGTGAGCGATTGTTCCGTTACGGGAGCCACCGTGGTTTGACTCGGCGGCTCCTGCACGTGACGCGACGTATTAGCGAACCATATCACCCCGCCAACGACTACTGCCGCAAACAATAAGATCACGTATTTGGTCGTTCTACTTGTTTGCCAACCGCTGGCTTCGACGGTCGGGGTGCCGGCAATGCTCGTTGTCGTTTGTGCCTTAGAAACTAGCGCCGGTCCAACTGAACGTCTCATCTCCGCTTCGACATCCAATTGCTTTCTCAACTTTCTTAAGTCGATCAGCATGTCCTTCGCGGTCTGATAACGCTCATCGAGCTTTTTCGCCAATGCCTTGTCCACAATTCGTGTCAGCTCGTCTGGCACAGCAAACGTTGACGCTTCACTCAATGAGACCGGCTCGTTCTCCAATATGTCGACAAGCGTGTGGCTCTTTGTTCGACCTTTAAACGGCGCCTGGCCCGTAACCATTTCATAAATCACCACGCCGGTGCTCCAGAGATCTGTCCGTTCATCAACGGTCAATCCCTGGGCCTGTTCCGGAGACATGTAATTGACTGTACCCAGCACCATTCCTGCAGCGGTCTTGTATTGAGTGTCTCCTTCCAGATCACTGGCATGAGTTGATGAAGCTGACTCAGTCGCTTTCGCAAGCCCGAAATCGAGCACTTTAACCACATGATCGCGACTGCGAATCATGACGTTTTCGGGTTTAATGTCGCGGTGCACAATCTTCGCTTCATGTGCAGCATCAAGCGCCGAAAGGATTTGAATGCCGATATCGAGGATTTCAGTGAGCTTCAGTTTGTGCGACCGGAGATAATGTCGGAGCGTTTCGCCCTCGATGTATTCAGTGGCCAGCAAGTTCAGTGAATTGATTTCACCAAATTCAAAAATCGTGAGGATATTAGGTTGATTGAGCGACGAGGCCAGGCGCGCCTCCTGCTGAAAGCGCTGCATGCGTCTTCTGTCGTGCGCGACTTCGCGCGACAAAACTTTTAGAGCCACGCGCCGATCGAGACGTGCGTCAGTCGCCAGGTAAACCTCGCCCATCCCGCCGGTACCGAGGTGTTGCAAGATAAGATAAGGGCCAAGTCGTTGCCCAGCGGCGAGTGTTTTAGATCCGGAGCTCGATTGATTGGCAAAGGCAGGTTCAGCGATGAAATCTTGCGCCGAGGCTTTCTGATGGTTTTCGATCAATCGTTTGACTTCATGGGCCAACGATTCATCTGCGCCACATTCACGTTCGACGTACGCATCTCGCGCCTCGCTGTCGAGTTCTATCGCCGAATTAAAGATGCGACTTACTTGTGCCCAGCGTTCTGGTTCCAATTAGGCTTTCTCACTAAGTTGTTGATAGAGCCATGCACGCGCAAGATTCCAGTCGCGCATCACCGTGTTTTCCGAGATTTGCAGAACCGATGCGATCTCGCTGTTGTTCAGACCAGCGAAATATCTTAGCTCCACGACCTGGCTGCGTCGTGGGTCCAGCCGGGCAAGATTCGCGAGCGCTTCATCGAGCATTAGAACTTCTTCCGAACGTTCCTTCGCAACAATCATAACTTCGTCCAGCGAAATCTTTTTTGCTCCGCCACCACGCTTAGCTTGTAGATGCTGGCGAGCATGATCGACAAGAATGCGGCGCATGATTTGCGCCGAGATAGCAAAGAAGTGCGAACGGTTTTGCCATCGCACGCTATGCTGATCAACTAATCGCACATAGGCTTCATTGATGAGCGCCGTGGTCTGGAGGGTATGCCCTTTGGGTTCTCGTCGCATGTAGGAGCGCGCAAGGCGGCGCAGCTCTTCGTAGACGAGAGGGTACAACTGATCGAGAGCCGCTTGATTGCCGCCACTCCACTGTTCGAGTAGCGCAGTGATTTCGTGCGGCTTTGAAGGCGAGAGTTTGTCCATTCAAAAGGCCCGTAACAAAGGTAAGTTTAACACCGAAGCTCAAACAAGGTCTTCGCTAATCCGTCGAACAGAAGCCCCTTGCCCTCACACACGAGCGCTCTTCTGTCGGAGCGCGGCCGTCCTCGGCCGCCCCCGTCGAATAGAAGAAGATTAGTGGGAAATTGGAAAGTGCGAAGACTTCTTGAATAACGAGAGGGTAAATGGGATGAGCTGTGATCGACGGAACGGAGGCGCTCCGAACGAAGCCTATCCACTCAAGGGACTCTGTTCGAAGGGGCGGCCGGGGACGGCCGCGCTCCGACAGAAGAGCGCTCTTGTGTTCCGCCAAGGGGCTTCTGTTCGAATGGAGGTGATGGAAACCAGTTACTCGTATCGCAACGCAATCAACGGATCGACCTTCGCCGCACGACGCGCCGGGATGTAGCAAGCCAGCAAAGCCACAACCGTCAGTAATCCAACCACACTTACATACGTCAAGGGATCGGTGGCCGTAACTTCGAACAGCAGCGTGCGCATTAACCTTGTTAGCGCAAATGCGCCTGCCAGTCCGATGGCGGTTCCGATTAGCAACATCACCAAACTTTGTCCGAAGATGAGTCGCAACACATGGAGTTGTTGCGCTCCCAGCGCCATGCGAACGCCTATCTCCTGCGTCCGCTGTGCAACTGAATACGCCATTACGCCGTAGATACCAATCGCCGCCAGGAACAACGCGATTCCCGAGAACGTCGCCAGTAGTATTGCAAGGAAACGTGGTTGGACCATCGACCTCGATACCACTTCATCCATGCTCCGAAGATTGTAAACCGGCAGAGTCGGATCCAGTTCATGAACCGCACTGCGTATTGAACTCTCCAATGCCAGTGATTCGTTGGAGGTGCGTGCGACAAAATTTATTTGCCCTCCCAGGAAATTCTTAGCCACCTGTCGTACCTGAAAATAGAGTTCTGGACCGGCGGGTTTATCCATGCCTGTGTTCTTAGTATCCTCAACCACGCCGACGATGGTGCACCACACTTTGGGATCCTGAAAACCAGGATTCACGCGACGACCAAGTGGACTTCCCTTCCAAAACCTTTTCGCGAGCGCCTGGTTGACAACTACAACCGGCATCGCTTTCTCGTTGTCATCCTGCGACTCAAAAGTGCGCCCTTCCAATAGTCGAATCTTCATTGTCTTGAAGTAGTCGGTACCGACGACGTTCCAGTAGTCGACGTTCTGCGCCGGAGCATCAGGCGTTTGCTGGTAACCTTCTATCTCCGTGTCGTTAGCATTAATGCGGCGCAGGGGAGGCAGCCCACTCGCGAGTGATGCGGCAGTAACGCCAGGAAGACTCGTGAGTTTTTGCTGAAGCGAGGTTGCAAACTGCAGTGCCTCAGGCGTTTTGTATTTGACTCCCGGAAGATTCACGCTAAAGCTGATCACACCCTTCGGGTCAAAGCCCGAATTTACTTGTTGCAATTTCCAGAACGCGCGAATCATTAAGCCTGATCCGATGACCAGGATCACAGCGAGCGCAATCTCGGTTACTACCAGCCCAGTCCGAAGTGCCTGACCGCCGCTTCGAATTGCGCGTTGGCCGGCGCCCCGGATCCAGTTAGCCAGATTACGTTCACTGACCTGGGCAAGTGGTGCGAGACCAAAAAGAAAGACTGCCGCGATCGACACGGCGATCGTAAACCCGAGCACCGGCAGGCCCACGCGAATCTCTTCTGTACGCGGGACACTATCAGGCGCAAAAAGGAGCAGGACCTTCAAGCCGACGAACGCAAGGGCAACGCCGAGTACTGCGGCAAGCATGACAAGCACGAGACCCTCAGCCACAAATTGACGGACCATTCGTCTCAAACCGGCGCCCAGTGCCAATCGTACCGCAAACTCACGATGGCGCGATTCCGCACGAGCCAGCAGGAGATTCGCAACGTTTACACATGCGATGAGTAAGACAAAACCAACTGCGGCCATGAGCAGCCACACTGCTTTTCGCGCCTGTCCGACAACGTCTTCGTGAAGACCGAGCATTACCACCGGATGACGTTCAGGGTTTAGTAAATGCTGAGAGCGACCTTCACTCTTCCACCCGGCCATCAAACTCGTCATTTCGCTTTGCGCTTGCGGGATACTCACGCCTGGCTTCAACCTTCCAATCACTGAAAGGAAGTGAGAGCCACGATTGCCTGGGTTCGCCGGATCGAATTGAAAGGGTAGGAGAACCTCTACCTGATCGTTGCTCCCCGGAGGAAATGCAAAGTTCGCGGGCATGACTCCGATAACCGTAGTTGATTGGGAGTTGACCAGGATCTGTTTGCCGATGATGTCGTTCGTACCGCCGAATCCTCTTTGCCAGAGGCCATGCGAAATAATGGCAACGTTCGGTCCACCATTCCGATCCTCTTCTTCAGTGAAGTTTCGACCGCGTTCTGGTTGGACTCCGAGCACGTCAATCAGGCTGCGAGTAATTGCAGCAGAAGTTACCCGAAGCGGTTCACTTTCAGTACCAACGTTCTGTCCGCCGGGTGCCCATGCACCGATCGCTTCCCAGGATTTTGCTTCATGCTGAATGTCGAGTAGTTCGGGAGGTGACAACCAGAACTTCTGAAGCTTCATGGTTGGGAATTCACTATAGACACGAACGAGCTGCCCCGGTTCACGGTAAGGCAGCGCTCGTAACAGGACCGAATTGACAACGCTGAAGATAGCAGAGTTTGCCCCGATGCCCACTGCGAGCGTGAGAATGGCAACGATAGTAAATGCCGGATTCTTTTTGAGTATGCGCAACGCGTATTTCAAATCCTGGAGAAATATCTGCATGAGTGGCTCCTACCATGGTGGTCTTACTAAGGAAGTGGTTCGTCAGATTAACACCGCCGACGTGGAAATGCTGACACAATTCGGATGGAGATAAGCGCAGTCGGGAAGGGGGCAAGCGGCGAAACACGAACCTAACCCAATACGAACTAAGCGCGCCCCCGCAGGTTCCAGGCCCTAAATTTGATTTCGGTTGTCCGAGCTTTATACAAGTTGAGGGCTTTGAACCTGCGGGGGCGCGCTCAGTTCGTATGGGTTAGGTTCGTGTTTCGCCGCTTGCCCCCTTCCCGACTGCGCTTGTCTCTGTGGCTCGGGATTCGCCGCTCTACCATTCACTTCTTGTGATCATGTTCTGTCTGTGTCGGCAGACCAGCTGCAATCCAACCAGACTTTCCCTCCGCATAATCGCGTACGTTGGTATATCCAAGTGCCGCCAATTCACGGGCAGCATTCTCGGAGGCGTGTCAGGTAGGACTGGCGCAATAGACAACGATATCGGCGTCTTGGTCAGGTAAAAGTTTTGGAGCGAGTTGCTGGAGTTGATCTGGGGGAATGTTTATCGCTCCGGGTAGATGAGCATGTTCATAGGCGATGCGGGCCAGGGTTTCTACCAGCACGAAGTGATCACCGCGATCAATCTTCTCTTTTAAGTCGGCTCGAGAAATTGTTTTCACCATACGACGACCTCACTGTTCGCTGGAGAACTTTAACTCAGGATTGCTTTTGCTCAAACACTTCGTGGCAGTTTGAACTCTCTCTGCGTTTCCTCTGCGTCGTGACTTGGATGAGGTCAGTACCACCTCGCGGTAGCGGGTGGGTTCGCAGTCAATAGCTGGTTGTCATGAAGCTTCGCACCCACCCGCTACCGCGAGGTGGTACTGACCTCATCCAAGGCGGTTTTGAAAGGGCTACACAAAAGCAAACCGCAGAGACGCAGAGAACGCATAGGAACCGCAGAGAAGAAGTTAAGTTTCGGGAGGAACGCTTAACTCTGTCGACTGTTGTAGACCTTTCGCAACTTCTGGAAGAATTCCGATCTTCACATATATCGGCCGTACGTCCTTACGCAAATCCGACAACGTCGTTGCAAACCACACTGCGCCGAGCAAACAACCTATTCCTCCAAACAAAAGTGTGTGTGGTGCGCCGATCCTGTCGGCCACACCTCCCGCTAACAAACTTCCAAACGGAGCGGTGCCCATAAACGCCATCGTGTAGAAACTCATCACCCGACCTCGCTTATCTTCGTCCACAATTGTTTGCAGAATCGTGTTGCTTACAGCCATCTGAACCATGAATCCGAGGCCGGTCAAAACCATCAGCAGAAGAGACAACCAAATCACCCGACTAAAGGAAAACATCATCAGTCCCGCTGGCCCACCGGTTTTGGCATTGCGCGGAGACATGACGTCACAAGTTTGCTTCGTGCGTATTTGTTTTGTGGGGCGTAAGTATCAACAATCCATCTCAGATTTCAGATGGAACCCGAAACTGTCTTGATCTGGGATCTGAGATCCCCGGAAGAAAAACCACCTCCGAAGCGTCTCACATTATAACGGGAGGAGAGTTATGGTTAATCTTGCTTTCAAAATACCGGCGAGTATCAGTCTTGTTGCCGCGTTGTTCATCTCGTGTCCATCCGGCCATATACCTCCTGAAACACAAACCCAACAGTCGCTGTTCACCAGTGCACCAGGGTCGCCAATATCTATAGACGGTCCCGGCAATGTATTGGCTGGCGATATGAACGGTGATCGAAAACCTGATCTCATCGTCGCGTGTGGTAAGTCTCGCAAGATTCTGATTCTGCCGGGTAAGGGCGATGGCCAATTTGGCGCGCCACTTAGTGAGTCAACAGTTCCGGATAGTCCGGGCGAAATGGCACTCGGCGATGTGAATGGCGATGGCACGCTCGATGTCGCCATTGGTTCTCATGACAGTTATGGAGTGATGCTTTTGCTCGGCGACGGCAAGGGTAATTTATCTATCGCTCCGACTTCTCCGATTGTGATGAAGCTTGGGCAACATCCACATACGCACGGGTTGTCTTTGGTTGATATGAATCGCGACAACAAGCTCGATCTCGTCACTATCAACAGCTCCGATAACGATGTTTCAATTGCTCTCGGCAACGGACTTGGTAATTTCGTTCGAGCCTCGCAGTCCTTTGCGGTTGGTCCCAGTCCATATCCTTCTGCTGTCGGCGACGTTAACAACGACGGCTGGCCTGATGTCGTTGCCACAGCCACCGCAACCGGTCCGGCGCGGAGAGAACAACTACCATTCAGTCGCGCGTTGACACTGCTCCTGGCTGATGGCAAGGGCGGTTTTGTATCACACCAACTTCCACTGCGCACAGGCGAGCCTTGGTTTTCTGCAATTGCCGATCTCAACGGTGATGGTAAAGCAGATATCGTCGCTACTCACCACGAGATGAATGCGATGACGGTGATGTTAGGTGATGGCCGCGGCGGGTTCACTGAAGCCAGCGGCTCTCCATTTGATTTCTCACATACGCTTTTTCACATCGCCATCGCTGACGTGAATCACGATGGTCGGATGGATGTTGTTGCTGCCGGGGGCGACAGCGTACGCATCATCCTGGGCAATGGACGCGGTGGCTTCAGTTCAGCGGAGCCGGTCGCCGTTGGCAGAGGCGTATGGAGGTTGGTAACAGACGATCTGAATGCCGATGGTAAGGTTGATGTCGTAACGAGTAATCTTGAGAGCAATAGCGTCAGTGTGCTGCTCGGAAAATGAAACAGCGATCTCAAAGGCCTTTGCCTCAAGAGTCCAGTGTCACTGGATTCCGCTTTGCCAGCTGTTGTGAGGCATGGCTCTGCCCTGCCGTAAGCGAGCTTAGATTTCAATTGGGCTACGCCCTCAAGCTCTTGAACTGGAAACGCCTCGAGGGGCGAAGCCCAAAACCAATTGTCGCTAGCTTATGGCAAGGCAGAGCCATGCCTCACAACAGCTGGCAAAGCCGGATCCAATGAAACTGGACTTTTGAGGCAAAGTAGAACTCAAAGATGAACCGTATTGAGCTTTGACAGGCTTGGACAGTTGTTTCAAAACTTGCCCGACGGTTAAGGCTTCGAGGACTTCGGCGGAAGGTTTTGCTCGTCACGCTCTTTGTGTTCATTTCGTGCTGCGCGTGAAACTTCCATCATTGATAAAAAAATCGTTGCGTCGGCTCCCGCCTGCTGCAGCGCAAACAAAGCCTTTCCTGAAAAATCGTAATTCCCTTTTGCACTCTTTACTCTCTTAACGATATCAGGCGCGGGTGTACCACCTCGTAAGAGTTTTATGAGGTCATCGTTCGTTAGAACCTGCTCGGTAGCTCCTACCGAATACGACGATGCTGCGGTGGGTCCTTCGGATTTATTTTGTACGCCTGCGGAGTCAGATTGCTTCTTGTCTGTTTGAGCTGGTGAGACTGCACTCGTGTGTGTGGCAGTCGTCACCACCTCAGACTTTTCTTTTGCCGGCACAGTAGCGGAACTCTTTTGCGGAGATTCGCTTCGAGTATTTTCCTTCCTTGTCGGCCGGCCAATCGGCGCTGCAACCATCGCCATGAGAATTTCTTCGGAAACACCTTTGTAACGGAGTTCTGAAATTACGGGAGGAAAGGTGTCGAAATAACAATGCGACGTCTCGATTCTGTTGATGATCACGTCGGCAGGAACTTTCGCTGCGATCATACTGAGAACGTCCGCATTTCGAAGTTCGATAACGTTCTCTTGAGCAAACGAGGGGGAAAGAAGAATCAGACCGAGCACAAACGCTGAGAGGAATTTCATGGCAAAGATATTATCTGGATGGAAAATCGATCTATGTCGGGGCAAAGATCAACCAAAGACTAGCAGCGGAGGCGAACGGGCGCAATAGAAAGGTTTCAAGGTTTCGAAAGCCTCAAAAAAGAACAAGTAAGACTTGTTCTTTTTTCTGAACTTGTTCTTTATTCTGGGTAAGATTCAAAGTGATGAAGACAGATCCCATTATCAAATTCATTGCCTGTCTGTGTTCATTTGTGACGATCTGTGGTTCATGCCTCGGCTTCACCAACGCCGCACGGCGAGATAGACGACAAGCGACAGTGACAATAGTTACATCACGAGTAATCAATCGATTTGATCCAGCGCATGCTCTCGGAGCCGCAGTCGACGGTAAAGAGAAAGGCATGAACGATCTGCAACTCAGTCCGGAAAATATCGAGTTGATGCGCTCGGCCGGACTGCAGTCAATGATCTATCGGTTACGTACTGAATTAGCTAACGAGGTATGGCACTGGAATCCTCGCGGAACCTGGAGCGATCCCTCTCGCAAACAAGGCTACTGGATCTCAGATTCAACTTCCTCTGAACCTATCTCATTGTCTTACGGTTATTCCCTGCCGCGCCGAGGCAACAGTATTGACCAGGCGAACAACGACTCGTATTCCCGACTCGATGATGGCGATCTCGAAAGCTTCTGGAAAAGTAATCCTTACCTCGATGAACATTTCACTCACGAAAGTAACAATCTCCATCAGCAGTGGGTAGTGATTGAGTTCGCCAAACCGCAAGACATCGATGCGGTGCGACTGTTATGGGGTACGCCTTTCGCAACGATGTATCGCATCCAGTATGCGAACTTCGAAGACATAAGTGACATCGCACTGAGTCCGGCCGGCATGTGGCACGACTTTCCGCGAGGTGTTATTCGACGCGGTAACGGTGGCGATGTCTTTCTCCGCGTCGCTTCGCGTTCAATTAAGGCTCGCTTTCTGCGAGTTCTTCTGGAGCGCTCTTCTAACACGGGGCTCTCTGATTTAACTGACATTCGCGATCGTTTGGGTTACGCATTGCGAGAAATCTATGCCGGTTATATTCATCAGGGTAAGTTCGAAGACCTCATAAGCCACGGTGTTGACCTGCAGAAGCAGACTCTAATGCACGTCTCCTCAACCGATCCGTGGCACCGCGAGAACAATTTGGATCAGAACATCGAACAGCCGGGGCTTGATCGCATTTTCCAAAATGGTTTGACGAATAAATTGCCGATGGTCACGCCGGTAGGACTTCTTTTCGATACACCAGATAACGCCTCGAATGAGTTGCGTTACTTACGTGGCCGCGGTTACAGCTTCGATCGCGTAGAACTTGGGGAAGAACCCGATGGACAATACACAACTCCCGAGGACTACGGCGCGCTCTACTTACAATGGGCTAGCGCAGCTCATGCTGTCGATCCAAAGATTAAACTTGGTGGACCAAGTTTCCAGGAGATCGAGCCAGACACAACTGGCCGGAAATTCAGGTTCGGGAATAGCACCTGGATGAATCGATTCCTGCGTTACCTTCGGGATAGAGGTCGATTGAGTGATTACAACTTCTTTTCGTTCGAATGGTATCCGTTCGACGATGTCTGCGAACCAGTTGCCGATCAACTCGCAAGTGCTGCAGACAAGCTCACGGATTCGCTCAGGGAAATGCAGCGAGGGGGAGTCACACACAAACTGCCGTGGATTATTTCTGAGTACGGTTTTTCTGCTTTCGCGACACGAGCGGAGATCAGCATGGAAGGCGCACTCTTTAATGCGGAGGTTGTAGCGCGATTTCTTAGTCTTGGTGGTGATCAAGCGTTCTTGTTTGGATACGCAGGTTCGCGGCCGGTGATCGACCAATGTACTGCCGGGAATAACATGCTGTTTTTTATGAGTAATGACGGGAAGATCAGATATCCGTATGCACCTTACTATGGCGCGCGTTTGCTGACGCACGAGTGGCTGTCCAATTCTGGTTTGCACGAACTGTATCCGACCCTGGTCCGAGCTCCGAAGCAAGCCGCGTTGAAAACCCTTACGGCCTACGCCGTTCACCGTCCAGATGGTTTGTGGTCGCTGCTGCTAATTAACAAAGATCCCGAGCAAAGCTATGACGTGAAGATCGGTTTTGGGAATAGTGAAATGGTGTACAGCACACCTTTGGAACTGTTTCAGTATTCGTCCGCACAGTACATGCTCAACAACGACGCGTCGAATCCAGTTGCAATAAAGAATGATCCGCCATCGTCGACAGTTCTGAATCGGGGCAACGACGATTCAATCGAATTACCTCCATACTCGTTGACCGTCGTCCGCGGGAGAATTGAGTTCGGGTCACCACCAACCGGGGTGAGCAATACTCACCCCGTTAGGGGTGCGATATTTATAGACCGCTGAAACAGTATAGCGAGGCACTCCGTCAGGAGTGCCATGTTGATCCGGAACAGAAAAACTCCAGTTCTCCGCTTTCGACATTGCACTCCTGACGGAGTGCGTGAGCTCCCACGTTTCATGGGCTATAAACATTCCACTCCTAGCGGAGTGCAGCCATCAACCCCACCGCTGCTCGGTTGCACCACTGTGCTGCGTGATGTTTCGGCCGTTGTCTTCCAAAGGCGAATAGGCAGACTGCACTGCGACTCGCCCGGGCCCGTACAGTCGCAACCAAAGATAACGATTTCCCCACGAACGCCACGAGCTCCACGTGCCCGCTGGATGTTCAAAGTGTAGTTGCATCTGCACAGTTGGATCCTTAAATAGCAGCGCCGTCGGTTTTACCAGAATTGCCTGACCTGGTTGCAGCATACGCACAAAGGCATTACCGGCTGCGTGCAGTAACAGGAGTCCGGGCGCGGCCGGCGCGAAGAAACGATCCATGAACATGCCCAAAGGATAATGCGTTTCGGATTCGTTTCCGCTCCTGGTCGTGAACCATATGCCGGTCTGAAACCAATCGTAAGTAATTTGACTCGTCGCCACGAGAAACAAATGTTCGCGCACGTCAACAGCCTGGCCTGGCTGCAACGGCATCGCGATCATCTCGCCGGGTGCGTCGCGTGAAAATGCGATATGGCCCGGGCCATGCGCTTGAGTCATTACCAACGGCATGCCCGAGAGTAACCGTTTCCACGCGCCCTTCAATCCCATTGTCGTGATATTGACCTGCGGATCTTTCCAGAGCAGGACGTGATGCGCGAAGTAAACGCTGTCGCCAGATGCGAGATTCACGTCTGCAACGGGAACATAAACACCTTCGATCTGACAGAAAGAGTTGCCGAACTGAAGTTTGGCCATGTCTTTTCTGCCTGGTAGTTCTGACCAGCCCGAGTTCGTTACGACTGAGTGTGAGTCGATCGAGGCCCCACATGCGGAACAACTGAGAGTTGAGCCATCTGAGACCAGGCCGCACCATGGGCATGTATGTGTTCGTTGACCGGATTGCATATTCAAGGGTCCTGTATAAGTTTCTTCCTCTGCGCTCCTCTGCGTCCTCTGCGTCTCTGCGGTGCTAACAAGATGACTCTCACTTAAAACCGCAGAGACGCAGAGAACGCAGAGGGAGCGCAGAGATGTTCTAGTCCGTATGGTGATGAACGTACATCGACTGGATACCGATGCGCCCTGGTCCAGTCATGCGCGCAAGGTTCATACCTGTGCCGCCGAAGAAACCAGTGGTCAGCTGTTGCGATTCAATACTCATCGTCACTGAAGAGTCTTTGTAGAGAAACGCCCCCGGCTCAACCATGATGCTTTCGCCAGGTCGCAACACGCGCTCGAAGACATTGCCATATCCGTGCAGCAGAAGTAGACCCGGCTGATCCGATGTGACAAAGCGATCCATGAACATTCCCTGCCCGCCGAACAGGATATTGCGCAATCCCTTAATGCGAACATAAGAGTACGAGATGTGATGCGATGCTAATAGAAACGCGTGCTCGCGCACGTCGAGTTCCATTCCGGGATGAAGGGGCAACACAACTAGTTCGCCCGTGGCGTCACGAGAAAAAGCAATTCGCCCGGGTCCATGTGCGACGCTGATAATGAAAGGCATGCCGGCCAGTGCGCGTTTGATCCCACCCTGTAACGGCATCACGGACATCGGAGTGTGATCGTCTTTCCAAAGAAGCACGTGATGTTCAAAGAAAACTGAGTCGCCCTGTCCCAGGTTGAGCTCCGCGGCCGGAACGATCTCGCCTTCGACCTGGCAGGTGCTCAATCCAAAATGAATCTCGGTCATATCTCTGATGCGAGGCGCTTCACGCCACCCGGATTCACTCACGAGATTCTTTACATCTAAAGGTGCTCCACAAGACCAGCATGAAAGCGCAGTCTTTTGATTTATTCCCTGGCACCATTCACAAGTGATTCGTTCAAAGGGTTCGGATGCGGCTGGACCGGATGCGACACGAGGCGCCTCCGTTTTTACGGGTGTCCCCACTGGTGTTTGATTCTGCTGTTGTGGAGCACTGTCAGCAGTCAATCTGGTTCCGTCAAAGCCACAAAAAGTTTCAGTATCAGCAAACGCTCGACTACATTTTGGACAGTGTTTCATGATGATTTCGATTCTTCGGTATTAGAATGAGACGGTTCATATTACTACTGTGGGAACGTGAGGCAGTAGCCGCTGACAAATCCGTTACCCCCGGAGAAGGGTGATGTTTAACTCTGAACACCACCAGGCTTCAGCCGATGGTGCTTCAACTTCTCAACTACAAACAACCCTTTGCCCTCCTCTGGACACCACCAGGCTTTAGCCGGTGGTACTTCAACTTCCCTGCTAATTGGGATGTAAGAACTTTTGGACACTTCCCGTTCGCTGTCGTAGCTGTGAAATTGAAAGACCACCGGCTGAAGCGCGGTGGTGTCACGAGGTTTGTGGGTCACACTTTGTAGCTGTGAAATTGAAAGACCACCGGCTGAAGCGCGGTGGTGTCCGCCTCGGTCCGTTCGCTGTCGTAGCGATGAAATTGATAGACCACCTGGTTTTCGAGATTTTTAGGCTGTCCGCTCCTTAGGAGTCCAATGTTTGTTGTGAGCGGGTGCTTTGATTTGAATGCACATTCTTTTTGCATTTCTACGATGATGTGGTGTCAACCGCACACAAGATCATATGATGGCTCTACAATGAAAAATCTATGGCTCTCCCAACTACTTTTGCTCCTTCTTCCATCATGTTTGTTGGCCCAAGCTGCCAATCAGGAAAGTAAACCTCTTTATGCCAGCGATCTGAATTCTACGGTCGCAGGAAGCAAAACAACTTACCTTGAATTGATTCGTAGAATTATCCCCGATTTACAAATCGATTCTAATGACGCTGACGTAGCAATCGGTCACAAAACGATCCCCTTCAAGCATCTGTCAGAAAACAAGAAACCTTCCCCACTTGAGGGCGATATAAAACTCGACAGTTTCCAACCATACTGGATCAAGAGTGACGGCCGGCGAGTGCTTTTGTTGGAGCTTAGCGTGTCGGCGGAGGACGCAAATCAGGGCATGAATTACCAGGGAGAGGCAGACATCGTTGCTGCATTCTCAATCCAGCCAGCAATCAAGCTACTCGATGCAATGGATGTGAAGACGGATCGCTTTTCCGGTTTCTATGAGAAGCCTCCAGTGTTCCAATTGACAACACAAACCGATGCCTTTCTGGTCGTTAGTACGCATTCAAATGCCGGCGAGAGTTATAGCGATCTTAATGTCCTATTTCTGAATCACGATCGGATCGAAACGATCACCAACATATTCCTCTTCGATACTCAGGGGTGTGGTGCGACGTTTACCGAAACACCTTCGTTTCGGGTCATGCCTGGAAGCAGCAAATATCCAAACATCATGATCACAGTAAAAGTAAAGAAGGATGCGGATTCTCAGGACTGTGATCGACCGACGCGAGGGTACGTCAAAGTTTATCAAGCGTTCTACCAATGGAATTCGGCGAAGCGCGAGTATCGGACGAGTTCGAAGCAACTTGCAGCGCTGGACAAGTTCAATGGAAATCGCTTGTGAGGAAGCTTGAAGGGCAAGCAGTCAGTACCACCTCGCGGTAGCGGGTGGGTGCGCAGCCGGAATTGATGGTCAAAGCACGCCCCGCACCCACCCGCTACCGCGAGGTGGTACTGACTGCTATTCTTCCTGGTTGTCGTTTTGCGTACTAGTTGACACCACCCATCCACCCTATTACCGTCCGCAGCGTGGAACACTTCGATGTCATCATCGTAGGCGCAGGATTGTCGGGGATTGGTGCGGGTTGCCATTTGAAGATGCAATGCCCGCTTAAGAGTTTCCTCATCCTCGAGGGCCGCGACGTGATGGGTGGGACGTGGGACCTGTTTCGATATCCCGGTGTGCGATCTGACTCAGACATGTACACGCTTGGGTATCGCTTTCGTCCCTGGCGCGATCCGAAGGCGATCGCCGATGGTCCGGCAATTCTCAGTTACATCCGCGAGACCGCCAGCGAGTTCGGTGTTGATAAGGCAATTCGTTACAACCATCGCGTCAAAAGCGCCTCGTGGTGTTCTGATCATGCGAAGTGGACTGTAAGAGTCGAGAGACAAGCGACGAATGGACGAGGCGCCGCTGTAGTACAACTCACATGCAGCTTCCTTTACCTTTGCACGGGCTACTACGATTACGACAACGGCTACACGCCAGCATGGCAAGGTGTTGATAGATTCCGCGGGACATTAGTGCATCCCCAGAAGTGGCCCAGCGATCTCGACTATACAAACAAGCATATCGTGGTGATTGGGAGCGGCGCGACTGCTATCACGCTCGTACCAGCACTCGCCGAACGCGCAGCTCATGTCACGATGCTCCAGCGTTCACCGAGCTATGTCGTTAAGCGGCCGGCAAAAGATGCAGTGGCTAACTTGCTCCGTCGCTTACTTCCGGATCGCGCGGCCTACGTGATGGCACGTTGGAAGAATGTGTTTGTCGGAACATTCTTTTACAACCTCGCGCGTAATCGACCTGAAGTTTTCAAGCGGATGGTGGCGAAAGGTGTGCGGCGACACCTTGGGAAGGAATACGACACAAAGCATTTCACACCGCCTTATAATCCGTGGGACCAGCGGCTGTGTTTCGCGCCCGATGCAGATTTCTTCCTGGCGATACGTGAAAATCGCGTGTCCATCGCGACCGACGAAATTGAGATGTTCACTGAAACTGGCATATTGCTCAAATCAGGCGAACATCTGGATGCGGACATCATCGTCACCGCGACCGGGCTCGTACTCAAACTCATCAGTGGAATGCAATTAGTCGTTGACAGTAAGACGGTGAGCTTGCCACAGACGCTCGTTTATAAAGGAATGATGTTCAGCGATGTGCCGAATCTGGCATTCGCTATTGGCTACACGAACGCGTCGTGGACGTTGAAGTGTGATCTCACTTCCGAGTACGTGTGCCGACTGTTGAACCACATGGATCGAAAGGGCTACGTAATGTGTGCGCCGCGTCAGAACGATCCGGAGATTGGCGAGGAACCGGTGATCGATTTCACCTCAGGATACGTCGTGCGCGCGCTGCCTATGCTTCCGCACCAGGGATCGAAGAGGCCCTGGCGGCTGCATCAGAATTACATGAAAGACCTTCGGATGATGCGCTATGGACGGGTGGATGACGGCACGATGGAGTTTAAGTGATCTTTAGTTTAGGGCACCCCATAGTCTTCCCTTAGGCTACGCCACCTGTTGTGAGGCATGGCTCCGCCTTGCCGTCAAAGCCCCTTAGAAAACCTGGCTACGCCTTCCTTCTTTAACGCCGAGTCTCTTTACTATTCCAGAACTTTGATCTAATGTGCCCGCGTTCTTCAACCTCACAATCAAAGGAATCAATCCGATGCCTCACGAATTCCAGATCTCTCATGATTCTCAAGCACTGTACATCACTCTAACCACTCAACATCGTCTTCCCGTATTTAGAACAGATGGACTCAAGACCGTGATCTGCAACGCCATTTCAGAGGCGAGGCAATCCGCAGGCTTTCTGTTGTTCGCCTACGTGATAATGCTCGAGCACGTTCATCTGATGACAGATCAACCCAAGCCGGTCTCTGAAGTACTTCGCATTCTCAAAGGAATTACCGCTCATCGAGTGATTAATTACCTGAAGGAAAATAATCATCTTGTGTCTTTGGCTAAGCTCCAACATCAGGTGCGCGAGCGAAACTACCGTCACTCCCTCTGGCAAAGAGAGCGGAATGTCTTTCCGATATTCAGCGAAGGGATGTTCATGCAGAAAGTGAATTACATTCACAACAATCCAGTTCGCGCAGGATTTGTCGAACAGCCAATCGATTATCATTGGTCGAGTGCTCGGATTTGGCGGCGTTGTCCTGTGGAGAATGAACCTTTACTCGTGGATGTTGAGCAAATCCGCTGGCGTCGTTCGAGGTAAGAAGGAAGGCGTAGCCAAGAACTTAATGGCTCTTGACGGCAAGGCGGAGCCATGCCTCACAACGGGTGGCGTAGCCCAGAGAAGGAAGGCGTTGCCAAGTTTTCTAAGGGGCTTTTACGGCAAGGCGGAGCCGTGCCTCACAAGGAGCGGCGCAGCCTGGAAGGAAGGCGTAGCCAAAATTCAGGCGGCTTTACCGCCAAGGCGGAGCCATGCCTCACAACAGGTGGCGGGCGGCGTGGGCGTAGCCTCCGAACCAATCACCTAACCTCTCACTCGTCGCTCGCGGAGCATCAACAGCACATGCAACAGAAACATCAACACTGATGCCGCGATCACTACTATCAAGCCACTGCGAACATCTCCTGCGACTCCACCCACTGCGCTCGAAATGTAACCAACCGCGGGCGGAATAACTAGCAACCCAGCGAAACCAACTCCCATGACAAGGCTCATCGCAGTTCCCGCGATCCGTGGCATCATCACAGAAGCAAGTCCGACTGACGTCGGAAACGTTGGGCCCATACCAAATCCTGCGGCGATCAGACCGACTCGAACCATCGCGGAACTGTTGGTCGTGAATGCGACGATCAACGCGATGGTTGTCAGGAGCGATCCAACTGTAATCAGCACGTAGCTATTCACCTTAAGAACACCAAGCAGCAAACTTGACACAAGCCGGCCCAGGAGCAGTGCCATCGCGAAGAGTGTCAGCGTAGTGAGTGCGTAACCAGCAATGTCGTAACCCGTCGTATCTGTTTCGAAGAACCTGCTGAGCATTTCCGGCGACATATTCGCAATCGATGCAACACGGTCCGGGGTTAATCCATGACTCACAAGGATGCGCGGGTCCCTTTCCATGAATGTGACCACCCACTTGCCAACCGACACTTCTGCACCGACGTACATGAAAAGGGCAGTGGCCAGCAGCAGGAAAGAAGGGTTACGAAATAACGAACCAGCCGCACCAACAGGAAACCTCTCGGAGTGAGCCGATTGAGGAAAGTTCGAGAATACTATCAGTAACAACAGAACGACACTCAATGCACTCAGCGTCCAGAAGATCGATGTCAATCCGGCGCGTCTTTGCAGACTTTGTACGACCAGCGGCAACGATGCCAGCCCCAAACCAAAACAGATGTCCAGAAGGTTGAGTGCAGCATTTCGCCAGCCGGCGGCAACATCGGCAACCAGAGCATGACCAGCGGCGACGATTGCATTCGCCCCGAGTCCTAGTAACAGAGAACAGGTGAAAACATAGAACAATGCAGATGGCGGGGAGACTTTCGCTACCGTTGCTGCAAAACCAATCATCGAGGCAATCACTAAGACTGTGCCGAATACGAGCGCAACCTTCTTTCCGATCCGATCGATAATCGGACCACTCACCAAATAAGCGACGACGGCTCCAATCGCATTAATCAGCAGAAACGTGGCGACCGCACTATCGTTCGGAAGGAATTGATTACGCTCCAGAGTAGGCAACACTGATCCGGGAAGCGCGGCCAGCAGACCATAAACAAAGATACCGAGGAATGCGATCGTCATCAGGAGGATCGCGCGGCTTAGGGGGAGATGTTGGGACATAATCGGATTTCAGATTGGTCAGTAGTCGGTTTTCAGTGATAGGACCTATATGACCTATTGGACCTATTCCGCCCTCACCGGGCTTTCCATCGCCCCTGGGCGACCAGCGGAACAAAAGTGTCGAGACCTTCCGGTCTGAACGGAATTGTCCTTTCCTGTTCTGCGCTCATGTAGGCGGTCATTAACAGTTCCGTTACTTCGAGTCCGGCACGAAAATTTTCCTCCGGCTGTCTTCCATCAAGAAAGCATTGCACGAAATAGCGGTTCTGCGATTCGTAGCCGTACTCTGCAGCTTCATTCCCCAACACGGGCATTAGACCCTGTTCTGCGTTCTGTTTTTCAACCAGGTCCTCTCCAGCCGAACCTTTCACTTCCCGGCTAAGGAAAAGCTTCAAACCACTATCGAGCGAATTCATATTTAACGAATACTCCGGTCCAAGCACCTCAAGGCTCAGACGCAGACCAGCACCGACATAGCTCCAGGAAGTTGTTACCTCAACAATCAGGGGATTGTCATCTTCGTCTGAGTAATTGATGGTTGCTCGCGCAAAATCTTCAGCAGGTGACTTTTGATAATCGACCTCAGCTCCCATGGTCTTCTGAAGCACGTCAGAGTACTCAGGTCGTGACCACTTCAAGCTCGCAATTTGCGCTGATACTTTTACAGGTCGAATACTCGAACGCGGCGCACCGGGCTTCGTCAACATGAATCGAGCAACTTCCACACTGTGACACATCATGTCGTTCAACACGCCGCCGCCCTGGAGTTCACCGCGCCAAAACCATGGGGAGTGTGGACCACTATGCTCTTCAGCAGCGCGTGCCAGGTATGGACGACCAGTCAGAGCTGCGGCACGCGTCCACATGATCTCTTTGCCTCGGGTAACGGAGGGCGCAAAGATCTGATCCTCGAGGTAGCCGTGCAGTAGTCCCGAGCGCTCGACCATTTGAACCATCTGTCTCGCTTCCCCGACATTGCGGGCCAGCGGCTTCTCACAAGCAATGCCGATTAACTTTCCTTTGCCCGAATCGAGCGCGTCACAGATGGCTTGCATATTCTGAAGACGCTGGTGGTTTGGACCACAAAGCCACACACAATCGATCTCTGGCGCGGCCACCATCTCTTCGATTGAACTGAATGGATGCGCATTGCCGACGCGCAGATCGCGTGCGAGTGCCGCCGTTGCCGCTGCATGCTCAGGATTTGGACTATAGACACCTAGTACGTCGGCATCACGCACGCCACGCCATGCCTGAAGGTGAAACTTCGCGACAAAGCCACTGCCGATAAATCCAACGCCTAGCTTGTTCGACATCGAGGGGTTTTCCTTTCAAATTTGAGACGGACTTGGATGCAGTCAGTACCACCTCGCCGTAGCGGGTGGGTACGAAGTCTTTGAATCAATTATCAGGGCAAACTTCGTACCCACCCGCTACCGCGAGGTGGTACTGACTGCATCCAAGTCTGCCAATAATGCTTGACACAAAAGTTATGGCTGGAAAGAATCGCAGGCGCTCTTTCAATCTGGTTTTGTTGCTCGACGCCCAAACTCATCAGTTATGTTGCTCCGACTTGCACTCCTAAGTGTCTTTCTCTTTATCACAACTCAACTTGCTCTTGCGCAAAAGTCTATCGGTGTTTTTACCGGCAATGCCGATGTCGGAAATCCAATCAAAAAAGGCTCAGTGGTCTACGACGATACCGAACAGCGCTACGTCATCGAAGGTGCTGGAACAAACATGTGGACCAGCCATGACGAGTTTCAATTTGTGTGGCAACGAATCAGCGGAGACTTCATCGCCACCGCACGTGCATCTTTCATCGGGAAAGGCGTCGAGCAGCATAGAAAAATTGGTTGGATCGTGCGTTCCAGTCTCGACGCCGATGCTGCGCAGGTCAGTGTCGTTTTGCACGGTGATGGTCTCACGTCTCTCCAGTTTAGAAAATCGAAGGGAGCTAATGTCGAAGAATTCAGATCAGAAATCACCGGGCCAGACATCCTTCAGTTAGAAAGAAAAGGAGATACCTATACGCTTGCTGCCGCTCATTTCGGCGATGTCTTTGGCGATCCTAAACAAGTCTCAATCGATTTTGGGAACGAAGTATATGTTGGACTGTTCGTGTGTTCGCATAACAAAGACGTCCTCGAAAAGGCGATGTTCGACAATGTTCGCATCACACGGCCGGCGCCAGACAACTTTGTTCCCTATCGCGATTACATCGGGAGCGACCTGGAAATAATGGACGTCACCAACGGTCAACGAAGCATCATCTACACAGCGTCTGATTCTTTCCAGGCACCAAACTGGACAAAAGACGGACGAGCACTGATCTTTAATCGGAACGGTCGTTTATATCGGTTTGATTTAAGAGCGAAACAACCTGGTGCCATTGAGACCGGTTTCGCCACCAACAATAATAACGATCATGTTTTGTCGTTCGACGGTCGAATGATCGCTATCAGTAATCACAGCAAAGATGACGGAAACGCTTCAATCATCTACACGCTTCCAGTTAACGGCGGAGTGCCGCGGCGAATCACAGCTAAAGGTCCATCCTATCTACATGGTTGGTCGCCTGACGGTAAATATCTGGTCTTCACAGGCGGCCGAGATAACGAGTTCGATATCTATAAGATCCCATCAACTGGCGGCGAAGAAATAAACTTAACCAGGTCTCCTGGACTCGACGATGGTCCGGAATTCACTCCGGATGGAAAATATATTTACTTCAATTCAACTCGATCCGGAACAATGCAAATCTGGCGTATGAAGCCAGACGGAACAAACCCGGAACAAATTACAAACGACGAGTACAACAACTGGTTTCCGCACATCTCTCCAAATGGCAAGTGGATCGTCTTTCTCTCTTTTCTCAAAGACGTGAACCCAAATGACCATCCTTTTTATAAGCACGTCTATATTCGATTGATGCCATTCAATGACGCAAAGCCTCGCGTGATTGCGTATGTTTATGGCGGTCAGGGCACGATAAATGTTCCGTCGTGGTCTCCAGACAGCAAGCGCATCGCTTTTGTGAGTAATAGCCAACACTAAACTCCCGATAGAATCCCCGACGGCAGCATTCGCTTCGGCCAGATTAAGCTCATCATGGCTCACCGAACAGAAGTTCCTCGATTGAATACATGAAAGCTCTTCTGTCGGAGCGCGGCCGTCCCCGGCCGCCCCCGTCGATCAGAAGTCCCTGGCGCATTACTAGTGGCTTCTGTCTGATGGGGGCG
>DASYPT010000088.1:0-28435 GCA_036006355.1 Pyrinomonadaceae bacterium | reverse complement strand
GCCATTACCAACTTCTACGACATCCGGCAATTCCCGTAACAGACCGGAGTTGATTCTTCAAACCGGACACACGAGATCCATCAACGCTGTTGCTTTCAGTCCCGACAGTCGCTGGCTGGCATCGGGTGGCAAAGACAACGTCGTAAAAATTTGGGACCTGACAACGGGAAACATAGTCCGAACTCTCTACGGTCATACAAGCAATGTCAATGCCCTCGCAATCAGCCCGGATGGAAAACTTCTCGCCTCAGGGAGCGGCGATATCAATGACGAACGAGACTTAGGAACGTTTACTCAAGGCGGTGTTGTCGGGGGAGCGGAAGACAATACCGTAAGGATCTGGGACGTTCAGAAGGGCAAACAGTTGCACGTGTTACGTGGGTCCGAGTTGCCCGTGGGTGCCGTAGCTTTCAACAGCGACGGACGCATGGTAACAAGCGTGAGCGGCGATGCAATCAAAGTATGGGACGTTTCAACGGGCGCCGAGTTACGTTCCCAAAAGACTCAATATGGAAAGAGCGGCATGGAGAAACTCAACTCGATGCCCTCGTTCTCTCTTTTTGGTGGTGGGGACAAAGAACGGAAACAAGAACTGCAACGCATGAAGAATTTTAAATTGTCGGCATCGAAAATAGCGGTCAGTTCGAACGGACAAATTGCCGCGGTGGGCCAACCTGACAAAGAAGTCCGAGTATATGACCCACAAAGTGAACGTGAGGTTCGAGCGTTGTCCTTCAAAGCAATCCCCGAAGCGGAAAACTCGAGCCTCGCATTTAGTGGGAACGCGCGCTTCGTTGCCTTCAGCAGAACGAGCGACACGGTAGATGTCGAGGAGGCGCGAACGAACCATGATCTTTACAGCGTCAATACAGGCATAAGCAAATCACCACAGCGTGTGCAATTTAGTGAGGACGGACGATTCCTCGTTACTGCTACCGAGAATAGTGCAGGCTCGGCGATGAAGTTGTGGGACGCCACTTCCGGTCAATTGGTGCGCGAACTAAAAACTAGTGGCGAGCTGCTGGCTTCTGTTCGCGTGATTAGCTTCAATGGCGATGGCAGTCTGATTGCAACGGTCGCGGCGGGGGCTAAATCGATCAGAATTATTGAGACCGGAACTGGAAACGAGGTCCGTTCACTGCAAACAGGACCTACGAACGCAGTCACGAGCAGCGAGCAAGCCGCATTCATTAAGACTATTGATTCCAAAACGATGGCCATGCTTCAGAAGCGCGACATAACTGCTCCGGAACAAATCATAGAGGCAGTCGAAGCGATATCCACTATATCCAACGACAAGCTGCAGGCTGGCGGCGCAGTAAGTTTTAGTCCAGATGGCCGCTTCCTGATTTCGAATCATGTACTTTTGAAAAACTTGACGTCGGAACTGTGGGATACCACTGCCGGATCACTCGTCCGCGGTAATGACGACGTATCGCTTCAACTGCGCGGGCGACCTTTTTATAGTCCTGACGGACGCTTCAGGGCAGCTCCGTTCTATCCAATGAAGAGCTTTTACGATCCCAGTGCCGGGGCACTTCTCAACCCATTTACGAATGGCTATAAAGATGTCTATAAACAGCGAATCGAGCTCTACGATGGTCCATCTGACAAGCGCTTACGTGAACTGGAAGGTGGCAATTCCCCGCAAATGGGAATTATTCCCGTAGCGGGTTTTAGTTTTGATGGACAACTCATCGCGCTTACCGGCTTCGAAAAGAAGCAGCGTTCTCTGCTGATTTACGAAACAGAAACGGGCCGCAAGGTCAACACTTTTGAGATCACTGATGATGACCAGAGCGGCGCGGTAACGACGCTTTGTATAAGCGCAGACGCACGCCTGCTGGCGGCAGGGTACTCCAGTAAGATTGACATATTTGAAATGTCCTCCGGCAAAACACTGCGCACTTTGCCACATGACGGACGAATAATTTCTCTTACCTTCAGCCCTGACAAACGTTTTCTGGTAGCCCTCGGCGAAAACAACGATAAGTATGTCTGGGACGCCGCAACAGGTGAAAAGCTTGTTACGCTTGTGAATCTCAGTGGTGCCCTCAACAACCGTGGCAGCGATTGGCTGGTTGTTACTCCAGATGGCCTATTCGACGGCTCGCCAGCGGCATGGAAGCAAATCCTCTGGCAATTTGGTGGCAATACATTTGACGTTGCACCTGCGGAAACTTTCTTCAACGAGTTTTACTATCCAGGATTGCTCAATGAGGTGATGGCCGGCAAGAAACCGCGCGCTCCGAAAAATATTTCACTGCTGGACCGTCGTCAACCTGAACTAAAGTTAACGTTTCGGAGTGGACAGAACGGTGAAGGAAGTATGTCAGAACGAACGCTGGTGTTGAAGCTTGAAGTAGTTGAGAAGCCGGCCGACACGGATCACAAAGCGGGAACCGGAGCACGCGATGTCAGGCTATTCCGGAACGGCTCGCTTGTAAAAGTTTGGCGCGGCGATGTTCTGAACGGTCAAACCTCAGTAACTCTGGAAGCAGACGTTGCTGTGCTTGCCGGCGAGAATAGATTTACAGCGTACACCTTCAATCGCGATAACGTTAAGAGCACGGACGCTACGCTAAGTGTCATTGGTGCAAATAGTCTCAAGCGACCCGGTACCGCATATGTTCTCTCTATTGGGATCAACACATATTCCAATCAGCAATACAATCTGAAGTACGCCGTTGCCGACGCAACAGCATTTGGCGATGCAGTGCAACGCGCACAACAGCAGATCGCGAACTATGAGCGCGTCGAAGTTGCATCGCTTGTGGACGAGCAGGCTACCAAAGCTAACATTCTCAAAGCCTTAAAACTTCTTGCCGGAACTGAGACAAATCTTGCCGCTGATGCTCCTGCTGCACTGCAGAATCTGAAAGCAACACAACCAGAAGATGCCGTCTTTATCTACTTTGCGGGACATGGAACCGCTCATGGACAACGCTTTTATTTGTTGCCTCACGACCTTGGCTACGTCGGCGAGCGAAACGCGCTTGATACCGCAGGATTCCAAATGATCCTCGAACATGGTGTCTCGGATGAGGAGTTGGAATTGGCTGTTGAAGGAATCGATGCAGATAAGCTGCTGATGGTCATAGACGCTTGTAATTCCGGTCAGGCACTCGAGACGGAGGAGAAGCGACGAGGTCCAATGAACTCAAAGGGTCTAGCGCAATTAGCCTACGAAAAGGGTATGTACATCCTGACTGCAGCACAGAGTTATCAAGCGGCACAGGAGGTGTCAGAACTCGGGCATGGCCTGTTAACTTACGCGTTGGTGGAAGAAGGACTGAAGCGGACCTCGGCCGATGATGATCCCAAAGACGGTGAAGTGTGGGTGCGCGAATGGTTCGACTACGCGACGAAGCGCGTGCCTAACATGCAAATGGAGAGAGTTAAGAAGTCACGCGGTGTAGGGGTAACTCTCTCTTTCGTTGGGGGCGAAGAACAGGTTCCAGAGTTGGAGCGGCGAGTCACGCAAACACCGCGAGTTTTTTACCGGCGCGAATCGGAAGGACGGCCGTTGGTGGTAGCCAAACAATTGAAGTGAAGTGTTCGTCCCCACCATCTTAGAGAAGGAGCCGCTTGATTTGGATGATTCGAATTTGTCCGAGCAAGTGCTTCCGACCCTTAGATTCGAGCATAATGTAGTGACGATTATCACCTGGGAAAATGAGCCTCATAGAAAATTCCGTTTCAGGAAGCTGTGGAACCTGCTAGTCTGCTCCGACGTAAATACTATGTCACACAAACGCCACCAGCTTTCCGAACAGATAATCTGTCAGCCAATATAGGCTCGCACCCAACGCTTTACTCCAGAGACGATCCTCGATTCAACAAACGGGCAAAACGGTTTGCTCGCTCGTCCGTTAAAGAAGAGCGCGCTCCGGGAATTCTGTGAATTATACAAGCCAGTTCGTGGGCGGTTGGTCTAAGGAACTCTTTGGTGTTTCGACGAGAATTAACGTCATCTTCGCTTGTCTCTACTGGTTGAACGGGAAATTGTTTCATCGGAATTTGGCCGGGTTGTTGACGCAGTTGCTGAACAAGCGAACGGTTCCGGAATTGGACCGGCACAACTTACTCCTCGGTTGCGTCCTTCTTCATCCTGAGCGTTTCCCTGATCGCAATTCCGGCTATCTCGCCGGAAAAGCGGTACAGCCGTTTGATCGTTCGAGAGATTATACCGACGATTCATTGGGCTTCCGTTTCGACGATGGACTGAATTGTTCTTCGGCCCGACGTCGATGGATAGCTTTCCATACTTAAAAGGCATTCACCGATAAATTGATGAGCGCGTCTCAGCGATAGAACCAAGGTTATTGAGCAGTCGGCGTTTCCATATATAGAGACTCAAGCCATTTGGCGCCTCGCTTTACATAGACCACCGATGCGCGAACGTTCGCTGGAATAGTTTTTCCATTACACACCCCGTCCTGCTTCGCTGTATAAGTCATAAGCACCGAGTCCTTGTCCAGGGTGACAAAATTGAAATTGTCGAGCGAGTAACCCTTGATCTCACAATCGGTGGCCGTCGCTTTAATGACCTGCTCCTTATTTGACACACCGCCAGAATTGATCAGCAAGAACTCTGCTGTAACATTCTCCCGTGTCCATGAACTGTCCTTATTCTTCCACGCTTCCCAGCCTGCTGTCTCGAGCGCGATGATTTGGCCCTTAAGCTTTGAGTCGTTCGCTATCTTCGTTTGACCAAACGCAATCGATAACGTACCAATTGCAATCGCCAGAATCATGATCATTTTTTTCAATGTGTTTCTCCTTTGCTGTAGCGGTGACTCAACGCTTCGGTTCTAAAACGATTTCGCGTGCGGTGCGGATGTCCAGAACTTCGCGGATTTGCAGGCGATCCCTATAACCCTGCATTTGTTTCTCGTCATTACCGACGACTGTTTGCGCCAGGTTGTCGGCTTTGTCTTCGTTAGCTTCCCTCGTTGCCAGATCCTTGTATTCAGTCATCAGCATGATGTTCCAATCACTTGAACCATGCGCCTCGGTGGTGATCACTTTGTAGGAAAGAATCTGCCCGTCTTTTTTCAGCGCCTCTTGCTCCCGCTTCCAATCTCCGGCGACGTAATTTATGTAGGCGGTCTCCATGCCTGGCTTCATCTTTATGAAACTGATGGACCATACCGAGCCGTTACGAAACGGACGGTTGACCTCTGCTACAACGACAACGCTTACTGTGAGAATCAAAAGGATCAGCGAACTAACTAATGCGCGATTGAATTTCATAATGTTTCTCCTATTGGTTGGGGATTAATGAATTGATTTGGTCACTGCTTTCATCGGTCATTTTCGTTCCCACCGCTTGGCAAGAACGAACGACACAAGAGGGAGGTTGGTGGCCTAATCCGGGGTGTCGCGAGTGATGTTGTCTAGAACGACTACAAACAAGCTAACATCTTAAAGAATGGACGTCTGTGCGATAAGCCACATACGCGGCGCAGTCGGTCTTAGCCAGCGTCGAGATCCAATTGAAGTTCGTGTGGCGATGTAACAGCGATGGCCAATAAAGGCAGGCTAAATGGCGTAATCTGGCGTCACCGAAAATCGAGTTGGTGAGACTAAGTTATTGAAGGGATTGGTAGGCGCTTCGGGATTTGAACCCCAGACCCCTACCGTGTCAGTGCTCTACCCCTGGTGAAGTCCTTTGGAATCAACAGGCACTAATCTTGAGAAGGGTTTTCATTCTCGTACAGTGCTACGAGATTCGAATACCGTAATAACCTGGGACCGCTGGTTCTCCCCTTGGGCACCAGCAGTCGCAACCTGAACAAACCTATTGTCAATGAGAGCAGCGTGCGATAAAACGGCAGAGGAATTAATCGAGGCGCTAGCACCCCGCAGCGATCATTTCAGGGACAAACATGATCCTTCGCGAAGATATGAAGAGTACGTCTTCCGAGGTCACGCGGATGACCGTTACTTATTGTTACCTAGTGCCCTACGATTGAAGCCAAAAGTGACGATCAAATCTAGGTTTGGCTCCGGGACCTGGGGAAACGTTGAGCAAAACCCTGCCGACCCAAAGAAAGATAGGTTTATTGACGCTCACATTGGGTCGGTAGTTAGTAATGACTGGAAGAATCGCGATCAGGTTTGGGCAGAAGCAATCATGCTGTTTGACTTTTTTAGATTCGCCGATTTTAGTGGCCTTCGGCTGCCCGAAGATTCTCGAAAGTTGCGATTACGACTTGAACGTCTTCTTATTTCTCTGGAAGAGAAAGCGGGAAGTCTACGTTAGCCTCCATCGGAATTCTTATCACTGCTTGCATTAGCCCAGCACTATGGAATTCCCACTAGATTTCTTGATTGGACCAGGCATGCATATACCGCTCCGTACTTCGCTGCAATCGGAGCCGCGGAGGCTTTCACCAAAAAATCAATAGACCCTGCAACCCATCTTTCCGTTTGGGCTTTAAATACTGAGGCTCTGAATTTAAGTCGTGTGACACCTCCAAAAGTTAATCAGAAAGTTAAGGTAATTACAGTACCAAGCGCCGATAATCCGAATTTAAACGTACAAAAAGGGCTTTTCACTATCTATCAGCCACGACTACGTTGGGATAGTTCTGTAGATCGAACTCCATTCGACCACGTCATAGAGCGTTACGGAGTTAAGGCGATTCTTATCCATTTTACCCTGCCAGTAGAAAAGGCAAGCAAGCTATTACGACTGCTTTTTCTTGAAGGAGTAAGCGGAGCACCTATTTATGCAGGCTACAAAGGAGCAGCAACAGCCACAATGGAACAGGTCTATTGGGATAACTGGGATCGGCCAGGCGATATTTGGCACCGTTTTTCGACGATTACTTGGACCGGCACTCCATAAACAAACGGCAAGCCCGAAAGCCTGCTGCCCATCCTAGTCTGCTTTCCTTCAGATTCTAGTTCACGAGTTGGACTGCGTTTTGTTGTTGTGAAATGAAAGCAGGTTGAAGTGCGTTAGCTGCTTGTCCAAGCGCACGTCTGCGAGTGTGTGAGTACCGCTTCAGCATCGCCGGATCGATATGCCCAAACAGAGCTTGCATGGTCTGTGTGCAAGATTTGAGCTGAAATGCCGCTCTGGGTCCGCGGGGGTTAAGCCTTAGCATCGAACTAACATTACTCTCTGCAAATGAAGCGCACCTCATGGTAATGGTCGCGCAACGACATCCCCAACGACTCGATGAATCCGAGCAACTCAGTTAGCTCAGCGCATAGTTGTCGACGGACCAGGTCGGAAGCAGCGACCGCTCTCTTATGCTGCACCTCATCTAGGAGGCTCATCAGGTGATGCGAGCTTTAATTCCGTCTCGGTACAGTAGTCGCCGATCTATATCCAACTCCCTAGACAGCGCCGAGGTCACTTCGCTTGGGATTGAATTTCAGCCACCTCTGAAGCGCCACAAGCTTTCTCATCAAATTCCTTCCCATGAACTAGAGCCCTCATGAAAAATTTCTCGTCGCAAGTGAGGACATAGCTAGCCAGGCTAATCCATGAACGATGGCAAGCAAGATCGCTACCCAACCAAGGCGGCCTCTTTGATTCGCGTACCCTAAAGTAACTCCATAAAGAGGGAACTGGATAATGGCCAAAACGATGAATGGGACCGTGATGGAATCAAAAACGAATGTCGAAAGCATCGTATAAGGGAACAGCATCATGGCTAAGCGATAATCACCATGACCTGCGCCACCCGATCCCACGCCCAAAAGTAATAGAAAAGGCGTTAGAACCAACGATACTATCACTGGTATCCAAAACGACCGGGTTCTCATCATGCTAAAGCCATTCAACGCTGCGCTTGAGCGGCTCGCCCGCGCAACTACGAATACCGGTTAACTCCAATTCTCAATGCGCTTCAGCATCGACCCCTAACCGGCGAGTCCGCTCCAAGCGCTTATAGGTTGTTATGTGGCATGGTCATTTTCATCGCTCAATGGTAACCAACATAACTAGCGAATTACATCACGGCTAGTCAAATGAGGGTGATTTTAGGGCACTACCTGATTTCCGGTCATAAATATTATTGCAACCAAATCAGGCTAGCTGGTATCTGAGCAAACCGCACACCCGGCTCTCTCCCTGAAATCGACGAACTATTAGTTCTCTTGCTCCTATTAAATGAGCAGGTTTGGGCGCACCTTTGTGCCGTTACGGTAGTTTTTTGGGAAAGGAGCTACAAGCAAGCTCAAATGCCTTCAAATTTCCTGAAACCTGTGCCCGGGGAGTGGTATTACACTGTCAATTGCCGCAATTGTGGCTCGCCTGTCCGATTCTTTCCCGATGAGACAAAGGGAAATATAAAAATCAAAGCGCAAAAGACCGTCAACGTTCATTGTCCGTATTGCCAGGCAGCCGGAAACTATCACACCTCTGAAATGACGAGCACTCAGGAACCGGAAGCAAAAGCCAATGCATCGTAGTTCACATTGTCAACCGAAAATCCCATCGTTAGCCTAACTGCATGAGCTGCTCCGTAGGCTTCACTAACAGCGGTGGAATAAACGAACTTGAAAGACTATGTTGAGAGTGGTAGTTAGTATTACTGCGGAATGACTATTCGGGACCGTGAGGTCGGTGGTTCGAATCCACTCGCCCCGACCAATTACTTACATTTCATCAACTACACACCATCACCCGATCGAGCTTCCTGACTTTGGCTTTAGAGCATGATCTGTGTTCATCCGCGAAAATCCGCGGCCCAAAAGCCGAAATCCCAAATTCGAAATCTTTTACTCATACCTTTTAGTCGTACCTTAGTGCAATCAGCGGATCGACCTTTGCCGCCTTTCGCGCCGGTATTACACAAGCCAACAAAGCCACGACAATTAATATCACGGCGACGCTAAGGAACGTCATCAGGTCAACGGGTTGCACTCCAAAAAGCAGCGTGCTGAGATAGCGTGTTAGACCAAACGCGCCTGCAAAACCGATTGCGATCCCTATTAACGCGAAGATAACTCCACGTGATAGCACCAGCTTGAGTACGTCGCGCATTCGCGCGCCAAGCGCGATGCGCACTCCTATCTCGTGAGTACGTTGAGTCACGTAATAAGCAGTCACACCATAGATTCCGAGCATTGCAAGCAACATCGCAACACCCGCAAAAGAACTGAGCAGCAACATTGGTGTCCGACGAGGGGCCGCCGCAATAGCGACAACGTCATCCAATGTCTTGACGTTGTAAATTAGAACCCCCTTATCGACGGCTCTTATTTCGTTGCGGACCGCGCCGGTTAAAGCCGCGGGCTCACCGTTGGTCCTTACGACGAACGAAAGAGTGCCCCAACCTGAATCCTGGGCTAAAGGTACGTACATCTGGGATTCCGCTTCGGCGTCGAGAGACAAACGCGTGTCGCCTACAACACCGACGATTTCACGGAAAAACTTTTCATCGTACCAAACCCAAATTTTTCGACCGACGGGACTCTCTCCGGGCCAAAGTTTACGGGCCAGAGTTTCGTTGACAATCATGACCTTGGGCGCGTCGTTAGTATCGAGCGCAGTGAAGCCACGCCCCGCTTTGACTGGTATTTGCATCGTGTCGAAGTACGTCGGCGTCACAGTAAGAAAATTGGCACTGCCAGCGGCCTCAGATGTTTGCGGATCCCCTTCTCGCAGATATCCCCGGCCGAGATTGAAGGTGTCTCCGCGAAGCGGCAACTGAGAAACTGCACCCGCAGACGTGACTCCGGGCAAGCTGCTGATTCGTTCAACAACCTGCCGGAAGACCTGCAGGCGTGGTTCTCCCTGTTGGTATTTGCCGGCAGGAAGCGAGAGACGCATTGTAAGCATGTTCGAGGGATTGAAACCCGGATTCACTTCTCGTAAGTGAATGAAACTCTTGATTAGCAACCCGGCGCCAACCAGCAACATGAATGAAAGTGCAATTTCGGAAACCATTAATGCGCTGCCAATTCGATTACGTCGAGCTTGAGATCCCGACCGACCACTTTCCTTGAGAGTTTCATTGAAATCGATCTTAGAAGTTTGAATCGCCGGTACTAAGCCAAAAACGACGCCGGTTATGAAGGTGACGGCGAAAGCAAAACCAAAAACTCTGAAGTCCATACCAATCTCCTCAAATCGAGGACTATTCGGCGGGCTGATAGAAACAAGGAGTCTGGTTAACCAGATGCTCAGCGCAAGTCCCACTGCTCCGCTCACTATCGACAGCAGCAGACTCTCCGTAAGCAGTTGTCGAACGATTCGTAACCTGCTTGCGCCCAGAGCTGTTCGAACGGCGATCTCTCTTTTCCTGTACGTCGCGCGCGCAAGTTGTAAGTTCGCTACATTTGCACATGCGATCAATAACACAAGCGCGACAGCGCCAAGCAGAATCAAGAGGGAAGCACGTAGATTACCGACAAGTCGATCGTGCAGTTTTGTTAGTTTGACATTCCATCCACGGTTAGTTTCAACATAACTCTGAGCCAGCCGTTCGCTCATGAGACCCATCTCTGATTGGGCTTGTTGGATAGTGACTCCCGGTTTGAGACGACCCACCACGGTAAGAAAACGATTGAAACGCTTCTCTTTGGCAGGATCTACTGGGTAAGGAAACCACATTTCGGTTTGAGTCGGGTAATCGAACCCCCTCGGCATAACGCCGACAATCGTTACGCTGTAGTTACTCATCTGAACCTTCGATCCGATCACGCTGTCGCTTCCGCCGAAGCGTCGTTGCCAAAGCGCATAACTCAGCATAGCGACATAGTCATTTCCTTCTTTAAACTCGTCGGCCTGAAAGAAGCGACCTTTCAATGGTGAGGTACGAAACAAAGGAAAGAAGTCTGCCGTTACACTAGTGCCTCGCACCCGCTCAGGTTCATCGTTAGTGGTGAGCACTACTCCCCCCGCGGCAAATGCTGCGATCTGTTCAAAAGACGAACTCTGATTTTGCCAGTCAGAGAAATCAGGAACTGACGTGGCGCCTCCCTCAGTTATGCCCAAATTAAAATTCGTACCTTCAACGACGACAATCCGTTCTGGTTCCGGAAAGGACAAAGGACTCAATAACACGGCATCAACAACAGAGAAGATCGCGGTGTTCGCGCCGATACCGAATGCCAGCGTGACAATGGCGACGGCAACAAATCCGGGTCGTTTGATTAGACTGCGAAGTGCGTAACGGATGTCCTGGAGTAAGTTTTGCATGAGATGATCTCCTGAGACTGGCCTTTGGTCTTTGCCTTAGCACTTCCCTCTTCAGTACTTGGAACTAAAACAAAAAGCAAAGATCCAAGGCCAAAGGGCCTGGACCTGAGTTCTCACCAAAGAATCTGGACTCTTCACCTTATATACACCGCAACGCATATGACAATAGCGCTATTTGTGTGATGGCGAAGAAGCGCTCACCTTATTCTGCCTTGTGGAGGTCACCTACCAACATGTCGAATCAGATGGCTCAGCAAATCTTTTTATCCTGAAATGGCGGGCCTTTATGGGGCACAAGGGCTTCCCGTTACCGAGATAACTGTCAAAACTAACAGTGTCCGGCGCCGGTGGGCGACAGTAATATCTGGAGCAGAGGAGAACGATGAACTCTACCGCCCTGCCGAAGAACAACGGGCAGCACAGGTATCGTCAAAGGTGATAGAGATATCCTGGTTCGCGTCGTTTTGCCTTTTGCTGAAGACGACTATGCCGGGTCGCTCTCCGACGCGGCCAAGGAGCAACCATGAAAAAACTTACGCTAGTTCTGATCTTTATCGCGGCCGTAGTTTCGGGCTGCAAGACTTCGAAGGTTTCCGGATCGGAGAGTGATACCAAAGCCTCGAGCGACCCGAAGGCCGCTGTTATCGAAGCTTCTCGAAAGTTCATCGCATTGAAATCGTTGACCGGCAAAATTGATGCCGCCGCGGAGACGCCATTCAAGCAGCAGGTCGAGTACATCGCGCCCGACCGCTATCATGTGGTGTATAGCGACGCCGCCGGAGCCCACACGGAAATGATCATGGCCGGCAAGGATGCGTATATCAAATCGGGTGACTCCTGGAAGGAAGTACCAGGCGACACCAACCCGCACCCAACCATGCTCAATTCTTTCACCGAGGAAGCCCTGCAATCGATCTCGGATGTGAAATTACTAAGTGAGGAATCGGTCAACGGCTTGCCGGCGCTTGTGTACTCGTACAAGCTCTTGACGGTTGTCGGAAACTTCCCGGTGATTCAAAAGATCTGGGTCTCGAAGAGTTCTGGCCTTCCGATGAAATGTTATGTCGAATATTCGCACGGTCCGATCAAAACTCTGACAACAACTTTCGACACCGAATCGCCGGTAACGATCGAGCTACCTTCCAAACACTGAGACTGGGGTCGGGATTAGTAGATCACAGCGTTATGTGTGGTGAGCGATCATCCAGGGGATCGGCCCAACGATTGTTGGGAATAGTTGGAGCCCACTCAGGTCTAAGAGGATCTTGATCGTAAGGATAGCTTCCCAAACGTTTGTACAGCTCGCTGTATTGCTGAACCTTCTCGCGATTTAACTTCACGCCCAAACCAGGTCCCTCCGGCACCTTAATGCTGCCACCCTCGTATTTGAACTTGCCACCTTCGATGATGTCATCATCAAGGTGGTGATAGTGCGCATCCGCTGCAAAAGACAGATTGGGAATGACTGCGCCGAGGTGCAGCATCGTCGCCAGTTGAATGCCCAACTCGCCGGAAGAGTGGACAGCAACTCCGAGCTGAAACGTTTCACATACACCCGCGGCCTTTACGCATTGACGAATGCCGCCCCAAAACGTCGTATCAAGAAGAATCACGTCAACAGCCGTGTTCAGAACGTTTGCTGCAAGCTGTTCGAAACCAACGACCACAGTATTCGTGGCAAGTGGAATGCGGAGTTTCTCGCGCGTACGTCGCATACCGTTTAAGCCGAAAACGGGATCCTCGAGATAATCATTCCTGATGTCTTCAATGGCTTGTCCAAACCAGATCGCCTGCTCGGTAGACCAAACGGCGTTTGGGTCGAAGCGAAAGCGATCGCCAGCGATAGCGTCCGCAACAGCCCGGTAGCAGTCGAGCTCGTATTCAGGCGGAAACACACCGCCCTTTAGCTTGTGTGACGTGAATCCGTAACGAGACTTCAATTCGAGTGCGTGCGCGACGAGTTGTTCAATGGTACGCACTTCACCGGAACCATTCTTCGAGTTCGGATAACGAAAGAATAAATACGATGCGAATGGTACACGGTCCTGCAATCGCCCGCCGAGAATTTCAGAGACGGGCACATTCCACTTCTGTCCGAGAATGTCGAGGCAAGCGAACTCGAGTGCCGCCAGGATCTGTGTACGATTGTTGTAAAGAGAAGCGGTGGGGTTTGCGATCCTGTAGCGCATTTCTTCAAGGCGAGCTGGATCGTGGCCCACGAGGTAGTTCTTCATCGCGCGAAACACTGCTTCAGCGGACTCGCCACCGCCACCCATTTCGCCCAGGCCGGTTATTCCTTCGTCAGTGTCAACCTCGATGATGGTGCGGACGAAGCGTCCCCAGTGACAGCCATTGGCGTGACGAAGAGGCGCTTCAAGCGGAACCGTCACCGTAGTTGGTCGGATGTCAGTGATTCGCATCTGCGCTAATTGATAATGCGGTTCTGTCTTAGGAACGTCCAGATCGCTTCATAACTTCTAACGAAATCCGGCTGCGGGAATTGGCCGTGTCCGCCATTTTTGACTGTTAATAACTGGTTTGGCACCTTTTCTTTCTCAAGTGCTGCGTGCAACCGCACCGACTGACTGTAAGGAACAACGTCGTCTTTATCACCGTGAATCGATAGTATGGGTGGCAAGCCTGAACGCACATAAGTCAAAGGCGAAACGCGACGCGCGACGTCTTCGGCGTCCGGCTGACTGCCCATCCACATCGCCGCGTAGTTTTTCAGATTGCTGCCTTTTATCAAATCATTGACGTCGGAGATTCCGTACCAATTTATGATCGCGGCGACCTTCAACTTTTCTTCGCCGTAACATCGATTGTCGAGTCCGGTTCCATCCGGCAGCATTCCTGTAATCAGAGCAAGATGGCCACCTGCCGAGTGGCCTGTTAACACAATCTTAGTTGTATCGAAGTGCCATTGACTGGCATTGCGATAAACCCACCGCAGCGCACAACGTGTGTCTTCCACCGCAGCCGGGGCCAAAGAATTACCGGCCATGCGATATTCAACATTCACCACAGTCCAACCCTTTTCGAGAAACGGCAGGAACTGCAACACGCTGCTCTCTTTCGTACCAAAGATCCATCCGCCACCATGGATGTAAACGACTGTGGGGGTTGGGGTGGTTACACCATGCTGGTACCAGACATCCAGCTTTAGTTGGGTGTTGTTCGCTTCAAGATAAACAATGTCGGGTTGAACCCAATAGCGGCTGCCGATGTCGGTGGCCCACGGTGAAGAGGGTTGATTTTGCGCATGCCCACCGATGAAGGACAAAAGAATAATCAGCGTTGCAAGAGTAAATCTCCGCGTGCCTTTAAGCTGGCTTGATTCCCTGCTGCGTAGCAACATACGCTTTACCCTGATAGTTAATGTTTCGTAACTCTGCTTTTGCGTCGAATAGACCAAACGCCGGTTGCGCCTCGATCTTGCCAAACAATCCAGCCTGGATTCCGAACAAATTTTCAACCACGGGTTCCAGATATGCGCATCCTGAAACGCAGGCCCAATCGTTAATGTAAGGTTGATCTGACGGTGCCTTGCGTGCGCCTCCGCCGGCTTCCGGCGTCACTGCTGTTTCGGCAAAATGCGCTTGCGCGATCGGTCCTTGCTTTGCGGTCTCAGCCAATCCTTTGATCCACTTGAAAGCGACCTCTCCCTCACCGGCTACAAATAGCGCACTCAACGCAAGTGACGGCCATGCGCAGTACGCGCCCGTCCACTGGTGGTCTGGACGAATGCTAAAGGTTACATCGAGATCTTTAGTTGAGAGCGCTCGCATCCACGTCGGCGTTTGCAACTCCTCGCGAAAGAACCGAACCATTTCTGACTTCACGTCCTTGTTCAATGTGTCGCCGATTGTGATGAGAACCGTACCAAAGTCGTAGCAATGGTGGACTTCGTTCGTGCTCCCATCCGGAAGTCGACACCGCCAAATGCCTTTTCCAGGAAGATAGAGCTCAAGCACTTTACGACTCAACCGCTGTGCTTCGACCAGCAGTGCCGCTGCCTTCTCTGAAGCTCCGCGTTGCTTTAACAACTCCGATGCGAAACGTAAGTTATAAACGTTCGCCGCATTCAACCCTGCAACCTCATGCACATAACTACTGACAGCCTCGAGCAGATTTGAAACGCCGCCATAGTCCGCCAGGCCATGGTTGTTTGTGTCCAACTTCCGCCAGTGTTCGGCGTAGGTCACCAGACGATCGATAACCTTTTGACCACCCACTTCTCTATCCAGCCAGGCGTGATCGCCGGTCCAGCGCAAGTACTCGCGCGCCATTCGACACATCGCAAAATCATTTACCGAGTACCATGGACCAACGCCCGAACCAGTCAAGTATTCAGTGCCGAAATGCTTGTAGACATCAAGCTGCATCCACGTTTCGATCATGCGCCGGAGGATTAGCGGATCGAGCATCGCCAGGAGCATCGCGCTCAGGCTTATGTCCCACAGGAAGGTTGTAGTCTCCCAATAGCGTGGCGCCAGGGTAACGTACGTTGTACCGTAGACTGAATGTGGAGTCGTTCGCCTGAAGAAGAGTGCACTCAGCACGGCGGAGTGATAAAGACGGCGAACTGAGTCATCACTTGTAACGAGAGTCGGAACGTATCCTGAGAACCGATCATTCCCGGGCGTAAACGCTGCCTTCAATTGTGCATTCCACTCATCTCGCACCGCGGCTGCGTTTGACGCAAAATCTCTTACGATCTTGTCGTAATTTCGTTGTGCTTCATCTGCACTTTCTGCCAACGCGTCGACAAATGTGATTGACCGTTTTTCGCCTGGAGCCAGATCGAAACGATAGATCAACCATGATGGCCGAACCTCAGTAGCGACTGGCCACGCACCTTGAAGCGAGTAAGCCTCTGTCCGAACCGACTTACACAATACTGCGCCCCTGTTCGCGTCGACCGTGCGTTTGTTGTCAAACTCTCCGGGTGAATAAGCAGCGTTCCACGGGGCAACACTTTTGGTTACTCCGCCATTCAACGCGAGCTTGATCTCAGTTGGGCGTCGCGTCCTTTGTTTGTTTTCTATAGTCAGAGAAACGGCAACCGACATTTGCTTGAACGGCACGATCGTCACGCTCGACAATTCGAGACCTCGGTATTGCGCGCGTCGCTCGACTCTGTCGGGCTGCCAAACGAAGTCGATCGGCGTCTTGGTCGAAGCAAAGTATTCGCCGTCAACGTAGAGAACGCCGGTTAACAATTCACCACCTGAGCCAAGTGGCGCAACATTCATTTCGCCCTGTGCGAATGGTGGAAACGCGACACTCCGTATAGCCGTTACGTCCATCGCCGCCTGCGCGCAACCCCACTGGTTGGTCAGACCCGGTGGATTGAAAAGATCACCGAAACGATGTGGCATCGTGACTGTGCGCAACGACTCTACGGTAGGAATGTCAGTAGCGACGGGTTCGTTACTGCTGCGCGTTTGCTGTGGATCGTTCCGGTCGGCGCCAAACGCAAACTCCCGCATAATCGAAGGCGCCACCAGAGCCGCCGTCGTAGTCTTCAGGAAATCTCTGCGCTTCTGTTCACTCATATTCGCTGGCTTTCAAGGTGCTGTTTCAATTTCTATGCGCAGCGTGACTGTCTCGTAAGGTTTTAGCTTCACGATGAGCGGTGAGAGGCTCGATACATTTTCAAGAACTCTGTCTTCAGTCTGATTCAGAATAGTGGCCGCGCGTACCTTTACCGGCACCGTAACTTCAACGGTCGTTGCTCGGCCAACAAACTCTTGTAAGCGAATGACAAACACGGTACTTGCTCGCGGCGTTAAGGGATTTGCGCTTACTTCGCCGTGGGTGGTTATGTCGGCAACCTGCTTCACGGTGACGATGTCGACGTTTGGCTGATTAACCGCTAAGAAACTTCGTTCTAAAACAGCAGGCAGTACGGTGACGTAAGAGGCTCGCAAGGGCAAATTAAACTCAGAACCAAGACGCCATGCTGCTACATCGTCGAAATTTCCATTGGTTGCGTTAACCGCATAATCGAAGACGTACCGCTGGTCCAGACCCGGTTCTGTAGTCATCAAATTCGTCACGCCAAAATCGTGTGTATCTGCCTGATTGCCACGCCGGAATGCACGTGAGTAGAGGGTCGCTTCGGGCAACGGCCATTTGCCTGTAAACATTGCCGGGAAATCTGATGGCGCATTGTTGGGTGAGGGTCGCGCCTTGACGTAGCTGACAAACACGGTATGAAACGCCTGTCGATGAGCAAGCATCACCGAAGCTTGCCCGTCACTTACGCCGATAAGATTTTGTGTCGTTACTGAATCTCGTCGCGCACCTGGCAGGTAGTCGTCTGGCAATCTATCAAACCATTTTTGACCGCCGCGAAGCACCTTTAAGTTCTGGGCATTCAGCGCAAACGGAAAAGCGAAGTAGTAAGAATCGTGCCAATTCTTTCCTCCCGCAAAGGGCAAAAGGTTTGTATTGATCTCGTCGTGAATGTCGAAGCGATCCAGATCGTCATAAATCGTAAAAGTCGTCAAAGGAAAAGCTGACCGTTCGCGCGTTACTGTCACACGTATCAGACCCCCGCCGCGTTTGATGCTGATCTTAGGCGGCAGAGGCATCGCAAGATTAGACGGCTCATTGCCTTCGACTCGCAGCAGTTGATTAAACGGCAACTCGCCCTTGTCGTTCACAATTTCACGCCCGCTGCGTAGTGCAAGGAGGCTCTGAACATTTCCGTCGGGTCGAAGCTGCAAACGAAAATTTCGATTCTCGACACGTGCGGCCGCAGGCACACCGCGCAGAGTCGAAACCATTTCACCCTTCGCCGTCTCGACCTGATACGTCGAATAGCCAAGAGATGGAACTTTGCGAGCTACGAAAACCGCGCGCCCCTGTTCGTCTACATCAAAGGATACGGTCTCATTGCTTCCTGATTTCCGAATCGCAACGATTTTGAGCCCAGCGGCCGGCGGTGCGACCACAACCAGGTCGTCGCGCTGCCACGACAGGGCGTTATAAACGAGCAGCGGCCAACTGTTCTCCGACAACAACGATCGCGGCGTCTCCCCACGAGCAGGTTGGGCCAGTACCCGCAGCCCTTCGTCGAACAGATAATCGACCTCAGTTTTGGCCTTCTGCATGTAGGCGACATACTCGCGGTTCTGTTCTTCGAGTTTGCCTAGATCGTTAAGCTGTGGCCAACCTGTATTCCCTGCACCACTGTGCTCGTCGTAGGTCATCATCAGATCGTAGAGCGTGGTTATGTTGCCTGCCGGAAATGGAATTCCACGTGTTGCAGAAATAATGCTCCAGAGAGTTTCTGCCGCGGGCGTGTGATTGTGAGTATACCGGGCGAGCGCGCTGATCTGCGGCGACATGGTTTTCGCTTCTGACCACAGCCCTGACCATTCACCACGAAACGTCGGAATACGATTGGCGTATTTGGTTTCGATGTACTGAAAGAATTCCGGCGGCGTCGCAATTCTCAACTTGGGAGACTCGCGGTGACTGTTCCAGAGCTTCACCGCACGTTCGAGATTCGCTACGTTTGTCGGCTCAACAAAGTCGTGTGCGTACAGCGCCATTACGGCGTCGTATCCGTATCCAGCGTCTCTATATCTCTTTTGAAGCGCTGCAACTCCTTCCTCCATGATCTGAAGATCCGTCTTCCTGGCGGACTTCGGATTAAACATTTCGTAAGGCGTCTTTCCTGTATAGGGATCGAGAGAGTAGGGATCCAGATAGAAATCCGTCAGTGCTTCAGGGTAACCACCACGCTGGCTCTGACTCACCCAAATTAAAACGCGACTGCCATCGGCAGATTCCCAGTAAAAAGGAACCTTACCCGGAGCGAGCGACGTTGCGTCGTTTATAAAGACGTTTGCGCCTACGACGAGGTAACGCATATCGCTGCGGGCAAGTACAGAAGGAAGTGAAGACGGATGTCCTGGCACGTCATCCATCATCGCCATCTGCGTCTCTACACCGTACAAACGTTTGAGTGTGGCGTAGTCGTAACAAAGGCGATTCAGTTCCTCAGCACCCATAAAGTCCGTGTGCATACTGCCCCAGGACGAAGAAAGAGCGATCCGTCCACTCTTGATGAGAGTAACGAGCCGCGCGATCTTTTGCTTGTCGTTAGGTAGTACAGATGTAGGAGCTTTGGCGCGTTTCAACCATTCGTTAACTTGCCAGACACTTTCGATGGTCCAACGAAAGTCAGGATCGGCTTCAGCAGCGCGGATAACCTCATCGATGTGACGAGCCGCTCTTTCGCGAATAGCTTCCGGCGGATCCACGAAACCAAAATCGTAATGGCTCGTCGGTACGATGTAGACAGTTTTGATGGAACTATCCTGGCCGCTTGCAATGTGTGGGCCAGAAAAAATCAGAAGCGGCAGCATCCAAATGAACAGGCTGCCGCTCGTGATGTGCCGAAATCTAAGTTCCCGTCGCATTCCTAATCAGAAAAGATATCGCAAGGAAAACTGAATCTGACGCGGGCCGCCGTAACCGAGTAGCCCACCAAGTTGATTCCCTACGGTCGAGATGCTCTGACCAAAGAACGCCGTTGGCTTGAGCGAGTTATTGTCACCTCGAACCAACCCGCCGGAAGGATCAGCGAAATTTGCGTGGTTAAAGAGATTGAAGATCTCGGCACGAAATTGAACCGAGCTTGTCTCCGTCAGCTTCGTATTCTTAAAGACTGAAAAGTCTACCTGGGCAAAACCGGGCCCGCGTAAGAGGTTACGTCCAGCGTTGCCAAAAACTCCGTCGCCTGGATTTGAAAAGGCGGCCGCATTAAATTGACATTCGGGAACGCTGAAATTTGGGCAGCGCGTGTCAACACCCGGAACTAAATCAGGCCGGAACGAAAAACCACCGAAGACGCCGCCCTGTCTGGTGACGTTTACCGGAAGGCCGCTTCTAATTTGCGTGATCGTATTGAGCTGCCAACCATCTACTATCCAACCTGGACCACTGCTAAACCAATCGCGCAGCGGTAGATCGTAGCCCGCATCAAGAGTGAAGTTGTGACGAACATCCTGATCGCTGCTCGCGCGTTCCGCTCGAGCGTTATTTTCGTCCTGATAATCCTTAAAGAAACCGACGACGTCATCAATTGCGTGAGACCAGGTGTAGTTGGCATTGAAGCGCAGACCCTTCGCCAGATTTCTCTTAAAGGTCGCCTGTAATGCATTGTAGTTTGACTGCGGATAGTCGCCGACTACGAAGATGTCTCCGAAGTTTGAAGACAGTGGTCGAACCTGAGTTACAGGATCTCTTCGATTTATATTTCGCGGCGTAACGACCCCGTTTGTCAAAAGGTGTGTCACATGATTACCGACGTACCCAACCTGTAAAGTGCCGAAGCCGAGATCATGCTGGATATTAAACGACCAATGCTGCGCCATTGCCGTCTGAAGATTCTTCTCGATGTGAAAAGCATTCGGGACCGCACACGCATACGACGCCGGATCGACCGGAAATTGGGGGAAGATTCCGCACACAAACAATGCAGTAAACAGATCGACCGATAAAGTCGGGAACGTGTTTGCCTGCGGCGAGCCGAAACTAGCAGGCAGATCTCGATCGTAGAAAATTCCATAACCGCCGCGTACGACAGTCTTGTGGTTGCCAAACACATCGAACGCAAAACCAAAACGAGGTCCGAAGTTATTCTTGTCGACGTCATACAACTTCTGTCCGACTGGTGTGAAGGTTAATGTAGTAAGGTCGAAGTTTTGCAAACGACCGTCTTTTTCACGGCTCACGCTGCTCACGTCGTAACGCAATCCTAAGTTCAAAGACAGACGCGGATGCGCCTTCCAATCGTCCTGGATAAAGAATGAATAATTCTCGTTTGCATAATCGAGCAGCGGATTTCCTCCCTTGGAAACAATAAACGGCACGTTGTCCCTGAAATCATTCAACGCGAAGAAAGTGAGTGTTTCCTGAGTATCTGACCTGGCCGAACGGCGATTGAGCCGAATATCAGTACCTGCCTTGAGCGAGTGATTGCCCCGAACGGAACTCAGCGTGTCAAGAAACTGATAAACGGTTCCAGTGCGGAACTGTTTGAACTGCGCGGGCCCAGGAACCGCGATGGCCTGATCAACGAACGATAGATCGAATCTGGGCAGAGTCGATGGGCCGGCGCCCACATCGGTCACGTTGCGATTGATTCCGAATGCAAATTCATTGATCGTATTAGTCGAGAATGTGTAGTTGTGCGAAGCCTTAAACAACTGCACGCGCAAAGTTCCGTCCGCTGACTGGTCAGTGCCGACGCCATATGGTGTCGTCGTCTTCGAGTCGTTGATGTTATAGCGAACTGAGAACTGGCTGCGTTGCGTTTGCAACCAATCGATTTTTACAGATCCTGTATCCTCACGTAGATCGCCGTCCTTCTGGATTGAAAATATCCCGAGGTTGGGGTCGGGCACATTACTTCCGGCCGGAAAAAATGGTGCAGACGGAAGCGGGATCGTTGAAAGGACCGGAGCGATTGACGGAGCAAATGTTGATCGAAATGGTGCCGTCGGAACGAGTGAGGTAAACGTAGTTCCTCGTGTCTGCCGGACGCCTTCGTAATTCGTAAAGAAGAACAGTTTGTCGCGAATCAGACGCCCGCTAACATTTCCGCCAAACTGATTCAAGCGGAATTTTTGCTTACCAGCAAAAAAGTCTCTCGCGTCGAGCGCTTCGTTCCGGAAATAATCGAAGGCACTCCCGTGAAATTCGTTGGTTCCCGATTTCGTGATCGGGTTGATGACTGCACCGATAGCCTGTCCGTACTGCGCACCATAGTTTTGTAGGACAGTTTGAACTTCTTGAATGCTGTCCATACTGACGCGGTTGACACGCGACTCGATCCGCCCGAGTACGTTCGATGTTCCATTAAGATCGACGCGTCCAGCGTCGATACCGTCGACCAGTACGCTCGAACCACCGAATGTCGAGGGGATGCCGTTGATGCTCGTTTGAAATTGGTTGGTCGTTTGCACCGAACCGGGAACAGTCGCAAGTAAGCCAGTGAAATCTCGTCCGTTGACCGGATTGTTGGATATCCGCTCGGTTGCGATTGTGTCGCCGACTGTCGATGTTTCAGTATCGACTCTTGTCTGGCCGGCTACCGTTACCACTGCATCCACGCCGCTCACATTCATCGCCAGGTCGGAGCGTGCTTTCTCGCCTACGGCGAGACGGAGGTCCTTGACCGATGTGGTCTTAAATCCTGTCGCCGTAGCTTCGACCGTGTAAATGCCGTTTGGTAGGGCCGGCACTTCGTAACGGCCTTCGCCATCTGTTTGAGCTGTTCGTTTTTCGTTGGTTCCCTGATTAGTGACGGTTACAGTTGCGTTAGGCACAACGGCTCCGTTTTGGTCAGCTACGACTCCCGTGATCGAACCGGTGTTCGATTGGGTGAAGGCCGCGGTGGTGAATACTAAGAGCAGGAATAGGGAGATCAAAGTTCTGCTAACCTGGGTCGTCGTGGGTTTCATTTAAACCTCCGCCTGTCTTTCTCTATTATTGAGCATCGCCCGTTCTGGGATTAGGCGACACTATTCCTTAACGCATGAAATCGATGTAGGCAGCGCTGCGACTGCTTGTAAGTCCGGCGTCCAAACACCATCAGTTTTCGGGTAATACTTCGGCAAGATATCGGCGGTGACTGGAATCGAGGGGATCACGTCACGTCGATTTACTTCGTGCCCTGCGTGAATCCGCATTACGTTGTCGACACAGCGAACGGCGACATATTCTGGAAACATCGCCGCTCCAACTTTGAGAGGGCCTCCAGCGGTCAGCAGGTCTTTTTCGTGATTGCCCGCCAGCCCGAAAGTTGCCAACGTTATTTGGTTCTGATCGCGACCCGCATCCAAATATGCTTCGAGTGCTCCCTGGCCTGTTTCGTCATCCATTGCAAAAATCACATCAACCTCTTCGGACGCACACACGGGAGCAGCGAGTCGCTTCGCTATGATCTTGCTACCCTCGCCGTTCAACCGCGCCACAAAGGCAGCGTCAGACTGAATCGACCGCAGGCCATCGATAAATCCTTCACTTCGAAGCAGGCAGGGCCGTAAGGTAGGCAGCCCCATATCCAAGACACGTAATGGCTTGCCGGTGCGGAGGTGCTGGCCCACCCACATTCCTAATGCGAAGCCCGCGTCGTAATCACAAATCGCGACCAATGTCTTCATTCCTTCGACCGGATTCGCTTCAACAACCACCGGAATTTTTCGATCGGCGCCAGACGCGACGATTGATTCAAGTCCTTCCGTCGCAGCCGGCGTCAGGATCAGAGCATCGGCCTCACCAAACAGTTGCTGAGCCTGTTGAATTTGCCGTTCGACGCTCAATTCGGCATCCAGCACTGTTACGGTTGCCCCATATTGCGCAGCTCGTCGCCGGATAATCTCGATCAGGATTTGATACCAGATATGAAAACTGTAATTCGTTAGGTATCCGATTCGCTTCGGGCCGCCGGCGCCCACTTCAATGAGCGGAAGGTGGTCCAAGGCCGCGTCGAGTCCCGGAGGGGGCGTGTAAACAGCCTGCGGATGATCACTTAAACCGTCACTTGCATCGTTGTGGGCCATAGCGTTGGTAAGTTCCTCTCTATTCCAGATTCGCTCGTGGCGTGCCCCCGATTAGAGTCAACAGTCCGCCATCAACCGTCCAGACAGCCCCAGTCACAAACGAAGCCCTTTCGTGGGCCAGAAAAGCGATCACCTCGCCAATCTCCTCTGGCCGGGCGATGCGTCCCAACGGATGCATTCGCGCACACTCGTCGTAGACTGATTGAGGATTCGGATCGAGCGAGGCCGCCCAACGAAGCATCGGTGTGTCGACAGTACCAGGGCAAACGGCGTTGACACGCACTTTCTGCGCCGCGAAATCCATTGCCATTGAGCGCGTGAGTCCGATCAGCGCGTGCTTGCTGACGGTGTAGGCTAGAACGTTGTATTGGCTCGCCAGCGACTGCACTGAGGCGACATTAACGATGGATCCGCCACGTCCAAGCATGTCAGGCAGACAGAACTTCGCCGCGTAAAGCGCGCCATTCAAGTTGACACCCATAACTTCTGTCCATTGATCTTCGTCAGTTGTTAGCGCATCGCCGTAGCGCTGTATCCCGGCGCTGACGACGAGGATGTCAATTGGACCAAACGTTTTGCGCGTTTCATCAATCGCTTCCTGGAGTTGTTGACGCTGAGAGACATCAACCGAAAAGAAAACGGCTTTTCCGTCTCGCGAACGGATACTGTTGAGCGCCTCATTACCAGCATCGCGCGAAACGTCAATTACGGACACGGAGGCACCACGCGCCGCAAGTATTTCCGAGGCTGCGCGTCCAATTCCCGACGCTCCACCTGTCACAACTGCAACTTTTCCATCGAATCTCATAAACGCTCGCACTCGATCAATCGGCCGGACTTCCCAGTGGGAGACTCGGCGCGTTTCCTTCCAATGTCATTTCTTCCTCACTTGTCATGGGCGCTGAAGGTGGTAGATGTTTGTACCAGGTGAAATAAAGGGCGATACACATGATCGCCGTTGTAAAGAAACAGGCGAACGCGGTCGCATGACGATTGAGAATCAGGTACAGCGTACCGACATAGAGCGCGCAGATGCCGACAAGTGCGAGCAAAGTGTTGAGTGCTTCCAATCGAAACGGAGTTTCCCGTTTGAATTGCGGATTGCGCGCCAACACTCGTTCGCGAATCGGCGACCAGACTCCCGCGGGCTGTACGTTTTCGTAAAAACCTTCGAGTGTCCTAAGGTCAGCAGGTCTCGTGAGCAGCGTGACTGTAATCGTAACAATCGTCGACGCGATTGCGATGATGGGAAACCCTACGTACAACGGCAGCGGTGAACTAAACAAAGAGGTGTCAGCGACAGCCTGGCCCAGCGAGAGCGCCATACCACCGAGGACACCTGCTGCGTATCCCCAGCCATTAAGGCGCCACCAATACCAACGTAGAACGTTCGGCGGCAGGATGCCGGCTGCAAGTGTTCCAAAGATCCAGAGGAAAGCGGTATTGATTGATGTTCCGAAATAGGAAATTACGATCCCGGTAAGAATGAGTAGCGACGACGCCAGGTAACTCGCGCGGATCAACGTCCGTGGAGCAGCATTCGGATTAATGTAACGCTGGTAGACGTCCTTTACCAGATACGCAGCGCCGCCATTTACTGTCGAACTAAACGTCGCTAGAAATCCGGATAGCAGTGCAGCCAGCATGAAGCCGACGAGACCAACTGGAAGCATTGCACTGATAATCACCGGCAGAGCTGTTTCGGGATCCCGCTTGAGAGCAGCGTCCAGCGCCGGATTTCCAAGACCCATGATCGCCATCACTGCGATTGCCATCGCAAACGGCCAGCGGACCGTGTGAATCGCTCCCCAGAGCGCGCCAAGCTTCGAGGCATCACGCGCATCGCGTGCTGCCAGGAAACGCTGAAAGTCGTACAACTGCTCCGGCCCGCTAAAACACAACAGCAGTCCTTTGGCGAGCCACACTGCGACGAGCGCCCCAAAGAATGAGTAATCGGTACCCCCAGCCACGACACCCTGTAGTTCTGCAGGTCTCGTTTCAGGCAAGATATTCATCCAGTTACCTGATACTTTCGAAGCGAAGACAGCAGAGTCAAAGTGTTTGTAACCGATCACTGCGAAAGCGATCGCACCCGCACTCAAAATAATGGTCTGCACGATCTCGACACGTACAATCCCGTGAAAGCCACCCGCAACAACGTATAGACCAGTCACTCCGAGAATTAGGACAGCGCATACGAATGGCGAAAACGGCAGAAAGATCGCCCCGAACTTACCCATGCCGATAGCGCCGTACCCGAGCAGTGCTGTGATAGTTAGAATTGCGAAGAGTGTGTAGGAGAGTCGTGCTGTATCACCGGCTCGTGATCGACCAAAACGCGTGTACATCCATTCCGCGCCAGTGAGCACTCCGCTGCGTCGTATCCACTTCCCCATGAAGGCCAAGTAAAAAGCTGTGATTGGGAAGCCCCACAGCCAGTGCACCCACATTCCCTTTAGACCAAGTACGATGAAAGTGGAGACAATCCACATGGTTCCGGTGATGTCGAAGTACGACGACGAACCTGACATCGCGAGTGCCCACCAGGGTAATCTCCGGCCACCGAGAAAGTAGGAGCCCATGCCTTTGGCGGCACGTCGCTTCATCGCCAGGCCGATACCCATGATGCCGGCGAGATAGGCAACGACGATCAGTTGATCAGTGAAAGACAGCCTCATCTCTGTTCTTATTTCTGCAACACGAAAAAGGCGACTCTGCACCCGCAGAATTAGTTGACGATTTTCGGTAGTGACCTAATTTGAAATTCTTCGCTGTGCTACCTCTGTGTTCTCTGTAATTCTTAGAAACTCTCTGCGTTTCCTCTGCGTTCTCTGCGTCTCTGCGGTGAAGATTGGGGCGCGCACATTCTTGAACCGCAGAGACGCAGAGAACGCTGAGGAAGCGCAGAGAAATCCAAATCCAAATCAGAACACTATCCGAGTTTCTACTTTGTCAACGCTATTGATAAAGTGGTTGTAGATAGCACGGTTCGTTAGCCACTGTCAACAGACTTCTTTGCCGGGGTTAGAGTGCTTGAACTGGAAAGTTATCGCTGCGGATCATTGCGTAATCTCTGTGTCCTCTGCGTTGAACTACGACTTAATGAAGAGAAATGCAGAGATCTGCATACACCCTTAAGACTTCCCTCACTTGCCTGTCCCAGTATCCCCAGTTGTGTCCACCGGGAAGTTGGCGGTATTGATGAGGAATCTTTTTAGCAATGAGGATCTCCGCAAGCTCTCGATTAGTTGGAAGGAACCCGTCTTCTAAACCACAGTCGAAATATAAATATGGAAGCGAAGCAATGTTTGCTGCTGTGAGGTTGCGCGCAATTTGGTGAAGATCGTTTGCCTGTCTGGCGGGACTATTCGGCGGACCGAAAGCGGCAGTTATCGATGGGCGAAGAATGTCCCACGCGAATCCGGGATGCTCGTCAGTTCTGTTTGCAGGATCAAAAGCTCCACTCAGTGACCCGGCAAATGCGAAGTAATCAGGGTGTTTTAGCCCATATTTCAGCGCGCCGTAGCCTCCCATGGAAAGACCGGCCATCCCCCTTGCGCGTCGATCTTTTATGGTGCGATACCGTCCATCAACGTCTGGGATCAGCTCACGCAGAATGTAAGATTCATATTTATCTGACGCCACGGTTGCGCTGTCTATGTACCAGCTATCGTTCCCTTCCGGCGTGACTATAATCAAATCGTAGCCGGCCGCGTATTCGGCCAGATTGGTGCGCGTGATCCAATCGTCGTGGTGTCCGAAGAGACCGTGTAAAAGATAGAGGACGGGATAACGTTTGTTGGATTTGAAGTAGCCAGGCGGTAAAAGTGTGTCGTACGGAAGGACCTTTCCGATTAACTCGCTTTTGAATTGAACTGTTTGATGAAGGTCTTCTTGTGCCCGCGCCGTCGTCGCAAATAGCGTGAGAAACAATAGTATGGGCGTTAACCAGGAGAAGCACGCCGACCAGCGATCATGGCTACGTGCATACCTACGAGTAAGCATTCTCACTTCTATTCTTCCCTGTCTTATGACTTAGTTATTGGCGATGACAAATCGTTAATAGCATGAGGCTATTCGGGCGTCAATCACCATTTACGGGAGCCGCGCGGGCATGCGTCGTATCGTGGGGATAGAGGCGTGTGGAACTTTGACCCCGTTCCTTTGTTTGTTCCGATCATCCCGAAAGCAATTCTGAAGGGCGATGGGTATTGCACCGAAGAGGCTGGGGCGAAGGACGCTTGATGGACGCACTTTGAAACTAATCGGCGGGACGATGTAGTTACTCTTGATACAACCTTCCACAATGGGTCCGATGATGGGCCAGGCGCCTGTAATTTCACCACCGATGACGACAACTTCGGGGCTGAGGCCATGGACGAGGCTCGAGATTCCGTCACCTAAATAACGGGCGGTTGTTTGCAGCGTCTCAAGCGCGATGGCATCACCCTGGCCGGCAAGGGAAATTAGTTCACTTACAGTGCGCACCGGGTTCTTTGGTTTGGCGGCATTATACCGATCGACTGTCGCCCGGTTTGATGCAAAAGTCTCCCAGCAACCGCGCCGGCCGCATGAACAAGTCAACCCCTTAGGATCCATTGTCATGTGCCCGAAGCCACCGAGGCCAATGCTGGTACCTACGTGCAATTCTCCATTAATAATCAATCCTGTGCCCAGACCT
>DASYPT010000087.1:0-7991 GCA_036006355.1 Pyrinomonadaceae bacterium | reverse complement strand
TAGCGACCAAAGAATCCAGGATCCATTAAATACCAGTTGACCAAGCCTGCGGCCAGGCCAATTACAAAGACAACCAGTGTGATGAGTTTATCTGCGGTAGTGGTTGGTTTGCCAAACTTGCTCGGGAACATCAGCAGAAAGACTCCCCCGATAACGCACAAAGGGCCGAATGCTGCCAGTTTCAATGAGTACTTGTTCTCCGTGTTTAGTTGATGCCAGTTGTAATAGATAAGTCCCAAGGAGACTGCGATGAGTGCCAGAGCAAACAGGCGGGCCTTAATGTGACTCATGTTTTTACTCCAGTTTTTCTGAAATCAACTCACTGAACACAAGGATGTAACCATTTGGATCCATGACTTCAAATTCACTGTCACCATAACTCTGTTTCGTGAGATGCATTCTGATGAACGGACGATCTTTAAGTACTTCATAGAAGTCCTGCAATCCACTCATTCGAATGTATGCATCCCAACAACCAGACGGTCGCAGTTTTGCCATATCAGGTTTTTCATATCCCTCAAGTCGCAGCAGCATCAACTCAACGCCGTCGCGCCACATGCTTGCATAAACGAAAGGTGGGTTCTTAGGAAAGGTAGAACACTCAAAACCCAATTCTTTCTGATACCACGCAGTTGTTGCGCCCACATCTGAAACAAGGAAGGTGGGCGCAGCGTGATTGAGTCTTATCTCGTCACTCAAGTTCGCCAGGCTCCGGTTGACTTGTGTGTTTGTGTCCAAAGGTCGTTAATCGATCCCTCTTTCAACATCTTGGTTATGTACACGATTTGACCCGTATGAACTGCCATGTGGATTGCGACGCCAAAAAGATCCTCGAACACAGTTGAATAGTAGGTTGGTTCAGTTGATTCGTCTCGCAATCGGGAAGGGTCGAGACTGTCGAAAGTTTGTTCGGCCGTATCGACCATCTTATCCAGGGTTGCGAGTAGTTGTGATTTCGGTAACGAACGTGACGCGAACTCGGTCGGTCTGTCTCGTTGATAATCATGACCACCAACGCCGCGACAAAGGAAGTGCATCACCGCCCCACAGACATGCAGCGTGAGATTACCGACGGAGTTCGTCTGATCGTTCGGTCGCCACCAGATCTGTTCATCATTCAATTGATCGAGGCAGGACCTAATTTGCGAGGGCAGCACCCTTGTGATGCGCACACGCAACGCCCGTAGCGCTGTGGCTTCAAGACCGAATTCAGTGTTCATCTGAGTGATTAATTAGACCAAGTGTCGCTAACCGTGAACAATACATATGCGCTCTCCTTTCTGGTGATGGGTGTTTCTATTTCGCTGCAGCCGCTGCTTGATCCAGCAAGCCCTGCAATCTTTGTTTCGAAAGATACTGCCCTTTCACAATCACTGCATTAATGCGTTGAGTATTACGTATGTCGGTCAACGGATTGGCTTCAAGCAAAACGAGATTCGCAAGCTTGCCGGACTCAACGGTTCCTGAATTCTTTTCTTCTCCAAAAAAGATCGCTGGGTTTATGGTCGACGCCTGCAGCGCTTCGAAAGGTGTGAGTCCCGCTCGCACCAGTAACTCCATCTCGTGATGAACACTGAAACCTGCGAAAACATATGCGCCACTCAAATCGGTTCCGGTCATGAATCGCACACCAGCACGGTGCATGTCTCCAACAAGCTGCAGTTCTCTTTCAAACAGCCGTTTCTTATAAGCGATGTATTCCGGTGTCCGGTACCGAGCGAAAAAGTTCTTCTGCGGTGACCACCACTGCAGATCAGCGGCAGGAATATACTTCAAACGGTCATCCACTTTCGAGAAAAGATCGTCAATGTAAGTTTGCGTCCATTTGGTCTCCAGCGTCGGCACCTGCCATGTGTGGTTCCTGACGAAGGTGGCAAGAATTTCGCGCGCTTTTTGTTCATCGTAAGTATCCAGCATTCGCGCGCCTCTCGCCGCAATTCGTCGCGGGAACTCCGATGGATCTTTAACCGGAGTCTCGTCTTTGTAGAGTGCCGAGCCCAGGCTCGTAGCACTCTCGAAGAAGTTTCCCAAATGCTCGATGCTAGCCTGCCCTGCGTTAGACGCTTCCAACGAGGAGATTGAAAGCGGAACATGACCAACTACCGGAATCTCCTTTTTCCGTCCCTCGTCGATAATTGCGAAGTATGCATCACGAGGTAGACGGTCATAAACTTTGACGCAATCGGCTCCACGTTGCTTCAGATCATCCACTGCTTTTCGACCTTCGTCGGCATTGGCAACCAAAATCGTCGGGCCATGAGCGGCTGGATCGGGGCCATCCAGGATTGGGCCACAAGTTACAATCCGTGGTCCGAGTAACTTTCCTGACGCAACTTCCGCGCGCCATTTGAGTAACTGTTCAAGGTCGCCACCAACATTGCGAACTCCAATGACGCCATTGGCAATGAACATCGGGAACGTACGCGCAACCTCAGTGAAATGCACGTGCATGTCCCACAATCCCGGCATGACAAACAATCCCTGACCGTCGATGATCTGAGACAGGCGAGGTATGCGCAGGTGGTCGCTGGATCCAATTTCTTTGATTCGGTCCCCTTGAATTACGACCGTCATGTTGGTGTGTGGAGGAGCACCGGTCATATCAATGACCGTTACGTGAGTGATAACAACGAAGTGTGATCCTGTTTGTTGAGCAACAGCCGGAATAGAGACGAAGATCAGCGCGAGCAGCAGCCTCACAGGAGTCATTACACACGTCCAACCGACATTGAAATCGAATGACGAGGTTTTGACACCAGATGCCTCGAAAGGTTCCGATAGTAATGTCCGACGAACTTTAAGGAAGCTCTGATCAAGTGGGCTCTAAGGCGAATTAGAACGGCGAGCGAAGCGACCGATTTGCCCCTCGATTATTGGTTGCTGAAGTCAATCGGTCGCTTCGCTCGCCGTTCTAATTCGCGCATAGATCGAACTTGATCAGAGCTTCCTTTAGTTTAATCCGAGGATCGACAAACTAAAGTTCGTCGGACTATTCGGAAAGCGCGATCATCGCGGCGAGCGCAGCGTCCTTTTGGTCTTTTCCCCACGGCGCGCCCGCTTCCTTCCCAATCGTGGCGATCTCTTTAACCAACCTGTCCTGCGATTTCTTAAGGACTCGTTGTCCATATTCCAGGAGGCTCTTTTCTGGAACGCGCGCTACTCGTAGTCCGCAACTTGCGGCCGCTTCCGCGAGTGCTTCTCGAAACAACACTCCTTCAGCCTTGTGCATGCGAAAGTGCACGGCAAGTATTTCGTCAACAGTCCAGCCCGGCATGTCGCTACCCACCAACACACCGCAAGCAGTTACAGATTGGTCATCAACTCCGTATCGCTTCACAGCTGCCCGCATTTCACGGAGTGCGTACTTATACGCGTCTCGTATCCCGCGTTGCACAACCTTACGCGCCTCTGAGGGATTCAGTTCCTCCGCCGCATGGTACGGCTGTTTTGCCCACTCTTCTTCTGCGAGTTCGATCCGTCTTCGGTCCCGAATCTCAAATGAACCATTGTTCAAGCCAACTACGACTAGCGCGGCCCAACCAGAGTGAGCTTTGAACCCAAATGCGATTTTCATAGTGCAGTTCTCAACGGTGTGTCACTCATGAACCAGACGCCGAGGACGACTGCGCAGTTGAGCACGACACCCAGAAGAAACGCCAGCGCCATTGACTTTCTGCTAACACGATTGCGCCACGCGGCAAAAAACGCATAAGACGAAAAGGGCAAGTAAAGAAGACTTGCAGTATAGACTCCGGGTGAAACTCTTCGCATCGCGATGGTTGGAAGGATGTGAAAGAAGATTCCGTTGACGAGAGTCGCTGCTGGGAAAATTAGACTGACTGCCGGCCATTTCCAACCATTCCAGGCAACAGCAAAAGCAGCTACAACTGCAACGAAATTTGCGCTGATGAAAAGTGATGTAGGCACAACGATGCCGGAAATCTGCAAAGCCCACGACTGCCAACCGGTGAAGTACTCTTCCGACGCGTGCAGGGCAAACGAAATGGCGACAACCCAAAGTACCCATACAGGGGCGCGGCTTTTTCGCGAGTCAGAGCGCATCGTTGCGCATAACATTCTGCTATCTCAGGCTTGCTGGTATGTAGCAATTTGCCAGGTATTTCCCCAAGGGTCCTCAACCATGCAACGTCGATCGCCGTAAGGAGTCAACACAGGCTCTTCAATCGTTCTTGCGCCAAGATTGCATGCACGTTGATATGTCTCATCCGTGTTTGCAACATACACGTATAGGAAAGCGTTTGATGCTGGCCGCACGCCGGCCTCTGTAACCATTATCTTCGAGTCACCGATTTGAACTACTGTCGGCCGCTGGTCTTCATAGTTTCCCGTCGCCAGGAAAGCCTGTTTGAGAAAATCAACAAACTCGCGCGCCTGATTAACGACGATTCGCGGGGTAATGGTATGCCAACCTTCAGGAAGCATATGTGTATAGACTAGCGATCATCGCAAGAACCTCTGGCCTGTGGAGTAATTAAGGACTGCCGCAACCAGACAGATGACCCCCAGAACCAGCATTGGCATTCCCAGCATCGGCCTTGCACCCACTTCAGCCGCACCCCAAACACCGAACACGATTCCCATCAGTAAGTACGTCAGAGCATTTCGAGTATAAGCAGCGCTGGTCTTTTTGTATGACGTCTTGTTTCGATTGATGATCTGGTTGATTGCATTGACCTCATTCTCACATCGACCTTTGCAAGCGATGCCATTGGGAAACTCCGTCGCACACTCTCGACACAGACCGCGACTGCAATTCTTGCAGACCGCAATCGCATCAATTGAGTCGTGATAGAAGCAATGCATAAGGGTTTGACTGTGCGAGTTCTTAGAATCTTAGACGATTACTTTTTTATTAGCGTGTTTAGTGTGATTCGTGGATCGTTTCGTTACTGACCCAGGAAGAACGATCCACGAATCACACGAAACACACTAGGAACTTGTTATCCGCATTTTTGATAATCATCATCTCTCCATGTGCATTCGACCCCACACACGCACTTCCTCCACCAACGGCAACACGGATCGGCCGTAATCAGTAAGCGAATATATTACGGGAGCAGGTATTGGTCCCCGTGCATCACGATGAACAATGCCATCGTTGATTAGCTCATTCAGCTGCTGAGTCAAAACCTTTTGTGAGATACCAATTGACTTTCGCAATGCAGCAAAATGCTTCGGCGATTCCGCAAGAAAGTAGACGATAATCATCTTCCACTTCCCACCAATTGCTGCCAACGCCGCCGTCAGGGGACACCCGGCGACCGCGTTTGGCCGCGACGAGGAATAGTTACTTTCAAGTGCCTTCTTGATGGAGCTCATCGGTCTGTCTATAGTGCGTCAGATAGTTTGGAGGTTCGACATGATCGTAGAAGTTAGGAGCTATCGAATCAAGCCCGGCAAGCGGGCCGAGTTTATCGATATGTTTGAGAAGCGCGCGATCCCGGCGCTTCGATCATATGGAATGAAAATAATTGGACCGCTACTGGATGTGGAAAATCCAAACAAGTTCGTTTTCCTTCGCAGTTTTCCTTCACTCGAAGCGCGTGAACAAATGAAGAATGACTTCTACGAGGGCGAGCTCTGGAAGAATGAACTTGAGCGTCTGGCAATGCCCATGCTTGACAGCTACGACGTTATTCTTTGCGAGACCTCAGCTGGCTATGTCTGCGACGGACCAACGTCCGTTGACTCTAATTGATCTTCTTTATTCGACGTACTTCTTTGCCGTCTCTCATCACTACGAGAATTGGCTGACCGGCTTCATCTTTCTTGAAGACATAGGTAACCAGAAGTTGATCCTCAAGAAAGAACGAGTTTTCACTTAGCGGGAATAGCCCTACCTTCTCAGGATCTGCTTGTGTTTGAATCACCAATTTGCCACCGTCGCGAGTAATTGTAATAACGGACGTACCCTGGTATCGACCGACATATGTGTCAAGAATTTTCGGATCGATTTTCGCGACGACCCTCGTGGGAATCAGGTCTTGAATATAAAAGTTCGCGACGCCGACGGCGAAGAATGCGGCATCCGCATTATCGCCATTGGTCAGAACAATCACGCTCAGCTTGTCATCAACGAACCTCGCAAACTGTGATCTAAAGCCCGGCAGCGAACCACCATGATGAATCTGCTTGTGACCTGCTATTGAATCTAGCTCCCATCCAAAACCATAAGTATACGTCGAACCGTTGTTGAGCTTAACCGGTGTCCACATTTGGTCAAGTGAAGATTGATCCAGAAGCTTGTGAGTTTCCAACGCCGTCTCATACTTTGCCAGGTCCGTAACCGTGGAAAGAAACGCGCCGCTCGGACGCAACGCAAAATAATTTGGCGCGTTTTCGAATTTACCGTTTTCCCAGACATAACCGCTCGCTCTATTCGCAACGAGATCCGTAATCGTTGTGGTGCGCGTCGCCTTCATGTCGAGAGGCGCGAATAATCGATCACGCAAGAAGTCGCCCCATGGTTGTCCCGTCACCTTGTGAATGATCTCCGCCAACGTAAAGTAACCAACATTGCAGTATTCCCATTTTTCACCCGGCGAAAATCTCAGCGGTAGAGAATATGCGGTTTTGATCACATCGACATCATTCTGGACCTTGAATGGGTCAAATCCGGGTGCCTCACGTACTATTCCTGACGTGTGAGTCAGGAGATGTCTTATCGTAATCGGCTTCCATGAATCAGGCGTTCCTTCGAGGTATTTGCTGACGTTGTCGTCTAAGCTTATCTTTCCTTCCTTAGCCAACAGCATGATTCCACTTGCGATGAATTGTTTACTCACCGAACCAATTTTGTAGACAGTCTCCGCTGTAGCTGGAACGTTCAGTTCAACATTTGCCTGACCGTAGCCTACAGATTTGACGATCTTCTGGTCCTTGATCACCGCAATCGAAACACCTGGTACGTGCTGCCTCTGCATTGCGGCTTTAACGAAGTCATCAACTTTGTCGGCTCTAGTCGTGAACGAGACAAGCAGCAATAAGGCAAGTGCATATATGTGGTTTCGTCTCGGGTGCATAGTTAAAGGTTCCAATCGTTAATTTTTTGAGAACGCTGGTAACTCATAAAAACCATTGGCACTAACCTATCGCGCTACCCACGACAAGGCTTCGCGTGCAACTTCGTTGGGAACTTCGTGATCACCATCGAACTCTCGCATGATCACGTTATAACCCTTTGACTTTAGCGATCCGGCGATTCGGCGACCACAGCTATTGATTGGCAAGATGTGGTCGTGTGTGCCGTGCGAAATAAACAGGTCGGGTTTACCATTCGCAGCCGCTTCGACCACAAAGCCAGGCGAGAACGCAACGATTCGCTTGAACAAATCGCCGTTGATTAGACCTAACGATAGCGCATAGGTTGCACCGTCGGAAAATCCTCCTAAAGCGAGCTTCGATGAATCCACCAGAAGTTTTTGAAACACCTGTCCGAGTAAGTTGTTCAAGGATTGCACGTCTGGTCCAAAGGCGTTGTGGATTGCATCCCATGTGTAATCGATGGAATTAGCGGCCAACACTGCCACGCCCGTTTCCTCCGGTACGGATCCCAGGTACTGCAGCATCCGGGTCGCGCTTTGGCCGGCGCCGTGGAGAAACACCAGGAGAGGCACGGCAGAATCGGCCGCCTTTGCCGGAACCAACAAAATCGCATCACGATCTCCGCCTGTACTTAGTGATATTTTTCCACTGACCGTTGTCTTAACGTTGCTAACGATTCTTGCTGACAGTCGACCATCACCAGCGGCAGAGGTAATCAGAGGACGACAAGCCGAGCCAAGCATGAGTGAACCGATGGCACTGCCTGATACGGCGCAGAATTCTCGTCTCTTCATATTTGTTTCCCGGCCTGGGACCGCAGGCGTCCTCGCCTGCCCGTGTTGCCTACACGAAGTCTAATTCGACGCGGGCAGGCGGGGTCGGTACCGTTCTTCGTGTCGTTTCGTGTGATTTCGTGGATCGTGTTC
>DASYPT010000086.1:0-53581 GCA_036006355.1 Pyrinomonadaceae bacterium | reverse complement strand
CGCAATCACTTCGAGGTCCTGCAGATCCAGAAGAGAGCGCTTTCGTTTTATCAAGCGAAGAGGAGTTATTGCCTGTGTAGGCTGATGAGAGACTCTGTCCGCAAGTCGGATGACGTACGCCAAGTAATATGACGGCAAGTGACAACTTTGTCTGAACGTTTCGTTTCAGCAATCACGCCGCGACTTTGCTCTCCGAAAACGACGATGGACGAAACCAAACTCATCAACAAAAGAGCTGCCTTGAGGAAGAGATTTTTGTTTCGCGTCGTCATCGTTCTGCACACCTCGAAAAGCATCTGACCAGATGCGAAAACCAATGTCTATTTAATTTGATTGAACGGCAAACTGCTTGAGTGAACGGCGAGTCATGAGCAGAATTCTTTGGAGGGTAGTGTAGTCAAGTATTGAAGTAACATTGCATAACCCCAAGGTCGGCGTTCGATGTGCGAGCCCGGCTAATTGATAGGACGATAGGACGCCAGCATCTTCATGTAATTGGCCCGTTCGAAAGCCGCCGGCTCTGCACAATGTTGTTGACTCATGCTGCCAATCATTTGTCCAACTGATTCATATTCGTGCGTATTCATCCAGGACCGTATCTCGTCGAGAATGACGCTGATTCTTCGTATGCCGTTCTGTAGAAGCTCGGAGGCCATCATCGTCACTTTGGCTCCCGCCATTAATGCCTTAAGAACATCTTGAGACGTGTGTATGCCCGTCGTAATTGCCAGGTCCGCCATCAGACGTCCATAGAGGATCGCCACCCAACGCAACGGCAGACGTAGCTCGGCGGAATTGCTTAGTACCAAACGCGGCACAACTTCAAGAGTCTCTAAATCAATATCAGGTTGATAGAAACGGTTAAAGAGCACCAGCCCATTAGCGCCCTCTTCCACCAGGCGCTTAGCCATGTTTGCGGTTGCACTGAAAAAGGGGCTCAACTTGATCGCAATCGGGATTGAAACCGAACTCTTGACGTCCCGTAAGATCTCAAAATAGATGTTCTCAATCTCAGTTCCTTTCAGATTCTCATTGGTGGGAATGTAGTAGACGTTAAGTTCGATAGCATCGGCGCCTGCTTCTTCAATGAGGGCAGCGTAATCGGTCCAGCCGCCAGCTGAGACTCCGTTTAGGCTGCCGATAACTGGAATGTCAACCGCCTCTTTGGCTCGTCTTATGAGGTTCATGTATTCATCCGGCCACACGTTGTAGCTCTCCATCTCAGGAAAGTAGCTTAGCGATTCTGCGTAACTGTTTGTGCCACTGGTCAAATAGTAGTCGACATAAAAACTGTCGAAAGTTATCTGCTCTTCAAACAGCGAATACATCACCACCGCGGCGGCTCCTGCGTCCTCCAGACGACGTATGCTGTCGACATTATGAGAGAGAGGTGACGATGAAGCCACGATAGGGTTTTTCAAAAAGAGGCCTAGATAGTTGGTAGTGAGAGTCATGATCTTTTCCTGTTAAGTCACGCGTTTATGCTTAAGTCGCCGACAGTTGTTTGTATTGCCGGAATCGGCGTTCGACGAACTTTTCCGCCTGCTCCAGTAAAGCCCTGGCTACATCTGGATCGCTCTGCTGTAACATTCGATAGCGTCCTTCGGTGTAGATGTAATCCCTTAGCGGGATCTTGGGATCACTCGAATCAAGCTGGAAAGGGTTCTTGTTTTCTTCGGCAAGCTTCGGAATGTATCGATACAGCGGCCAGTGTCCTGATTCAACCGCTAGCTTCTGCTGGTGCATACCCTTCGCCATGTCGATCCCATGGGCGATGCACTGACTATAGGCAATAATTAATGAGGGACCGTGATGGGCCTCCGCTTCCAAAAATGCTTTGACAGTGTGAGTGTCATTCGCACCCATAGCTACCTGTGCGACATAGACATTTCCGTAACGGATAGCACCCATTCCGAGATCCTTCTTTCCGTTGGTTTTGCCGCCCGCGGCAAATTTTGCTACGGCTCCCAGGGGAGTTGATTTGGATGCCTGGCCTCCGGTGTTGGAATAGACTTCCGTGTCAAGCACAAGAATGTTGACGTCCTGCCCACTGGCTAATACATGATCTAGACCACCGTATCCGATGTCATAGGCCCACCCGTCTCCTCCCACAATCCAGACACTCTTTTTTACCAACGCGTCGGCCACACTCAATAGATCGCTAACCTCATCTGACAAGGCACCTTCGAGCCTTGCCTTTAGAGCCGACACCAGTTCCCTTTGAATGTTTATGCCAGAATCGGTGGTTTGATCGGTGTTAAGAAGACTGTTTACCAGTGCTTCACCAGCCTGCTCGCGCAGCCTGACCAGCAGGTCTTTGGCGTACGCGGTTTGATGGTTCAGTGCCAATCGCATTCCGAGACCAAATTCGGCATTGTCTTCGAAGAGAGAATTGCTCCAGGCGGGGCCTCGGCCCTCACGATTGATCGTATAAGGGGTCGTAGGTAGGTTCCCGCCATAAATACTCGAACAGCCAGTAGCATTAGCAATGATGGCGCGATCGCCAAACAGTTGCGTTAGTAGTTTGATGTAAGGAGTTTCACCACAGCCTGCGCAGGCTCCGGAAAACTCGAACAGCGGCTGCAGGAGTTGAACATTCTTAACGGAGCCAAATGTTAGTGCGGCAGTCCTGTTTACTTCGGGCAACCTTAGAAAGTAATTCCAGTTAACTCGCTCGCTTTCTCGCAAAGGCAATTGTGGACTCATATTCAGTGCTTTACGCGAGACATTACTCTTGTCCTTTGCTGGACAAACTTCGACACATAGTTGACAGCCGGTGCAGTCTTCTACAGCGATCTGAATTGTGTAGCGCTTGTCTGGTAATTCACGCCACTTCGCGGGCATATGCTTGAAGTTCTCAGGCGCTGTTCCGAGCTCGCTCTCCTCAAACACTTTGGCGCGAATCGTGGCATGCGGGCAAACAAGAACGCATTTGCCACATTCGATACAGAGATCCGGCTCCCACACAGGAACGTCTTGCGCTATGTTCCGTTTCTCCCATTGCGACGTTCCGACGGGAAAAGTCCCGTCGAACGGAAATGCGCTAACCGGCAATTGATCGCCTCTTCCTGCGACAATCTCGGCAGTCACCTTTTGCACAAATTCCGGTGCGCCGATAGGCACAAGTGACGGCGGATCGACCGTATTTGTAACTTGAGATGGCACGGAGACCTGGTGTAAGTGAGCCAGCGCGGCATCAACTGCAGCGAAGTTTTGTCGTACGACGGGCTCTCCCCTTTTGCCGTACGTTTTGCGGATCGATTCTTTGATTTTCTCTATTGCTACTTCGCGAGGGAGCACGCCACTGATCGCAAAGAAGCAAGTTTGCATGATTGTGTTTATGCGGTTGCCAAGCTGCTTCTCCTTTGCGACACCATAGGCGTCGATCGCGTAGACCTTGATTTGTTTGCGAATGATCTCATCCTGAACCGAGCGAGGCAGGTAGTTCCAAACCTCGTGAGGCGCATACGGACTGTTCAGTAACAGAGTCGCTCCTTCAATCGCCGCACCAAGAACATCGTAGGAGTTCAGAAACTTGAACTGATGAACTGCAATGAAGTTAGCGCGTTGAACAAGATAGGTGCTGTGAATCGGGCGCTTACCGAAACGGAGGTGCGATACGGTCATCGCGCCTGCCTTTTTTGAGTCGTAGACAAAGTAACCTTGAGCGTAGTTCTCGGTCTCTTCACCGATGATCTTGATGGAGTTCTTATTAGCACTTACAGTGCCGTCAGCTCCCAGTCCCCAGAACAAGGCGCGGACCTGGTCGTCCGGTTCGGTATTAAAAGCTACGTCAAACGGAATGCTGGTATGTGTTACATCGTCGTTGATTCCGATCGTGAAATGATTTTTTGGCTTCTCTTTCTTCAGTTCATCAAAAACAGCCTTACACATCGCCGGAGTAAACTCTTTGGACGAAAGACCGTATCGCCCCCCGATTACGCGCGGCATCACGAAAGATCTACTTCCATCGACAGATCCTTCGGTGAAACCTGTAACGACATCCTGATAGAGCGGCTCGCCGATACTTCCCGGTTCCTTTGTGCGATCAAGAACGGCAACGGTTTTAATAGAAACCGGCAGTGCTCTTATTAAGGCGTTGACGGAAAAGGGTCGATAAAGCCGAATTTTCAACAAGCCAACTTTTTCGCCGGCGTTACAAAGTGCTTCAACTGTTTCTTCCGCTGCCTCGCAACCAGATCCCATCAATACCAACACACGCTCCGCATCCTGTGCTCCTACAAAGTCGAAGAGGTGATATTGTCGTCCGGTTACTTTCGCAAACTGGTTCATCGTCTCCTGAACAATGTTTGGAGTCTGCAGATAGAAGGGATTCGAACGCTCTCTCGATTGAAAAAAAACATCGGGGTTTTGCGCAGTGCCGCGCATCACGGGATGATCAGGTGTGAGAGCGCGCGCCCGGTGTGCCTGCACTAGCTTGTTATCGATCATCGCACTGATCTGTTCATCGGAAAGCCTCTGAATTTTCATTACCTCATGAGAGGTGCGAAAGCCGTCGAATATATGCAAGAAGGGGACCCGGGCGCGAAGAGTTGCAGCCTGAGCGATCAAGGCAAAATCCATTGACTCCTGGACCGTATTGGCGAACAACATGGCCCAGCCAGTGGAACGCGTCGTCATCACATCGCTGTGATCACCAAAGATTGAGAGCGCGTGAGTAGCAACCGAACGGGCAGCAATGTGGAATACCGTGCTCGTTTGCTCGCCGGCGATCTTGAACATGTTGGGAATCATCAGGAGCAACCCCTGGCTCGATGTGAAGGTCGTGGTGAGCGAGCCGGTTTGGAGCGTGCCATGGACGGTTCCGGCCGCGCCTGCTTCAGACTGCATTTCGCGCACAATCGGGGTCATGCCCCAGATGTTCTTTTGATCTAATGCCGACCAGGTATCGGAGTACTCTCCCATTGGGGACGAAGGCGTGATCGGATAGATAGCGATCACGTCGTTGGTCTTGTACGCGACGTAGGCCGCTGCTTCATTGCCATCAATAGTTACGTATTGATTATTCATCGTCAGTAAATTCTCGCAGTCATTTATCTTTTTTGCGGAATGCTACCCCAAAAATATTTGGTGGCCCGCTAACGATGGGGTTACTGCAAATGCGAGGCCGTAAGAAAAAACTCGCCGCAGGTGTGGTGCACCTGCGGCGATAAAGGTCCAAGCGCTTAATGAAACGCCTTTGGCGTTAATTAATCTTCACGTCGATATGCTTTGGAGTGGCTGTTTCATTCTTCGGTAGAGTTACCGTCAGCACTCCTTCTTTGAACTCTGCGAGGATCTTACTTTCGTCAATGAAGGCTGGCAGTGCGAAACTTCGAAGAAACTCACCATAGTTACGCTCAATCCGATGGTAATTCTCACGGTCCACTTTCGTTTCGAACTTCCGCTCGCCGCGCAACGTGAGGACCTTGTTCTCCAGTATCACCCGCACATCGTTCTTCTTCATTTCTGGCAATTCCATCTTGAGCACAATCTCCTGTTCGGTTTCATAGATGTCACAAGCTGGCAACCACGGCGAAAAAGGCGTCTGGTCTCTCATTGTGGGTGCGAATGTTCGGAACATGTCGAATGGTAGAACCCCCGTGTGTGGATTCAGAAAAGCTCCCGGTATCATGATTTCACCTTCCTTTCGAAATGAATTTCTTTTACTAAAGATCGGCGGCCCGGGTGCAACTCCTGCCGTTAGTGATGATGTGACGCAGACGAGCCGTCGTGCTTTCGGGCATCGCCGTGCAACCATGGTCTGTAAACTACGAGTTCGGGATGTTCGCGTTGGAACGATTGCACTATGTAACAGTCCGAACAAACCGGCAGGTGCGTATTGAGGACCGTCGAGAGGTTCTCGACAGAAACTCCGCTCCATCGCAACAGCGCCCCTTCGGGGCTTTGCAGCGCTGGCTTGTGATCTGTCCAGTGAAGTTGCTCAATCGATTTGCGACAGTAGCAGCCCTTCTTGCCGCGATACCATTGCATTAGCACGCCACTAACTAGACATAGACCGGGCGCCACATCCAGATCTGGCAGGCACTCCTGTCCACACTCTTGCTTGAGTGGCCAGCGTGAACAGCTTTTCAGTCGAATGTCAGGAAAGCCGACTGTGGAAGTCATCGACGCATGCAACGCGTCAACTTCAACGAATGCCGGCCTTCGCGTTTCGGGACAGGTAACGAGCTTAGTACCACGATAGCGGGAGCAAACACGAACAAGCCACCGGATGCCGAAGAAGAAAGCTGTTGCCACTAGTACCGTGACTATGAGATAGCCCGGGGTGTTCATTTGAACCTCCTTTCAGGGGCACCCGGCGATGGCTTGCGTCGCTCGTTCCTCCTCGATTTCTCTAATCTTCGTGCGAAGCCAGTCTCTGACTTTGCGTTCTAACTGCGATTGGTTATCCGCAGCCTCCAGATCTTCGATCGTCTCCCCGGCCTCGTTTAGAGGAATGTGATGGCACGGTATCTCTGTGCTGTGTTGCTCGGGGTTGACGAAGTCGAGCAGATGGCATTCTTGGCACGGATGGGCGCGGTATGGGTATCCGTAATTGATACAGGTCAGGGAGTCTTGGAATGTCGATTGTGGCTTCCACGGGGTGTGGACCGAACGACCGTATCCGCCCTTCTCAATGAAATCGAGTTCTTCTTTGAGCAGTTCGAGGATGTCGCGATCGTCATTAGCCATCTTAGCAACCTCCAATTCTCCCTGGCCCAACCGAGGCAGTTGCCGCCGCGGTTGTAATTCAATCAATCTCGGTATCCAGCCATTCGGAGTGCAAAGCCCATGCCGAGTCGCATTCCCACCAAACTTGCAGCAAAGTGCGAGTCCAGCTAAACAGACTGGGAAAACTTACTCAGACTCTTGCGCAAAAGTGCACAGGATTAGAATACCTTTATCTGACGCGCATGTGATGGTAATCTACGGTGCCGTCTAACCTCGCAATATTTCTCATATTCATGATCAGACTCTTTGCTCAGATGATCCTCGTAGTTGTGCTTCCTGTTGCCGCCTTCGTATTGGGCGGATGGCTCATGTCACAGGTTGTCGATCGCGAATATCTACTCAATCGACTTTCAACAGCCAGCGCTGCGGATAGTAAACCACTCGGACAACGATTGACTTACGATGCTGATGCTGTCAGACGCCATTGGGCAGCACTCGACCCTCGCGGTCGCGAAGTTGCCAGACAGCTCCTTGAAATAGATCTCGTTTATCCCTGCCTGTACGGCGGAGCGCTCATCTTCAGTCTCGCCATTGGCTGGTGGATTCTTGGGAGTCCGCTCAATTTTTTCTGGGTCGCGGCGCCGGTTCTGGTGACTATGTTTGCCGATTGGTGTGAAAACCTGGTCCAACTCAGCCAGCTCGGACGATACGAGCGTATTGGACCTGGCGCCCTGGAACCTCAATGGATTCGAATTGCTAGTGTTGCAACAACATTGAAGCTCTCGTTTGTCGCTATTTCAGGGCTTCTGCTCTTGATACTCGTAATCATCGTACTCATCCGAGGTTTCACCGGAACAACCAGCAATTAGACCGTTACGTTTTTCATCAGCGCTCGATTTTTACCGCGCTCCTCGGGCGAACAATCCGACCATCTATCGGATAATTCAACTCAGTTTACGAAATGCCTGAAAAAGAAATTGAAGGAGGACGAAAGCATCCTTTCTTCAAAGGTGTTACAAACGTTCCCGAAGTGATCGCGCACCGAGGCGGAGGAGGGGAGTGGCCTGGTGAGACTATCTATGCCTTTGAACAGGCCTGCAAGGCAGGTGCTGACGTCCTGGAAATGGATGTCCGTTATACCGCCGACGATGATCTGGTTCTGATGCACAATTCAAACGTCAAAGACACTACTGGCGTAGACAAACTTGTCAGAGAATTGAAGTCAAAAGAAATCCAACAGCTCGATGCGTCGTTTTGGTGGAAGAAGGCTGGCGCCGTGTTTCCGGTGAACGCAGATGCCAGCCTACGCGTGCCTCGTTTGGAGGAGGTGCTTCATCGATTCCATGGCGTCCGAATGAACATCGAAATTAAGCCCTTCTATTTTCCGATTAAGCTTGTAAGAGAATTCTGCAATCTACTACGGCGATACGACATGATCGATAAAGTATTAGTTGCCTCAGCACACTGGCGTACATTGCACTTCATCCGTCGCGAATGTCCGGAAATAGCCACGTCAGCTTCGGTGGTTGAGATGTGGGGGTTTCGTCTGCATTACAGACCAAACGCAGATGCGATTCAGACGATGTCGAAGTTTGGAAAATCGACTTGATCAATGCAGGTTATGTGAAACGCGCACACGACTCAAATCTGGTAGTGCATGGCTGGACAGTGAACAAACCGGAGGAGATGGGCCGCTTGTTGTCAGCTGGTGTAGATGGAATCATTACTGATCACCCAACGACTTTATTAAAGCTGTTAGGTCGTCATCGCCTTATCGCCGGCCAACACCCGGACGAGACAAGCTCAGGCCCTCCCGGTGTTTGAGTTCGTACGCGCCAATGATCTCATCTCATCTGAAATGATTGACTTTCTATTTGTTCTTCAATATCTTGCGCGCGTTCGAAACAGCTGAATTCTCCCGAGGTTCTGCATCCTCGCAAACTCGCGCTTAATCCAGTTCGGTTGTTCTGTCAGACAAGTGTGAACTCTCGACTCTAACCTCGTCAGAGTCGCATCTATCTCCAAACTGCAAACAGTTCCTGAGCGACGTCTCGAGCTCAGTGTTGACCTGACGATGTTCAAAAAATCATTCCTCAGCATGATGGGAATATTGACATAAGAGGGCGTGAAGATTGGTGGAGTGCGTGAGTCAACGCTCGCCATTGCCACCGGTGTCGCCGTCACAACTATTACGAAGTATTTCCATTCGTAAGCATCAACTGACTTTCGCTGTTTCAAGAAAGGACCCCCATAATGAATCTTGGAACCTTGAACACCATTATCGCACTCGTTGTAGTGCTACTCGTGTTGAGCCTTATAGTTCAGAGTATTCAGACTGGACTAAAAAAACTTCTGCAGTTGAAATCCAAGCAGATTGTAGAGTCGATCAAAGACCTCTACGACCAGGCAATTAGCTCGGGACCCCGACCGGATTCAAAACCGGCGACTAACCTTTTAGCGAAGTTTTGGTTACTCATTAAGGGAACTAAGAGGCCTGCGTCGAACGAGGCCAAGGAGTTTTCAGAGGCCGTTCTCGGCCAGTTCAAGAATATCGGTCGTGTAAATCGGTATGGCAAGGTCGTTCTGGACTCTCTCGCGAAGGACGACTTGCTAAAAATCCTGGCCAAGCTTGAATTGAAGGCACCGTTCTTTTCGGGTGAGTTGGACAAGTTTACGAAGCTCTGCACTGAAATCTCGAACCTGAGCAAGTCGATAACGATCCTGACTCAGAATCAGGAATTGGCAGCTTCTGTAAGTGCGCAGATATCGAAGATTCGTGGCGTCTTTGCACCTTTGCTCGATGACGTACAGGCACTCGTCGACGGTGACAAAGTGAATCAGAAAGTTGTATTTGGCGATTTACTGCAACTAAGTACGTTGGATATTAATTCGGTTCTCGATCTTGTTGCCGAGACTAAGAAGGCGGTCGATGCCGAGATTGAGTCAAGAAAATCATCGCCACCCGCCGGATCGGCAGAAGAAAATCAGAAATCATTGGATGCGCTGAATGCTGTCGCTGCAGAGCTTCCGAAACTTTCCACAATAATTGGCGATGTGAATCAAAAGTTTAACGAGGCGATCGCGCCACTTCGGGCGAAGCTAAATCAGGTTGAAGCATGGTTCGACACAGTGACGCAGAGCTTCGATGAGAGATATACGCGACACATGAAAACGGTGTCTATCTGCATTAGCGCAGTTGTCGTAATTCTATTGAATGCCAACTTCTTTCAGATATACCGCACCCTTTCTACCAATGAAGTTCAGAGGAACCTGATCGTCGATGCCGGCGCGAAGATTCTCGAACAGTCGCAGCAGGCTGCCGCCGCAAAGCAGGTGGAGGAAGCAAAACGCGCTGCAGTTGAAAAGGCTGACACGCTAACGGCTGAGGCGGCAAAGGCTGCGGCGGCAGCAAAGGCTGCGGCAGGAAAGCCGGATGAGGCAGCAAAGCAAGCGGAGGCAGCACAGGCTGAGGAGGCAGCAAAGGAGGCCCAGGCAAACGCTGGCGCTACACCTCAAGTTAATCTTAAGAAGCAATTTGAGGATACCCGAAGTGAAGTTTCCTCCTATTTGAATACCTACGAGCAATTCGGTTTCTCACCGATTAGCACAGCTCAGTTCAAATCATTTCTTTGGGGCACAGGCGTTTGGACCTATCTTTGGAAACCTTGGAACGCGCATCCGCTCGCGGGTTGGACAGAGATACGTAATGACAAAGGCATTCCACTCAACGTAAAGCACCAGGAAATCTTGCCGGATTGTAGACCCGGTTTCGACGATTGCGATGTGGCTTGGCGTGAACAATCATCTTTGGAGTGGTGGGACGCGCAAAAGCATAATGTGACCGTCTTGTTAGGCTGGGCAGTAATGGTTCTGCTTCTCAGTGTCGGTGCACCGTTCTGGCAAGACACACTTGAATCGCTCTTCGGAGTCAAAAACTTACTGCGTCAAAAGAGCGCAACTCAAAACGTTGAAGAGGAGAGCGGTACGGGCCAAACAAAGCAAGCATGATGCGATAAGTTAGTTACACCATCGTGCTGGGACTGCACGCGTCCCCGCCTCCCCGGGTCGAAACACTGGTCACACCAGACAACCCGGGCAGGCGGGGATAGGTTTTGATCGGTAGCAACTCGATTATCCACTCTCGCTCTAATCTTGTCGTTTCTTGGTCAGGACGTCGTAATTGGATTGGCTTGACTACCAACGATCAAACGCCAATAATTTGGCGTCAACTCACTGTTGTGTGTCCCAACACTTGATTGCGCCACAATTCTCCATCAGTTTGCGAGGTTGCTAATGAAATATGCTAAAGGACTTTTCCTCGTCCTGCTTATGGCCCTGCTTTCACTGCCGTTGTCCGTGGTACACGCAGCGGGTGGAAGCATCGCAGGAAAAGTAACCGATCCTAAGGGTGCTGCGATTCCCGGTGCCAGCGTAACCGTTACTAACAAGACTACGAATCAGGATTTTTCAACGGTCACTGATGCACAGGGTCGATACAAAGTCGAAGGCTTAACCGCCGGCGTTTACGACATCGTCATAGTCGCCAAAGGCTTCAAAGAGACACGCCAAGCGGACATCAAAGTCGAAGACAATGCCGTCAGATCGGTGGATGTGGGTCTCGAAATTGCGCCGGTCGAAGCGCAAGTCAAAGTTGCTACCGGTCCTCAGAAGGGCAATCTCGACCCGGTTTATCAAACACTCCGGCAGTTCGGCAAAACTGATCAGGATTTCACCGGGCCTTATGCTGTAGTGAACAACCTCGCGCTCAAACGAGATGCCGCAACCTTCACTCTTAAGACTGGTGAACTATATTTCATTACTCCGGTTGAAAGCCGAATTACGGCGGCGGTGTTTATCGGTACTGGCGAATTCTCCCTGACACCACCAACGGCAATCGAAAGGAAGAGCATCAAGATATTCACAAACGAAGACGGCATCACCGAAGAGTTCACTCACCTCGTGCTGCGCTTTACCGACAAAACATTCGAAGAGATCAAATCATCGCCAAACGTCACTATGAAGAGTGGCGGTCCTGCGGCGTCGCAGGCGCATGACCATTACCACAGCAACCAGGAACTTCTTCGCAAACGGCTGCACGACAATCGCGAGCTGCGCACCTTATTTGATCTTTACAATCCAGGCCATGAAGGTTTTTTCAACGCTTTCATCGATGGCAAACGTTTTAACAAACTGGTCTTTGTGCTGGAGCCGCTAGGCGTTCCCGGGGCGAATCCGGAAGAGGTGGCTTTGTTCAGTTATGGTGAAACCGACGCCGGTTTATGGACCGCTTTCCATCGCGCACAAGAGTACAAACAGGGCACCGCGTCGAGTTCTGAGGACCGCCGCGTTATTGACATCACCCACCACCAAATTGACGCAGCGATTAAGGGTTCGCACCTTACGGCTACGGACCGCATTACATTTCGCAATCTAATACCTGGAACTCGGGTTGTTCCTTTTGACCTTTATCGCTCATTGCGTGTGACCGGGGTGCAGGATTCTGAAGGTAACGACCTGGCCTTTATTCAGGAAGACAAAGATGACGATGCAGACTTCGGCGTGATTTTCGCGAAGCCACTCGAGGTCGGCAAAACTTATCAGCTGGTAGTCCAATACGATGGCGACGAAGCACTCCGCGATTCAGGTGGCGGCAACTTTATCTTGATTCCACGTTCCACATGGTATCCAGGAAACGCTAACGCGCTTTACGCCGAAGACCGGGCAATATTCGATATGACCTTCCGCTATCCGAATAAGTACCTGTTTGTCGGTACCGGTGCGCCTGTGGAGCCTGATTCACGTGATGGCGACATATCGATCGCGAAGTGGTCCAGCGGAAAAACAGAACTGGCTGTTGCGGGATTCAATTATGGAAGTTTCAAACGCAAAGAAGTAGCCGATAAAGATTCGGGATACAACATTGAGTTTTATGCAAATACGGAAATTCCGGGTGAGTTGAGACGAATCCAACAAGACATCGAGCGTCTCGAGAGTCAAGGCGTCAAGACTGATACTACACTTGGCTCGATCTCCACGACTGGAATGGCGGACTCCGCTCTCGCCGACGCACAAAACTCAATGCGGGTCTATAACGTCTTCTTTGGCAAACTTCCTTACTCGCGCATTGCGATGACCCAGCAGCCGGCAGGGTTTTTTGGTCAAGCGTGGCCTACGCTGGTCTACATGCCGTACCTGGCGTTTATAGATACAACTCAGCGCGCTCAATTGCTGGGAACGAGAGGCGGCACAAACACGTTCTGGCGCTACGTCGCGCCGCACGAGATCGCTCATCAGTGGTGGGGACACATCATCGGCTGGGACAGTTATCATGATCAGTGGATGAGCGAAGGTTTTGCTGAGTTCTCGGCGTCGTTATATGTGCAAGCCGTTCGCGGCAACGATAAGTTCATTGACTTTTGGGAAGACCAACGCCAGCGGATAATAACGTCGCGGCCCGCGACAAAGGATCGCAAACCGTACACTGTAGGACCAGTCACGCAAGGGTATCGGCTCAATAGTGGCAAGACAGGTGCAATTGCACAGTTTTTGATCTATCCCAAAGGCGCCTATATTCTGCACATGCTGCGAATGATGATGTACAAGGGACAAGGCGGTGATGTGAAGTTTCAGGAAATGATGAAGGACTTCGTTCAGACCCACTTCAATCAGGATGTTTCGACGGAGGATTTCAAACGCATCGTCGAGAAGCACATGACAAAGGAGATGGACGTCGACAAAAACGGCAAGATGGATTGGTTCTTTAACGAGTGGGTTTACGGCACTGAAGTTCCTGCGTACAAGTTCCAATACAATGTGAGTCAGGACGGTATGCTGAGCGCTAAGCTAACCCAATCGGGCGTGTCAGACGATTTCGTCATGCTGGTGCCGATTTATATTGATATGGGAAAGGGCTGGGCCAAGATTGGATCGGCCCAGGTTGCCGGTAATACATCAGTCGACATAAAACTGAAGCTGCCCTCGGTACCGAAGCGCGTAGCGGCCTGCGCTATGAATGATGTGCTTGCGACGAGCATTGAGAACAGTAAATAGCGCGTCACGACCAAGTTATTTCGGATGATGATGAATTCACCGAAACTGCTTCAATTCTTATCCACAGATTACTCAGATTCGTATAAGAACTGACCTCGTTCAATGAAAGAATCTGCGTAATCTGCGGATGAACTCTCTAAGTTTCTTTTGTTTTCACTGCGGCAACTCTGTGCCCGCCTGCTCCGCCGCCATGTACTCGGCGTACCAGTCTGACCAATTCTCATCGCGCTGCCCGAGGCGCTTCTCGTGCTCTCCATGAGCAGCCTCTGCACGGCGCATCGCGCTTGCCAGATCGGGTGCGGAGCCAAACGAAGTAACACCCAAATCGATGCGACCCGGAAGCCGCGTCGTGATTTCCTGAAGCAGCCAGCTGTTGCCGTCAGGATCGCTGAACAATGCCTGCGAGCGGTAAGTGGAGCGTTCGGGATCGAGACCAGCGACTGGACCGTTAGCGGTGAAGTGGAAGATCTCGCCTACGTCGATACCGCCTTCGACCAGGGCGTTTCGCGCGGCCTCGATGTCAGAGACGATCAGGTAATTTCTTTGAGCCGAGCCGGGTGTGGCCGACGTGAGGCCCTTGCCGAATTGCATCGAACAAGCGGAACCGTGCGGTGTGAATTGGTATACGCCCGAGCCTGGTGGCGTGACGTCCTGCCGCCAACCGAGTTTCCGATAGAACTGCTCCGCCCGTTCGGGATCTGAGACTGGAATGACAACGACTTCAAGCTTCATATCAACTGCCTTGACGCCGGGGTTGTCACGAACTTCTTCGGTTTGTTTTTGAGCTGATGTCTGATTCACGGTGGTTCTCCTTTTGGCTATTTGTGCTCTCTGTAGATTTGTCACATTACTTGGATAGTCCCAAACATCGGGGCGGCAGCTTATCCTTGAGTGATACATACATTGCATCACGGAACAGTTTCAGCGCGGGATAGGGCCGAAGTGCAATAGTGCGTCCACTATTAGCCCCTGCTCGTTATCCAGGTATCGATCGATACTTTGGTATTAAGCGATTAGAAGATAGAATCCCTGTCACTTACTTCCCCCCTTTTGAAAACCTGCTGTAAGCGCACGAGCCAGAGAGGAATCGGCCATGAAGTGATCCTCAGGTGCTTCGCGCGAGGAATAAATTGAGCCTCCTGGGCCGTGATCTTAACTGTGTGATTCACACGAAAAGGATCACTACCGCTTCGTGCGATGCGCTTGAACAGCGTGTGGCTTTTCTCAACCGTACACGAATTGTACCACCGAGCTGTCTGGTATTGGATGTTTCGCCTCCCGACCTGAATGGCCTTGAACTTCAACGAGGTCGCCGCGTTTATCAAGCAAGCGGCACAGGGAGTAGCCGCAGCCGCTTCAGCGAGCTGAGCCGGGAAGTTTAAATGGGTGATAACCCCACGATTTGCGAAAGAACGTGATCTACCAGGGGCAAAAGGATGCTAACGGACACCATCAAACTAAAAAACCTGGTTACCGAACGCGACCACATTTGCGGAAGTGCAGATGCGCCGGTCACGTTGCTTGAATACGGCAACTTTGAATGCCTCCATTGCGGTCGTGCTTATCCGATCATCAAGGAAGTGCAGAAACGGCTGGGCAACAATTTGCGCTTTGTCTTTCGACACTTTCCCACCGTGCGTACTCATCCACATTCTGTGCGAGCCGCTGAAGCAGCTGAGGCAGCGGCCGCGCAAGAAAAATTTTGGGAGATGCACGACCAGTTGTTCACTCATCAACAGGCCCTTGAGGATCGCGATCTTTCTCGTTACGCCAGGCACATTGGTCTTGATGTCGACAGGTTTGCTCGCGACATGTCTGAGAATACTTTTCTTAAGCAGATCGAAGCGGATTACAACCTTAGCGTGTTTGATGAACACGTGACCGGGACTCCCACGTTCTACATCAACGACGAGCGCTACACCGGCGCAACCGAAATCGAGAGTCTTTTGATCGCCATCAAACACGCGGATACGGAAGGTCGCATTGTGTTACCCGAAAAGACCGGACTAAGAGGTGTGCTGGGGCGGTTCCATGGTGGCCGCAACGAATGAACGTAACGGATGCAAATGGCAGACGGTGAAGACGCCTTATCATTTCAACTCCCAAAGCACGTTTATGATTTTCCATTGTCCATTGAACTTTGCCTCTTCCAGATAATCGATCCACCCGGAAGCCACGATTTTAACTACGGCGGCATTGTTGTACCGATCGAGAATGGTGATATCTTTCGTTTGCTGTTCCTTTGGCGTTTTGTTACCACCGCCGCGGCGAGTGTTCTGAACCAGTTGCATCGCGCCCATGTGATTGAATTGACTGTGACCCGTCTTGGGATCCGTAGAAATCATGCGCTTGGCAAGTTCTGGATGTAATGCGTTTTCCATGCGGGCCGCATCGCCTTCATACCAGCCTTCGATGTAATCGAGAGCAGTCTTCCGAATTGCGGATTCATCACTCGATGTGTTTTGCCCGCTGGCGCAGGTAAAGAGAAGACCAATTAACCCGGCGACCAGAATCAATTTCTTCATCTTCGATCTCACTTTCCTGGTTCAGTTTCAGTAAGTCAGAATGCCGATCGGGGCTTTTGATCGCAATGACGTAATTTCGACAATTTCGGACATGCGATCATGTCACTCAAGAAATAGCCAGATTTGGCAGTTAAAACGTCGTCGCCAACCAACCGGTTAATCGGTCCTTTGCTTTATACTGTTGAAGGGCGGCCTCTCTTATGAGATCACTGCGAGTGGGTGTGCTGGGTTTCGAGGGCGTGATGGCACTGGACGTGGTTGGGCCGTTTGACGCTTTTAGCTCGGCCTTAATTGAGACCGGCGGCGAGAATCGTCCCGGTTACGACGTGCTCACGATTGGCCTCACCAGGAAACCGTTTGTTTCTGAAAATGGCATAGTCTTTAAGCCTGATGAAACGATCCGAACGGCGCCACTTCTGGATACGTTGATTATTCCCGGTGGCAAAGGTCTCCGCATTCCGCAAACACAGCAGGCTGTAGGCGAATGGGTGAGTCAACGCGCCGAGAAAACTCGTCGGATTGCGACCGTATGTACTGGCACCTACGGTTTGGCTGCTACTGGATTGCTCAACGGGCGACGAGTGACGACACATTGGCGTCACGCCCAACACCTGGCCAGTTGCTTTCCTGAACTGCGAGTTGATCCCAACGCACTGTACGTGAAGGATGGTAAGTTTTATACCTGCGCGGGAATCACTGCTGGAATTGATCTTTCACTTGCGTTGATCGAAGAAGACTACGGTCCGCGTGTGGCGCTGTCAGTGGCGCGTGAACTGGTTGTATATCTCAAACGACCTGGTGGACAGGAACAGTTTTCTGAGCCTTTGCGATTTCAGACACGAGCGAGCGATCGTTTCGCCGATCTTGCAGCCTGGATACAAGGCCATCTTCAAGAGAATCTCTCAGCGGAGTCGCTCGCGGATCGAGCGGCACTCAGCCCGCGTCATTTCAGTCGCCGGTTCAAAGATGCTTTAGGAACCACACCCGCAGAGTTCGTGGAAACAGTGCGTCTTACCGAAGCTCGCGAGCGATTAACGCTGCCCGATCAAACCGTAGACAGCATAGCGCTCTCAGTTGGCTTTAAGAGTGCTGACGCTTTTCGCCGCGCGTTCGAGCGTCGATTCGGACTAAAGCCGACGACGTATCGCAGACACTTTTCGTCGCGGGGCAACAAGACAAAAGCAAGCCATGGTGAATAGCGCCGTAGCCGGAAGGCGACGGCGCCTGAATCCAAGGCTGCCTTGGTCGTAGAGCAATTAGAAGAACGTGCCGAACTTATTGCGACTTAGTGATCGCCCGCGGCGAACGGCGTTGTTCAGAAGCGTCTTTCGTGTTCCGATACGGCTTACCAGATGAAACCGCGGGGCCACCGTCGGACAAGATAAGTATCGAGGCCCCACACTCTTCCGGCAGCTCCGATCAACACAACGAGCGCGCTAAAAAACACGGCTGCGTCCTCGCTGTCCGGAGACCAAAACAACCGTCCCTTCGACAGCATGAAATTTAAGAACAGAAACATTGCTACCGCCGCGCCAACTCGAGTACACAGACCGAGCAACAAACAAATACCTGCGACCACTTCACCCGCCATTACGAGATAGCTGAAGAGCGATGAGTGGGGAAGAACGGACTGCTGGATAAACTCGCGATACGGCGATGAGGCATTGCGCATCACGTAACCCTGAAGGTAACTAACCATCTCCTCGGAAAAAGGCGAAGAGCGGAAGATCTTTCCCGACACGGTTATGAGAAAGATTACGCCAAGGTGTACGCGAAGTATCACAAGCAGCCAACGTGGAACGTAATGCAGTGATCGCGCGCATGACTGTTCGTCCAAATTGGCTACCGTCACTGTTAATGCCTACTTTCTGCTGAAATGCTTAGGCCTGGCAATCTTATGGAATGTTTCGAGATCGGGCGCTGTGACTCGCACGGTCGTGGTTTCGCCAGCTGCAGATCTTGAATCATCAAGTCGTTGTCTGGCCGCGGACCACGAAACTCAGCGGAAGTATGGCGAGAGGTTAATGTGACTGCTATGACGAATTTACGACAATCTCGGACACCCACGATGCGAGGAGCAACGCCGCTAAAGAAGATTACCCCTCCACAGACATGTCCGGTGCAGTGCCACTGAACGGGTTTTAGAAAACCCTCCCAGTCGGTATCGTCGGTCTTCACCACGAAGAATTCGCGGCTGTTTTCAGTTCCTAATCTGAGGATAGGCTGTTAGCCTGTCGTTGCTACGCCTTAAAATGAGGGCAGTGACCGGAAACCGCGAGAGGCTAACAGCGTGTCGAACTCAGATTAGGACACAACCTCCCACGCAACCCGAGTGGCTTAACGCACATCCATCGAGTAAGATATCGCCCGTTTATTAAAGGGCTCTGGACCAAAGTGAACGTTCACTCACACTCGTTGGGCTCCCGAGCGCGCGGGAAGCGGCGCTCTGCGTTGGCTTGTTTGTTGCTTCTTACGATTGGTTATGGGGCAATCGTGGAGGCAGCACATAGCCACGGATTGTCGTCACCTCGCGTGTCGCAACTCACAGCAGTTTCCGACAACAGTAACTCACCATCTTCGTATCAGGGTCAGTCTCGTAATAACGACTGCTCCTTGTGCCAATTCCAACGACAGCTTTTCGGAGCTTTTGTTCACGTAATACTCACCACCCAAACACCACAGCAGGTCGTGTTTCTTTCGGAAGAAACAGTTTCCTACCTTTCTACCTTAGCGTTACCCACATCCGGTCGTGCACCACCTCTAAGCTGAGCCAAGTCCGAGTGAATTGCAGATCATCGGTTTGACTGGTCTGACGTTTTACCGATTTCAAAAGACTCAGATTCGGGTGAGCCTGCCTTGCCAGCCATCGGTCTAATCAGCGGGACGGCTTTTCACCACGTGGTTTGAAAACCTAATTATTGAGGTGGAGGAATGTATCAGCGCGCGACTAATCCCATTGGCAAGTATTCCGCCATTGGTATGCGCCGCTTCGGCGACTTTGTAATCAGCCGATGGCAGCGAACTTTTTGTCAGCAAAGTCAGACGTTTCTTTGCGGACTGACGTTAATAGCTATAACCGTCTCCGGCACCCAGGCACAGGAGAAGGCACCCGCATCTGTGGAGCAGAGCAACGTTGCGAAATTTCAGTCTCAACCGCAGAGCCAAACGCCGATCCCAAAACGATCGATTACTTTGGCGGAAGCAGTCGAAATCTTCCTGCGACAAAATCTTCAGTTAGTGGCAGCTCGCTACGATATCGAAACTGCCGATGCCGAGAAGCTGACAGCAAGGTTGCGTCCCAATCCTCAGTTAACTGTCGGTCTCTCAGACTTGCCTGTTAATTTCAGCGGACCTCTTATTAAAGAACAAACTTATTCCTACGGCATCTCGCACACGATCGAGCTTGGCGGAAAGAGAAGCAAGAGGATCGATGTCGCCGACGCGAACTCTGGTCTGGCTCGCGGACAGTTCCAAATGGTCGTGTGGCAACTCACAAATGATGTCAAACGCAAGTTCTATACTGTGGTCCTCAACCAGTCGTTGCTCAATCTCGCTCGGGAAAACGAGTCGACCTTTGCAGAAATAGTTAAGCATACGAGTGAACTGGTAAATGCCGGCGAGATTTCGGGACTGGATCTCGAACGTGTCGAAGTTGAGAAGCTGAAGTTTGATACGGACCTCGCCAACTCGGAACGAGACTACGAAGTTGCTTTACGGGATCTGCGGTTCGCGTTGGGTGGCGACTATCGAGCGATGGACGTAGATGTGTCCGGAACTATTGACTATGAACCCTATCAATTTTCCTTCACTGAATTGCGCGACCGAGCACTGGCGGAGCGACCTGATTTAAAGGCTGCCCAGCTTAGTGAACGAGCCGCTGACGCCAACATCCGTTTGCAAAACGCTCAACGCATTCCCGACCTCACCGTCGGCGGTGGTATCGATCAGGTTCCGAGCGGGACGAGCACGTACACAATGGGCGTTGGCGTAACGCTTCCAGTCTGGGATCGCAATCAGGGGGAACGTGCCAAAGCGCTCATCGCGAAAAAGCAAGCTCAAAATCAGACACAGCTAATTACGAATCAAGTTCTAAGCGACGTCGATAAGGCAATGGTGGCTTTCGAAATGCAAAGACGCCGCGTTGATCTCTACCGCAGCGGAGTTGTTACAAAAGTCAATGACATCCAGAGACTGACGGAGGTTGCTTTAAGAGCCGGTGAGAGTTCGACGCTTGAACTGCTGGATGCGATCCGCACACGACGCGACACGCTCGCTGGTTTTTATCAAACGCTTTTTGATTATCAAATGTCGTTGCTTGATGTCGAACTCGCGACAGCAACGCCGCTGCCCAAGTGATCGCTAAAGGAGCCAACATGATTCACCGGAAGAAACTTCACATACTGTTGCTGCCAGCGCTTCTTAGCGTGATGGTACAGATAGGTTGCAAGCAAACTCCGCCCGCGAGTTCTTCTGTTCCCAATAGTTCGCCAACGCCATCGTCAACACAGAACAGCGCGATCGAAACGGAGATTGTGACGCCACAGGCAATCGCCGGCGTAATCGCAGCGACGGGAAAAATCCTTGTGCCCGAAGATCGCGTGGCAGTTATCGGGCCAGTAAACGAAGGAAGAATCGTACGTCTTTACGCGGGGCAGGGGACTCGAGTCAGAAAAGGTCAGAAGCTTGCGGATCTGGAATCAGCGGATATCGATCAAGCGGAGGCCGATTATCTTAAGGCTCTCGCGGACCACGAGAATGCGCGCCGCTCGTCGGCGGCCGAAATTAAGCTCGCACAGGAAAATTACGATCGTGCCAAGTTGCTATTCGAACAAAGAATCACCGCCGGCAAGAATCTTCAGGCTGCCGAACACGATCTTGAAGTCGCGAAGGCTGCAGCTGAGAACTCAATAAATGGAACGAACGCCGCGCTCATTGCTGCGCGCCGTCATTTGTTGATACTCGGTCTCAAAGACTCAGCGATTGATTCGCTGTCAAAGAGAAGCGACCTGGCCTCAGTTTTTTCACTCAACTCTCCAATTGACGGGATCGTAGTTGAGCGCAACGCCACAGTCGGCGCCAGCGTCGGCACTGATGCCAACCTGTTCAAGATTATCGATCTGTCGCGTGTCTGGATCGATGCGAACGTTTTTGAAAAAGACCTTCAACAAGTGAGATCTGGACAAGAAGTAAAGCTGACAGTGCCTGCATTTCCTGGCTCCACTTTTTCCGGAAGAGTGATTTTGATTAACAGCGTCGTGGATCCTGACACTCGCACGGTGAAAGTGCGCACCGAGGTGGCTAATCCAGACGGCAGGCTCAAACCGGACATGTTTGCCAACGTGCAAATAGTTACCGCTTTGAACCGAACGGCAATCTCGATCCCTCAGTCCGCCGTGCTCAACGACGACGGAAAGTCAGTTGTCTTCGTCGCCGAAGGCAATGGCTATAAGAAACGTCAAGTGCAGCCTGGGATTCAGAACAACGACAGAGTGGAGATCGTCGACGGGCTCAGTGCTGGGGATAAGGTGGTTGTGAAAGGAAACTATTTGTTGCTGCAGAATAAGCCTGGGGAATAGAGATGTTTGGGGACAACAAAAACATGCAAAGAACAAGTAGAGAAGGGGGGCTTGCCCCCGCTGGCCTTTCCCAATTTCAACGTTGGTGCACAGGGGTAGGCCAGCGGGGCAAGCCACCCTTCCCTACTTGTTCTTTGCATGTTTCATTTCACTATCTGCTTATCCGATTGTGTGAGTTTTATGGCGCGAGCGGGATCCTAATATGACCGATAACCTTATTGCTTTCTTCTATCGTGAACGATTACTCGTGGCCGTTGTGTCGATGTTGATTGTGGCTGGTGGAATTCTTGCCTTACGCAGATTGAACGTCGATGCCTTTCCCGATGTCACACCGGTCCAGGTCGAGATCGATACGGAAGCGGAAGGTCTTGCGCCAGAAGAAATCGAGCAGCAGATCACGTTTCCAATAGAAAACGAGATGAATGGCATCGCGGGTGTTACCCGTGTGCAATCAGACTCGAAGTTCGGGTTATCTGTCGTCACTGTTTACTTCACCGACGACACGGACATTTATTTCGCACGCCAACAAGTCTTCGAGCGCTTGTCCGCTGCCAAAGATAGCATCCCGGCAGGGTTCGAACCTCAGATGGGACCGATCACTACCGGCACGGGACAGATCTATCTTTACCAAATCGTTGGCCACGGACAGAGCAATCAGGAGCTACGTACGATTCAGGATTGGATCGTGAAGCTGCAACTGCGCACTGTGCCCGGCGTAGCTGATGTACTCAGTTTTGGTGGAGATGTTAAGCAGTATCAAGTCATCGTCGATCAGCCGGCGCTGGTCAGTTACAACATCACTCTCAAGTCTCTCTTTGAAGCCATCCAGAACAATAATCAAAACACCGGAGCTAACTTCATTGAGCATGGTGACGAGCAATACGTCGTTCGTGGGCTGGGGCTGGTCAAAGACATCGCTGACATCGGGAACATCGTGCTCGACTCACGAGGTGGCACGCCGATCAGAGTCAGCGATGTAGCACGCGTGGAAATCGGGAATGAGATTCGCCAGGGTGCAGTCACGAAAGACGGTCAGGGAGAAGTTGTCACTGGAATCGTTCTCAAGCGAATCAATGAAAACACCAAGCAGGTAATCGAGAGACTCAAGGAAAAGGTCACAGAGATCAACAAGGCGCTGCCGCCAGGCGTCACGATCGTTGACTACTACGATCAAGCCGAGCTGGTAGATAACAGCGTGCACACTGTTGTTGAATCGCTAATCGAAGGCGAGCTACTGGTGCTGATCATTCTGGTGTTGCTATTGGGCAACTTTCGCAGCTCATTCATTACTGCTGCCGCAATTCCATTTTGCATGCTCGTCGCTTTCATACTGATGTGGTACTGGGGTTTGTCGGCAAACCTCATGTCGCTTGGCGGCCTGGCAATCAGTATTGGCATGATGGTCGATGCAACCGTAGTGATGGTGGAGAATATCTATCGCCATCTGGAGGAACATCGTGAACACTCGACGCGTGAGGCGATTCTCGTCGCCGCGCAGGAAATTGGTCGACCGATGTTCTTCGCAATTCTAATAATCATCGCCGTCTTTCTTCCGGTTTTCACGTTGCAAGGCATAGAAGGCAAGTTGTTCAAGCCGCTCGCGTCTGCCGTCACATTTTCGATGATTGGTTCGATGTTAATGGCGCTGTGCATTGCTCCGATGCTGTGCGCATTGTGGTTGCGGTTGAAGAAGGGTGAAGTTCGGACAAATCCGATCATCAAATTTTTCAAAGGTATTTATGTCCCAGTACTCGAGTGGGCGACTCGCCATCGTTATCTGACACTCGCGATCGCGGGCTTGTTGCTAGTTTGGAGTTTTGCCGACGTGTTTATTCTTGGTAGCGAGTTCTTGCCTACGATCGATGAAGGCAACATGCTTGTTCGCGCCACGATGCCGGCAAGCATCTCGTTGCCACGAGCCATTGAAATATCTTCGCAAATAGAGAAAACGTTGAAGCAGTTTCCTGAGGTTGAAACCGTCGTTGCAAAAATTGGTCGCGCCGAACTCGGAGGTGATCCAGAGAGTGTCAGCAATGATGAGCTCTACGTGCGCCTCAAACCGAAGAAGCAATGGACGACTGCCAGAACGAAAGACGAGTTGGTCGATGCAATGCGGAGTCGTGTCGATAGTTTTCCTGGAGTGAAGTTCAATTTTTCACAGGTTATCGAAACGCGCAATGACGAACTCATTTCCGGAATCAATGCACAGATCGCGGTAAAGGTTTTTGGTGAGAATCAGGAGACGCTGCGCAAGCTGGCCGACAATATTCGCGATGCGATGTCGCATGTTCGTGGCGTCGAGGATCTGGCGGTCGAGCAAGTTGCAGGCGAAGAGCACCTGGAAGTCGATGTCGATCGTGACAAGATCGCGCGGTACGGATTGAACATTGCCGATGTGCTCGAAGTCACCAAGATTGCGATCGGCGGAGATGAGGCTACCGATGTCCTTGAAGGCCAGCGAAGATTTGCGATCTTTGTGCGACTGAAAGAGGACTACCGCAATCAAGTGGAGAAGCTCGCCAACATCCTGGTCGCCGCGCCAGTGGGTGGAACAATACCTCTTGGGCAATTGGCTACATTCAAATTATCAAGTGGTGATTCGGTCGTCAGTCGTGAGAACTCGCTCCGGCGAGTAGTCGTAATGTGCAACGTCAAAGGTCGTGACATTGGCAGCTTCGTTCATGACGCACAGCAGGCGGTAGCGTTGCAGGTCACAACACCACCCGGCTATTTCATTACCTGGGGAGGACAATTCGAAAATGCTCAGCAGGCTGAGCGCCGGTTATTGATTGCCATTCCCATCTCGCTGCTATTGGTGTTCGTGCTCATCTACTCCTGCTTTAGTTCGTTGCGCAATACGTTGACAATTATCTTCAACATACCGATAGCCCTGGTAGGTAGTACAACGTTTCTTCTAATCTCCGGATTTCCTTTGAGCGTTCCAGCAATAGTTGGGTTCATCGCGGTGTTCGGTGTCGCTGTGCAAAACGGAATGGTGATGGTCTCTTACATAAACAAGCTACGCAATCGTGGAATGGAATTGCATGAAGCTGTCATTACCGGCGCGAGCGTGCGCCTGCGTGCGGAATTGTTGAGCGCATTGATTGGGAGCATTAGCTTGATACCTTTCATCATTTCGTCCGGTACGGGCGCGGAAATCGAGAAGCCGCTGGCAATCGTCGTCGTCGGCGGACTGGTCACACGTCCAATTAAGATCGTGATCCTGCCGATGGTTTATGAGTGGGTAGAGCGACGCGCCGCGAGAAGAGAAGAGGCCGCGCTCGAAACTTGAACGTTTAACAATTTGAATCTTCTCTGCGCTTCCCCTGCGTTCTCAGCGTCTCCGCGGTGCTTTCGTGTGTTTCGTGTTGATTCGTGGATCGTTTTGTCCAGGTTCTGAAAGTGCGATCCACGAAACACACGAATCAACACGAAAAGACGCAGCGGGGACGCCAGCGGTCCCAGCAGGATAATCAACAATTTTCTGAGTACGCCTGGATCAATAGACGCTGAACTTCATCGTCGACTTCGTCACGACTCGACAGCCCGATTTGAACTCGCATCGTGTGGTGAATACGCGAAAGCTCGAGTCGCCCACCGGGTTTACAGTTCTCCAGGCGAAGTCCCAAATCCACCCGTCTTTTCGTTGGCTGTATCCTTGCGAAAGTTCTTCTTGGTGCAACCAGCGAAACATGAGTCTTTCGAACCCGAATATCTATCTCGCCGCAACTCATTGCCAGGTTGATTATTTCGTCGTAAACCGGTCGTAGATGCCTGCGGTTCGCATATTGTTGTTCTACTAACTCGTCGGCACCCATGAGATTTGGATAGTTAGAACTTTCCGTCACAACGAACTCTCCTTCTCAATCGTCAAGCCACCACCTTTGCATGAGGACGCGACGAACGTTCAGGGGTGTACTCACTGGTCCTGCGAATTCAGTGTTTGAAGTTCTGATTAGCGCGAGGGAAGTGTCTGGTGTAGCGAGAAACGCCAGGCCACCGCCGGTGAAACCAGCTATCGCGCCGTCATTGTTCACATCGCCCGCAATCAACAAATAAGGTGAACCCACTGCAACGAAGTCGTTCAAATTCTTTACCGTGGCATTCGGGTTCTCCCATAACACTGCACGCAATAGCGCGCCCGGAGTACGTGACAGGCCGACGATTTGTCCATCGTCATTGATTCCAAATGCTGCACTGCGAACGTCGCCCGCAATCTGATTGAGCATTCTTGTTCCAGTCGCTTTGGTCCACACAAATGCTCTGTAGAATCGGGTACCGTCTTTGTCTGCCGGCAGAGAAAAACCAACTACGACTCCCGCATTGTTGATTGCTGTTGGTGTATTCCATGCGTGCCCTCCGAAATCTTCGATTCGTGTTGGAACACCGTTCTCCCAAATGACGGCATGAGCTGCACTGACATCTCCGACGGCAACACCGCACGCTCCTGAAATTCCGACGACTTGACCTTTGTCGTTAATCGCGGTCGCCGCACTTGTTGAATCACCTGGCAACGGTGGCAACTCTCGCATCGTACCGTTTGGTTCCCAGACGACGGCCCTGAACTGCAGAATTTGAAATGCCGCATTGCAGGTTGAGTCGTGAACTCCGTTTTCCGCCCAACCAACGATTTGTCCACGATTATTTGCGGCGGTTGCATAGCTGTTATAGCCACCCGAAAACGGAGGCAACGGTGTCAGTTCGCCTTTCTCCCAACGGAAGCCTTTGCAGATCTTCCCCGTCGGTACACCCGGCGCAAAGAACGGCCAACATGAAAAAGCTTCACCCAGCGGGTTGTCCTGGTTGGTATCAGAGATTCCAACTATCAGACCGCTGTTGCTCTTAACCGGAAACGCAACTGTGCTGTTTGTATTCGGTCCTCCAAAAGCACCGAGATCGATTGGAGTTGATCCATCCTTCCACAGCGCAGCATGCGACACGGTATTGCTGGAGTTGTTCGCGAATCCCAAAATCTGCCCACGATTGTTAATACTGTTCGCACCCGCACCGCCGCCTAAACCGTTGAGTGTTTGCACCTGATATGTTTGTGCTCTAAGCGCGGCAGGAACTAGTACGCTGATAACCAACGACACTACAATTCGAGTAGTTAATCCATTTTTCATCTTGGTATCCTCGGACGTAACTTATTGGGATGGATTGGAGGGACAGGTTTATCGACATTCCTGCACAATCCAGTTTTGGGGAGTTCATCCGTAACCTAGCGCGACCTCTGCGACGTTACTCGCCAATTTCGGACGCATTAGACTGAGGTCAATTTGTGCATTTATTTCGGTTCCTCAGAAAAATCAGTAACTGCTTCTTTGCGCAACCTCTGTTTCCTCCGCGTCTCTGCAGTGCATGTGGCATTTCTTTAAGCAACTCAACACGCACCGCAGAGATGCAGAGGGACACAGAGGTTGCGCAGAGAGGACCGTCAAGGCACGGAATTGAAGTCCGAAAACGGCTAACAGGAATTTGAGAATTGTCGTATGTTCGAGTTGATGATAAGTGCTTTATCACTTGACGCTCGTGCGCTGGATCGCGCGCGACTCAGTAGAGATCCTCGCTTCGATGGCAAGTTCTTCATCGCCGTCAAGACAACCGGAGTCTACTGTCGGCCAATCTGTCCTTCACGGACTTCGAATAGCCGCAACGTTCGCTATTACCCAACCGCAGCTGCCGCTGCGGAAGCGGGATTTCGACCTTGCTTGCGATGTAGACCGGAGGCGGCGCCGGGGACGCCGGCATGGATGGGAACGTCTGCCGTTGTTAGACGAGCGCTGCGCTTAATCGATCAAGGGGCTTTGGATAATGCTTCTGTTGACGAGCTGGCCACCAAGCTGGGTTTAGGATCAAGACATCTCCGTCGGTTATTTCTCCAACACGTTGGCGCGTCTCCAATCTCCTTTGCGCAAACGAGACGGCTTCATTTCGCAAAACGGTTGTTGGATGAGACCGCGCTCCCAATTACGCAGATTGCACTCGCGGCTGGATTCGGCAGTCTCCGTAGATTCAACACCGCGTTCCTGGAGACTTACGGGCGCGCCCCGCGAGAGCTTCGAAAACAATGCCTTGATGCTAACGCCATGGATGATGAGGTGATACTCAAACTAGCCTTTCGTCCACCGTATGACTGGAATCAAGTGAGTGGATTTCTTTCGGCTCATTCAATCCCGGGCGTAGAGCAGGTAAGGGAAGGCGCGTACTTTCGTACTCTCCGAACCACTGATGGTTTTGCAATTGTTTGCGTCCATCCACTTCTAGCCGAAGATGCACTCGAACTGCGCGTTCGAGGCGCAGAGCCGGCAACTCTGTTTCAGATCTCTTCCGCAGCGCGTCGAGTTTTTGATACATCAGCGGATCCGGCCCGCACAACAATCGCGTTGCGATCAGATCCTCTGCTTGGCCCACATGTAGCTCAGCGGCCTGGCCTACGTATTCCGGGTGAATGGGATCCGTTTGAATGCGCCGTGTACGCAATTGTCAGCGAGAAAGAAAATTCGGCGGCCCGTACAATCGTCGCCCGCATCGTCGAACGTCTGGGCGAACCAATCGGTAAGACTTGCATGGGCCTGACGAGGTTGTTCCCAACCGCGACAGCATTAGCAAACGCCGATCTGAATGGACTGGCCTTGCCGAAAGCGACGATTGCTGCAATTAAGAAACTTGCGCGAGCAGTAGTGGAAGGAGAAGTTGATTTTAACGAATCAACCGATTCGGTTCTGCAAGCACTAAAGACCGCGACGGGTATCTCACAATCGACTGCCGAGTATGTGGCTCTCCGAGCGCTTGGCGAACCAGACGCCTTCCCGCTAGGTGAGATGGCATTAAGGCAGGTGGCTAGTGATACCGACCGGCCGCTTTCGCCGGAACAATTAGAAGCGCGAGCGGAAGCATGGCGGCCGTGGCGAGGCTATGCAGCGGTGCACCTCTGGAGTGCGTCTGGTAATCTCGGCGCCTTTGCACAAAAGTCCGTTTGAGTTGCTCTTACCTTTAGAAGCAGTCAGTAGCACCTCGCGATGGAATCGGCCCGGCCGGCTGTGATGCATGGCCTTGCCGTAATTGCGCTCAGACCTTATTTGGGCTGCGCCCTTCAACCTCTTAAGTGAAAACACAGGTTCTGTTCGATGGGGGCGGCCGGGGACGCCGTGCTCCGACAGAAGAGTTTCGTGTATCCGATCAGGGAACTTCTGTTCGATGTAGGACAAAACCAATAGATTTAAGATCGATTTCCAGTTCTTTTACGCGTTAAAGGGTGTGGAGTCTAACGTTGGGCAAAGTCGAGCCGGTCGCCAACTGGCCGTCGGTACCCCAAGTTCTTTCGCGTACCCAAACGACGGCAGTCTCAGGCTATTACTACGTGAAGCCGCCAATCAACTATGCCAGATGGTTGATGGAGACTTTGACTTTGTCGTTCAGGTCTCTAATAGCGATGATGACCTCGACAAACTCCTGCTTCTTGTCAACTTCGTCATGGCGACTGCCAGACGATCTCTGAACGATCTGAAAAACATCCACAAACGAGTCGAGGAAGATCTAGCAGCAGCTCGAAGACTTCAAGAAAAACTCTCGCCTCAAATGCTGCCGACTTCCCGCCATCTTTGCGCGAGTGCGAAGTGTGTTCCGGCTCGCGCTGTGGGTGGGGACTTCTTCGATTTCTTTCGCTATGAACGATCCGGACTTTATAGCGGCTTGATTGCGGACGTCAGCGGTAAAGGTGCTCCCGCCGCGCTCTACGCCGCACTCGCGAGTGGCATAGTAGGCTCGATGGTTGATAATGAACTCAATCCTCAACAGATGCTGACCGCATTGAATAGAAGTCTATTCAGGCGCGCTCCAGACGAGCACTTCATGACGTTGGCTTACTTCACCTGGGATGACGAGAACCTTGTCCTCGAAGTTAGCAACGCAGGTTTGCCTGAACCGCTTCTATATCGGAACGGTGAAGTGCAACGGCTCCGCGCTCACGGTGTCCCACTCGGACTATTTGCAGAAGCGGAATACGAGTCGTTGCGTATCCAGTGTGAGCGAGGCGATACGTTGCTTTTCTATACCGATGGTGTAGTCGAAACCGTTGACGCGACCGACAAAGACTTCGGCACTCAAAGATTGTCGAACGTTTTGCTCAGCGCTAATGGGTATGACTCAGCTCGCATCGTTGAAATGGTCTTTGAACGAGTCAATGAACATTGTCAGTGTGCGATGAACACCGACGATCAAACCGTGATTGCAATGAAAGTTGTTTGACACAACATTAAAGGATGCCGCCTATGTTAGGTCTGATGCCAAAGATACTGGTCGAGTTAGTCACGAGCACTTACGGTGAAGATGCTGCGCTCGAGATCAAGCGACGTGCAGGATGTGACAACGACACAGAATTTCGGATCAACGCAGTTTACGACGACGAGATCTGGAGAAATCTAGTCGTTGCCGGCACTGAAGTACTTAACTGTTCATCCGAGACTTTGGAGGAGGAATTTGCAAGATACTTCTTGAAGGATGCGCAGAGTCGTTGGCCGGCATGGTTCAGTATGTCTAAGAGCGCTCGCGAGTTTCTGGAACGGCATCCAGCGGTTCACAACAATTTCGCCGATGCCGTTCGCGACCAGAGCTCGAGGGATCAGATCAAAGACAAGTTTCGGATCGAGAGGTTGGACGATAAGATAATCACCCATTATCGTTCACCGAACAGACACTGCCATCTGTACGTTGCGCTCGCGCAGGAGGTGCTCAGCCTGTACGACGAACAAGCTACGATCGAGGAGTTCAAATGTCTCAAGCGAGGCGATCCTGAGTGCGAGATCTGGATTACCTGGCATTAACCGGCCGGTCATCTTTCAGCAGCAGCGCGTACGGTTCGTACCCCGAACACCGTCGCGGTTTCATTACCGCCAGTTGCCTGAAATTTAACTGTCACCTTCTTCTTGTCCTTAATTAGTTCCGCCGGCAATTTGTATTCGACATCGAAAAACCGACCGGTTGCACTACCAGGTGGACTTCGATCAATCGATTGTTCTCCCAGGCGCTCACCGTCAACCATGATCTCTCCAGATCTTTTTCCGCGTTCGTCGGTGTTGTACGTCACAAGCAACACTACAGGCATATTTGGATCAACCGGCACATCGTAAGAGAACCATTTCTTCGACCGGCGTCCGGCACGCCCAGTCATTCGATCCTGGTTTGTGTCCTCACCTTGTTGATTGAAAGCTTTTTCTTTCTCTTGATCTCCTGGAGCGATGAAACTGATTGTCGCCGCCTCCAGAAGTTGCTGCTTCTTTCGCGCCTCACCAATCTCTTGAAGTTTTTCGCTCCAGCCATCCAACGAATACAGATCGAAATAGATTCCGTAGAGCCGGCGGTGCAAGCGATAGAAGGGTACAAACTCCAGTTCCTTCTCTTTGTCGTCGGTCGTTCTTCCAACATTGACCGAGTGAAAGATTCCAAGCTTGTCAGACACTGGTTGCAACCATTCGCCAACAGGTTTACCTGAGGTAACAAAAGATGGCATCGGTTCTGCGGGTCCGCCACGCCGCTCTGGCCCAAGGTCAGCAGCAAGAACCAGCGGTCCCCACATCAACGCTGCGATGTTTTTGTTATCGGGTAATCCTTCAATCCGTAGACTCTTGGGAAGAGTCACGAAAACTGAGTCACCAGTTTTCCAGGTACGCCTCAGTTCAACATACGAACCAGGCTCGGCGTCTGTCTTAAAGGTTTTGGCATTGACCTTAACTTCAAATCCGTTTCCAGCCCAGGCAGGTCGTCGCAGTGAGAGTGTGAACAGTTTCGGTTTTTGCAAGGTCAGTTTTAGCGTTGCGTTGTCGCCTTCAGGAAAGCTGGTTTCCATTGCGAGTATTGCACCTGCCTCTCTCCACTGTGCGCGTGACGGCACATACAAATTCACCCACAGACGATCACCAGCTTCATAGTAGATCCCGTCGCCATGAAGACCATGACTTTCCATTCCAGTACCAACACAACATGTAAACGCACGTGACATGTCCTGATATTCGTGACGAACACCGCGACCTACGGGAACCATATAGCAAGTGCGGCCGTCTTCAGGATCGATCGAACCAAGAACGTGATTGAACAATGCTCGCTCTTCAAACTCTGCATATTTAATGTCGGGCTTAAGTGAAAAGAGCGTTCTCGTCATCTTCAGCATGTTGTAGACATTGCAACTCTCGTCGGTGCGACCTTCAATTCTTTCTGCAAGTTGATCCGGCGGACCAAAGTATTCATCTTTGCCGTGTCCGCCTGTTGCATAACTGTGATCGTTAACCACGATGTCCCAGAAATACTCGGCCGCAGCGCCATCACTCTGATCGCCGGTGTACATATATTGTTTCAAGACACCAAGCATCTTTGGCACATTGGTGTTGCCGTGCTGCCCTGCCAATTTGTCTTCTCGTCGCTTGAGTGGATCCACAAAAGCGCGGTGGTCGAAGTGATGTGAGAGCGCGAGCCAACGCTGATCGCCAGTATCGGCATACAAATCAGCCAGCACTTCGTTCATGCCGCCGAACTCCGTGTTCAGCATCTTCTGAGTTTGCTCTTTATTGAGTTTTGACATGATCGATTCGGCCCAGGCTGCATATTTCGTCTCCAACTCAAGCGCGGTGCGGTTGCCCGTATACCTGTAGGCGTCTCGAAGACCAGCGAAGGTTTTGTGCAGCGTGTACCAGGGTGACCACAGTCCGTTCAGGTCAAAAAACGACGACTTGATATTTCCGGAAGTAACTTCGGCAAATTTCTCTCGTAGCCCTTCAAGTGCGCCGAGATAGCCGTCACCGTTTTTATCCTGAACTTCCTTCAATTCTTTGACGATGTAGTCTGCCCGTTCTTTGAAACGAACATCTCCGGTCGCGGCGTACATCATTGATACGGCAGACAGGTAATGACCGGCTATGTGACCTGTCAGGTTTCTTCCATCACCATCCCATCCCGGATACCCTTGAGCTTTCGGTTCAAGCCCCGCGCGTTTTCGATAGTAAGCAAGCATTCGATCGGGTTCGAGTTTGAGGAGATACTCAGCATCGAGATCCTGAGCGCGCTTTAGTGGACCGCCAGTTAGTCTAACGGCTGAAAGTGGCAGAGGCCGCGCCACAATCTTGACTGCGTTCCTGATTGACTGTGCGTGAAGACTGCTTAAAGAAATTGATGACACGAGCAGTGCAAACGACAATGTCTTAGTCGTTTTCATTACTTCGCTCTCCTCTTCTTATTGAAGCCGATAGGTGATAACGATCTTGACTGATCCGCGCTTTAATTGTAAGCAATGACGTCTTTGATTGGAACCAGCCAATTAGCCACAGATTACACGGATGAACACAGATCAATCTGAGTGAGATAAAGGAATGTTTTCCAAACTGGCAGTTGTTATTGGGCTCACAATTACTGTCTGTTCATTAACTATCACATCAACAGGTCAAAAGTTGAAAGCGCCTGAGGCTCCAGCGCCCGTCTCGCCCGCGCGCGACTATCCCGTTAAGCCAGTGCCGTTCACCTCAGTTCATTTTACCGACGCATTCTGGGCTCCGCGTCTCGAGATCAATCGCAAAGTCACTATTCCTTTCGCCTTCAAGAAAGACGAGGAGACCAAACGAATCTATCACTTCGAACGAGCGGCAGCAGTACTGCGTGGCGAAACATTAACGGACAAATCACCTCCTGGTTATCCGTTCGACGACACAGATGTTTACAAAGTGATCGAGGGTGCCGCTTACGCACTGAATGTCGAACCAGACCCCCGGCTCGAAAGTTATGTCGATAACTTAATAGACAAAATCGCAGCGGCACAGGAACCGGATGGATACCTTTACACCACGCGCACCATTGATCCTTTGAAACCGCATCCATGGGCTGGGACGAAACGTTGGGAACTGGAAAAGGTTGATAGCCACGAACTCTATGATCTCGGCCATCTCTACGAAGCTGCCGTCGCTTATTACCAGGCAACCGGAAAACGAAAGCTGCTTGATGTCGCGTTGAAAAGCGCAGACTTATTGGATCGAACATTTGGACCCGGCAAACAATCGATCTGGCCCGGTCACCAGATCACTGAAATGGGACTCGCGAAGTTATATCGAGCCACCGGTGAAGTGCGCTATTTGAACCTCGCGAAGTTTATGTTGGATGTTCGAGGGCCAGATGGTTCGCAGGGCGCAGGTCGTAAATACAATCAATCGCACCTAAGAGTCATTGATCAGACGGAGGCGGTTGGACACGCAGTGCGCGCGACCTACATGTACTCTAGCATGGCTGATGTCGCAGCGTTGGTTGGTGATCCTTCGTACGTAAATGCAATCGACAAAATCTGGGGTGACGTTGCCGAAAAGAAACTCTATATAACCGGAGGAATCGGCGCGACGGGATCGGGAGAGGCTTTTGGTTCGGCGTATGAACTTCCCAACATGAGCGCTTACAACGAAACGTGCGCGGCAGTTGGCAATGACTTCTGGAACCAGCGACTGTTCTTGCTGCACGGAGATGCAAAGTATGTTGATGTGTTTGAGCGCACGCTCTACAACGGATTGATATCGGGTGTTTCACTCGATGGCCAATCATTCTTTTATCCGAACCCGTTGGAGTCAGCAGGCCAACATCATCGCAGCCCATGGTTCGGAGTCGCATGTTGTCCAGGAAACATCACACGGTTTCTGCCATCACTGCCTGGTTATGTTTATGCTCAACAAAAAGACACGATTTATGTGAACCTCTTTGTGAATAGCACCGCGGATATCAAACTAGACAACGGGCATAGAGTAAGAATTGTTCAGGAGACTCGCTATCCATGGGACGGTAAGATCAGGATGACGATTAACCCGGAGCGCAGTAGCGAGCTGACCATGAAGGTGCGCATTCCTGGATGGGCACGAAACGAACCCGTTCCCAGTTCACTTTATAGTTTTGTAGATAAGAATGAAGAGCAGGTCGGGTTGACGGTTAACGGGAAGTCAATTCCCTCGACGATCGAAAAGGGTTATGCGAGTGCCAGGCGGAAATGGAAACGAGGCGATGTGATTGAACTTAACCTGCCAATGCCCGTCCGTCGTATTCAGGCAAACGATTTGGTTGTTGCGGATCGGGGCCGAGTGGCGTTGCAGCGCGGCCCGATCGTTTACGCCGCCGAATGGCCGGATAACGTTGATGGTCACGTACGAAATCTGGTTGTGCCTAACGATTCCACTCTGACGGCGGAGTTCAAACCCGATGTGCTGAATGGTGTGGTTGTAATCAAAGGGAATGCTGCAAGTCTGTCCTATAACCAACAAGGTACGGTTGATAGGAGGGAACAGACGTTCACAGCGATTCCTTATTTTGCCTGGGCCAATCGCGGTCCGGGTGAAATGATTGTGTGGATCCCGAGTGACATCAGCAGCGCGCGTCCGCAACCATTCCCAACAGTAGCATCAACAAGCAAAGTCACGACTTCGGGTGGACAAGGTTCACGATCTATCAACGATCAGAATGAGCCACAGTCTTCCGCAGATCCATCGAACTCGTTTTTCCATTGGTGGCCAAAGAAGGGAACTACTGAGTGGGTTGAATATGCATTCAACAAGACCACGAATGTTTCAGAAGTAGAGCTCTATTGGTTTGATGACACGGGAACGGGTCAATGTCGTGTTCCCAGGGATTGGCGTCTGCTCTATAAAGAAGGCCAAACGTGGAAGCCAGTTGAAACTTCAGACACATTCGGCGTTGAAAAGGATCGCTATAACAAAGTGACTTTCAAGCCGATCACGACGGACGGGCTGCGTATCGAAGTCACCCTCCAGGCAGATTGGTCTGCTGGTATTCAAGAGTGGAAGGTTCGATAAGGATAATCAGCCACGGATAAACACAGATCCCACAGATCATTTTGAGGGATTCGAAAGCAATACCTTCGATCATTCACAACCATTTGCATGAATCTGTGTTATCTGTGGCTAATTTCCGGATCAAAACGGCGGCGGCACGAATGCTTGATTGAAGCCGAGCGGCGCTGGAAACTGTGCGTTCGTTGGGCGCACGCCGGTGCGCACCCAAAGGTCGATTGCACCGATTGCAGTCAAGATCTGCGGGCCGGTGAAGTTACAGTGGCCAACACCAGTTGTGTAGGTTTGGAAAAGGAGATCTTCTTTACCTTCCGAAGCGATGAGTTCCGCATAAGCAGACTCATTTGCAACCGGCAGCAACGGGTCAATGATCGTATGCATGTTTAGGATCGGATGGCGGATCTTTCCATTGAAGTCGGTATTACTTCGCACGTAGTTGCGGGCTGACGGATCGGCTGTGATGTCGCGACGCGCGTTCATCTGGGCCAGCCAGGCATCAACAACTGGAGTCGGCAAGCCGATGCCGGCAAGGTAAGCCTTTTCCGCCGGTAGTAGCTCGTAGTTCTGGTCGATGTTCTGCACGAATGGACCGCCGGCACGACGCTGTAGTTCGGCACGCGCTTCGGTCACGAAGAAAAAGTCAGTGAGAGCCCAGCCTGGATAAAACGCTGGCGGAGGTGGTGGCACGAGACCACGCCCGGGAATCTTCGCTACTAGTCGAATGAATTCAAACTTCGGAAAGTTTGCGATGTTGCTAAGTTCGGGAGCTAACTTCGCGAGGACTTCAGTATCGAAATCAATGTCGTTTCTGACCTCACCAACCGTTCCCCACGAAGCAGGTATTCCAAAGATAACGTCGTAAGCAAGATAAATAGGTACGCTGCTGTCCCAAACGCGAGTTGCGCCCGCACCCGCGCTACACAGACATAGTGCGCCGTCATAAATCCCGCCAAACTGTTCCATACTTTTGAAACCGATTAAGGTTCCAAACGAAGCAGCAACGAGAATTGTCCTTTGCGGTTGCGCAACGTTGTCACGAAAGAAAACAGCGAGGTTCTTAACGTCCTGAATGCCATCGCCAATCGCCCAGCCATTATCTTTGTAAGCAGTCGAGGCCAACGCAAAACCTTGAGCAAGCAACGGGGCTATCAATGGTGCCGTTGCCGGGTCATCCGCACTTCGATCATCAATTTCGCCCGGATGGTCCGCTTTATCGCGATAGCCGTGCGCAAAGACAAGCAACGTTCCATTCCAAACGTCCGGCACTCGAATGCGGTATGGCGCACCGTTGATCTCTCCTGACAGATCAAGGGGCGCAGCCTTTGCGGCTGGTTGTTGTTGAATCAATGAAACGAAAATTACTGAACCAAGGATTAGAGCGATAAGGACCCTGGCGGTGGCCTTCATTATGATGTCCCCCTGTTATTCGGTTGAGAAAGTGGGCGTAGACTATCACCGGGAGATGCGAGGTCGCAACGATGTGAGACTCTATCGGAGTCGTTGCAAGAATTCTGGCAAACAGGAAGGGCACTTCCAAAAACAATTGTCCAAAGCCAATGGCATCGTTGGTATATTCCTATGACATTGAGATTGGTACACTCAAAAAGTGAAAAGCTGATGGCCAAAAACCCTGACCCGAAGAGAAACCTGTCGAACGATGTCGAGGCTCTTTTCAAGCTTCCATTGGGGGAGTTCACCGGCGCTCGGAATGCACTTGCTGCACAGCTGAAGAAGACTGGCGGTGCGGACGACGCGAGCATCGTGAAGTCGTTAGCTAAACCTTCGATCTCAGCGTGGGCAGTCAATCAAGTCTACTGGCAGCATCGCGATGCGTTCGATGAATTAATGGCGGTGGGTAATCGCCTTCAACAGCTGCAGACATCAGGCCTCGCGGGGAAAGTCGGAGCGATGCGAGCCTCGCTGGACGCTCGGCGAGAAGCTCTTACACATCTTTCAGATCTTGCGACCACGTTACTGCGAGAGGCAGGTCATAACCCTACTGTCGAGACGATTCGCCGCGTCACAACTACTCTCGAAGCGTTGTCATCCTACGCTGGAGTCGAAGGCGGTCCAACTCCCGGGCGTTTGACGCAAGACGTCGATCCTCCAGGTTTCGAAACACTCGCTTCAATGATTCCGATCGGGCGTACCGCAAAAGCGCAGCAGGAAATCACGCGCAGCACGACTTCCCAGAAAGCTGCAGCGTCAAAAGCGCGAAGCGATGTTCAAAAGAATCGGCAACTTGAAGCAACTCGTCAGGCGAAAATAGCTGCAGCAAAAGTCTCGCTACAAACGGCCAAGAAGTCGCTTGCTGAAGCGCGGGCAGAATTACAGCGGCTGGAGTCAGCGCAGAAGAAGGCGTCTGCAGAAGCACAGGAAGCTCAGAAGCACAGGCGTGAAGCGGAAGAACGACTAAAGCACGCTCGCTTAGTTGCGGAACAAGCGGTTAAGCGCGCAAGTGGTATGGCAGAAGAAGCGAGAGATGCGGCGAAGGCGATCGAAGGTGCTAATCGTGAGGTGGCAAAGGCTACGAAGGAGTTGGAGTCGCTTTTTCGCGAATCGCCAGGTTAACTTACGGCCAGTGAGAACTAAACCCTTGCACCAGGGTGTGGGGTTCGCTATCGTGTTTCGCGTTTAGCGTCAAAATCTTCAAGGCAGTAAATTCTCACCAGGGAAACTTGTAAAAGTAATCTAAGTCTGTTGTTCGTAGAGCTTGCGACTCGAGATGTTGAAGTCCAAAACTTAGGACAGGAGAGTTCGTCAATGAAAATCGTTGGCATACTTGGAGTACTTCTCTTCCTTTTCGGGGGATTAGTTTTGATCATCGGTTTGGTTGTATGCGTTAACACCTGGACCTCCGACTACGCTACATCGGCGTGTGCAAGGGCTGAGGAAGATAGGAAAAAATTTGACGAAGCAAAAGAATTATGCGGAGACGTCACCTCAGACTGCTACAGACGAGCAACGATAGGCTTAACTTCTGCGGACGACTGTGAGAATGCTACAGCATTCATGAAGAAACAGATGTTGATGGGAGTGATTCCCGCAATAGTCGGCGGCCTGCTGGGGATCGTAGGCTTCTTCATGGCAATCGGCGGATTTTTCCTCGGTCGGAAGAAAGCAGCGGCGACTTAGACGTTATTCTCAGATCTCAGATCTGAAACTGTGTGGCGCTTTTTCAATTGAGGGAAAGATCGCCCCATCAGCCTCTAACGAATCGACTCACAATCTGTAATCAGGCTTGAACCTGTCTGGCACGGCAATCCCCGCAGGTTCAAGCCATGAATAAAACTACAGAAACACACCGCCCAATAAAAGTTCTTGTTTGTATTGCATGGATCGTTCTTGTCAGCTGCCTGACATGCAACCGTGCAATTGCACGAGATGATGCGACCGATGACTCCTGCTCGGCGCCATTGACTTCGGTCTTCAAGCAGGTATCTCCGGCGGTTGTGTTCATTAGTGCGGTCTCGATCAATCCATATCGAATGAGCGACCGCGTAGAGCACATCGTAGGGTCAGGATTCATCGTTGATCGTTCAGGCTTGATTCTAACGAACTCACACGTAGTGTTTGGTCGTCAACTCATCGATGTAACTCTCGACGATGGAAGTACAGTTCCTGCTCAACTGATCGGCGCCGATCCAATCTTTGATGTAGCGCTATTGCGTATTCCGAAACCCACTCAGGGAGTCTTGAATATTGTCGATCTTGGTGACTCAGATCGCGTGCAGGTTGGCGAAGAAGTGATCGCGATCGGTAACCCCCTCGGCTTGGATCAAAGTTTGACGAGGGGAGTCATCTCGGCAATCAACCGAGTTCTGCCCGAAACATTCTTCAGTCTGCAGGAACCTTTGCTTCAGATGGATACACCCGTAAATCCGGGTAATTCAGGAGGGCCACTCGTTAATCGTTGCGGGCAGGTGGTTGGGATTACGACCAGTGTGATTCCGGATGCGCAGAACATCGGCTTCTCGATTCCGATAAATATGGCAAAGAACCTGGTTCCTGCGCTAATGAAGGATGGAAAAATTATCAGGCCCTGGTTAGGTTTTCACGGTCAATACATGGAAAACGGACTGCAGGAACTATTTCGGTTTCCGTTGGTTCAAGGATTTCTGATTGAGGTTGTTGAGCCGGGAAGTCCCGCTGAGAAAGTAGGTTTGGAGGGAGGTCAGCTTGAACTGACTCTTGCAGGAAGAGACTTCCTGATTGGCGGCGATGTGATCACGAAAGTAAACGGTACTTCATTAACTTCGCCTGACAAGTTGTTAGCGGCGCTCAACAGCTTGCACGTCGGTTCGCACTTGCGATTGCAGATCTTCAGACAGGGTAAATACCTGGACGTGAGTTACGTCTTGCCCGAGCGCCCGATTCTGCCTGGAGACGCCCCGGATCGTCTCTCACTGGCTTCGCCGAATACCCGACCGAAACCTCACCAACCTGTACTTCGGCTGTGACTTCTGAACCGGCGCGTGTGTGGCTTTTTTGTGAAGAGATCAAAACCGTCACAGTTGGAAAGGCAAAAAGGGTGGTCCGATCGCCAGGGAACTTAATATTTCCTGAGTTACTGAAGGCCCTCGTGATGCAGAAGTGGTGGCATTGCGGTTGCTCAGGAACTCACTGAGTAATTGATCCATTGAGCGGTTCCTGATTGATGGAGTCAATTGTCTTGTCATCCGAGGGGAGAGAGCCACGTGCGATTCGGGCGTTTGCGGAAGCGCTCGAATCGCATTCGGCTTTTTTAGTGTTAGTCAGTGGTCAAGCGGATCTTAATAGGACCTATATGACCTATAGGACCTATGCTCTACTGACCACTGACAACTGACTTTCTTACTCTGAACCCATATCAATCCCGTAGCGCTCGGCCATGCGGTAGAGCGTGCGGCGATCGACACCCAGGATTTCAGCCGCGCGTGTTCGATTGCCTTTCGCGGCCTCCAACACGTGCAACAGATATCGACGTTGCAGTTCATCCAGTGAAGGCAGGTCTTCAAACAGAGCCGAAAGAGGTGCTCTTGTTGCTGCTTTGACGCGTTTTGACTGCAGTTTTGGTGGTAGGTCTTCCGGAACAATCTCATTACCTCTTGCGTGAAGGACGCCAAATTCAAGTGCTGACTCCAGCTCTCGTACATTGCCCGGCCAGTCGTAAGCTACCAATGCTTTGATAGTCTGTTCTGCAAGATGAATATTGTTGCGCCCGTATCTCTCGAGCGCCTGACCCAAAAAGCGGTCTGCCAACAATGGAATATCGGTCCGCCGCTCGGTTAACTTCGAAACTCGCAGAGTCACAACACTGAGCCGGTAATACAAGTCTTCTCTAAAACCGCCAGTCTTCACTTCGTCTTCGAGATTGCGATTTGTCGCCGCGATGATGCGAGCGTCCACGCGTGTGGGCGCCGTCGAGCCGACGCGTCTAATTTCACCTTCCTGCAACGCTCGCAGTAATTTCACCTGCATCGCTGGACTCGTTTCGCCGATCTCATCGAGGAAAAGCGTCCCCCCTTCTGCCGCTTCCCACAACCCTTTCCGATCGCCAACAGCACCGGTGAAGGATCCGCGAGTATGTCCAAACAGTTCTGCCTCGAGCAGTGTTTCAGTCAGTGCTCCGCAATTGATAGCGACAAAGGGACCATTCGATCGAGTACTGTGTTGATGTATAGAACGTGCGACCAACTCTTTGCCTGTCCCCGACTCGCCAATAATCAAAACTGTCGATCTGGTTGGTGCAACCCGCGCAATTTCCTTGTAGAGCTCGATCATGACGGGCGATCGACCAAGCAGACCTCCCTGTTCGTAGCGGGCTGAAAGTTGTTCGACTCTTCGATCCTCGTCCGTGCTGCGTTCAGCTTGCTCGAGTGCCCGCTTCGCTATTGAAACGACTTCTTCGACTTTGAATGGTTTTGAGATGAAATCCCAGGCACCTTCGCGAGCCGCCTCCACCGCGGAATCGAGCGTTCCGAAGCCGGTTACTAAAATCACAGGGCAACGACCACGCAAATTCCTGAGAAGATCGAGTCCAGATTGATCTGACTCCAGGTTTACGTCGCTTACAACGAGATCAATCTTCTCTGTTCCGGCGACACGGAGAGCCTGGGCCGGATTGAGTGCTGTCTCGACGCCCCAACCTTGAACAGTAAAGATCTCACGCAGCAAATCGCATGAGTCTTGATCGTCATCTACAACAAGAATCTGTTTCACAGGCAATACTCTTCTCAACGTTGGTTCCAATGTCCGATATCAAAATTAATCAAGGCACAACAAGCTAAAGCGTATCGGACACTGCGGCTGTTGCCATTTGTCGATCTTTCGAAAATCGATCGTTCTGTATAGCGCTAAATACAAGTCTAAACCGTGTGCCACGTCCAGGTTCGCTTTCGACTTCAACGGTGCCACCATGCTCCACCACTACCTGATTGACGATAACCAGGCCCAGTCCCGTACCGTGGCCTCGCGCTTTGGTTGTGTAGAGCGGATCAAAAATGCGGCTCATAATCTCTGGCGTCATGCCGAGTCCAGTATCGGCGAAATCCACTACAACCTGATTGCTTTTTCCGTTCTTACTGCCGGCGATCCCGGTACGAACCGTCAGCTCTCCGCCCTCGGGCATTGCGTCAAGGCTGTTGTTAATAAGATTCAAAAACAATTGCTGTAACCGATCTGCGGAGCCGGCGATCAGCGGAACCTTCTCCTCGAGATCAAATACCATCTTGATGCCGCGCTTATCCAAAGCAGGGGACATGGCGTCGCAAAGTTTGCGTAGAAGTCCATTGAGATCCAACGGTGATAACTCGGTTTCGAACCGCGTTTTGTCGAGCATTCTTCGAACTATTCGTTCAATTCTTTCAATTTGCGCGCTGATGGTTCTGATGCGCGCCTCAGCGTCGTGCGGATCTCTTTCGAGATCGGCTTTGAGTAATTGAACGTGTCCGCTGATCAGGTTCAGAGGAGTTCCAACTTCGTGAGCAAAGTGCGCCGCAGTTTGACCTGCCGCTGCAAGTCTCCCCAACTCATTCATTCTTCGGTTTGTGCGCCAGAGCTCCAAATTGGTTTCCTGGAGTTGCTGATTCCGGAACTCTAATTCGCACGTTGCCTCTTGAACGCGCTGACGCAAGAGATCACGTTGCGCTTCGCGCTCCTTTGTCATGTCACGCACTTGTCCCAACATGCTGTTGAATTCCTGACTCAACAAACCTAACTCGTCGTTGGAATGCACAGGTACGCGAGCTTCCAGGTCGCCTGCTTTTGCGCGAGACATCGCACCGAGCAACTCGTCGATCGGTTGATACACGAGGTGACGAAACAGGAGATAAGTGCCCAACATGATCAATACGACAGTTACGAGTGACATCCATACAACGCTTTTTACATATCGAAACGCTATCGACCAGATACTGTCGAATCGTTCGACGATTTCTACCGCCCCGGTCGGTTTTCCACCTTCAAAGATAGTGGCAAACACTCGATAGAGTTGGTCCGATCCGGATGTGTTAAGGTCAACGGCTTTTGAAGCGAGACCACGGAGCAGAGTGTCACGCACGTCAGCTCCAACAGGTTCTGCCGGAAGGCTTCCGGTAGCTGCGATCTTTTCAGCAAAACCGTCAGCGGTCCGATCCCAGATGCGAACGCTCACGATGTTTGGACGCGATCCTTTGGTTAGATTAGCCGCGGTTTCGAGAGCTGCGGGATCATGCAACGACGATACATCGCTAATGTGTCTGGCAAGATCGATCGCTTGAATCCCAGCCAACGCCTTATCATCGTCACGTTCCAGATTCGCAATTCCGGCGCTTGTCACGATCAGTGCTGTGATTAGCATACCAATCGTAATGACTGATGCGAGAAGGGTTGTCTTTACGTGAAGCTTAATCCTTGGCATCGCTGATCTGATTATTGCTCCTCCACCCTACCAGCCAAACGCGTCCGCGTAATTCGACTTACCAGATGAAAGGTCAAGCCCAAAAGTAACACCGCGCAGAGCATGAATAACTCTATTCGCTTCACGTGTCCAATAATCTGAGTGGTGCTGGCACTCAAACCAAACCCCAGTGCAAACAAAGTCGTTGAAATCGCGAGACAGGCAAACCCGTCAGTCACTACGAACCTTGAGATCCTGAGCCGTCGGATTCCGAAGAGAATCATCGTCGCGACGCGTGTTCCATAGATCAAATGTGACACGGGAATCTGCCACAACCCGATCCGGGAGGTCAGCCGTTCCACCGCCGGACCCATACGACGATAGACGCGCTTCGATTGAATCCGGTTTGAGTAGTGGCGTCCAGCAAAGAACCATAAACAGTCTCCAGCCAGTGCCCCACTGGTCAAAAACATAACTGCCAGAACAGCATTCACATAACCCAAATGGGCCAGAGCGCCGGCGAGTACAGGAACAACGTCCGCCTCGACAACCGCGGCTAGAAAGACTGCGAGCAATCCATATTTGATCAGGAACAGTTGCAAAAAAGACCTCCGCGTCAACTTGGATCAAAAGCTGTTCCGTAAGAAGCGTCGGACATTGAGACTTCGAGAAAAGCGACAGAGGTAAGCGCCGAGCGCGGTCGTGAGACGGTTAAATTTGAGATCCGCGTCAGGAAAATACAGCCGTTGTAGACCACGCTTATAGAGGAGTGACGTTTGTTAAGGCAGCGTCAAGCTAACCTTAATCAATTGCCAAGCCCTAAAAATCGAGGCGCTAAAGCTGAGGCGCTTGTGCCAGGTCTGCAAACTAGCCACACCAAAAATTGAAAGCAATGAACGAACCAAAGACACGTGTGCGTCTTTGTGTCTCATTTTGAAGCCGCCGACATTAGCAGACGCTGGCATGCTCGTTGCCAAGTGACTGTTTGTCGAACAGACAAGGAGTTCAAATTAATTAGAGGAGAAAAGACCGAAGATGAAAAGACTTATTTCAATTGGGTTCGGAGCGCTCCTACTCGCGAGCACACTCGCAATTGGATCGCAGGCCGCTCTCGCAAACGGGAACTCGATGAAAGATCAACCCCGCATTGAGAGAAACCATCATCGCAAACATCATCGCAGGCACAGGCGAAACTGGCGCCGAGCACATCGTGTTCGGGTCAGCAAGCTGAGCTACTAGGGATCTGGCCGAATGTCCGACGAACTTTAGTTTGTCGATGGTGAGGGTCAGGGCACTCCGAAACTTCGCGCCTCGAAATCGACCACACGACAAACTAAAGTTCGTCGGACAAGATGGTAACTTCGATTAGCCACTCTCCCCATAAGGTCACGCTCTTACTTGAATGCGATGGCCCAGGAGCCACGCAATGGGGTTATGACTTTTCAACATTTCGAATCCAGTACGGCCCACGGCCCACAACCGTTGCGATCGGATCTCGAATCATGGATCACGAGATACGGTTGCAACTCCACCTCTTACGTTTTGCTTGAGGGCCCGAAGCGGTACTTCACATCTCCACGAATTGATGGGTTCCTTGCTTACCAGATGAGCGCAGGCGTGTGCGTGATTGGGGGTGATCCAATTTGTTCACCATCACAAGCGCCGCTTCTGATTGCTGATTTCGTTAAAGCAATGAATTCACGTCCAATCGGTGCTTATCAAGTCACACCCGCGATGGTCGAGGCGTTTCGGAATACCGGTTTCTCGCATATCCAGGTCGGTAAAGAAGCGGTGTTCGATTTACACCGATTCACCCTGGCTGGCGGGCAGATGGAGCTAGTTCGAGCTGCCACGAATAAAGCACGACGCGAAGGTGTTGCAGTAATGGAGCACAATCCCTTTGGTGTTGATGCTGCTGAGGTCAATCGCGAATTGCGAGAGATTTCTGAGCAGTGGCTGCAAACGAAAGGCGACAAGGAGCTAGGTTTTCTGCTGGGGTCTTTAACTTTGGATCAGCGCTGTGCGAAGCGGTATTTCATCGCGCGGTCGGGCTATGGCAAAGGCCGGATTGAAGGTTTCATTGTTTGCGAACCAATTTATGGTCGCCATGGTTACTACCTGGATCTTACGCGGCGACGTGTTGATGCTGTTCGTGGCGTGATGGAATTACTGACCACTGAGATTTTCCGAATGTTAGGAGACGAAGGCTATGAGATGGCCTCGATGGGACTAGCGCCGTTGGCACTTCTCGATGATCCGGATCTAAGTGAACATCCGACACTGACTCGGTTGATGCGTTTCGCTTACCAGCAAGTTACAAACAAGTACGATTTCAAACTGCTCTATCGCTATAAAGCCAAATATCATCCGCATTCATGGGAACGCCGTTACTTCTGTTTCAATCAGAAGAGGTTGTCTCCAAGGATGCTTTACGCCGTACTCGGTGTTCGAAACGCCACTACGATAAGGAGTCTGCTGCAGCGCAAGCACACTGATATAGGGAGTTTTCAACAGAAGGTTAAGTCATGGAAGCATGCAGCGTCGTTCATCATCGGATTCTTTTCCGCGTTGCTCTCGTCCTCGTCGTTGTAATCGGTAGTGCGTTACGGTTATGGGCCCAGGAACCTGTTCCGCCCGACCACTACGATCCTGACGATGTTAAGACGTTCGCAGACGTCACAACTGAAGATCGAACTATTGAAATTCGGGGAAGACAATTCCTCATCCACCTCTATCGACCGACTAATGCTGCGTCAGCAATGCCGGCAATTTACGCCTGCGGCGATGGGGGATGGCGGGGACTTGCGCCACGAACTGCACAGCAATTGGCTCACGTTGGTTTTGCGGTAGCGGGAATCGATTCCAAGATTTACTTGCGGCAGTTTTCGTCGACCGCAACTCCGCTAACGACAAAGCAGCTGGCAAGTGATTACGCGGAAATCGCAAAGGCCCTTCGGCAATACGCGCGGGTTGAAACCAATACTCCGGTATTCATTTATGGCTGGTCATTGGGTGCAGGCTTCGCCATCGCTGTCGGCGCCGATCAAGCGACGCGATCGAATTGGGCAGGTGTCATTTCAATCGGATTGCCGCGACAGAATCAGCTTGTCAGTGGCGTCGGTGGAAATCACGCGGATCTTAAATCGGAAGCTTTGTCCAGTTACGGTTTCCGCAGCCAGGATTTGATGGCATCAATTGCGCCGGTACCACTGGTGATGATTCAGAGCACAACTGACACCGCAAGTCCGATGAAGGTGGGACGAGCTTTATTTGATGCTGCCGCTCAACCGAAGCAGTTTGTCTTAATCAAGGCGAACAACCACCGCTTCACTGGAGCTCGAGAAGAATTTTATGCGGCCCTAAGCAACGCAGCGCAATGGATGAAGGAAACGTTTGCCAGCTCTTCGCAAACAGAAAAAGGAAACCATGGTTTTGAATTTCAACCGCAGTGACAAACCCGGGACAAGACGTCGCTGGCAATGGCTACTCGGATTGGTGCTACTTCTGTTAGCGGCAGTGGCTGCTTACGGCGTCGTTTGGTACCACCAGTTTTATCATCACGTCACAGCTCAGGAATTGACACACGAAGTCAGGCATTCGACTTTTCAGGCGACGATTCGTGACGGTTCGCCAATTTCACTTCATCTCTATCAACAGACGAATGCTTCTTCGCAGCCGCTCGTCTTGTTTACAAGTGGTGATGGTGGTTGGAGTCCTTTTTGCGCTGACATCGCGGCGCACATTGCCGGTACTGGAAAGACAGTTGTTGGAATTGATATGAAAGATTATCTGGTGACGTTTGCCAGTTCACAAAAGCCGGTTTCGCCGGATCAGCTTGTGCGCGACTATGACGACATCATAAAGACGGCAGTGTCGCAACCAAATGTGGATCCAGGAACGCGAGTGGTTTTAGCAGGATGGTCAGCGGGCGCTGGCTATTCGGTACTGGTGGCGTGTGATCCACGTTTGAGCGCAAGGATTGATCGAGTCGTTGCTATCAGCCTTCCTATCTACAACGAACTCGCGTGGAAGACGTCAGATGCATTGATCTATCTAACGCATGGAACACCTCATGAGAAAGTGTTTGACTCACGACAGTATCTGACAAAACTTTCCGGGACTCCGATCGCGATATTTAACGCGACAATGGACGACACGTCTCCTTTTCACGAATCTCAAAAACTCTTCGCCGTGGCGAGCGGTCCAAAACATTTCTACGCGATCAAAGCAACAGGTCACCACTTCGAGGGTGGCGAGTCGGATTTCTATCGAGCGTTGGATGAGGAGCTTGCCGCAGTAAAACCCCATCCGCAGATTACACAGATTACGTAGAGGTCAGATATCAACTATGACTAGTCTCCTATGCTGAAAAAAAATCTGCGTAATCTGCAGATGGGACGTCCATGAGGCTGTTTGCCACTTCCGAACACGAAAGCCACAGCTCAAATTAGCCGGTTCTGTTCTATTCTGACATTTCCTTACGCAGTTGGTCCTTCCATCCATTGGCATAACATTTTCAAGTGACCAGGACATGCTGATGTGATCCGCTCTTTGAACGTCGGTCTGGTAAAGCTGTAAGCGAATAAGACTGACTAGATTGCGATGACTTCAGCGTTGACCATGGAAGGAGAAATCATGAATAGGCAATTAATCGGTATTCTGTTTGCCGGCTGTCTCCTGGCTTTGCTTGCAGCGGTTCCAGCGCAAGCGCAACTTCCAGGAGTACCAATTCGCGTTACGATTCCGTTTGACTTCAACGTAAGAGGCAAGACTCTTTCGTCTGGCAAATATGAGATCAGACGAATCGGCGATGAGCCGGATGGTCTGTTGATTTACAATCTGACAAACCATCAGCACGCAGTATTTGAATCAGAGCCAGTTGAAACATCAAGACCGCCCAGGCGAGGCGAAGTTGTCTTCCACGAGTATGGCGACACCTATTTTCTTGCTCAGATTTGGACGGGTGGCGAAGAGACTGGACGTGAGTTGATTCCATCTCGTGACGAAAAAAGACTCGAACAAGATCTGGCAGACAAAGGAGGAGCGCCAGTGATGGTGGCATTGGCGATTGAGTGACCAATGGTCCATTGTAGTAAGTAGTCAGTAGTTAATAGGACCTATATGACCTATTCGACCTATAAACTACTGACCACGACTACTGACCACTGACTAGCCTCCCGCGATTGCACCAATCACGTAAAACGGTTCTGCCCCTGACGCAATCTCCTGCGGAAGTGGATCATCCGGCGAGTTGTGCGTTATATCCTCCCCGCAGGCAAAGAATCTCAGAAATGGTCTACGCTCACCTGAGACATGTTCGCGAATGGTTCCACGCAGCATTGGATAGGCTGTCTCCAACGCATCGAGAATCGATCGTCGCGTCACTTCACCCTCAATCTTAAGTTCCACATCTCCGTTCACTCCCGCGAGCGTTCGCAGGTGTGCTGGCATAACAACCCGGATCATGACAGTGTCTGGACCTCCACTGAAAGCACCGGAGGAAGATCTCGAACTATTGGCGCCCAACTGTCTCCACCATCAGCTGACACATAGACTTGGCCACCAGTAGTTCCGAAATATACGCCACATGAATCAAGCGAATCGACAGACATCGCATCACGAAGCACGTTGACGTAACAGTTCTCCTGTGGCAGACCCTTAGTAAGCGCCTCCCATTCGTTGCCACCTGTGCGACTGCGATAGACGCGGAGTTTTCCATCCGGCGGATAGTGTTCGCCATCACTTTTGATCGGAACGACGTACACCGTTTCAGGTTCGTGGGCATGAACGTCGATCACAAAACCGAAATCGGTAGGCAGGTTGCCGCTAACCTCAGTCCATGAGTCGCCTGCATCATCGCTCCGCAAGACATCCCAGTGTTTCTGCATAAACAGCAAGTTTGAATTCGAAGGGTGCTTTGCGACGTGGTGTACACAGTGGCCCACTTCCGCATTTGGATCCGGGATATACTGCGAGTGCAGTCCTTTATTAATAGGTTTCCACGTCGCGCCATTGTCGTCACTCCGAAATGCGCCTGCCGCGGAGATGGCCACAAAAATCCGTTGATTGGCGGGGTCCAATATGATTGTGTGCAGACACATACCACCGGCGCCCGGTTGCCACTGAGCTCCGGTCCCATGACCGCGCAGCCCCGGAAGTTCGCTCCAGGTTTGCCCACCGTTTGTCGATTGGAACAGAGCTGCGTCTTCAATCCCGGCATAGATATTGTCAGGATTGTCTAGCGAAGGTTCGAGATGCCAGACTCGTTTGAATACCCATGGCTGTGCCGTGCCGTCATAAAATTGATGTGTCGTAAGTGGCTTTCCGGTTTCTGGCGAAGTGTCGTAAACAAACTTATTGCTTTCGCCCTTGGGCATGCCCTCGGGCGTTGTTGTAGGCTCGCCGGCGGGAGTTCCGGGTTGGAACCAGGTTTTACCACCATCGTCTGAACGTTGAATAATCTGCCCGAACCAACCACTGGTTTGCGAAGCGTAAATGCGATTCGGATCCACTGGTGAGCCTTTGACGTGATAGATCTCCCAGCCCGCGAAATGGGGACCGGTCACATCCCATTTTTCGCGTTTTCCATCTGACGTAAGAATAAACGCACCCTTCCGAGTGCCTACGAGTACTCGAACACTGCTCATCTTTTGCTCCTTCCGCTGAGTAGCTTGTAAATCAGGTACCTTAGTTATATGTCGAATGGGGAACTCGGAAATCGACAGTCCGCAGGCACAAATTACGCAGATTCAGTTTATTTCCAATTTCCGATTGCCAATTGCCAATTTTTCTGAGGTTTGATTAAGCATGTCCAAAAAATTGGCAATCGGCAATCGGAAATCGGGCAATGAGCTCACTCACTGCCATCTAAAGATCTTCAACGCAACTACAAAGCTCCCGACCAACCACGCGCCAAGAATCGCTACGTTCATCCAATTCGTCGATAATGATGCACCTTCATTCATCACTGAGCGCAACAAGGTGTTAAGCGCCGTCAACGGTAATGCCTTGATGAATGGTTGAAACATAACCGGAAATCTCTCTGATGAGAAGAACGTGCCCGAGAGCAACCACATCGGAAGCATGATGAAGTTCATCAAGCCAGACACTCCTTCGATCGTCGTTGGACGAGCAGCGACGAGCATACCGATCGCCGAAAATGTAAAGCCTCCGAGCAACGTGATTAGAGAAACACTAAGCCACGAACCTCGCACAGTAAACCCGAAGACCAGCCACGCAAACACCACCACGGCGGCAACCTCCGGAACCAGAAACAGCAAGCGCGACAGCATGAACGACAGCAGATAATGCGAACGTCGCATGGGTGTTGCGGCAAATCGTTTGAGGATCTTACGCGAGCGGGCGATCACCACAGTAAAACCCAATCCCCACAAGCCGCTGCCCATCATGTTCATTCCAATCAAACCGGGAACCAGGAAATCTACGTATCGTGCGCCTGGCTCAGTGATTTTTTCTTCGGCTGTATGGACGACGTCGTTCCTTCCTTTTGCACGTTGCAATGCGTCGTCGACTAACAGACGTGCAGTGCGACTCTCTGGTCTGGTCGGATCAAAACGATAGTCGTACGAACCGTTTTGTGGTTTTACGACGATGGAAACCTTGCCGCTCCGCAGAGCCTTCGTGGCATCATCCGGACTCAGAATGCTTGCTGTGATCTCAGGAGACTGAGCCAGAGCATTTGAGAGTTCACTCACACTCACACTTTGCGGATCGCCTTCAATCGCAACCAACGTTTTCTCAGGTGCTGAATTTCTAAAAGCAATCCCCAGAGCAAAGGTCATCAATACAGGAAAAACAAACACCCAGAACACCGCCTCCTTCTCACGCAGAAACTCACGCCAACGCATTTTAGTCAGCTCGAAGAGAGGATGAAGCGGTTCGCGACTTATTCGAGTAGTCTCTTTCTGCATTGTTCTTCTTTTTGTCTCTGAGACACAGAGATTCACAGAGAAATCTCAGTTCTCGCGCAGCATTCTCCCGGTCAAACTAACAAACACATCCTCCAATGTTGCCTGATGCGTTGTTAGCGAGATGAGTTCGGACTGCTGTCGCTCTATTTCCGCGAGCAGGGCCGGCAGAGCGATGCCCATTTCGGAAACTGTCAACGAATAATCATCTTCACGCTTGTGCAAATCACTAACCGCCGGAAGACTTCTAAGTGACTCATCGGTGATGTCTTTAGACACTCGGAACTCGATAATTTGATCCGCTCCCAGCGATTCAATCAGTTCGAGCGGAGTACCCAGCGCAATAATCTTGCCGTGATCCATAATCGCGACGCGGTCGCAGAGACGAGTCGCTTCTTCCATGTAGTGAGTAGTCAAAAGAATGGTACCGCCTCCCGCCCGAAACTTATCCACCACGTCCCACAGCGACAGACGCGCTTGCGGATCGAGACCAGTGGTCGGCTCATCCAGGAACAGAAGTTCAGGATCGCTTACGAGTGCGCACGCAACTGCAAGTCTCTGTTTCTGACCGCCAGAGAGTTTCCCAACACGTGCATTTCGTTTCTCTTCAAGGGCGACTGTTTGAATCACCTCGTCTACCGAGTGTCCCCGCTTATAGAAACTGCGAAACAGCCGCAGGGTCTCAAGAACAGTGACTTTCTCCGCAAGTTGGGTTTCCTGCAACTGCACGCCGATACGTTCGCGAAGAATGCGATCAGACTCACCACCCGAGTTCCAATGTTGACCTAACAACTCTACCGTGCCTTCATCCGCTGGTTGCAGTCCTTCGAGTATTTCGACGGTAGTAGTTTTACCGGCGCCATTTGGTCCAAGCAGACCGAAACACTCGCCGGCGTAGACCTCGAGATCTAAACCATTCACGGCTGTTACATCAGCAAACCGCTTCACCAGGTTGGCGCAGCGCAAGGAGACGCGTTGAGTGGGTGATGCTTGGGTGGACACTGCGCCACAGATTACACGGATTACGCAGATTTCAGGAAGAGTCAGTACCACCTCGCGGTAGCAGGGCAGTAGCCCGACTGTCAAGGAGGGCTCACATCCAGTCTCTACCATGGCGGTGAGCCCTCCTTGACAGTCGGGCTACTGCCCCGCATCTGTGGATCATTCAGCTCGCAATGCGGAGATGGGATCCACTGATGCGGCACGTCGTGCGGGAAGGAAACTTGCCAACAAAGCGGAGACGCCTAACACTGCTGCTACGCACAGAAGCGTTGTGATGTCCCATGGCGGGGTGCCAAAGAGTAGTTTGCGCATGAAAGTAGCTGCGAGTATCGCGCATGCAATGCCGATCACTATGCCCGCGAGTGCCAGTAGACTGGCTTCCTTCAGAATAAGCCGGTAAACCGTACCACGTTGCGCACCTAATGCAATGCGAACGCCAATCTCACGAGTTCGTTGACTTACTGAGTAGGCGATCACACCGTAGAGTCCAACAATTCCGAGCAATAACGCCACCGCAGCGAATCCTGCTACAAGCCACGTCGAAGAGCGGCGTAGGTAAACTGTTGGGGCGTTGTTGGCCTTCTGCGTCATTGTTGTTTGATTTGAAACGTTGATTCTTGAGTCGATCTTACGAATCGCCTCACTCACGGTCGGTATCAGAGACTCTTCTCCCTGCGAAGTCCTGACGATTACTGAAAAATCGCTATCCGGAGATTGATTGAACGGATAGTACTCGGCTGGCCAAATCTCCGAATCCAAAGGTCCTTCACGAATATCATTAACGACGCCTATGATCTCCTTGATTGAACTCGGACTCAGCTCGGTGTCTCCAATGCGTTGGCCAATCGGATCCTCACCAGGGAAATATTTGTTTGCTAATGCTTGATTTATCAGGACTACCCGTGGCTTGCTGGCATCTTCAGTATCTGTAAATGTTCGCCCTCGCAAAACTCTCGCCCGCAACGTTGCAAAGTATTCTGAGCTTACTTGTCGCTCATTTACTTCGTTGTGTTCTCCATTGTAAGCGCGGCCGACAAATCTGATCCAATCTGTGTTCCCGTTGAAACTCAATGGTAGCGTATGAGCTAATGCAACAGAGTTAACGCCCGGCAGATTCTCAATGTCGCTAACGACCTTTCGCCCCAGC
>DASYPT010000085.1:0-92560 GCA_036006355.1 Pyrinomonadaceae bacterium | reverse complement strand
AAAGTTCAGAGTTCTTCGAAACCAACGGCTCGGTTGGGCACGTCACGACAAGCTAAAGCATATCGGACACTTAGTCGCGCGATTGTTTGTATGGTTCACGCAATCCACGACGTGCCTCGTCCTGGACTTGTTTGTTACTGGAGGATTTGAGCACAACTCGGTATTGCGATAACGCTTCATTTCGCTTTCCAGCCAGATCCAGAGACTGGGCCAAACGCAATTGACTCAACATTCGCAAACGTGGCAGCGCATTTGGGTCATTAACTACTATCTGAAATTGTTTGGACGCTGTGACAGAGTTGCCAAGTAGCAACAGAGTTTCGCCGTAACGGAAGTATATGTTGCTCGAATTTTCTTTACTTCCGTTAGAAATCAGAGACTCGAAGATCTTCAGCACCTCCGGTTGATCTTGTTCGGTTGAACTCGAGGTACTCAGGCTTCTGTGTGTCAGCCCGTCCGCAAGCTGGAGCTTGAACAGATAATTTCGCGGATACCGCGACACCAAGTCACGTGTAACTTTAATCGAGTCTGACCAACGCTTTTCGCGTTTATAGAGATCCACGAGTAACACCAAGGCAAGGTCACGAGCCCAGTGGCCTTCCCTTGCGACTCTTTCTAACGTTTCAAGTCCACGTTTCTTCGAACCTTTGACACCCATCGGGCTAACCAGCATCTTCACAGGCAATGGCAAATCGCCCACGACGTAGTTATAAAGACCGATTGTCAGCTCGGCATCATGAAAATTAGGCGCCGTTTTCAGTAGGGCACGATGATGCTCAACTGAGTCTTGAGCGCTCCTCAGCGCACTCATAAATTTTCGCTCGATGCCGGCGAAGTAAGCCGCTTCCAATCCTTCCGCTGCACCAAGGAGATAAAGCGCTTCTTGATCGCGCGGGTCACGCTTAAGCCGCGCCTGCGAAAGCTGCTTCGTCTGTCGAATGAAACCGCGAAAGTCTATTCCCGGTTGTTGGTCAGGTTTATCGTCTTCTTCAGCATATGATTTGTTGCTGTAAAGCGATCCCTTCAGTTCCCATTGTTCATTGAGTTGTTGAAGCCAAATGCCGGTTGCAAGGCATTCCGCGCCAACCGGGTTATCAGGCGCCGTCTGGATCATTTCGCGAAAGTGCTTTCGAGCCGTGTTGTAATCGAGGTTGTAAAGCGCCTCGTAACCTTGTGCACGAAGTTCGTCGAGTTGGGAAATGGTTGAGGAGTTATATTGTGCACCGGCGAACCCTTGGCACACGAAGAGCGCAATTGAAAGCACAATTTGTTTAGTGAGTGCGGACTGCATTCGATGCTCCGGAAACCGGATCGTGATCTTCTCTCACCTAACATTCTGGTCCTTTAATGACACTCAGTGAAGTGTCACACGATCCTATCGCATCTCATTCTCACCGGCGTTTAGCCCGGTCTTAGGACGGAAGGAAATTGTAAACTTTTAACGGTTTACGTGGGGTACGATGTTAAGGATTTTCTTAGCGCCCCCGATCGAGGTTGGTCACAATCGAAAACCGTTGAAAACGGTTCAAGAGCTATCTTTGGCACGTGGCACCGCGCTGAGGCGCCGTGAGAATGAGATGAAGAATCGTCATTTACGGAATCGTGACGGCCGTTCCGCTGACATGACCCTTGAGCTTGACTATGGGTCCGCCCCCGTTTGTATCGTCGAGGGTTGCTGCGATTTGCAGGTGCGTTGCAATGTGTTCGAAGCTCCATCCTCCATCAAGAGCGGGCGTAACTCTCCACTCCGCTTCGCTGTTACTCAATACAATCGCTGATCCTTTGGCACGCGAAATCGTCTTCACTTTTAGAGGAACGACATCCAGACAAACTTCGCTGAGCTGCAGGATTGCAACGTCGGCATCGACATACTTGGCAATAACACCTTGCACCAAAGTAGACTTCCCATTGAACGTGTTGATTCGGATAAGACGAGCTGAGTCAATAGAGCGAACGTTGGTGAGAACGCGATCGGGTGCAATAAAGAAACCACTGGCCTGCCCAAGGTTCTTACCGCTTTTGTCGTAGGAAGTGACGACTACAGTGGCGCGCTTAACCTGAGAAACGAGATCTCCAAGCGGCGTTTGGGCATGCACGGACGTCGCGCAAACAACTAGCATCGAACTTAAGATTATTCCCTTCAACACAGACCTAACAGCCACAACACTCCCCTCGAGCGACGTTCTGAGCGCCGGTATTCTAATTCGAAATCAGATCGGTTGAAATGTATTGAAACAGCTATTCGGCCGGTTTTTCCTTTTTCCAATGGCCAATTGCGGGTGGGAAGACCCGCGAACACCCGAATTAGAACGGTGAGCGAAGCGACCGACTGACCTTGACCAACTCCTGAGAGAAAGGTGAGATCTTGAGTTGGTCAAGGTCAGTCATTGCTTGGCTCACCGTTCTAATTCGGAGACGGCTTCCGCGTGCCTGTCTCATAAAAATACGTCTGATTGTCCGGGGCCGGAACAAGAATCTGTCCATTACTGGAGCGAGGGCTTGAGGTGTTACTTAAATCCACTTGGCTTGCTCTTTGCCTTCAACCTTCGGGCACGAGTCTATAGACAAGACGATCAAGGAGGGCAAATGAAGGACGAACAAGTAAGGGAGTTGCTCTACCAGGCACTCGAAACTGAGTTAGGTGGCGTGCAAGTTTATACAACTGCACTCCGTTGCGCGGAAAACGACGAATTGAAAGAAGAGTGGGAAGAATATCTTGAACAAACGCAACAGCACGTTCAGATTGTTCAGGACGTTCTAACCAAGCTTGGACTGGATCCAAATGAAGAGACACCGGGCCGTAAGGTCGTTCGACATATTGGTGAAGCACTGGTCGAATCGATGGAGATGGCACTAAACGAGGGCGAACCAGGTGCTGCTCAACTGGTGGCGACAGAGGCGGTGGTTCTGGCAGAAACAAAGGATCACCAAAACTGGCATCTGATTGGTGAGATCATCAAGAACGCAAAGGGCGAGCTGGCGAGGGCGTTGAAGGACGCACACGAACAGGTCGAGCCCGAGGAGGACGAACACCTCTATCACACGAAAGGCTGGTCGAGAGAACTCTGGATTGAATCGCTCGGAATGAAGGCTGTGTTGCCGCCTCCAGAGGAAGTTAAGGACGTTCAGACGGCAATCGGCGCCGCGCGAGCTGAACAAGCGAGAGGCCAGATGCGGTGAGAAACCGCAGCCAGAGATCTTCACGGATAGACACAGATCGGCATCTGAAATCTGATCCGTGTTCATCCGTGAATCTGTGGCTATAGTGGGTCTCCGAAGCAAATATGCCAGTGAAGATGTTTTGAATCCTGGTAGTCACCGAGATTCGTCAAAACACGACAAGCACCGTGCTCCGCAACAACCTTCGCCGCAACCTCACGAATTACCGTCAACAACTCCAACAATAACGGTGCATCTTGAGTTTCGACCGTGAGGAGTGATCCCACGTGCCTTTTGGGGATAACCACGATGTGTTCAGGCCAGAACGGCCGAGTATGGTGATAAGCAAGCACGTTAGCTGTTTCAGTGACGATGCGGACTTCGGTTTTGCCATTCAAGACCTCGTCACAATAGAAATCGTTGCTCATTTTGAATATTGGTCTGCGCCAAGAAAGTGTAGAGACACATAAGGTTCGTCACCAACAACCCAGCTGTCGTGTGGTTCGGGGGGAATGTAAAAGATCACGCCCGGCGTAAGGTCGACAACGTTATCTCCACCCATTGCGGCTACGGCATGACCAGAAATTACGAGACCAACATGTTCAACTTCGCAGTATTTCGTGCCCGCGATTGGCGAAACATTCTCGGACCACTTCCAACCTGGTTGATAAGTTGCTCGTCCGATTGTAAGACCACCAACGTGGACGATTTCGAACTTGCCTTTATCAAACTCACGAGTCTCGTCCGGCGTCTCGAAGCGCTTCAACACGACTTCATTCATGACTGTTCGGCTCCGTCAAAAAATTTCAGTGGCTAACTGGATAGGTCATATAGGTCGTATAGGTCCTATAGGTGTTATACCGCCGACTAACTCGGGTTATTAATCAACCACCTTAATCCTGGTCTCTGCTCCGTTCGTACGTATCTCGGGCACATACATCGCGTGGCCCAAAACGGGCAGCGCGTGAAACGATCCTGGCGCTTCGGCTCGCATCTCATAGCTCAACTGCCAAACGCCTTCCGGCAAGTGGTCGATAAACAGCGCAACTTTTCGATCACGTAACTCCTGATAAACCCATCGTGTCCTGCCGGTGAAGTCATTCTCCGACGTGAAATTCATCAGACCAATCTTCTTATCGCTTAGGGCCCCGGATTTAAGCTCACGTACATACACATTGTCGCCGCTACGAATCTGCACTGCTTCAAGTCCTGCTGGTTTGAGGTCTTCAAACAATAGATATTCATAATTGTTCTTGGCCTCAATGGTCAGGACTACTTCAACGCGATCTCCACTCTTGACGCTTTCGCCATCGTTGAGCGGAACACGCTCCGACACAATACCCTTGAGCAATGTAGGATGGTTGACGAGCTTGAAATACTGCCGGCGTACAAAGATCTCATTGCCAGCAGGTGTCAAAGGTTCTTCCTCGCTAAAGAACTCCGCCCGGGCTGAGAAATAAACTGGACCGGAGCCACTCTTGCGTTGAATAGTTATCTCGTTACTACCATCACGAAGCAGTTCGCGAGGAATCGCAAATCTGGAAGGCGCGCTCAGTGCATCAGCAGCCGAAATCTGCCGCGACGCTATGCTCGTTCCATTTACGAGCAACTCGTAACTCATCGCAGGCTGAATCTCTCCGCTCTTCCGCAAATATTCATTCAGTGTCAACACTACGATGGCCGTGTCGCGAGTGTTGCTCCACTGGGCGCCACGTCGATTCTTGATGAGCCAGTTCGTTACTGGTTCCACAAGCTTGTTTTTCGGATCGATCGCCAACATTGCGCGGAGAACAAATGATGTCGCTTCGACACCCCCATCAGACCATCGCCAGAAGATCCCGTCTTCGCCCCAGTGCGCCGTACCGATGACGGACGGATCGGACGATTGTGCACCTCGCTGCACAACTGAAGTGTCAGGTTGTAAATCGATCTTGACGCCATTTTGAAGATTATCAATCAGCGCCTTAGCCCGATCGTGATAACCAAAATCATGCGCTGCCAGCGCAACGAGCGCACGCGTGTATGCATTCAACTTGTCTCGATTAGTCCAAAGATTCTCAAAAGCGACGTTTTGAAACTTTTCGACTTCAACTTTCTTTTGTGCTGCGTGGTAAGTTGCCAAAGCATGGAGCATCCACGCTTGAGCGTCGTAGTTCTTCTCTTCTTCCACTAACTCTTTGTCGAGAAACTCGGCGCCACGCTGAAGGACATCAGACCGCACGTCGACTCCCGCCTCACGTGCCAGAACCATCCCCCAAACAACATAAGCCGTCATGAAGTGATCGCTTTCACCCTGCTTCCACCAACCCCAACCGCCGTCTGGATGTTGGAAGTCGTAGAGACGCGTCAACCCGGCTGTGGTGATTGCCTCGAGTTCTTTCAAATCGTGCGCGCCTTTTGGATGAGTCGCAGCAGCGGTTGATGGCTCTATGCCACCGAATACTTTGCTCATCGCAGTCTCTGGTTTCAATCCGAGATCCCGCAGTGTCTTTGCGGTTATTACTGCAGGCAGAAACCTGCTCATAGTTTGTTCCGTGCAACCGTAGGGATAGTCGATCAGATATGGAAGCGCATCAAGCATAGTCGTTGCCATGCTGGGTGCGACCTGAACTGTCAGATTCGTTGAGCCTGATCGGCGTTCTTTAGGGAGGTCGAGCTTGATGGCGACGCTATCACCCCGCATCTTCCCAGATCGCGAAATAAACTTTTCGATACCATGTTCGAAGATCGTGAACTTCTTCTCCATTGCATCGGCATATTTCTCCCCACGAGCTTCGACTTTTAGCTTCGCCTCGCTTGCGTGAGTTACCGAAACAATCCAATCAACTCGCGTTTCACTGTTCGGATTAATGCTGACCGGCCCTTGATCGGCTTTCACCTGTTGACCATCAAGTAGCAGACCCGTAACAGTTACTCCCTCAGCAGTCAACGCTGGAGAAACGCGCATTGGCTCATTCGTGTTGTTATTTATAACGGCAGAGACGGCAACCTGATCGCCTACGACAAAGAAACGTGGCGCTTGTAAGCGAACGATCAACGGTTGTTTCGTTCGACTTGTCCCGGTTCCCAGGCCGAATTGATTTCCGGCTGTAACCACACGCGCCTTGGCGGTCCATGTTGTGAGTGAATCAGGATACTTGACCTTAACCGTCGCCTGACCATCGGCATCGGTTGTGATGTCGGGTTGCCAGAAAATCGTCGATCGAAAATCACTGCGGACCTGAACGGCAGGTTGGTCATTCTCGGAATCACCCTTGGCTTTGGCTTCACTGCGACCCGCCATCGCTGATTTTGCTGGTCGCGCACCAGGCAAATAGAAGCCGGATAAATTCTGGGCACGGTCAGCAACAGCGATACTATCAGTGGGCGCCTGCAAAGTACCTGACGGCCGCATCTCAAATTCTTGCAATTGATCCTTGTCGACGCGCTCGTTCGCCGCCTCTTCCTTTCGGTCTCGCAGTTGGCCTTGTCCGAACTCAACTAACTTCGCGTACGTTTTCTGACTGAACGTACTCTGAGTCTGCACGTTGTGACCGCGTTTGCTTCCGTAATAGAACTGGCGGGGATCGCCCGCATAGTCCGATTGAATGTAACTGACTGATTCATCCATGAGACCAAGGGCAATCTCCGCAGCCACAGGCCGACCGTTTGCATCTCTTGTTGATATCGATAACGTTCCCTCTTCGCGAGGCTGATACTGTTCTTTGTCAGGTTTGACATTCACCGCAAGGAACTGCTGCACGGGAGGAACCACAACTTGTTTTGAATCGACATACAAGGCTCCATCGCTAACCATTGCAGCGTCGAGGTAGATGTTCGGCACATGCTTCTCTTCAATTGGGATCTCGAGGAGTTTGGTGTGACCAGTCACATGAACCACCCGATAGCTATAGAGATCTTCAGCTTCCACACAGAACAACACGTAGCGATCGCTATCAGGGACGTTGATCATCACTGGAGCTATCTGACCTGCGTGAAAAGTATCTTTATCGGCGATTATCTCCAGACCTTCGCGTCGATACCCAAGATCAGTCGTGGCGTTAGTCGCGACAAACACTGACGTCTCTGCTTTGATTGGAGGAAGAAAGCGATCGCGCTTTGTATCAACGCCCTGACTGCTTTGCCAGGAAACGCGGTAGTAACCTTCACGTTCTGGAACGAAACTAATCTGTCCATTACCTTCACTGTCCGTCCTGACCGTTTGCGTCAGGACATCGTCGTGCTGATAGCCACGAAACTTTAATTGCCATTGTCTTTGACCACGGATAACCAATGGCGGAAAGGTCACACTCTTCCGTCGTAAAACTTCTAACTCTTCGCCTTTGACTTCACGGCCTGAAGGATCAACCCAAACTTCCCACCAATAATCACGTGTGACTTTGACGGTGCCTTCTGTCGCTATGGGTTGTTCATTCGCATCGATCGCTTTGACATCCACAGTGACTTTGTCTTTGGGACGATAAATGTTTTGCTCGGAGCGTGGGTAAACGTAATAACGTTGACGAGTGACTCTGACTATATCGCTCGAGAGAATCTCACGACGTGAAGAATCGGTGACGCGCGCTTCAATTCGATATTGAAAGTCCTGGTTGTAGTTTTGACGCGGTGTTTCAAAAGTAAGTTTCGCTTTACCGGTAGCGTCAGTCTTGATTGTTTCATGCTTAACGACCTGACCATTTCCGTAATAAGAGCGGTCTTGATAACCGAAGTCCTCGTAGTACCAACCATACTCCCGACGTGGATACCAGTAGTGATAAAAGGGATTCTGGTAGACAACCACTTCCACTGATGCGTTGCTGACCGGGCCACCGAAGTAGTAATCAGCCTGAATGCTCACTTCCACTTCTTCTCCAAGCCGAAATGCTTTTTTCTTGCCATCCTGTTCGGGAGTTTTTACTTCAACCTTGAACTCGGGAAGTTTGTATTCTTCAAGTCGAAACAATTTTGCGCTTCCGATGGTGTTATGACGTCCGATATCCCAAAAGTAAATCGTGTACTCGCCGAGTGGGAGTTGTTCTCCGAGCTCGAGCGAGCCCCACGAACTGCCAAAGGCGTTCAGGGTAGCCTTACCGTCAGTGACCTTGGTTCCTCGGGGATCGCTTATTTGATATTCGATGGTTTGATTCGCTGGAGTTGAGTAAGCGCCATTTGCGTAACGTCTGGCGACGAACTTCCATTGCAGTGTTTCTTTTGGTCTGTAAGCGGGACGATCAGTGAACGCATAGATTCTCCATGCCTGACCCTCACTTGTTCCATACGAATAGCCTGAAGCAAAAGCTTGTCGATCTCCATTGCCTGCGGTGACAAATAAACCATCTGAACCACTCTCGCTTCGTAAAGAAAACTGCGCCAGGCCGTCGCCGTTAGTCGTCTGTCGCAATCGACGCCAACGTGCTTTGCCGTTCAGATAGAAACTTTCCCATAGCGAGACATCTGAATTCGCGACTGGAGCGCCGGTGAGGGCGTTGGAGAAATAAACAAGCGCCTGCCTGCCCGCACTCTTCAAAACCACCGCAACATCGGTCACAAGGAGCAGATCACGAGCTGAAAGCGATCCGCTTTTTCCTTCGAGTATGTAGGCGCCAATCGGAAGTTTCACATCTATCCGCTCCATCTGACTGTATTGTTTGTGATCCTGCTTATCGTCAATGAGTTTGTGCCAGGTCTTAACCGGCCGGCCACCGAGGTTCACTTTCTGAAGCCAGGCACCCTCTTCGACATCGCCTTCGTCTTCATCCGAGCTTTTTCGAAAGCGCACGTCGCGAGTGAGGTCGATCTTGTATAAGGCGAGATCAATCTGCTTGACATTTCGAGCGTTAAGTGCGAATTGCAATTCGGAGTTTGGCAGAAAAATGTTGGAGACATTCACTCCCAACACCGGATCGGTGATTTGTTTGATCTGCTCGATCGCCGCATCGTAATAACGACTCTCCCCTTTGGAAAACTCTGTAGTTAGTCGCCGGTAGAGTTCGAGGGCTTTGACATAATCGGCTTGCTGCTGCCAATTGCCTTCACCGATCTCGGTAATAAATCCATAGCTACCCATCCACTCGGCGTAATAGTAGAGTGCGTCGTCATACCAATCTGTTTGTTTTCCGAGCTTGAGTGCTTCTTCGAATTCGTCCGGTACCTGCTGTCGAGCCTCCCAATCTCCGCCGGTGTTTCGGATGGACATTGCGATAAGGAAACTGAGATGTGCCTTTTGATTTGATGAAACGGCAATCTTGCGAGCGTTCTCGAGAATGTTTAGTGGGAGATAGTTGCCATAATACGAGTAGTAGTTACCCTGGTTCGGAACGTCGGCCGCCTTGAAAACTATTTTAAGATACCGATCACGAGCGAGATCCAATTGGCGTTGGCCTGCCCACCAATCCAATGCTTGCTGATAATGTGGCCATGCGCCACCCCAATTGATGTTGTTACGACGAGTCCAAAATAGATCTCCGAGCGATTCATGCGCCTCAGCCCAAACGATGTCGCGATCGGCCTCGTTATCGTTAGCACGAATTAATTCTTCGAGCTGTTTCTGGGCTTGATCAAGTTTTGTCGTGTCAGACGTTTCAGTTGCGGCCTGGGCGCGCCATGTTGTGTCCGCTATTCGAAATTCGACCCAACGTGCCTCAGGCGCGGAAAGTTTACTTTTATCAAGCCCCTGGTAAATCTCGTTTGCCCTGGCATACGAACCCTGACTGTACTGAGCCTCGGCATCGGCTTTAGCCCGAGAGTAGTCGGCTTGCTGGGTAAGTGAGTTGAGGAGGATCAATGAAATTGCGGTTATAGAGATTATGGTTTTCATAACGAGTGGTTCTCGTAAATGTACGAGAGGCTGACAGCCTGTCGTATCCTGGCTTTCAACAATTCTGGCGCCAAACGCGACTGCGGACGCTTAGGCTACACCAACAGGGAGACGTCGGAAATCAGAATCCTGGGCCTAGAACCGCAGATCAGTTTCAAAAAGGCCGGCAAATCTTAAATGGCCCAGTCAATGAACGATCACATTGTTGATGACTTGCACGTTCGAGAAGGTGTGAAGGTTGCGAAGAAAATGTCCGATATGCTTTAGCTTGTCGTGACGTGGATTCCCAGGCCCTCTGTTTTATCAAAGGGCTCGAAACCACGACACGACAAGCTAAAGCATATCGGACATATGACAAACGGGCAGGCCCGACTCCCAGTGAGTGACCTTGAAGAGGTCCGGTATTTAATTCAAGGCCCCTCGATTCCCTGCCCGGCTTTGTCACCTGGGGAGCGCTATTACTCGAAGTTCCTTATGGCTCGGGCGGTGGCGGCGGCCCCTCACGAAACTGAGATTTCCTTGCCGCAAGTTGTGCCTTTTGGTCAGCAGTCAGAATGTTTGCGATCTGCGACATGGTCTTCGCATGTGCGACCTCAAGTTCCACCTCGATCTTCGCACGTGCCTCCGCGGCGGATCTTACCGCTGCTTCGTCAAAGGTCGTGCTAAACGGTTCAGGTTCGCTCTCATGGAGGGCTCTTAATTGGTCATGAAGATCTTTGGTGCTCGCGAACTCACTATCCATGATCTTCTTGATTTGTGCCTTTTGGTCGTCAGTAAGATTCAAGTTGCGTAAAAATGGCAAACCTCCTCCGCGAGGACCTCCTGGACCGCGCTGGAAACCACCCGGTCCCTGTGAAACAACGACTGCAGCGGTCATGACTATCAGTGCCGATACGCTGATGGCTGCCAAGCCTAAAGTTTTCCAACTGAGTTTCATGTTCTTCTCCTTGCGAGATTCTTAATTGTCCTGCGAATCAATTTCGGACTGCATTCAAATCGAGCTCCAGTCGGAGACGTCTGGTGCCCCCAGACCACTCGAATCGGAGAACCGGTGCATCGATTCACATACCCTGGACTACATTGTGAACCGGCTTACCGATCCGCTCTCGCTCCGATTCAACAATTCGGCTGGAGCTGGATCTGAATGTGCGTCCGCCGCCCCCCGCGTTCACTAGCTCTTTATGTTACGGAATCTTAGACGCACAGGACTCTGTCGCGATGCAAAGAATTCGTTAAGACAGAGCAAAGTTTTGTAAAGTCGCGCGTTAAGCACAAACGGACACTTTACAAAGACCACGACAAATCTAAGATAGTAGGCATCTCAGATTTCAGATCTCAGATCTCAAATATGTTCGTTGAGGGCTAATCTGAGATCTGGAATCTGAGATCTGAGATCTGAGATCGGTACACGCCATCTAACCGACATGACTATGATTCTGGTAGTAGACGACGATGTTGAGCTTTGCGAGTTGGTCGCGGAATATCTCGAGCCCGACGGCTACAGAGTCGAAGCCGTTCACGACGGACAAACCGGTTTGGAGCGAGCTCTTTCTGGCGACCACGCCCTGGTGGTTCTGGATTACATGCTGCCCGGTCTCAATGGCTTCGAATTACTTAAACAAATCCGTAATCGATCGCGCATGCCGGTCGTAATGCTAACAGCACGAGGCGATGCGGTCAGTCGAATCGTCGGATTGCAGATGGGCGCCGATGACTATCTTCCAAAGCCGTTCGATCCCCTTGAACTCCTGGCGCGAATTAATGCGGTTCTGAGGCGGACGTTTCCCGATCGTGACTCAGGGGCTCTGGCAGTTGGTGACGTCGAAATGGATCATCGGACGCGAACGGTAAAGCGCGATGGCGAGACGGTCGAATTAACCTTGGTTGAGTACTCGATTCTCGAGAAACTACTGAACGCGGCGGGCACGATCGTGAAACGTGAAGAATTAGTCAGAGACGTCCTGCACAGAGCTCTATCACCATTTGACCGCAGCATGGACACGCATGTGGCAAATCTTCGCCGCAAGTTAGGACATCAAGTCGAAGGAGTCGAGCGCATTAAAACTGTGCGGGGAATTGGGTACATTTACGCGACTCCTTCTACGACAAAACCGTGAACAATAATGCGCAGTCTTTTTCTTAGAGTCTTCCTCTGGTTTGGCATTGCGATGGTGCTCGTCAACGTAGCATCATTCGCCACAGGTATTTTTGCTGAGCGGCGCTTTCAAGCACCTCGAAATCACCCCCTGGCGCCAATGACCGGCATGCTGGCGCAAACCGCCGTCGAGACATTCGAACGTGATGGGCCAACTGCACTGCATTCGTATCTGCAACGACTTGAGAACACCTCGGCAGTTCATGCCGTCGTGCTAAATGAACAAGGTGAGAGCGTCTCAGGTGAGCCGGTCTCTTCCGAGATGAAGTCTCTTGCAGGGCGTGTTAGCGAGAGTTCACCATTTTCATTTGCATTTCCAGGCTCACCCGAACGTACAGTTCAATTCGTACATTCACCGAGTGGTAATGCATACGTTATGGTCGCTCGATTTCCCCCACCAAATTTCCCCCGACCTCCACGAATTGGTGAGCCCGGTTCACTTGGTTTCGCTCTACGCGTCGGCACCCGCACGCTACTCCCATTGCTTTTGATCGGTGGCCTGTTCTGCTACCTGCTCGCTCGTTCGCTCGCCAAGCCTATCGAACAATTACGGAGCACAACTCACGAACTCTCAGCGGGAAATCTTTCGGCCCGTGTCGAACCCTCAATGCTGCAGCGGCGCGATGCGATTGGTCAGCTGGGTCGCGACTTTGACTTAATGGCGCGTCATATCGAAGCACTCGTTAACGCTCAAAGGCGCTTACTCGCCGATATCTCTCATGAACTTCGTTCACCACTCGCACGCCAGGGTGTCGCACTTGGTTTGGCAAAACGTCGCGCCAACGAAGAAGTCATTCCTTCACTCGAACGGATCGCTCGCGAGGCAGGCAGAATGAACGAAATGATTGGTCAACTGCTGGATCTGACGCAGATTGAAAGCGGCACTGAAACAATAGGGCCGACAAGAATTGATCTAAAGCCATTACTCGAAGGCATCGTTCAGGATGCGGATTACGAAGCAGAAGCCTCGTACCGGTCAGTGAAGCTAATTGAGAAAGCAGACTGCGTAGCACATGGATCGATTGAATTGTTGAGTAGTGCGATTGAGAATGTTGTCAGAAATGCGGTTCGACATACGGCGCCGGATACGCAAGTGGAAGTTTCGTTGAAGAGCGAAGGAACAAATCTTTTGCAATCTGCTTTGATCTCCGTCAGAGATCACGGCAAAGGCGTACCCGAGCTGGCATTGAAAGACATTTTTCGCCCGTTTTACAGAGTTGAGGATGCACGCGATCGCAAGACAGGTGGAACAGGCCTGGGTCTGGCCATCGCGACACGAGCGATCGAACTGCATGGGGGGACGATCACTGCGCAGAATGCGGATCAAGGTGGGTTACTAGTGGAGATCAGGTTGCCAGCTTCCGAAACTTGAATGCAGTCAGTACCACCTCGCGGTAGCGGGTGGGTGCGAAGCCTGAATTGACGATCGGATCTGAGGCTTCGCACCCACCCGCTACCGCGAGGTGGTTCTGACTGCATTTTGGCTAGTGGTCACTCTCGGTCAGTAGATACACCGCGAACGAGGCCAACCAATGTTCACCTGCGTAGTCGCCACTCGCAACATGGGCCAATGCGGCTGTGTAATGTTTCTCTGCGGCAGTAAGTAACGCAACACGTGCAGGAGCTCGGGCCGGCAACACACTTGCGATACTGAGCATGCACCAGGCGCGACTCAGGTTTAATCCATCGAGATGAACCAACTTAGGGTCCGTTCTGTCAGTCACAATTGCCGGTTGCAGAAGAGAAGCCGACTTGTTTTGAGAGGCTAACGGCAAAAACCGGTGAAACCAGTTTGCAAACTCCGCCGGCTTCATTACGCGTCGCATCAAATCGGCTTCCATCAATGCGGCCGAGAAGAAGTCCTCACCGCCCGGCTCCCACGCCGCGGGATAGTTCACATCTTTTGCGAAGTATGCACGACTCCGCTCGTCAAGCAACGCTTCGAGCTCTCGATCTCCAACAGCCTTCGCGTAGTCAATTGCGAATGCTAAACCGAACGCTGTGTTGGGATGCACACCTGTACGGATCGGGTAAGTCTGTTTGGGAAGAAAACTCTTGTAAGACTTTACGATCACATCGACAAGTGGCTGCAACGCTTCAGCCCAGTTATCCCCGTCAGGATCATCCCACGAATGAAGTTCCTCCCCGAGTTTCAATAACCACGCCCAACCGTAAGTTCTCTCAAATGACTGACGATTGGACTGACCCATGTAAGCAGCCTCGATGCGTATGTTCTCGGCGGTGAGATTCGCGTTAAGTGCTTTACGAATTTCCTGTGCCTCGGGCAAATCAGGAAACGTCTTCAACAACCTAACCAACATCCAATGACCATGCACCGACGAGTGCCAGTCGTAACAACCATAGAAAGCCGGATGCAAAACTTTCGGGCTCTGCACATCAGCGGAACTGTTGATGACGTGTTCAGGTTTGTTAGGCAGTTCACGATTGACACACTTCAGTGCGAGCGCAGCGAAATGGGAAGCTTCTTTCTGTGAAAGCGAAGGAACGGTCTTCATTTGGTTAGCTGACGATGATAGTGGTGGTATTAAACCGACGAGCAAGATGAATATGATTCGCATAATCAGAATTCTTCTCTGCGCTTCCTCTGCGTTCTCTGCGTACCTGCGGTAAACATTGGCCGATACCGGGAAACGCAGAGACGCAGAGAACGCAGAGACGCAGAGAGCTTTTAGTATCGATGCGAAGGTCGGCCGATATGAATATGCGGGCCTGTTGCCGTACCCGGTATTGCTGAGCGAAATGCCGAAAAAGGAATTCCGTTTTTCTCCAGAAAACTCATTAATGCCTGCCCTTCCGGTCCATCCGGATGCAGGGAGATGTCCATCGCATTTCGGTGATCGAGTCTCCAGCGATCATGTATTGCGCCCTGGCCAAACACTGCGATTGGCAACTCTTTATGGAAAGTATCCGAAAAGAACCTTTGAATCTTCCAGGCATCATTCAGTCCCCAGCCTGACGTTCCGTTGAAGCGAATAAATGAAGTTGTGCTTACAAGTCGGTTCTTCGCAAGTTTCAGATGCCTGGCCAGAGTGTCGTCAGCTTCCTGTTCAATCAGCACATTCGCGATTTGACTATCAGCGCTAGCCATTTGCTTCTTCGTTTCGTCTACCTTCTGCTGGTCAACGTTCAGTAGTCGCTGGTTCTCATCCACCTCTGCCTTCGAAAGGAGTCCTTCAGAGAACAACTTCTTAGCGGTCGCTAATTTCTCTTGAGCTGCTTTAACGTTGTCTTCATATATCGCAAGTAATTTTTCAAGACTCGCCTTCACATCTTTTGTTGCCTTAACGTATTCGTCTCTGAGCCGTGCCAACTCATTTACGGGCGGCGGCTCCACTTTCTTGCGTTTTTGCTTCTGGCCTAACACCGGGTGACAGAGAAATAACGAAAGAAGGATCAGAGGCAAGAGCTTAGATGCAAACTTGGATGCAGTCAGTACCACCTCGTGGTAGCGGGTGGGTGCGAAGCCTGAGTTGACGATCGGATCTGAGGCTTCGCACCCACCCGCTACCACGAGGTGGTACTGACTGCATCCTACCGCGAGGTGGTGCTGACTGCATCCAACTTTGAGTGCAGATACTCTTATGTTAGTTTTTCCTCTCCGCTTCAGAATTAACTTCACCGCCAATCAGAATAACAACACCGGTCAGATAGAACCAAAGCATCAACACAATTACTGCACCAAGTGATCCGTATGTCACGCTGTAAGAGTCGAAGTAACGAAGATACAGGCGGAAGCCAAAGGAAATAACCAACCACAGCGCTACTGCGACAAAGGCACCCGGAGTGATCCATCTGCGCTGATGCGTTTTCAAATTAGGAGCAAAATTGTAAATCAAGTTGAAAGTCGCGAGTACAAATATGAGAGCGATTGGCCACTGAAGAACCGTCCACGCGGCCGAGAAGAGACTGCCAAGTCCGTAACGCGCTCCCAGCGCTTCTCCGATCGTTCCCCCGTAGAGAACGACTGCAAGAGCCGCAATGATGATTACGGAGAGGGCAATTGTCAGTAAAACTGAAATAAGCCTAACCATCCACCAGGGACGTGTCTCACGAATGTTGTAAGCCGTGTTCAAGGTTTGACTGATCGCTCCCATGCCATTTGATGCGGCCCACAAAGTTGCAAGCAGTCCCAGGGAAACCTTGCCACCTCCACTTGCTTTGCTAATCTCGTCAAGCGTTGTTTGAACCAGTGTCACAGCACTAGCAGGCATTACTGCCGCAAGATACGTAAGCAGTTTACTTCTGAACTCAGTGCCTCGCTGGGCCATAAAGCCAAGCACGTTTATTAAGACGAGTAACAACGGGAAGAGCGCGAGGAGAAAGTAGTAGGAGAGCTGAGCAGCCCGACCAAAAACTTCATGGTCGTTAGTCTGCCGAATGATTCGTTGAATTCGCTGCTTCAAACTTTTCATCTCTGGAGTGCGGTGGCCTGACATCGCTTTGTTACAGCGGGTCACCGTCTTTGGATCGTCATTGTGACAAAGCGCGCCAGATCAGCGCACTCCAAAGAACTAAGGGCAGACACGAACGTCTGCCCTTAACGGTGGTCGATTGGGTTTGAGATCTCTATCTAACAAGCGTGCCTGTGCGACTCCAACGTGTGTTCTTAAAGAAATCGACGAGAATCCAGAGCCCGTCACCGCTCGATGGAGCACTTTCATCATAAGACCAGTACACAAACATGGCCCTGCCAATAACGAGGTCGCGCGGGACAAAACCCCAGAACCTACTGTCCTCGCTGTTATCGCGATTGTCGCCCATCACAAAATACTTGTTCTCAGGAACAACAACCTCCTTGCCGTCACCAGCCATCCTGAACACGTCGTACGTGAAGTCATCATCATCTCTACCTGGCTGGTAATATACATCGTACTTCTCGTTGGGTTGACGCGGCGGGACGTTCTTTATTTCAAGCGGGTCTTTACGATTGTGATCTATAGCTTCGACCTTATGTTCCGGTAAAACCTTGCCATTTACGATGACGTCTTTGCCCCGCAGGCTTATGTGATCGCCCGGAAGACCGATTACGCGCTTAACATAGTTCGTTAGGATTGGTTTGTTATCAGGACGGTCGTCGCGTTTAGGATCCCAAGGGTTACCTGGATATTTGAAGACGATAATGTCGCCCTGTTTAATTTCGCGCTGCGGCAGGAATGGTAATGAAGTGCCGGGAGCAAAGATGAATTTGTTAACGAGTAGATGGTCGCCGATCGTAATCGTATTCTGCATCGAGCCGGTCGGGACTTTTACAGCTTGCACAATAAAAGTCATGCCAAACAGAGCCATTATGACAGTCACTACTGCTGACTCGAAGTATTCTCGCAAAACAGTCTTCGGCGGTCCCTTTGGCTTCACTGGCGCCGGAGGCGGACTGCCTGAATTTCCGTTGCGATTGAATATTCTTGAAAACGCGGAAGGCCTGACTTCAACTTCGTCTTTCGTGGCCTCGTCGGTGGTTAAGTTACTTGCCATTCAAACATCCTAGTTATGATACGTGCAGACGGTCAAGCGAACCCTGCTTCTCTTTACAATCCTAGTTTGACTGCTCCTGTTCACCCGATCTCATGACCTCGAGTGCCGCACGAGCTGCCGCCGCCTCGGCTGATTTTATTGAGTGTCCTTCGCCTCGGATACTCCCTCCATCCCACAGGACTTCGACATGAAACGTACGTCTATGTGGAGGCCCAAAAGTTTCTATTACTGCGTAACGTGGTGCGGCCCGGCGTTCCGCCTGTAGTCGTTCCTGAAGCATCGTCTTGTAATCAGCTTCCGCAGCTGAAAGGGGATCAGCATCTTCGAGCTCCTGACGCAATGCGTGACAAACAAAATGAGTCGCCGCGTCAATGCCGCCGTCCATGAATATTGCGCCCGTGATTGCCTCAAAGACATCTGCCAGTAGAGCATTCTTCTGGCGGCCGCCGCTTTTTTCCTCTCCTCGTCCAAACCTGAGAAAGTCACCAAGGTTTAGTGCTTGAGAGGCCTGAGCAAGTGTTGGCGCACTAACTAAACGATGCTTCATCCGCGAGAGTTCACCTTCACTACCGAGCGGATAGGAATTGCATAAGTAATTAGCCACAACGAGTCCGAGCACAGAGTCACCCAAGAACTCCAACGACTCGTTGTGAAGCACTCGTGCTTGATGCTCGTCTCCGGGTGCTACTTGTTCGTGGGCCCAGGATCGATGAGTGATGGCTCGTTCAAGCAAAGTACGATCGCTGAAGGTATAGGCAAGTATGCTCTCGAGGAGATCGAGATCTGGAGTCGAAGGATTGGTGTTTCTCAAGACACTTCGGATTATAACAAACGCCGAAAGCTTGTCTAAAAATCTGACTCGCTTTCGGCGTTGCAGGTTGAAGAATGCAAAGGAGGTCTACGGTCGATGATTGTTCTTCGGTTTGGCCCCAGCATTTGAACCGGGCTTCGTTCCCGTCGTCGTGGTGGTTGTTTTGTTTGCAGTTCCAGTTGGGGCTGTGGACTGCGGAGTAGTTGACGCTGTTGTACCATTCGGCGAAGTTGCACCTGATGTAGAGCCTGCCGGGGTGGTTGCAGGCGCTGGAGTTGGCAATGAAGTCAAAGGTGTCGGCTCGGGCGGCAACGGTTTCGACAGGACCGATGCCACAAATTCATTCATTCCGGCATCCGACGCATTATGACGGTACTTGTACCAGGTCGAGAGACTCTCCTGCCAGGTTGCCTTGGGCTGCGCAAACGTTGGATCGCTGGCAGCCAGCGCTACGGCTCTGGCGTAGCCATCAATCATGCGATCCACGATCTGATTGATATTGGCGAGCGCGAGTTTGCTTTCGGGAGTTTCGTCTTTGCCACCGTAAAGCGTCTTATAATCTCCAGACTGTTTGGCGTAAGTGCCTGTCTCGTAAGCGCCGGCGATGTACCCGTAAGTGTAAGGAGATTTTTTCAAGGGCGTCTCAAACTGCGCCGCCTTGAGCAGGTTTTTGAGTGCCGCTGACGGATCCTTCTCCAGAGTAAGCGTGCCGATGCTGTAGTTCAAGTAGGCCACCGCGACGTCTTTGCTGCCGAGCGGATCCCAGTTCTCAAGTGTCTTTCCTGCATCAAGCATGCCCAGCGCTTTCTGCGCGTAGCCGAGACCATCCGCTGTCAACTGCGCGTTCTTCAACGGCGGAAGCAGGTATGCGTTGGCACCGAGATCGACAAGCACTTGCAGGTTGTCAGGCTCAGTGGCCAGGACTTCCTTGCCCATTGCATAACCTTCCGCATACTTCTTCTCGTTGTAGATCTTGACACGATAGTCAGTCTTCTTCGACACCGCTTCGTACTTGCCGACGAAGTTCTTTAGGTAGTCGATAATCTTCTGCTGTCCTTCTGAGACCTCAGCTCCGGGAGGACACGCTAAATACTTCTTCGCGTCCGCGTAAGCTTTGGCTTGATCCGCCTTCAGATTACTCCGAATCGACGCATACAAAGCATCTTTAGCTTCCTGAGTGCAGGCATCTTGAAAGGCATTATCCGGTTGCGCGATAAGATTCCGCGCTGCAACAGGCAGAGCGATTATCACAATTGTCGTGCAAATGCTTAAAAACGTTAGCAGCTTTTTCATCAGTCGTCCGAACCTCCAGAAACATTCTTCAACAATCCGGGCGAGGGCAAACCAAGGGAACGTCGCCTCAGGAATCTTTAGGATGCGAGTATTATAGAGAGCGGTTGCCGTTTTAGCATCCACTGGGCGGATGCATAGTTCTAACAAGGGAAGTGTCCGGCAAAAAGAACGAGCGCAATATTCCTGCAATTTTAATTAGTGTGTCAAGGCGGCAACGAGCAAAACACCTAAAAAAATCGCGCCGAACAAGCAGGTTCGGCGCGATTAGGATCAGGTGAATGGAACAAGTCCTACGGTTGCTCTGGTTGCGCACGACGCGGACGCTGATCAGAAGAACTCGGATTGGCTGTGGTCGTCTTGGTTGTTCCCGCCGGTTGAGCGGATTTCGTGGTTGGAGAGTCAGCGGGTTTTTTCTCGATGGACATCAAGACCCGCTTAACCGTATTTCGCGGAGCTGCAGTTGGCGGCGGTTGCGTTTTTGTTGCTCCGTCAGTTGAAGCAGGCGAAGGAGTTGCGGTTGCCGTAGTTTGGTCGGCTGTCGTAGCGGCGTCCGCGCTCGCGTCGCCACTCTCCTCATCATCACCAACGTCCTTTTCTTCGTCGTCAGCAGTAGTGGCGACCTGGAGATTGATCGCTGTTCCAAAACGATGATTCAACTGGCGATAGATTTCACCAGCGACCGCAGCTGGGAAGTGATGTCGTCCATCGCTGCCCTGAGCTATAACAACGACTGCCAATCTTGGATTCGCCAGTGGGGCGTAGGACGTGAATAATCCAACCCAACCACCCGAGCCAATGCAGGTACCGGTCTTGCCAGCGACCGTTTGCGCTGGGTCGTAAGCCCGACGGCCTGAGCCATAATTGACCGCGCCCACCATTCCAGGAACCATTCGTTGCCAGATATCAGAACCAATCGGAAGCTGACGTCTGACTTTGGGTGCGAACTTACTTTGTTCCTTGGCGGTTCGCGGAATTTGCGGTACCAACAACTTCCCACCATTCGCCATAGCGGAAACTAGAGTTCCCAATTGAAGCGGAGTTACCTCGAAGCCATCTGCATAGGAGAACATGCGTCGCTCTATGAAGCCTGGCTTGTTTTCCGGAAGACGACCTGGGAATTCGAAGTTTACATTCGCGCCGGTCTTCTCACCGAGTCCCAGCTCGCGCGCGTAGGTGACCATCTTGTCGAAACCAATTTTGCTTCCGACTTGTTCGAAGAAAGGATTATTTGAATGAGCTAACGCTGAGGTTAGATCAAGACGATAACCATCGTTCGCAGTATCAACGAGAGGAATAACATTCTCGGAAAGTCCCGCTACACCAGTGACGAGTTTGATTGTCGAACAAGGTTTGAACCCCCGACGAACTCCCCATTCTTGATTGACCACTGTATAAACGCGGCCACTCATTGGATCCATTACGACGACTGTTCCAGCATGATTTCCAAGAGCATCGACTGCAACACGACGAACTTCCGGATCCTCTCCAGTCGTATCATCTTTCGATATAAATGACTGAACCTCGGCACGCATGGCATTCTCGCGCGCTATAGCTGCAAGGCGAGCTGCTTCTGCTCTACGGCGTGCTTCGAGAAGGTCTCGTTGATGTTTCGCTTCAATCCGACGCAGCTCCGCGACTCGCTCGCGCTTAGTAAGCTTGCGGTGCAGCCTTTTTTCGAGTGCTTTCAGGGATGAAGCCTGTTCACGAGCGACTAATGCACGTTGCCGTCGGACATCACGTGCGGACAAACGACCACCGCGACGCCGCGAACCTCTTGCGTAGAATCGTCCGCCACGTCGTGATCCGCGACGATTGCTTGCTGAGTGTTTTCCTCCCCTCTCCGCGCGGGCATGTCGTCCACGTGAAGAGGATGAAGATCTCTTCTTTCCAAATACTGAAGCCGATGAACTAAGACTGACTAGAATGACGAGAAATATAGAAATAAGGACCCGGCTACGTGTGATGGGGGAAGGCAAATTCAAAGTCATCAGGGCAAAGCTACCTTTCTAGGGATTTACTTACTTGAACGTAAGTACGTTGAAACTTCTTAGGACGCCGGGTATAAGCGCAACCTGCGCCCGTCCTCGCTTTAAAATATCCTTTGCAGTTTGAGGCTTTTTCAAAAACGGCTCCTCAGTTCAAAAAACTCAAAACCACAGCTGCAACATTGAGGTGGGAAGAATTCCCTAAATGGCGGTCCCTGGGGACATTGCTTTGAGACCGAGGCAAATATAACATCAGCTATCGTACTAGGGCAATAAAAAAGTAACCGATTATACAGAATTGAGTGGAAGCACATTTAGATTAAAGGGTTGCCTAACCACGATTCGAGGACGATTACAACCCGTTTGCTATCTCGGCACCTCTTATTCATAGCATGAAGTTCCCGGGCCTAATTAGAAGCTTTCGCGCGCGATTGTTGCTCCTCCTGGCATTGATGTTTGGGCTCACTTTGGGAGTTCAATACTACTTTAACGTCCGGGCGGTTACCACGAATGCTCACATGGTGGTCGAGCGCGAACAAGCGATCATGGCCGGCGTGGCGTTGGCTTTAAAGAGCCTCCGCAGCGAGCAGTATTTGGATGAAATCATCGGCAGTTCGCGAGACACTTTCTTCAGCGGCAAGAACGGTAGAGTTAAAAATATCCTGGTTCTGGACGATGATGGAAACGTAAGGGATAGCCTGGTTGCCGATTATGTTCCTGGCGAGCGGGAAGACAAATCTCCTCGGTACGTGTCCTTTAAAGACGTTCCACTGCCCCCATTGCGTCGAGCCGCACGCTTTCCAGACGAGCAGGAACCCCTACCGGCGTGGATGCCGCCGTCGTCCGATGTTGATTTTGGTGAAGCCGGCGCTTTTTATTTCCCTGTCCAAACAGATAAAGGCAGGCGTTTCATCATCGTGGAACTTGGGCCTGCCAATACACTTTCTAACCTCCTGGAACGTCAGACTTCTCGATCGGCGTTTTATACCTTGTGGCTGTTGATGGTAACGACGCTTGTTACTGGCTTCTTTGTCTGGCGTTTTACCAGACCAATCAAAGAGCTTTCCGCCGCAGCACGCAAAGTTGCCGGCGGTGATTTCGACGTACAGGTTGAATCCGATCGCGGAGACGAGATGGGAACTCTGGCGTCCGCGTTCAACGAGATGACCGCGAAGTTAGCCCGTGCTCGCGAGCTGGAGACGCAACTTCATCAAGCGGAGAAGGGTGCGGTAGTTGGTCGCTTGGCGGCAGCGATCGCTCATGAGATTCGCAACCCGCTGAACTACATCAATCTAACTTTAGACCATCTTCGTTCTTCATTCGCACCCGCAGATGAAGCAAAGAGGGAGACATTTGTAAAACTGGCGGATCAACTTAAGTCCGAGGTTGCGCGTATTAACCGGCACATCACCGACTTTCTGAAATACTCACGTCCTTCAACTCTGGATCTTCAAGATGTGGATCTACGTGTTGAGGCCGAGGACGCTCTGCGTATTGTTGAAGCACGAGCACAAGAAGAAGGAATTCAAACACAAATAGAGCAGGTCGGACCGTTGCCTACAATCAAAGCTGATCGTGAATCACTGCGATCGGTGTTTACCAACCTGGTTATTAATGCGGTCGAAGCGATAGATGGACAGGGAGGAAACGTTTCGATCAAGTTGTCGAAGATGGACCCAAACTCTGTTAAAGTCGAAGTCACTGACACTGGTTGCGGAATTGGTGCTCAAGACATTGCGAAGGTCTTCGAGCCTTATTTCTCCACAAAGGAGACGGGTACGGGTCTCGGTTTAGCAATCGTCAAGAAAGCTATTGACGACCATGGCGGCACTATCAACGTAGTTTCAAAGCAGGGCAGCGGTACAACGTTCACAATAATTTTACCCGCTAATGAGAAAGGAGACCGGATGGAAGCTGCTGGTTGAGTGTTTGGCACAATCCAGTTCCCTCCTTCATCCTCGAAAACATGGCTCGAAAGAACATTCTTGTTGTTGACGACGAAAAGGGTCAGCGAGAGATCCTCGAGATGATTCTCTCGGAAGAAGGGTACGACGTGACTACGGCTGCTTCAGGCGAGGCCGCCATCAAGTTTGCGAAAGAACGAAGGTTTGATCTGGCACTGACCGATCTCAAGATGACTGGCATGGATGGCATCGAGCTATTGCAAAATCTCCTGGCCTTCGACTCTTCGATTATTGTCATCCTGTTGACCGCCCATGGCTCGATCGAATCGGCCAAAGAGGCATTGCGGCGTGGCGCCTTCGATTACCTCGAGAAACCCTACGACAAAAAGGCGCTGCTCGAAACGATCGATCGCGCTCTCGATCGTCTGGACGCTATTGACACGGAGATCATTTCGGCTTCACCCAAAATGGAAGCGGTCAAGAAAATGATCTTGAAAGTTGCGCGATCAAATTCTACGGTTTTGATTCGCGGCGAGTCCGGCACCGGCAAAGAACTAATTGCGCGCGCGGTCCATAATCAATCACCGAGAGCGACCGAGATGTTTCAGGCGGTCAACTGTGCAGCGATCAATGAGAACCTTTTGGAGTCAGAGCTTTTCGGTCATGAAAAGGGATCGTTTACCGGGGCACATGCGGAGAAGAAAGGACTGTTTGAAATCGCAGATCGTGGAACGTTGTTTCTTGATGAAATTGCCGAGCTCGATGTGGGCATACAAGCAAAGCTGTTACGAGCACTGCAGGAACGTAAGATTAGACGCGTGGGTGGAACACACGAAATCAGCATCGACGTTCGCGTAATTGCCGCTACGAATCGTGACCTGCGAGCAATGGTGGCGGACGGACGATTTCGCGATGACTTGTACTACCGCATTAACGTCCTCTCGATTGATGTGCCACCTCTTCGCGAACGTCACGAAGACATACCGGTTCTGATTGATTACTTCTTAAAGAAACACACTCGTAACACGTCTCGCCTGATTACCGGATTAACTCCAGACACGAAAAAGCTGATGTCTGATTACAGCTGGCCCGGCAATGTGAGACAGCTCGAGTCTGCTATTGAACGTGCGATCCTTTTGGCTGAGGGCGATCAAATCACTGTTGAGGATTTGCCATCGGAGGTGCGGCAGGATGTTGGTCCAGCACCCGACGGCGCGTTCAAACTTCCTTCAGAAGGAATCAATTTCGAAGAAGTTGAGCGAAACCTGATAATGCAGGCGATGGACAAAACTGATTACAACATTACTAAAGCAGCAAAGCTGCTGGGGCTTACTTTCCGCACGCTACAGTATCGACTTGAGAAGTTTGGTATCAAGCGGCCGGACGGGAAAGAAGAGACAGTAGAAGAAACCGAGTAATTACCGGTGGTCTTCCCTCGTGTGAGTCCTGTGATATGCGTGGATCGGTTTTGTCGCCGGCATAACAGACGATCCACGCGCCTCACACGAATGCAAAACTGAATTTGTTTCCAACCTAGGTTCTAGATAAAACCCCACCAAAAAGGTGTGAACAGATTTCACGTTGAAGCTACGCCTCTCCACTGTGGCAACACACATCGCAAACGCACCTGACTTCTGCAAGTGTTGAGCCTCCATTTCGTTCTGTTACTACATTCCGAGTCTTTGGAGTGCGACGGCCTGCCGTCGGTTTGTCACAGTAAATTGTCGATTGAGTGATGCCGTAACAAAACGACGGCAGGCCGTCGCACTCCAAAGTCAGCATTTCAGAGGAGGCTTGATCATGAAATCTCTCTCCACCGTCCTACTGGGCCTGGTACTTGTCCTTAGCGGATGTTCTCGTTTCGGTTCAGAGCAACAAGAAAGACTCGCGTCCACTGCGCAAAAGGCTGTCGCTGAACCGGCAATCCAAGCGCGTAGCGCCAAAGACTACTCTTTTGACCAAACAGAAAAAGCACTCTCGACTGAAGCAGCGCTCGATCGAAAGATCATTCGCGATGCCAATTTAACAATTGAAGTGGCATCAACCACAGACGCACAACAACGCATTACTTCGATTGCCGAAACTCTGGGAGGCTTTGTTGTAACGTCGGAGGCTAAGCAAAGGCAGGATGCAGAACCCGCGAAACGCACCCTGGACATCAAATTGGTGATCAGAGTCCCGTCAGCTCAATTCAATTCAGCACTCGAACAGATTGAGAAGCTCGCGACCAATCTGCCGGAACGAAACGTAACCGGACAGGATGTGACGGAAGAATTCATCGATCTCGAGGCGAGAATAAAGACACAGAAAGCGCTCGAACTCCAGTTTCTCGATATCATGAAACAGGCCAGGAAGGTTGACGACGCTCTCGAAGTCCAACGTCAAATCGCCGATGTCAGAACGGAAATAGAAAAGCTTGAAGGTCGAAAGCGTTTCCTCGAAAGCAAATCAAGCTTGTCCACGATCACTGTCAACATTCACACACCTACACCAATCGTCGTCACTGCCTCCGGCTTCACTCATACAATCCGCGAAGCCTTATCAGACAGCATCGACGTGGCAACTGGCATCGTTCTCTTTGTTATTCGTTTTGCGATTGTGATGACTCCGGTCTTTGTTCTGCTCATTTTGCCGGCAGCCTTGATAGCACTATATTTCAGACGCAGAGCCCGGCGAATCCGCCTGGCAAGAGCGCTTGCAGCAAACCCCATATCGGATTAAGGAAGCGTCGATTGTCCAAACCAATACTTGTTTTTGTCGCAGTTCTGCTTTGTTTGACTGGCTGTAGCCGATCAAAGTCTCCAACTTCTGCGTCAGGCGTAGAAACCTCTCAATCCGGTCAGCCTCGTCACTCAGTCGATGTTGTTAAGGCTACCGCTAAGGACGTGACAATCAAAGCAGGCGGTGACGGCGAGGCTATAGTGCAGCTGACGATTCAGAACGGATATCACGTCAACGCGAATCCGCCGACATTTTCGTATCTGAAAGCGACTGAGTTGGAACTGGCGCAAAGCCCAGGTGTGTCGGTAAGTTTCATCGTCTACCCAAATCCGTTAACTAAAACTTTCTCCTTCGCAGAAAAGCCGCTGGCAGTTTATGAAGGCGTTACAGACATCAAAGCCAGGCTAAAGGTTGATAAATCAACAAAGCCCGGTCAGCATGATTTGCGCGCAAAGGTCCAGGTTCAGGCGTGCGACAATCAGGTTTGCTATGCGCCGGGAACTTTAGAGATAACCATTCCGTTGATTGTGAAGTGAAATACGTTTGGATGATTGTATCGGCGGTCTTCGCATTGGTTGCGGTGATCTTCTTTGCGCGCCATAACTACGACAACGCCTTTGTTTGTGCCGCACTTGGAGCTGTTTCATGGTTTCTTCGCTGCCGGGTCCAGATGAAGGAGATGGTAAAAGCAAACGAACCCGCGGAGAGTTTGGATTCGAATGAAGAAGAATAGTCTTTACATGCTGGTAGTTCTTATCGTGACGATTGCAGGGTTGCGGAGTTCAGTTCAGGCAACCGATGAATCAGAGGTTCGCAACATCGTCAATCAGGTTTTCGAGCAGCTTAAGTCACACGACTACTCGGGTCTCTATGACGTGTTGCCAGGTTCGGCGCGGAGTCGAATGTCACGGGACAGGTTTGTGAATGCGCTGCAGCGAGCACAGGGTATCTATCAGCTCGATCGACTCGAAGTCGGAGCTGTAAAAGTGTCCGGCAACCTCGCGGTGGTGGATACAGTTTTATTCGGACGTGTGACGATTCCTGCACCAATGGAAGGAAAGATTGTTGTCCAACAATACCTGGTACGAGAAGATGGCAAGTGGCGTGTGGCGACGGGTGATCAGGCGACGATTAAGAGAGTGCTCGCTGCGAATCCGGGGTTCAGTAAAGGATTCAGAGTCAAGCAACCCCGGATCTACGTAAAGCAGGATGGGAAGTGGATGGAGTTTTCGGTTCCGAGACGCCGGGGATAATTCTGCCGGCCAGTAGTGATCATTAGATCAGGTCCTATAGGTCGAATAGGTCCTAAACAACTGATCACTCACTAACTCAACAACAAATCCTCAAAAGACAACTGTGCATCGTCCACTCGCTCCTCATACTCACCATGACGAATGCGATAACGAGGCACGTCGAGAGATTCACGGACCGCATCGAGATGAAACCGAATGATGTGCGGAGTCAGACGAACCGACGGAATACGACGCTTAGCTGCAAGCCTTCTCACAGTCGATTCGCTCACCTGGAGAACTTGCGCGAGTTGCTTAGCAGTTAAGAACTCTTCACGCTCTTCCATCTATTTCCTCAGCTTTCGGATACCGAAATCCTAGCCTAGAAGAAATCGACTTACAAACTGAAACGACTTTTAATCCTGGGCTGGTTTATCGTTGAGTACGCTGTCCACGACCTTAATCAATTCATCGCTGGTTGCTAGTCCGTAGGCTTTCTTCCAAAGCCCCGTACGCTCGTTACCAATGATAAATAGGGTAAGGTGGTCTTGCTTGTTGTCAACGTACTGCCCCAGCTTTTTTAGTACAAAATCTACGTTCTCTTTAGTACCGGTAAGAAAATACCAACCCGGACGCGCATGAAACTTGTCGGCGAATGCTTTTAACTGCGCCGGGGTATCCATTTCCGAATCAACTGTGACAGAGAGTATGTAGACATCCTTGCCCAATCGTTCGCCTAACGCCTCCTGTATCCTTTTGAGGTTTTGCGTCATTGGCAAACAAGCCGTCTTACAAGTCGAGAAGAACGTGTCGATGATCACTGTCTTGCCCTGAAGCAAGTCAGTGTAGAAGCGCATATTTTCACCATTCTGATTGATCAGAATCGTGTCGGTAAAATAGTTGTGCGCAGCTGACTGGTCGTTCTTTGAGTTCGTCGCGGCATTGGGTTGTTGGCCGCTTGTGAGGTTAGTCAGAAAGAATAGCAGGGGTATTCCGATCAGAAATGACTTCATATAGGGTTCTCCGCGCGGCAGGTTTGTCCGTGCGATTCGTGAATCGCTCTTCTCAGCAGATTAACAAACGATCCACGAATCACACGAACAAGATTAGGGCTTTGGAGCTGGCTTGCTCGACAACGCTACGCGATACACCGCTGCCCCATCGACCTCAACATCTTTACTAACAGGTTCCGAGGTTTTCGATTTCAAAGTGAGTCTGTACTTAGCAGGTTCGGGCGGTAGGCGAAAGACAAACGATCCCGTCTCTGTCGTCAAACGCCCGTCAATCTTTTTAGCGGATCCATCCTCATTGACTCTTGCTAATTCCACTTCGGCATTTGGAACGCTCCGACCGTCACCATTAAAAACGCTTCCACGAATGAACGCGATGGATCCCTCGTCAATTGTCAAAACGAGGCGGTCGCCGAGCGTTCGAATCTTTCCGGCTTTTACCTCGATATTCTCAATCGTGCCAATGCTCAGTCCCGGCTTGCGAAAGGTAAGCCCATAAACTCCAGGCGGTAAATTGCTCATGATGAACTCGCCGTTCTTATCCGTCGTAACGTGATTGATTTCACGATCACCATTACGCAATACAACGGTGACGCCGTTGGGAGATCCGGCTTCTACCCTGACCTTGCCCTTGATTCCACCCAGGCCGTTCTTACTCTGAGCGTAGCTAACGCCGGCGATTACAAAAACAATAAGCAGAATCCATAGAGATTTCGTGAACCTCATGACCGAACCTCCACGTAATAGACTGTGCGGCACCGGATAATAACACCTTAAGGAACGTCGTGCTCATCCGGGCAATACGTTGATGCAACGCGCTGAGAACCTGTTGTCCTGTTGCAGTGGTAAGAAAAAACGCAGCGCGCGTATAATCACCCGGCCAGCGAAGGAAATACTTTGATGTTCATCAAGCGTCCGTCAGTTTTTGTTTATCCCGCACTGACTATTCTCTTGTTGGTCGCCTTCGCAATAGACGGCAACCCTCAAAACCCTTCGAATCAAGCCGAGCGGCCGCGCAAAGTCTTCCCGAAAGAACAAGAACCCGAAGATGTATTTCGCTTTGATACCGATTTGGTGTCGGTTGATGTTACTGCAATGGACACCGAAGGTCGCCCCATCAGAAACCTTAAGCAAGACGACTTCAAAGTCTATTCCGATGGCGCGGAGCAAAAGGTCTCTTTCTTTCAACTGGAACAACGCGAGGGTGAACCTCGACCATTGGCAATTGTCTTCGCACTGGATGTGTCAGGAAGTATGACAACCGAGGAGATGATGAAAGTGCGATCAGCCCTTGGCTCGTTCTCCGCTCAATTATCAACACACCCGGTGATCTACGCAGTGATGACGTTTGGCATGCGAGTTAAGACAGTTCAGAAGTTTACAAAAGATCCGAACAAGTTGGACGAAGCTATCGAACGTTTGGAACGCGACGCACCCAACGGCCTGTCAACGCATACTTACGATGCTGTTGACGATGCAATCCGACTTCTTGTGCGAAACGCACCGCGCACACGCGAGCACCGGCTGATGAAGCGCGCTGTTCTCGTGGTGACAGACGGCTTTCCTGTTGGCGATACGGTTGCGGCAAAGACAGTAATTGAACGTGCAAATGCAGCTGACGTCAGTGTCTTCGTCGTAACTCTGCCGTCTTACTCGAGAATGCTCGCATCATCCTCACAAGAGCCTCTCCCAACGCCTCTCGACGTAAGCGGCCTGGCGGAATTGACGGGTGGTCGAAATGTCTATGCTACTGAGCGGGACTATGGGCCACTATTTCGGGCATTGGCTGAAGAAGTAACGTCAGCTTACGTGTTGGCGTTTTACCCACCCGAGGAGAAGCGCCGCGATGGACAAATGCATACCATCCGCGTTGAGGGACCTCGAGGTCTCATGCTTCGACAAAGTAGGGTGGAGTACAAAGCACCTGGCAAGCAGTGAATTAAACGGAGGGAAATAGAAAAACGGCAAGAACAGCTTTAATTTAACCTACTGCTCTGTTGCCGTCTTTCTGGTGAATCCGTGAGGAGTTAGTACTCGTCTTCGTCTTCGTCTTCGTCGTAACTTTCTTCCTCGACAATGTCCAGCTCAACAGGATCAAGTCCTACTATCTCCAAATCCGTTCCACATTCCTCACAAGACACGATTTCGCCCTTGTCTGTGTCGATATCGACGTGGACATCAGCATCACACTCGGGGCAGGTTCCGGTCGGCACTGTTTCTTCCTCCCACGCTATCTTAAAAAATAAGGCAGTGGGACACCTCTAACCTGGAGGAGAGCCTCTACCTTTGTATGGCAGTCGAAACAATCTAACCGTCACGGCTGGAATTTGCAATACTCTTTTTCCAGCTGCTGTACTCAACCGACCAGTCGCTCTCAACGTGATATTGGACCGTATTTTTGGGGACGAAACCAATAAAACAACTCGGCTATGGCTTGCGTATTGCTAAACTGTGAACTGACGCCGGAGAAACGAACCGGACGTACTTTTTTGCGAGCAGCTAAACCTCTTCTAAAGCCCTTGTTAATTGAAAGCAGAACACCTCGTTATCAGATTGATCAAGACGATTGAATGTTGTGTTTCTTTGTCAGTTGGAGCAAATAGATCCCTGGCAGGTTTGGCGAACATCTTATGAAATCCCTTAAATCGTCCGTACCGCTTGTTTGGTTGTTGTCGATTTTTGTCATACCGAACGCCGCTTTCGGTCAGCAGCGACGTCAACCACCGAGGCCCAACGTCAAGCCCACCACGACTGCGCAGCAGATCACATTCGACACGTTGCTGGGTACTGACCGCTATAAGATTTATGCAGAAGTTAGAAGCGTTGGCCAACTAATTCGATCGAATTCTGTAAACGAACTACTCGAGCCTGTAATGAAATTGGCGGGACCGCCACAGGAGTTTAGAAAGTTTATCAAATGGATAGACGCTCATTCGGAAGATGTAATGACATCAAGGATGTTATTCGCAACTTGGCCCACCGCTCCAAATCTTCCGGACGCCGTCTTCGCAATTGAATTTGATTCGAGCGAAGAAGCTTCGAAGTTTCTCCCTCAGTTGAATACTTTTCTTCCGAAAGTTTTGCCACCCCAACCAGCTCCATCTCCTTCGCCGAATGATCAGAAGGCGACTGACAAATCCGAAGATGCACCATCTGTTAAGTCCTCTTTCTTTCTCAAGCAAACGGGTCCACTGATCATCATCAGTTCGGGTCCAATTAACTTGAAGGATCTGCGTCCGTCAGCAAGCAAGCTCCTCGCAGATCAGCCAAGTTTTCGAGTCGCCAAAAATCGCTTCACGTCAGAACAGATATTTGTTTACGTAGACGTGAACAGGATCAAGAAAGAAGACGAAGAGCGCCGCAAACAATACGAAGAAGACGAGAAGAGACGCTCTGAGGAGAAAGCAACGGCGCCCTTAAACAGCGAGGCTTCGCCTTCTCCTCAGGAAGGCCAGGGCGAAGCACCTCCGGAGGAAGAAAGAGTTAGTCCAGCGGTCGAAGTCCCAACTGCAGACCAATCGGCTACCCCAGTTGCCACTCCCGATCCACTGACGACGGCAGTGGGCATGATCTTCAACTCATTTTTTGTCAGCCAGCCAACGTGGCCAGACGGACTCGGCGTAGGCATTTCGTTCGAGCACGACTCGTTCGATGTGCGCGCTCTGTTGGTCAGTGCTCCAGGAGAACGGTGTGATGTCGTGCCTTTTGTTCCAAATCTAAAGATTGGTTCACCCATCGTTCCTGAATCACCTTCGATACTACCCGCCGATACGGAATTGTTCGCGACTCTTTCTCTGGACTTGCCACAGATACTGACGGCAATGAACAGAATGCCGCCCACTTTTGAAAACCCGGGCCCGAGACGAATGGCAGTACCGGTTGAACCTTCCTTCCTGCCCGTCGCGCGAGTGGAAGCAATTTTGAAGATCAACGTTCGAGAGCAACTTCTACCGTTGCTGGGACAGGAAGTAGTGATAAGTATGCCGGTCAGTTTCCTGGAGGATGGTCCGAGGCGTACAACTGTCCCTCCTGACGAAGTACCAACGAGTCAATCAACTCAGGAACAGAAATCTTCGAGTGCACCGCCCATCGTAGTTGCTTTGTCTCTAAAAGATCGCGAGGGCATGAAAACATTGCTTCCGAAGATCGTCGAGTCATTGGGGTTCAAGGGGATCAGTTCACTAACGCAAACAGAACGTCGTGAAGACACTGAAGTCGTCTCGTACGGCAGTTTTCTTTCGTACGCTTTTATCGGGAATTTTTTAGTGGTTTCTAACGAGCCGAGCGCGATCCGGCACGTCGTGGACTCCTATCTCAAGCACGAGACACTGTCTTCTGAGCCACAGTTCAAAAACTACACGCGCTGGCAACCGCGGCAACTGCAGGCACAGCTCTATATTTCACCGGCACTCATGGAGAGTTACAAACGGTGGGCTGAAGAACCCAGTTCACTGATCAGCGATCAAACCAGGGAATTTCTTTTGCGGCTCACTGCGGTGCCACAACCGATAACCTATTCACTTTCAAACGACGGCTTGGGAATACTGCATGAAGTGCATGTTCCGAAAGACTTCATATTGACAGCTGTTACGGCTATGTCGGCAGAGTCCAACCCTTCTCCAATGATAAGCAACGAAAGGGGTGCGATGATGGCGCTCCATATGATTGCAAACGTGGAGGCCCAATACCGATCAGGTGAAGGACAAGGAACTTTTGGTTCACTCGATACACTCATTGAGAGTCAGATGATCTCTAGAGAGGTTGTTGAGAATCACGGCTACAAAATCGAGATCACGCTTAGTGGGAACAAGTTTGAAGCTACGGCCACTCCTTTGGAGTATGGCAAGACTGGAAGGACGTCGTATTACATCGACGATTCCAATGTCCTCCGCGGCGCGGATCATGGAGGTGCTTCAGCGTCGGCAGCAGACAAACCGATTTAATTGCCGATTTCCGATTGCCAATTGCCAATTTGATTTTTGTCCTTAGAGCTTGGTTCTTTGGAGCGCAACCCCTTCGCTCTTATCAACGCGGATCACAAAGCACCACGAAGGGGCCACCAAAACTCAAATCGGCAATTGGCAATCGGAAATCGGCAATAGTTAGGAGAGGTTCTCGATCCTCACCGGTTCCACCGGTTCTGCTAACTCAAACCCAAAGACACGCGAATAGAAGTACAGTTCAGTATTGAGAGCCCGTTTGATGTTCTGTGCCTGCCTAAAACCATGTTGTTCGCCAGGAAATGCAACGTAGGCGACGGGAATTCCTTTCGACCTCAAAGCTTCGACCATCTGCTCGGCCTGGTTTGGTGGAACGACTTTGTCTTCCAGTCCCTGGAAGAAGATCACCGGACACGACAATCGCTCCGTAAAATTTATTGGCGAACGCTCCCGGTAAACATCCCGCTTCTCTGGATACGGACCCAATAGTCCATCAAGATAACGTGATTCGAGTTTATGCGTATCCTGGGCAAGCGCCTCTGCGTCACTGACACCGAAGTGACTTGCGCCAGCCTTGAATACGTCACGAAAGGTTAACGCACATAAGGTCGTGTAACCGCCCGCACTACCACCAGCGATGATTAACCGATTCGGATCGACTTCCCCCCGCGCAACCAGATATCGGGCACCGTTCACACAATCGTCTACATCGACAATGCCCCACTTCTTATTCAAACGTTCACGATACTGACGGCCATAGCCACTACTTCCGCCATAGTTGACATCCAACACGGCAAATCCTCTCGAGGTCCAATACTGAATCGACAACGCCAGTGCTGTAGTTGCTGAGGCAGTTGGGCCCCCATGACTCTTCACGATGAGGGGCGGTTTTTCATTTTCTGGAGCTTCATAATCGGGATTCTGTGGCGGATAGAAAAATCCGTGCGCCGTCAGACCTGCCTCGGTCGGAAACTCAATAGGACGCGGAATCGAGAAGTAAGAAGGAAAGACATCAAGGTCATTGGACAGCCGCAATGTTTCTATCTGTTTCGTCGTCAGATTTAATCTCGCGATCGCCGCGACTTCTGTGGGCGAGCCTGCTCGAAAAACGGAATAGTCGTTCGACGCCTGTAGATACTGGATGTCAGTAAAGGGACAATCGATCTCCTGGAGTTTTTTAGTTTGCAGATCAAGAAGAGCCAGACGCGATATACCTTGTTCGATGTGACTGCACACTATCAAATCATCTGACGCAAACGCATAAAACGACATGCCGAAGAGCCACTGGGGCGTCCCTAACTCGCCTTTTATAGGGCAAATACTTTCAATCTGACCCGCCTCGCCGATGCGCTGCAGGTTCCACCAGCCATTTCTGTCTGATGAAAAGTACAAAACGCCAGAAGGCGACCATTCAGGTTGAAAGATCGACTCGTGACTTCCTCCGGCCATCCAACGGACGTTCTCCACACCGCCATCCGCTGTTACTTCACCAACCCATAACTCACAACCGTCCCATGGCATATTCGGGTGGTTCCACGTGAGCCATGCCAGGTGCGTACCATCGGGACTTAGTTTTGGTGATGAATAAAAGTCGTTACCCTGGATCAATAATTCGCCGGTATCAGAGCTTCCATCGAAAGGAACTGCAACGATCGTATTAACCGCTTCGCCAGTTCCCCTGTGATCTTCACGAATACAAATCAACCGATTGCGAAAGGCGTCGATGCAGCCATCAGCATAACGAACCTCAGCCTCAGCTGTTATGGGCTCAGGAAGGGAGTCGCCATTCGTTCGGTAGAGGCGCTGGTCCTGAAAATTCGAGAAGTAAACAGTGCCATTGTGGACCACGTAGTCACCACCACCGTATTCATGAACTCGCGTCCGGGCGTTGAAGGGAACGGGGTTAATGTCAACTCTGTTTTCGTTCGGATTCCATTTCACAATCACGTTTCGGCCAGACTCTCTCGGCCGTAACTCGACCCAGTAAATGTCTTCATTGTCGAAGGTGCATTGGCTTAGTCCAACAGAACCTTGCACGATCAGATCGGATGTAATGGGCGATTTCCATGAGCCGAAGGGAGCGGTTAATCGGGCTTTTACCAAAGTTTTCCTCAATCTAGGCCTAAATCAAATAACGGCCTAGTCTAACCATTACTCGTCACGAAAGCTTCGAAAAACTTTTGTCACAACCTCGCAAAGGCTTTACAAGAGTTATGCAACCTACGGTTTGAGGGAGCAGTTTAGTATCTGCCCCGTCGTTAATTCTCCATGGGAGAACTGAGATAAAGGCAAGGGCGCTGGTCTTGGGGGAGGTCAGCGCCCTCTCTTTTTGTCTTCCGCACGCTCACTCAGCTACCTATTGACTGGCACTCAAAAGAAGTGAACAATTCGCCAGCAATTCGTTGAGGTAGCCCAATGCTTAACAAGAAACGGTTTTCGATTTCTTCGATCCTGGTCGTTTCCCTTCTCCTTTTTAGTCTCAACCCCGTTCCATCCGTAGCAGATACATTTCGTCCGGTAGTTCGCGGAAAACGAGGTGTGGTCGCTGGAGGTCAGCCACTTTCTGTCGAGGCAGGTCTTCGTATGCTCCAAAAAGGCGGAAATGCCGTCGATGCGGGCGTTGCAACGATTCTTGCGGCGTCAGTCATTGAGTTTTCGCATTTCTCCTTTGGCGGCGAGGTTCCGATATTGATCAAGTTGAAGGGTGCAGAGGTCGTCGTAGTTGAGGGAATGGGCCAGGCGCCTCTGAAGGCAACGCGGGAATTCTTCGTTAATCGCGCGAAGTCGTCAAAACTGGAGGGTGCCGCAACTGCGCCGGATTCATCGAGAGCACAAAGTGGCGGCAGCGACATGGCCAGCATAGCCGGAGCGAAGCCCGGCCCGATACCTTCTACGGGACCGCTTTCGGCAACCGTTCCTGCCGTACTGGATGCCTGCGTAACCGCGCTCGATAACTTTGGAACAAAGACCCTCGGTGAGGTGATGCAACCCGCGATCGAACTCGCCGATGGTTTTCCTATCGACGAACTTAGAGTCGAATACATCAAGACCCGCGCTCCAATCTTCTCACAATGGCCTGACGCCAAGCGCGTCTTCTTGCCTGGCGGCGAAGTGCCCAAAGTGGGCGACATCTTTGTCCAGGCGGATCTGGCTCGCACACTACGAGAGATCGTAAACGCAGAAAAGCGAGCACGCGGTAACAGGCATACCGGGCTAATGGCTGCGCGCGATTATTTCTATCGAGGGCCCGTTGCAAAACGCATCGGCGATTACATGCAGAGTCACGGCGGCTTGATAGCAGCTGAGGACTTCGCCAAGTTTCATGCAAACACCGGTAAGCCTGTTCACACTGACTATCGCGGCTATCAAGTCTACAAGGCGGGATTTTGGACACAGGGCCCGGCATTAATTGAAACCCTGAATATGCTTGAAGGATTCGACCTCAAAGCCCTAGGCCATAATTCTGCAAGTTACATACACACGCTCGCTGAAGCTCTCAAGCTTGCTATGGCAGATCGCGATCGTTACTACGGCGATCCGAACTTCACCAAGATTCCAATGGACGAGCTTCTATCCAAGAGTTATGGAACTCTTCGTCGGCCTTTGATCGATCCGAATAAAGCGTCTCTTGCCCAGCGACCGGGCGACCCAATAAACATGAAGGCATTGCTTGGAGGCTCCTTTACGACAGTTGGAAGGATCTCAACCGTACCGCCATTGGAAAGAGCAAATGACACTACCTGCGTTAACGTAGTTGATAAAGATGGCAATCTCTTTAGCGCGACGCCGAGTGGCGCATGGTTGCCGGCCGTGGTAGCCGGCGATACCGGAGTGTTGATGGGCCAACGCCTGCAGTCTGCGGTGATCGATCCCAAAAGTCCAAACGTAGTCGCGCCAGGTAAGCGGCCACGAATCACATTGTCGCCTACGCTCGTTTTGAAGGGAGACGAACCCTTTATGGTTCTAAGCACCCCCGGAGGTGATAACCAGGATCAGGCGCTGCTTCAAGTTCTCTTGAACATAATCGAGTTTGGCATGAACCCTCAGGAGGCAGTTGAAGCACCGCGCTTTGACACACAACACTTCATCAGCTCGTTTGACGATCATGAATTCCTACCTGGCTCTTTGAACGTTGAATCTCGAGTAGGTCTTCGAATTGCACAGGAGTTAGGCGCGCGTGGTCACAAGGTGAAGATTCAATCAGAATGGGGAACGCTCTCTTCGCCAACTGTTATCGTTTACGATAGTCGAACCGGGGTCGCCGCAGCTGGAGCCGATCCGCGTCGAGGTCGTTACGCGGTTGCATGGTAGTTTGTCCGACGAACTTTAGTTTGTCGTTTGTGGGCCATCAAGAAGCGCAGGAGTAACAAAAGCCGCAATTAAGAAGACCTCCTGATTCGTCACCCACGACTAACTAAAGTGCGTCGGACACCAGAAATTAAATCTCAACCTCAGGAGACAATTCATGAAACGATTCTTACAGGTATGCGTTCTGCTTTGCACGGTTTTCTTGACGAGTTTTAACACAGCTTCAAAAAGTGCTCTGCCAAATCCAATACTCTATTTCATGGGCGCGGAGTACCTCACGATCAAGGGCGTCAATATGGTGAGATACAAATTCGACGTTCTCAACAAGGCAGATTATCCAGCTGATATGTTTGCCGCCTCTCCGAACCTACCGCCCTGCGGTGTAAACACGAAAGCTTCCAGAACCTGGGTGGACATATACGATCAGACAGGCAAACGATTGTCCGGGTTCTGCGCCTTGGCAAAGCCTGGCGATCTCAACGGAATCTGGTTTGCACTGCGTGACGATACACTCCCTCCAAGCTATGTCTACATCGAGATGAACGATCGACAAACAAACACAAAGTACAAATCAAATCTAGCCGACACAACATTGTGAAATAGGTCCTATTCGTCTTATCCCGCAAAAGGAGAACCATGACTCTTGAACAAGGCAAACGTTTCGTAGATTTCAACCTTCAGAACCAGGACGGCAAAACCGTCACACTCGACGACTTCGCTGGAAAGTGGTTAGTCGTATACGTCTACCCTAAAGACGACACACCTGGTTGTACGATTCAGGGAAAATCATTTACCGCTACCAAACAGGACTTTGACGACGCGAATATTGCGGTTGTCGGAGTAAGCGAAGACGACGTCGCATCACACAAGGACTTTTGTAATAAGTTCAGTTTCACGATCGACCTATTAGCCGATACGAATCACGAGTTACTCAGTGCGGCCGGGGTTGGTCAAAGTGAATACAAAGGCACGATGTACTGGAATCGAACCAGCTTCGTTATCGATCCGAATGGCAATCTTCGTAAAACATATGAAAAGGTGAATCCGGAGGGTCATGAACGCGTGCTGCTTAACGACATAAAGGCGATGCAGGCGGAAGGGTAATTATGCTTGCGTACGTCTTTTGGCACTGGCCCAAACCAGGCATAAAGGTCGACGAATATATTCGGAAGCTTATTGAGTTTCACGCTTCGCTCGCCAGCCACGCACCCGAAGGTTTCTCTCATTCGGTTGTTGTTGAATTGACAAGACCGCCGTGGCTAAAGGCTGAATCAGTAGCGTTCGAAGATTGGTATCTTGTCAGAGACTCAGGGGTGTTAGACCAGCTGAACTTCGCAGCGGTGTCTGGCGAGAATGAGTTGCCACATAATCAAGTAGCGTTTGACGCTGCCGGTGGAACGGCGGGCTTGTATCGCTTGAAGCAAGGAGATATCAGCGCCTTACAAACTGCGGACGTCGCCACCTGGTTTTCAAAGGACCCGGGTGTTAGCTACAACAAACTGTATGAGGAACTAAATCCGCTGTGCTCTGGCTCAGCAGTTGGATTGTGGTGTCGACAGATGACTCTCGGACCAACGACTGAGTTTTGTTTGCGCAGCGACACTGAGATTGCATTACCGAGTGGAGTGGCGACGGATGTTTATAGGACGCCAATAAAAACGATTTGGGCGTAGAGATTAGCCACAGATGAACACAGCTGATACAGATAGGAATTGTAAATAGAGCTTCAGGTTTTGGTCTGATCTGTGTTGTTTGAGTGAATCTGTGGCTAATCTCTCACAGGTCCAACTCAACCGACAGTGGACAATGATCTGACGCGTCTCTAATCACCTCAGTGCCAGTTATTACGTCGCACTTCAGCAACCGATTCCCAAAAGATCTTGGTACGAAAACATAATCGAGCCTCACGCGCCGATCCCATGTCGGAAACGTATAGCCATTGTCGGTCTTGTGCAGCATGCGATACCCGTCAAGATATCCGGAATCGAGCATGACTTGAATTGTTTCGCGTTCCAATTTTCTTCCACTCAGCCAGATTAATGCCCGGATCCACGTGGGCATCCGTTTCGTCTCAAGGATTTCACCGGGCGCCAGCGTGTTGAAATCACCAACGAGCACATGAAATCCATCCTGATGTCGCTTAATGCCTGCTAAGAGTGCGCGTATTTCCCGCGCTCGCCTGCGTTCGTCCCACTTTGAAAATCGGGCACTTAGGTGCAGACCGAAGATTCTTGTTTCGCTCCCGCGAGGAACAACTTCCAAAAATGGATGACGGGCACCAGCGGGATAATGCCACTCGTGATAAGCAATCTCATTTCTACTGATGTAACCAATCGAATGATTTTTCCGCGCCGCCCAGAACTTCAAACCAGTTTTGTCCGCTAACCGCTCGATTACATCGGGATGAATCGCTTCCTGAAACAACACCAGTTCAGGCTCCGCTTGTCTGATCACTTCCGTCAAAGCCTGTTCGCGACCTAACCCACCGAAACGGATATTGTAGCTGAGCAACCTGAAGCTCACGCTTCGTCTCCCGGCGGTACAGCAACGTAGTAGGGCTCATTTAGAAGCACGTCGCGTGTATAAAGGACCAAACTTGATGTTGCCTGGAAATTCACAGGTCGCCCTACAAGCTTTTGAACCGACTCCCTCAACGGATTCAGGCTCTCAGCAACATCAGGAGACGCGTCGCACAAAGGTCGCGTGTGCAATCCCGGTATGTAATAGGCCGTAGCATTCCACGCCTCCATCACCTTTCTACCTACGAGAGTTACATCGAGATCGCTTGTTCCCTTCCCTTGAGAATCAAATGGATGACCATCTTCGTGACGTTTATTTGTAACAACACTTCCGCGAAGAATGATGCCTGTCCCCTCTGGTAAACCCTGCTGCAGTTTTCTATAGAACGCGATGAACAGACGTTCGTCACCATCAAAACCAAGCGTAACTATTCGAGAGCGCAGTTCCGCCTCGCTCATTTTGTAAGCGTCTCTAGGCATAAAGACCCCTTGAAGATAAGTTGAAAAAGGGGGCTATTAACGGGAGATCTTCGTAACTACCTCGTAGAACTCTCTGGCACCTTCGCGGATGTTCTTCACCGAGATACGTTCGTTGTTACCATGAACCCCTTCGTTCTCTTCAACAGTGGTGTAGAAGGGGGCCCAACCGTACGCAATTATTCCGAGCTGTCTGTACAACTGACTCTCAGTATAACCGCTCAGCATCTTTGTGGTGATGATCGCTTCCGGATGATAGGTCTTACTGACCTGCGAGATCACTGTGAAGAGTTCGGTATCAACGGGGGCGCTGTTGGGTGGCTTAAAGGTGTTAACGTTTTCAATTTTGATTGATGGATCGTCAATCACCGCTTTTAGAGCACTGAGAAACTCTTCGCGGTCCTCGCCAGGCAACAATCGAACGTCAATATTACAGGTCGCAACGTTCGGTATGACATTCGTTTGTTTACTGCCGCTCAGCATTGTCAGTGAGATTGTATTTCGAAGTAGAAAGTTGTATTCGCGCTGATCGGTAAGTTGCTTGACGAATGATGGATCCTGCAATGAAGCACTGATGTTAGCAAACTTCGAACGCAACGGTTCCGATTGAAGAGGGGCAACATCTTTGAAGAATTTTTCGACCGCCGGCAAAAGCTTAATGGGTGTTTGCCAGTTGATAACTCGGGACATCGCACGGACCAAGCGATTAGTTGCAGAGTCTGAAATTGGTCGAGAGCCATGACCTGGTTGGCCCGTAGCGATTAGTTGCAACCAGAACGGCGCCTTTTCTGCGACGTCAACGCCAACGTACCGGACCTTGTCTCCCTCCAGTAAATTGTCGCCGCCTTCGGTCAGAAGATATTCGGCGTCCTTGAACAGATCAGCCTTGTTCGCGATCATCCAGATAGAGCCTTCATCCTTAACTTCTTCATCCGCAGTCGCTATGAAAATCACATCACGAGACAACGAAACGTTCTGCTGCTTGAGGATCAGCATTGTCATCAAGTGAAGAAGTCCTTCATTCTTCATGTCGAGGGCGCCGCGACCATAAATAGAACCGTGCTTTATCTCGGCGGAGAATGGATCTACTTCCCAGGCTGACGCGTCAGCCGTGACAACATCCATGTGACTCAGAAGAATGATTGGACGCTTCGAACCGTTACCCTTAAGTCTGGCGATAATATTCGCGCGGCCGGGCTTGTACTCGAAAATCTCGCTCTGAATTCCATTTTGATCGAATAGCGACTTGAACCATTTGGCTGCTTCGATTTCATTGCCGGGCGGGTTAGAGGTGTTGATGCGCAGGTACTTCTGCATCAGATCAACCGCCATGTCCTGGTAATGCGGCCAGTTGATGGTTCCGTTCTGCGCATTAACAGCCAACGGCGACAGGAGTATCAAGAAAACCAGGATGATGAATTTTTGTTGATCCATTTCGTTCTTAATCTTCTTTGCGGATCTTGACGGTGTGTTTCGTGTGATTAGTGGATCGTCTATTTTGAGAGTCTAAAGAACACGATCGACGAAGTACACGAAAACAACCCAAACCAACAACACACAGAACGACCTAAGACGTTGATGATTCGTCCTTGATTTGTGCTGGCGAAAGCGTGCGGCTCATCTTAACATGGCAACGTTCCGCCAATCCTTCGGCCGGAGAGAACCTTGAAACTGATCTTATTAGGACTGGCTCTGCTCGTTTGCGGAGTTTCTGCGCCAGACTTTCAAGGAGTAGATAAATCCCAGACAGAGCCAGGCAATACTCTCTGTGTGGTTGACGGTACAGGGCTGCCGGTTCCGGTTCGTTTTGAGAACTCGATAACTTTGAGTCAGGTGATCAAACAAGCCGGCATTGTCCGTGAGGACATCAAGAATAGAGTCTTCGTTTTTAGGAGGCTTCAAACCAACACAATCCAGCCGATACAAGTGGATTTGAAACGAATTGAAAAGGGAGCGCCGGATCTCACGCTGGACCAACACGACATCGTTTATGTCGAATCAAGGAAGAAACAGTCGCCAGCTGACCGTGAGGCAATCGGGCGCTCATGCGTGATATGCGGCCTTACGTCTGTGCAGTCAATGCACGGTGGTCTTTTCCTGATGCCGAAGGAATGGAGAGCTTCCTACGCACCTGCTGAAAAAACCGTACATCCAAACAACCAAAAACCATAAATCCTGGACACTCTCTCCGTTTCAATGTCTCCTCTTGCCCTGCTTGCCATGCTCTGCGCCGCGTTTGCCGCCGGTGCGATCAACTCTATTGCAGGCGGCGGCACTTTACTCACCTTCCCTGTTCTAATCTGGCTTGGTCTCGATCCAAAAGTTGCAAATGGTACGAGCACCGTTGCTCTTTGGCCTGGTCTATTTGGAGGTCTATTCGGTTACAGAAAAGAACTCGAGAACAGTTCCACCATTCTGTTTCGACTGGGAACGACGAGTGTTATCGGTGGGGCAGTCGGCGCGTGGTTGCTGATCTTCACGCCGTCACCAATCTTTGCGCGAATGGTTCCCTGGCTAATCCTATTTGCGACCATTCTCTTCATGAGTCAGGGAGCGATTAATCGTCGTCTGCGATTTGGAAAGCTGGAAGAGAATCCGGGCCCATGGTGGTGGGCTGGTGCGATAGCGTTTCAGTTTTGTTCTGCGATGTACGGTGGATACTTTGGGGCCGGCAATGGGATCCTGATGCTGGCAGCATTGGGACTCCTCGGCCTGAATGAACTGCACCGAGCGAATGGCATTAAGAACTTTTTAGGAATCTGCATTAACAGCATTGCCGTTCTCAGCTTCTCACTTACGCATCTTGTTGTTTGGCGAGACGCACTTGTAATGTCGATCGGGGCTCTCGCCGGTGGTTACTTTGGAGCAAGCATGGCCGTCAGAATTGGTCAGATTTGGGTTAGAAGAGGAATCGTCGTGATTGGGTTTGGGATTTTTATTCTGATGATTTGGAAATTACGACATTAGTGACAGGAGCAGGAGCAGGAGCAGGAGCAGGAGCAGGAGCAGGAGCAGGAGCAGCGAAGGCTAATTCTGTGAGATGGTCAAAGCAATAGTTAAGAACAAGAAATTACCTCGTGAGTTTTATACCCGTGCGAATGTCCTCGACATCTCGAGAGATCTGTTGGGGAAATTATTGGTTGTGCCCGATGAACTAGGTCGACGCGTATCCGGGAAGATTGTCGAGGTGGAAGCTTATCGAGGGCCTGAAGACCGTGCATCGCACGCGTATGGCGGGCGACGCACAAAAAGAACCGAGACAATGTACGGCGAAGGTGGTGTCGCGTATGTTTACTTCGTCTATGGCATGTATAACCAGTTCAACGTGGTGACCAATATAAGAGATACCCCTCACGCGATCCTGGTTCGCGCCTTAGAACCTGTCGAAGGAATCGAAACTATGCGTATTCGACGTCACTCGCATGCTGATCGAAACCTAACGAGCGGTCCGGGAAAGCTTTGCCTGGCGATGGGTATCGATCGGCAACTCGATAACGCAGATCTTTTAGGCAACAGAGTCTGGATTGAGGAGTTTGAAATTATACCCCGCTCCAAAATCGCGCGAGGACCACGAATCGGGATTGATTATGCGGAAGAGTGGGTTGAAAAGCCGTGGAGATTTTGGATAAAGGGAAATGAGTTTGTGAGTAAGAAGAAGTAATGGCTGTGTATCTGTTGCTTCACTAAAGACACTCTGCGCCTCCTCTGCGTTCTCTGCGTCTCTGCGGTGATCCTGATGTGTTGGGTGTTGATGATGGTATCGTCTAGCATCACGCCAGGATCACCGCAGAGACGCAGAGAACGCAGAGGAAGCGCAGAGAAAACCGAGCTCAGTCACTCCCATAGCGGATCTCCATCCGCCGAATCCGATACGCAGACATCGCCAACACGATCGCCGTCACGATCACCAAACTCGGCACGGCGATCCATCCCGGCGTCGGATCGGCAACGACAGCAAACGGCCCTTCCTTCATAGGCAGAGGCACGAGTGAGTTGAGATAGTGAATAACACTGATCTTCTTTAGTAACGGCGGGAGCAGAAAGTTGAGCCACTCCCAACCGTAAAGGAGCAACGCGGGAATGATGGGGTTGCGGACAAACAAACCTACAACCAGAAAGAATGCTCCGTAACCGATACAGGCCAGGATCGTGATCCCTGAGTAGGTGAGGAGCTGAATCATTCCCTGGCCTTCAAGAAAGTAGCGAGCGCTCTGAGAAGGGAAGCGCGGGAAGTAAAGCAAAAGCATCGCGACAATTGTCAGTCCAACAAACAGGACGAGTGACGTAATCAGTCCGGAAATATACTTTCCAACCACTAACACCTCTCGTCGGACCGCACTGAGAAAATAGTAATGCAAACTGCGGTCGACGATTTCACCTCGAAACAGGTTCATGAAAATCCACGCGCACCCAAAAAATACTACGGTCCGCATGATTAGTATGTTGTATAGAAGCGCGTAACCTGCGCTGTAATTGTTGAAGTCGCGCCATTCATTTCCTGGAGGTCTGACGAGGGCGATGATCAATAACGGGAACAGCGGAAGAAGCGTAATCAGGTAAATCAGAAGTGAGCGCCGTGAGAGGAAGTTCTTTTGGACTTCCAGACGCAGAATGGCAAAGATTTGTCGTAGCCAAAGAGACCAGGACGAACCGAGGGTCGTTGTGATAGTTGGTGTTTCAACCTTTGCGCTCATGAAACCTCTTATCCGCAGATTCACTTCATTTCCGATTTCCGATTGCCGATTGCCAATTTCTCGCCTGCCGAAACAGAGTTGAACTCGCGAACAAATTGGCAATCGGTAATCGGAAATCGGAAATTCATGAACTGGCTCCTTGCGTTCCGATCAGGTATTGGTAAACCGCACTCAAATCATCATCGACTGGGGCCACTGACTCGATGTTCACTTCCCCACTCGACGCCACTTCATTCAGCAGCAAATAAAAACGATCAGCATCTCTGGTCTTCACAAACAACCCGCCGCGATCGTCATGTAATCGAGCTTCGACGACGTGATCTTGCGCAAACACATGCGCCGCGAGCTTTGATGGATCGTCGCAGCGAATCAAAATCTGCATCGGATGCTCCTGCATCTCGTCACGCACTCCGTGAATGTTGCCCTCGGCCACAATATAACCATTGTTGATTAGCACAACTCGGTCAGACATCATGTCGACTTCATGCAGAATGTGGGACGAAATGATCAGGTGTAATCCTTCCGACGCGAGCTTTCGAAACAGCGCAATGGTCTCCGCACGTACCATCGGATCCAAACCATTCAGCGGCTCGTCGAGAATCAATACGACTGGCTGATGCGCAATCGACTGACCAAGCCGAATCCTTTGCCGCATTCCCTTGCTATACGCAGCGACTTTACGATCGGCAGCATCAAGCAAGTTGACTCGTTCCAAAGCAATCTCGGTCAACTCGTTGGTGGTCTTTCGATCGTATCCATGAACGTACAGAAATGAGTTGATGAACTCGCGGCCCGTAACACCTCGCGGGAAAGAATCGAATTGCGTGCAGTACCCAACCCTGCGAAACACTACTTCGGGATTGTCAGTCGGAATTCCTAACAGGGAGATGCTACCCTTCGTCGGTCGCAATAGCCCCGTCATGAGATTCATTAACGTTGACTTCCCTGCCCCGTTGGGTCCAACCAAACTCGTGATGCCGGGCGCAATCTGTAAGTTCACACGATTGACGCCAAGTATTTCTCCGTAGAACTTGGAGACATCGTCAAAGATGATGAGCTGGTCGTTATGTTTTGTAATCACTTAACGACCTCATAAGCTTTCACTTTGCGCGACAAAATCGCGAGGCAGACCACGCAAATTCCAAACAGAACGGTCCATGAACTCCACAAGGGAGGCTCGCTAAGGATGATCTCCCTGACTGTACCGTCAAAGCTTTCAATCCTGAAGGTGCCGGTTGTTTGAACAAAGGTTCCGAAGAGTCCGGACGAAATGTTTTTCATTAATGCGCCTATACTCACCAGGTTTCCCACGCGCGTTAAGAAGACAACATTAATGAACTCGCCGAACACCGATGGAATCAGGAACAGACCGAGAATCGCCCCACTTGCAACTACCCGCCACTTCACGAGCGCAGAGACAGTCTGCGAGATCAGCGCCAATAACAGTATCCAAACCACAGAGCCGATAACGATAGCGCTCGCCAGCCAAAGATTGGTTCGGAACCACGTGAAGCCTTCCAGATAGCTTTGCAACAAGAACAGAAGCAACTGTGGGATCCAGGTAATTGTTGAGAGCAGTATCAGCAACACTGACATTTTGCCCACGACATATTCCGTTTTGGAAAACGGGCGGCAGAGATATAAAGGTAAAGCGTTGTTGCGGAGGTCCTGGGAAACAATTGGCGGCCCAACAAGCAAAGCAACGACAAAAGCAAACGCACCCTGCAGATTTACAAAAAACTGGAAGAAGGTGGCGTCAATGGGAATTAATTCTTGTACCTGGGTTTTCATTATCCCAAGTGCATTTACGTTGTGATGGAGATAAATCAGGATCGCTTCAATAAGAAGCGGCACGAAGCAGAGAACAAAGAAAGCGGTAAAGAGCTTTGACTTGAAGACACCGCGATAGGCGTGTCGCGGAATAATCAAGAAACGGCTCCACTCTGGCGTTAGCGGACCCGCATATCTCTTGTAGGTCTGCTCATAGACCGCCATAGCCGTTCTCCATTGCTTTGAGGAAGATGTCTTCCAATGAGTCTCGCTTGTAGCTAAGACGACGCAGTTGTACTCGTTCACGAGCTGCGAGTTGATACAAATCGCGCACTTCAACTCCGCCTTGGAGAACAATCTTCAGTCGATGATCTCCTGTGATTGCATACTCGCATCCGAGTTCTTTGATTGCCTGCACAAACTTGGTCTGATCGCCTCTGGTTTCCAACATCAAAAACTTGCGGTTCGACTTTCGTTCTTCTTCCAGATTGCAGTAAACAGCTATCTGACCTTCACGCAGAATCAATATTTCGTCACAACATTCCTCAACATCCAGAAGCAGGTGTGAAGAAAGAACTATGTGTGCCTCGCCGCTATCGCGAATCTCGCGTATCAATTTGATCATGCGGAGACGGGCTGGCGGATCCAAACCGTTAGTTGGTTCATCCAGGAACAGAAGCTTTGGCCCATGCACAATTGCCTGAGCGAGCTTCGCCAACTGCTTCATACCAAGCGAGTATGTTTCGAGCTTGCGATATCTTGCTTCGCCCAGTCCCACGTAGAAGAGGGCTTCGTGCGCGCGCTCGAGTGCGGCCTCGGGAGGTAAGCCTGACAATTCACCCATAAGCCTGACAAAGTGAACAGCACTCATCTTAGCGATGAAGGCGTCTCGTTCCGGCATATAGCCAACGAGTGCTCTTATCTGCTTGGCCTGATCGACAATATCGTGACCGAAGATCTGTGCAGTTCCCGCACTAGGCTCATAGAAACCCAGGAGTGTATGAATGAGTGTGGTCTTCCCTGCGCCATTTGGTCCGAGTAAGCCAATAGCCTTTCCGCGAAGGTCGCCTCTAAGACCTTTGAGGATGGGACGGGCGCCGAAGGTTACACTCAGTCCCAGCAGATCGATCACCGCAGGATCTGTCAGCGGCAGATCTTTGATTAGTTCTTGTTGAGCAGACGCAGGAAGTGCCATGCTGTTCTTATATCGCTGTGTCCTGATAATTCCAAACAAAACCGAGACCGAATATCGTGCCCATCAGTAGAAACGCGCCAATGCAAGCAAACGCTTCCGAGGGCGCTAAAGTTCTACCTATTGCAAGAACCTCGATCAGAAACACAGGTATGTTAAGAACGATGGCCGAGGCAAGTGGGAAAAGAACGAAGGGCCTGCAACCGCCAAGCCGATTGCGAAGCCACGACAGAGACGGTGCATAAGCGAGTGAGAAAAGGAGTGCGGAAAGAATTAGTGAAGTAACAGTAGCACTGCTGAGATCGAGACCATGACCGTTCACGAATGAGAACGTTGTTACGATCAACAACAACGCGAATAACCACGAACAGAGAGAAATCGAGAGTAACTTCATGATTGGCCTCGTTTGGGCTTCGGCCTTTGGACCTGGACTTCGTCTTTTCGACTTTGAACCTTCGACTTTGACTTTGCGCTCCTGGGTCATGGGCCCTCAAAATTCGAAGACCCAAGACCCAAGTCCAAAGACCTACCAAAGATCACAAGAGCAAATTATTTGCCCTTGCCTTCTAATCCATGTTGGATGATGTTCTGCATCTGCAACGCGTTGGGCATTCCCAGAAGCGTTGCCGGGCTCAAGCCAAATGGTCCACCTTCGGTATTCGCATTGAACGTTATGCTATCACCTTGTGCATAAGCGTAAGCGAGGGTTGGCTTCATGTCTGAAGCCATCGCTTTCACTGCCTCCTGCGGTCCTTTTGGCAGACCCTGCGCCGTGTTCGCGATCTGTTGAGCGAATGGCTGAACCAACGGCGCGAGGTTGTGATAGAAGACTGCGGAGAAGTTTGCATTCCCGTCAGCCGGAAGCCCCGCTGTGAACTGCGACGAATGCAGTAACGACGCCCCGTTATCACGAGCACCAAGCGCTCGCTCAAGCAGAGCACGACTCGGAGCAACGATCATGTAACCGCGGGAGTAGACGTAATTCACTTGCAATCCAAAATCACTGGACTTCAATGTATAGAACGTTCGGTCACCTGAGGCGGCTTGCTCCCAATTCAGGTTGCCCTTGCCAAATACAGCAGCCTCTTTATTGATCTCAGTCACTACACGTTCAAGTGTCTGCTGAAGATGCTGTGGATCGTTTACTTCAAACACTAACTTCCAGGATGGCGTCGGAAAAATCGGACCATCTATTGCGAAAGCAAACTCACCACCCAGAGGCGCAGCAATATCGTTACGGATATCAAGTCCATGCAAGGACTGCTGTCTGTCCAGATTCTTGCGCAATTCCGGAGAGACGGTCTCCAGCACGTCGAGCAGATCACCAACCAACGACTTCGGATCCTTCACGACAAAGCCTGCGACGACATTGGCATCTGAAGAGATGTATTCCAATGCTCCCATCGGGCCGGGTGCTGCCAGCCAGGAAGGAATGCCGCGAGTTGTGTCGTTGAATGACAATGAAGCCTGCGTGTGTGTCTTTCCGCTAACGTCTTTTTGATCCAACACGAAGTACTTGACACTTAGTATGCCTAGTTTACTCAGGGCGTCTTCACGTTTTTCTGCGTCAGCACCCTTAGTACGCTCTGGTTTAGTTTGTTCGACAATCTTTTCGAGATTGGCAGCGACTACGAGTCCAGCGCCTTCTGCATAGACTTGCGCGATGCGATCGTGAAACGGTGTGCTCACGAAAGCACTTGTCGCGCCACCATTCACGAGCTTCTGCACATCCTGCAGTTGTTGCAGTTTTGGACTGGCAGCCAACAGATTGCTATTAATCCATACGTACAAGTGTTCTTTCTTCTCACCGTCGGCAGTTGAGAGAGTTGCTGTCGCCGGGTCATCGACGAACTGAATATCTTGCCTGTCTGTCTGACCGTTTGAATACCTGGCGATTTGTTGTTCAATGAACTCCCGAAGACCATTTGAGTTTTTGAGTTCTGCCAACACGACCGGAGCATCTGGCTCGGTCTGGTTATTCAACGCAACCGAAACCGCAATCTCATCGCCCAGGTACTCGCCAAACTCACGAATGGTTCCCATAACTTCATCCATGTTTTGACGTTTGCCAGCCTGTTCTTTATCCCACCATTCGCGCAAAGCCGGGTTCTGACTCATGCGCTCCTGAACGATGCGATTAGACTCAACGATCGTGTTCGCGAGATTTGGCACGCCCGCGTAAACAACTGCGTTGGCTGGCATCAGATCGAGTAGATGCGTCGAAGTACGTGCACCGGGCCTGGGAACCGCAGCGAGCTCCTTCTTCACTGACTCAAGCGCCATCAACATCTGCGAATACTGTGCAGCTTTTCGACTCCAGGCTACTTCGTCCTTCACCGGAATTCTTGAAATAGCAGCACTCGTCGTAGCCTGTTCACCGGCGCGAAGAACCTGATCACTCCCGGAGTGATTCATGTTCACTTCACCAGCGATTACCGAGACTCGCGAACCTTTTGTTCCGTTGTTAACCGAAAAGACTGTGCCCGTTACGGACACGAGCGAATCACCTGTATCAACAAAAAGATGTTCACCCTTTTGCTTCGCCGCTTCGACAACGATGCTGCCTCGATTCAAGTGAATCGTGGTCCCGCTTCCGTTCTTAGTTAGGTAAAACTCAGCTCGATCCTTCATCTCGATCGACGAGCCGTCGCCCAATCGAACAACCGCGTGCGCGTCTTTGGCAGTACGAATAATTTCGCCTTTTGCCAACTTTGCTCCTGCAGAGATCGATGCAGTTTTGTTATCAGCAACCTGATAGACCTGACCTTCAGCCGCCTGAACCGTTGCTTCAAAATTACCGAATGGCCAGTACCTTTGAATCATTGGCAGCGCCAACAAACCAAAGCCGATCACGACAGCTGCTGCAATACCCCACCGCATTACAACTGGCTGCAATGAATACCTGCGAGACTTAGGAGGCGACTTTTGAACAGCCGCTCGACCCGAGCGCGCAGCATTCATCGCTTTCCGGCAAGGAATGCACTCGTGGGTATGGTCAACTAACAACAGTGAGCGAGCTTCAGACAGTTCGCCGGCGATGTAGGCAGGTATCAACGATTGGAAGTCTGAACAACCTTCGATTCGATCAACCGCCTGAACTGCAGAACCCTGAAGCTTCGCGTCACCGGCCGTAGCGGAGATACGCGCCCAAACACGATCTGCCGCTGCTGACTCCAATTCCGTGTCAATCCGTTCATTGCGGATCTCGGCGGTGACTTTGTCGAGAATCTCTTCGCTATTCCTTTTCATGATGTTTCTCCAGATAGTGCCCAATCTCATTTCTCAGTTTTGTGCGTGCCCGATGAAGAACTACGCCGACCACCAACGGGGAAGTTTTGAGAATGGCGGCAATTTCCTTGTTGTCGAAACCCTCGTAGTACCGCAACACAAACATCTCGCCTGCTGTCTTTCCCAGTCGCGCGACTGCCGCTCGAACTAAAGTCTGTAATTCGCGATCTGCGTGCTCCGATTCAGGACTCTTAAACCTGCTTACCACAGAATCTGAATCGACATCATCGAGGGCGACAGACTTCGATCGAGTGCGACTTCGCAGAAGATCGAGGGAGGCATTAATGGCTGCGCGGGAAAGGTAGGCTTCGGGGTTCTGCGACAGATCATAGTCTTCCTGACCTTTAATTAACCTCAGAAAAACTGTCTGCAGCACATCTTCAGCATCAGCGACGCTACCGGTTACACGGTGCGCCGTGCGAAAAACACGTGCATGGTGTGCTCTAAAGAGCTGTTCGAGCTCACCGGCTGGTTGTTCTGTCACTAATCGCAAGGGTTTAAGAGCTGCTTGCAAGGTGTTCTCCTTCTTCTCCACCGTGGTAGACGGCGGGTTCAGAAGGTTATTAACACCGGAATTGTATTTATTTCAGCGGAATTGCCGGCAACCGTTTGAGCTGCTGGTTCGCCGGGTCGACGGTTATCCCGGCCGATTCCAATGCGGTAAGACCGAGTATTGGCTCGATGTTGTCGGGTCCGAAAATCACGCAACCCGCCGTGGTTTCGTTCATAAACGAAATCTCAACGAGACCAAATGGGTATTCTTCGATCTTGCCGTTGGCTAGTTCATACGACATTTTGCCAACTGCCGTGACACCGATTTTCTTTAGTTCGGCAGCGGGTACCATCGAATCTGTAGCACCGGTATCTACGAGAAATTCGGACAGATAACTATCGCCAGAGCTAAAGTCCCTTAGTCTGACTTCGACACGTATGAAGCCCATGTGAGGAATAGCCTTTCTGTTTGAGGTTCTGAGTTTCATTTGCTCCAAATTAAACCACTAAGTCCGATTCGCTGCTACCCCGAACTTGGAAGCAGTCAGTACCACCCCGCGGTAGCGGGTGGGTACGAAGCCTGAGACTCACACGTTCAACCCGGCTTTGCACCCGCCCGCTACCGCGAGGTGGTACTGACTGCTTCCAAGTTTGTCTCATGAACGGTTGCGGTTGTTGAGTTCGAGTGCGGACTGCCGCGCTATGTTGTCTGGGCACAAGATCAAGGTGACGAGTGTGTCAGACGTCTTCGGGCCTCCTCTGCCTCATACGACCGTGGATATCTCCGAACAATCTCGCGCCACGCTGCACCGTCGTAGTGCAGCATTCGTAGTGTCTGATCGAATACGAAACCAACACCTTGACGATTGTAACGATCTAATCCTGAGTAGTTCAGAAAGAAACTAAACGACGGCACAGAAGAATGGTTCGTCGTGCGACGCTCAGCCTCTTGTGTGAGTTTGCTCGACAGTTGTTCGGCGGTGTCGCCGAGAATCAGTAACACCTGCGGACGGAGTGACGACCGTGGAAAATAGTCGAGAAGGATTCGAGAGCGAACAATGCGATCAAAATCGGTCGACGCCTTGATCAGCAACAACAGTCGTGCGTCGTCACCTTTGTGCGAAGGCACCACGACCGCTTCACACTGAATCCAGCCTTGAGTCCGACGACTGGCGTTGACGAGAAAGAAGACAATTCCATCCGGACTGCTTTTGATACGTTTGATGGCCACAGGGCGTCCACGAGCCAACCGCCGAATTAGAGTCGCTCTCAAATCTGGCTTCGATCTTAGAGCCGACAGCCGTTCGTCAACCACGATTGCAAGCCTTCCACCTGGAGGGACTTTCTGTTTGGGTTTGGCTCTGGATTGACTGCTGAAAACTAATAGACAGAAAATTGATGCCAGGAAGATTATCCGGTGAGGATTCATGATGATTCTCCTTTGAGTGAGGTTAAGAAATGTCCGATATGCTTTAGCTTGTCGTGAGAGTCCAAACACGAACTCTAATTAATATGAGGTTCGCATTAAATCATCGTTCGTGTTTGGAATCTCACGACAAGCTAAAGCATATCGGACACCGCCTTCGCGATCTTCTGAGCAAACGTCGAATGATGAAAGTGGCAAATCGCCACAGCCAGTGCATCCGCAGCATCATGCGGAGCTGGAATGGTTTTCAACGACAACAATAGCCGCACCATTTCCTGAACCTGATGCTTTTCCGCATTGCCATATCCAACAACCGTCTGCTTGATCAATCTCGGTGAGTATTCGTGAATCTCCAGTGCAGCTCGTTCAGCTACCAATAAGACTACGCCGCGTACCTGACCAAGCTTCATACTGACCTTGACGTTCGTTGCAAGGAACGAGTCTTCCAGAGCGCACGCTTCAGGCCGATGTTTCGCAATAACATCCTCGAGTCCATTGCACATCTTGAGCAGTCGCGCTGAAAACTTCAGACTCGAAGATGCCCGAATAGAACCAAAGTCAATTAGCGAGTATTTCCGCCCATCTCCTTCGACAACTCCCCAGCCCGTAGTTTGACTGCCGGGATCTATTCCGAGTACGCGCATCGGCGCGAGAGTATATCAGGTCAGTAGTCAGTATAGGACCTATACGACCTATTGGACCTATATCACCGACTACTGACTACTCACAAAGAACAAAGCTCCAAAATACAAAACACAAAAACGCCCATTCAAACCAACAGCCCTTTCCATGCTATCCTGAACCATCCCTCAATCCCCCTGCTGTTAATTCGTTTCAACGTTCTCGAAGCGGATCGCGAACGGTGGTTTGGCCTCATGGCAAGTTTCTTAAAACAACTCTTTACCTTTCATTCGCCGCAGGGTGAACCTGAAGAGCTACCGCTTCGTGCTGAGATCTTTAGCGTCGAACGGCTCGAGCAGTACGCGCAAACGCTCGCGCGCGAACACAAGATCATTCTGCGCAAAGGCCGTCCTCAACTCCTTCCTCGTCTTGAAGAAAACGGTCGAAAACTCGAAGCTGCCTATCGCACACTTGTCGATTCGATAAGTGAAGGGAGAGCAATCTCACCGGCGGGCGAGTGGTTAGTGGACAACCACCACATCGTTGAGGAGCAACTTCGAGAAATTCGCCAGGATCTTCCCAAAGGTTACTACCAGGAACTTCCCAAACTGGTTGGAGGCCCCTTAGAAGATTACCCCCGAATTTATGCTGTAGCACTTGCCTTAATTGCACACACTGATTCACGTCTCGACACAAACACACTCCGTCGCTTTATTTCGTCGTACCAAACCGTCGCTCCACTGACCATTGGTGAGTTGTGGGCGGTGGCTATCACACTCCGTCTGGCACTTGTCGAAAATCTGCGACGCCTCGCGGTTGCTGTTATTGGTGCGCGTGCAGAACGTGACGAAGCAGACAAGCTCGCGGATAAATTGCTTGAGCTTGTCTCACGTCAACCAGCAGGCATTATGACGCTGGTTCAGGAGAAACTCGGCAAACGCGAGCACATCCCGCAAACATTGGTTGTACAACTCGTCCAGCGCCTGCGGGAACAACATCCTTCAGTAATGCCTGTGATGGATTGGCTTGAAAAAGAGCTGGCAGGTCCAGGCACAAACATCGAACAAATCATTCATGCCGAGCATCAACGTCAGGCAGCAGCTCAGGTGACTGTAGGAAACATCATCACCAGCATGCGTCTGCTTTCGACGCTCGACTGGCAGGAGTTCTTTGAAAAAGTCAGTCTCATTGATCCGTTACTCGGCAAAGACCCGGCGCGCGCTTATTCTCAAATGGAGTTTGCGTCACGCGACCGTTATCGGCATGTGATCGAGCGAATCAGTAAACGGACCCGTGTCAGCGAAATCGAGATCGCACAGGCCGTCGTCAAGCTCGCGTCTAAAGCATCGGCCCAGCCAGAAAACCATGTTGGCTATTATCTGGAGGACGACGGTCTCCAACAGCTTGAAAACCTTTTTGAATATCGACCCCGAACGACGGAGCGAATACTCAGGTTCTTTCTGCGTAACGCTCCCGTCGGTTATCCAGCAACGCTCGCTATTCTGACGGTGCTTGTCATCGTTTTGATTCTGGTGATCATGTACCAGTACACAGACGATTGGCGGTTCCTCCTGCTCAGCGCACTTCTCGCGATCCTCCCAGCCAGTGAAATTGCACTAACGGTATTAAACTGGGATGTCACCCATTTCTTTCCGCCGCGACTGCTGGCAAGAATGAATACGGCTGGAGGGATTCCCAAAGACGCTCAAACCTTTGTAGTAGTTCCAACGATTTTCACGAACGAGCAACAAGTCGAACATCTCCTGGAACGACTTGAGGTTCACTACCTTGCGAATCGCGATCACTTAATCTATTTCGGTCTGCTCGGAGATTTTGCTGATGCCAAAACAGAAGAGACGACGAGTGATTCCGCATTACTTGCGAGAGCACAAAGCGGAATTGAAGATCTGAATGGTCGTCACGGCGGTAATCGATTTCACCTGTTTCATCGCAAACGAATTTGGAATGAGCGTGAAGGTAAATGGATGGGGTGGGAACGCAAGCGTGGCAAGCTCGAGGAATTTAACCGTCTTCTTCGCGGCTCAAACAACACAACGTTCATCGTTCGTTCGGCTGATAATGCATTCCTGAATTCATTTCGTTATGTCATTACTCTGGATTCTGACACTCAGTTGCCTCGTGATGCTGCGCGGAAGTTGATCGGAGCTGCGATTCATCCACTGAATCGACCAAAGATCAATCCGAACATCAACCGTGTCACATATGGCTACGGAATTCTTCAGCCGCGCGTAAGCATCTCTCTGGAAAGTGCATCGCATTCAAGATTTGCCCGAGTTTTTTCCGGCAACACCGGCATCGACCCGTACACCACCGCTGTATCAGATGTCTATCAGGATCTATTCGGCGAAGGCAGCTTTACCGGCAAAGGGCTCTACGACGTGGATGCTTTTCAAGCCACGCTTGAACAGCGCGCTCCGGAGAACACGCTGCTTAGTCACGACTTATTTGAGTCGCTATTTGCGCGCGCTGCTCTGACAACTGAGATAGAACTACTCGACGACTACCCATCGTCTTATCAGGCCTACGCCAAACGTCAACATCGCTGGACGAGGGGCGACTGGCAGATCGTTCGCTGGCTTTTTCCAAGAGTTCCCGAAGGAGAAGGAGCAAAAGTTTCCAATCGTTTGCCTCTGATTGCGCGTTGGAAAATCTTCGACAACCTGAGGCGGAGTCTCGTTGGTCCGGCTTTGTTCATTTGGTTGTTGGCTTCGTGGCTCATTTTTCCAGGTTCTCCACTCGGATGGAGTCTATTTGTTCTATTGACGATTGCCTTTCCGATCTATTTGCACGTCGCGACCGGATTGTTAGTTCACCCACGAGGTATTCCCTGGACGAGTCATTTTTGGAGCCTGTGGGGTGATGTGCGAATCAATACCGCACAAGTCGCACTGTCATTTGCGCTGCTTCCTCATCAAGCTTATCTGATGTGCGATGCGATTGTGCGTTCCCTTTATCGACAATTTATCTCTCACCGCAATCTTCTCGAGTGGGTTTCAGCAGCCGACATCGAACGATCTTTAAAACAGAACCTCCCTTCGTTCTTCCAATTCATGCTCTCCGCCGAGGTGCTGACTCTGATCGCACTCGCACTCGCGGCGGTGTACAGACCAGCTGCATTGCCTGTAATTGCTGTTCCGGCATTCGTTTGGATTCTCTCTCCGGTAATTGCCTACTTGATTAGCAAGCCAATTATTCGTCAAACAAGGCTGCTGACTGGACCGGATGTTGAATTCTCACGCGCAATCGCTCGAGCTATCTGGAGGTTCTTCGAGACTTTCGTAACGCCTGAAGAAAACTGGTTACCACCGGACAATTATCAGGAAGATCCAGTAGCAGTGATTGCGCACCGCACGTCGCCGACCAACATTGGATTGCTCTTGCTCGCGACCTGCTCCGCTAAAGACCTGGGTTACGTGAGTTCTCTTGAACTGGTTGAGCGCCAGGAATTGACGTTTGGAAGTCTGGGGAAACTAGCCCGACTGCACGGTCATTTCTTTAACTGGTACGACACGCTCACACTTGAACCATTGCTTCCGCAATACATCTCGACAGTAGACAGCGGAAACCTTGCCGGGCACTTGATCGCAGTCAAGCAAGCAAACATCGAACTGCCCGATCTTCCCTTATTTGATGACCGCGTGATCGCCGGATTTGCTGACACTGTTGATGCTATCGGAACCGAAGCCTCGCGACTCGGGTCGATTCGACAACGAACAGACGTTGTCACGGTTCGTCAACTTCAGGATGAGATCTCGGCGTGTCGGAAACTCCTGGCGAACAACATTCAAGAAGATCTTCCCGCGTGGTTCCTGTTAATTGACTCCCTGCATCGACGAGCTTCTGAGATCGACGACATCATAAACGCTTTGTCTCACGAGCATGGTGAAGTGAGCTTCAAGGAACTTCGTTGGTGGGTTGGTGCACTGCAACATCAAACAACATGCTGGCGCCGCGATGCAGATACTCTTTGCGCCTGGGGACGGTTGCTGCCACTACTAAGTGCTGCAAAAGAAACCGACAGCTCAGATCAAGGCTTGGCTTCGATCATCCACGCACTTCTTCAAGTGCCGAAGCTGGCTGAAATCCCCACTTTGTGTGACAACGCATTGGTTCAACTTGCCGTCATGCAACAATCGCATACAGCGGGCCCGTTGTCGGATCTGATCACCAGACTCACGCGCGCTCTCGAACAATCTTCAAGCGCCGCCGGCGATCTCCTTCCGCGTCTGAGCCGTTTAGCACGAACTTGCGACCAAATCGTAGAGGAAATGGATTTCAAGTTCCTGTTTGATGACGAAAGAAAACTTTTCCCCATCGGTTACAACGTTACATCGAATAGAGTTGACGACTCGTACTACGACTTACTCGCCTCCGAAGCACGCTTAGCCAGTTTCGTCGCCATCGCGAAGGGTGACGTTCCCCAGGAACATTGGTTTCGCATGGGCCGGCCGTTAACAACCGTCAGCGGCGGCCGTGCACTGATCTCGTGGACCGGAACAATGTTCGAGTACCTCATGCCACTTTTGGTCATGCGGAACTACGAAGGCACTCTGCTTGATGAGACTTATCGCGCCGTCGTGCGGCGGCAAATCGAATACGGAGAGGAGCGCGGCGTGCCCTGGGGGATCTCCGAATCCGCTTACAACGTTCGCGACTTACAACTCAACTATCAGTATGGTCCGTTTGGAGTGCCAGGCCTCGGCTTGAAACGCGGGCTTATCGAGGACGTCGTCGTCGCACCATATGCAACTTTGTTAGCCGCTGAGATCGATGTCGGCGCGGCGTTGAAAAACCTTCGGGCCCTGGTCAGGCAGGGCGCGCTCGGACCATTCGGTTTCTACGAGTCTATCGACTATACCCCCGAGCGGTTGCCGGAAGGCCAGAAGCGCGCCGTCATCAAGACCTTCATGACGCATCACCAGGGAATGAGTTTTGTCACGCTCTTAAATGTCCTGCAGGCAAAGCGGATGGAAGCTCGCTTTCATTCAGATCCGGCCGTTCAAGCTACGGAGTTGTTATTACAAGAGCGCATTCCTATTGGTGTTCCGACTGCGCACCCACGGTCCGAAGAAGTGTTGACGGGACGTGTAGCGCAAACGGCCTTCGGGATGATTGCGCGTGTATACGACAGTCCAACGCTTGACACTCCTCGCACTCAGCTGCTCTCCAACGGAACTTACAGTGTCATGATCACAACAGCCGGCGCAGGTTATTCGCAGTGCGGCGAAAGGTCGGTGACCCGTTGGCGCGAAGATGTCACATGCGACAACTGGGGAGCGTTCATCTACCTTCGCGATGTCCGGAGCGGCGACGTCTGGTCGGCTGGACATCAACCGATAAGGAAACGCGCAACTGCTTATCGTGTCGCCTTCTCTGAAGACAAGGCAGACTTTCGTCGTGTTGATTCGGGCATCACTACACGAATGGAGGTCGTAGTTTCCGCGGAGGACAACGCTGAGATTCGACGTGTCTCCCTGACAAACAACTCGACACGAGTGCGTGAGATCGAGCTTACCAGTTACTCAGAGATAGTACTTGCTTCACCACAAGCGGATGCTGCGCATCCCGCATTCAGTAATCTCTTTATCGAAACCGAATTTGTTTCAGCTGAGAACGCGATCCTTGCAAGACGACGGCAAGGCTCCGCCGATGAGGAGCAACTCTGGGGGATTCATGTCGTAGTCGCCGAAGGTGAAAGCGTGGGTGCCGTTCAGTATGAAACTGACCGTGGACGTTTTCTCGGACGAGGTCGGACGCCAGCCAATCCAATTGCGGTCATGGAAGATCGTCCACTGTCAAACACCACTGGCGCGGTACTAGACCCCGTTTTCAGTTTAAGACGCCGGTTGCGTATTGATCCTGGCTCTACTGTTACCTGTTCGTTCACAACAGGCGTGGCTCATTCGCGTGAACAGGCCCTCGCGCTCGCGGACAAGTATCACGACCCAAATATCTTCGAACGAGAATTACAACTGGCATGGACAAAAGCCCAGGTGGAAATGGCTCACTTGCAGACCGATGCAGAAGAGGCACACCTGTTTCAGCGTTTAGCAGCACGCATAATCTACTCCGATCCTTCTTTGCGTCCACGGCCACATGTGCTGGCACTCAATACCAAATCGCAATCAAGTCTCTGGGCACACGGAATCAGTGGCGACCTGCCAATTGTCGTGGTGAGGATTGAAAAGAGTGGCGATCTTCAAACAGTCCGCAAGGTTGTGCGCGGTCATGAATATCTTCACTTCAAAGGCTTGAAAGTCGATCTGGTAATCCTGAACGACAGCCCAAGCTCTTATCAACAACAGCTACATCGCGAACTTGAGACGATGATCCGTACCGGAGGTTTGCAGAGTTTGCAGGACAAGCCTGGTGGCATCTACCTCAGACAGTCTGATCAGATGGCCGAAGCCGATCGGATCCTGCTCCACGCGGTTGCGCGTGCTGTAATCGTGACTGAACGGGGGTCGTTGCAAGATCAACTTGAGCGGTCGCAAATCGACGCACCGTTACCTCCGAGGTTTGTCGCAAGAGCAGCGGCCCAAACCTATCCGGAACACGTCGTTGGTCCTTCTGATCTCGCTTTCTTCAATGGTCTGGGGGGATTTCATCAGGGTGGAAGAGAATATGTAATCGTCCTTGGGTCGGAGCAGTGGACTCCACTTCCCTGGGCGAATGTGATCGGCAACCAGGCAGGGTTTGGCTTTCAAGTCACCGAAACAGGAGGAGGATACTCGTGGTCTATCAACAGTCGTGAAAACCGTTTGACGCCGTGGTCAAATGATCCGATTAGCGATCCGTCCGGAGAAGCTATTTACATTCGCGACGAGGAGTCGGGAAGTCTTTGGTCAACGACTGCGCTGCCGATTCGTGAGAAGGAGCCATATCTGATCCGCCACGGACAAGGCTACAGTGTTTTTGAGCACGGGAGCCATGGAATCTCCCAGGAGTTGCTGGTATTCGCACCTCTCGAAGCAGAAGTCAAAGTCTCATTGCTGCGTTTGAGAAACAGGACCGCCAGAAAACGGAAAGTCTCGATCACTTCTTACAACGAACTGGTGTTGGGAGTAATGCGACATACCTCAGCGCCATACATCATCACGGAAATAGATCAGGCAAACTCAATGATCTTCTCGCGTAATCCCTTCAACAACGAATTCGCTGAGCGGGTCGCCTTTGCATGTACAAGCGAACCCTTGAGCAGTGGAACGTGTGATCGGAAGGAGTTCATTGGACGCAACGGATCTCTCGAAAAACCCGCCGCGATGAGGCGTGCTAACTTGTCGAATCGCGATGGAGCGGGACTTGATCCCTGTGCCGCGCTGCAGGTCGTCATCGAATTGGCCCCACATGAGACTCGGGAGGTAACCTTCTTACTAGGCGAGGCAAACTCGAAAGAGTCAGCGAATGAACTGGCCACGAAGTTCCGTCAACCCGGAGCTGTCAACGCTGCTTTCGAAAAGGTCCTGTCTCATTGGGATCAGGTACTCAGCACGATTGAAGTGAAGACTCCAGACGGAGCGTTCGACACCATGCTCAATCGCTGGTTGCTTTATCAGGCTCTTTCGTGTCGCGTGTGGGCCCGAACGGCGTTCTATCAATCAGGTGGGGCTTACGGATTTCGGGATCAGTTACAGGATGTGATGTCTCTCGTCTACAGCCGGCCGGATGTCGCTCGCGAGCAAATTGTCTTGACGAGTCACCATCAATTCAAAGAGGGCGACGTGCAACATTGGTGGCACCCGCCGAGTGGTAGAGGCGTTCGCACACATATATCAGACGACCTGTTATGGCTACCTTTTGTCGCGAGTTTTTACGAGCGAGTCACAGGCGACAGCTCAGTTTTCGATGAAGTGGTCCCATATCTTGAGCAACCGTTGCTTGGCGCCGATGAACATGATCGATATATGGAACCGAGCGTCTCGGGTGACACCGGGAATATTTACGATCACTGTGTACGCGCGATTGAGCATAGCCTTGCGGTAGGTCAGCACGGTTTGCCATTGATGGGGAGTGGTGATTGGAACGATGGAATGAATCGAGTAGGGCAAGGCGGTAAAGGTGAGAGTGTTTGGTTGGGCTGGTTCTTGTATACAACGTTGGCTGGCTTCATCCCGATCGTTGAATCCCGTAATGACAAAGAGCGCAGCGAACGCTATCGAAGACATATGGAGCGTTTGCAAAAGGCATTAGAGGAAAAGGGATGGGATGGCGATTGGTATCGCCGCGCGTATTTCGACGATGGTTCGCCGCTCGGCTCAGCACAAAACGAAGAGTGCCGCATTGATTCAATCGCTCAGTCGTGGGCGGTAATTTCAGGGGCTTCGGACCAGTACCGTATGACACGGGCAATGGCCGCAGTTGAGGAGTATTTGATTCGCCGCGGTGATGGCCTGGTGATTCTCTTTACGCCGCCGTTCGACAAAGGTCGCCTCGATCCCGGCTACATTAAGGGTTATGTTCCGGGAGTGCGTGAGAACGGAGGCCAGTACACGCACGCTGCGCTTTGGACCCTGATCGCGTTCTCGATGCTGGGAGACGGCGAACGAGCAGGTGAACTTTTTTCGTTGCTCAATCCGATCAATCATTCTTCGACGCGTGCCGGCCTGCACAAATATAAAGTCGAGCCTTACGTTGCAGTGGGTGATGTCTATGCTGTTCCGCCTCACACGGGCCGTGGAGGATGGACTTGGTATACGGGCTCAGCTGGGTGGATGTATCGAGCGGGTCTCGAATCGATATTAGGATTTCAACTAAAAGGCGATAAGTTGACGCTTGATCCGTGTGTTCCCCGCTGGTGGCGAGAATTTGCGATTAATTACAGACGGGGCCGTAGCATATATGCGATCAAAGTCGAAAATCCTCTGGGACTCAACAAGGGCATAGTCAGTCTCGAAGTGGATGGTGTAGTGCAGGAAGGACTGGACATTGCGCTCACCGATGACCAAAAGCAACACAACATCAAGATTGTGATGGGTGAGAAGTGGGAGACAGACAAACCGGTTGACGAACACGCGGGTCAGGCATCAAGGTAGAGTGTCCGATATGCTTTAGCTTGTCGTGACGCAACCTAAAGCCGCCTAGTTCGCATTCTGTCGTTGATGTTGGGGCTTGGTAGGTTGCGTCACGACAACCTAAAGCATATCGGACATTCGAACATTTGCCTCCCAGCATTAAGTTGCTTTAAGTTCTCCTCCACCTATGCTATTCCGTCCCTCTCGCATCGTAAGTATTCTGTTTCTCGCCTCTCTCACGGTCGCTCCAGTCTATTCACAGACAGCAACATTTTCTGGACGCGTCACGGATCAAAACACCGGCCTCCCAATTCCGGATGTTGCAGTCGTTGCGGTCGGGAATCTAACCGGTCCTCGCGTTGCTGTCAGCAACTCAGCAGGCGACTACACTCTCGAGATGGGACCGAATACGAGCATCAGACTGCGCGCATATCGCACAAATTTTGTCTTCAACCCGGCTGTTACAGGTTTCGCATCAATTGGTGGTTTCATCACGGGGTCACGTACCCTGAACTTCACTGGCACCGCTTTGCCATTTTCCATTCTTATTTTTCCGCAGGGTCCGATTCTTTTGACGGAAGACAATTCGCCTCAAGCGCTCGCACTTGACTCCGTGCATATGGCACGGGATCCGTTTCCTTTGACCAACACCAACTACTTTGGCCCGGATAAACAAACGCGCATCAAGCTGCTGGTTGTTGATTTGGATCTTTATAACGCCGAGACCCTTTCGATCGTGTCAGTGCAAGCCGTCGACAGCTCAGCGATTGCGTTTGACTTGCCTGTTGAGGATCTGCGAAAGGTTCCAGGTACTCCGTGGATGAGTCAACTTACCGTGCGGCTTCCGAACAATATTCCAGTTCCGAATGTGTTGACGGTGACGGTCACGGCCCGGGGCCTTGCGAGCAACGCAGCAACGATTAGAGTTCAGTGATTAGCCACGGATGAACACAGATGGCACGGATCATCTAACGAATTAAACGTTACCCAATCGTTAAAATGATCTGTGTTACCTGTGTTCATCTGTGGCCATTGATTGTGAGTTCTAGGCTGCGGCCATGTCAGCGTCACTAATATCGAAGTTTGCGGAGACCTTCTGGACGTCGTCGTGATCTTCCAACGCCTCCATCAATTTCAGCATCTGTCGGGCGTCTCCACCCTCGAGTTTCACATAATTCTGAGGCACCATTTCGACTTCCGCGACTTGAGGTTCCACACCAGCGGATTTCACTGCATTCAAAACACCGTCAAACGCTTCGGGAGAGGTGATGATTTCAAAGTTGTCCTGGTCATCACGCAGGTCATCAGCGCCGGCTTCAATCGCTAATTCAAATAGCTCCTCTTCAGATTTCGCGGTCTTATCGACAACGATGTAACCCTTTTTTTCAAACATCCAACCTACTGAGCCACTCTCGCCAAGGTTGCCGCCATTCTTAGAAAAGATATGCCGAATTTCCGCAACGGTTCGATTGCGGTTATCGGTCATTGACTGAATGAGAAGCGCTACACCGCCAGGACCATAACCTTCGTACGTTATCTCTTCGTAATTGACGCCCTCTTCTTCGCCAGTTCCACGACGGATCGCTCGTTCGATAGTGTCGTTCGGCATGTTGCCGCCCTTGGCATCGAGGATGGCTTTACGGAGTCGGGCATTTGCATCGGGGTCGCCGCCACCGCTTCTGGCAGCAACGGTGATTTCTTTGATGAACTTAGTAAAAAGTTTGCCGCGCTTGGCATCGAGCGCGCCCTTTTTGTGCTTAATACTATGCCACTTTGAATGTCCCGACATTTCAGTTGTCCTTGTGTGATTTTGCGGGCTGAATTGACAGCGCAATATATCACAGCGAGTGTTGGAATCTCACGTGAGTAATAGGACCTATTCAAACCGAAATTCTATTTCAAAGCTTCATATTCCTTGCGCGCCTCGAGAAGCATCGGCACGTCCTGATCTGCGTCCTTCCAGAGCGCCAGGAAATCTTGATATTCCTTGCGCGCCTTTGCAGTGTCGCCGATTAACATCGCCGAACGCGCCAACTCTAAGTGAGCGAGAACATGTTCCACGCCAAACGCGTCAACTCCTCGGTGCGCGATTATTTTTTCAAACTCAGCCGCCGCCTCTGGTCCCATCCGCTGCTGCAGGTAAGCCTTACCTCGCAAGTAATTCGCGATAACTCCCAAAATGATTCCGAGTTCTTTACTTCTCACTGGCTCCAAAGTTTGTATAGCCGCCGACCCGTTTCCACTATTCAATTCGAGCACCGCTTTTATCACCGGAACAATGCAATCGACCGTTCCCGTATCCTTGGGAAAGCGCTTCGTCATTTCGTCAATGAGGCTTTGAGCTTGTGCTGTATCTTTACAAATTGCGCTTGCAAGTCCAGCACTGCCTAAACTAATGCGTCCGCGATCTAAAGCGAGACCGGCTGCCACGTTCTGCCTGCTTTGTTCACACCGTCCGAAAACTCCTTCGCGTATCGCCATCACAAGCATCACCTGCCCGGCATTTTCTGATCGCTTCTGAGTCTTAAAGGCTGCGACAGCCTGCGTCGCCAACGACTCAGACTCTTTGAACTTCCCAAAAAATGTTGCTCGTGCTGCGAAATTGCTGAATGCATCTGCGTCATCAGGTTTGGCTTGTGCCTCCATCGCCGCCACGGCTGCCAGATCGCCCCGAAGAAAAGCCAGAAGATAACGCGTAGCGTGCACAGCAATGAAGTCCGGATTTAGCTTAGCTAACTCCTCATTGGCCTGGGCGGCTTCATCGAATAGCCCCTGGCCGATGAAGGTACCAACCAAATTGTCTCGAGCCGTGACGTTGGTCGGATTCAATTCGATGGCCCGCTGCGCTTCCTTTTGTGCTTCGGCGTATCTTCCAAGGAACTGATAACTCAAAGCGAGGTTGTTGTGCGGTACGTAATCGTTGGGATACTGACTTGCCCAGGTTTTTTGAACCTCGGTTGATTTGTCGATTTCGCCAGTGACGTAATTGTAATACTTCTCCGAGATGTAAAACTTTTCGCGTTCACTAACCCGCTCTCGCAATGCGAAAGCCTTCTCGACATATTGTGTCGCCAATTCAAGCCGGGCCTGATTTCCATAAAAAACTGCGATGCGCGCGTAAGCCATCGCAAAGTTCGGGTCAAGCTCGATCGCTTTTTGATAGAACGGTAATGACTCTCTAGTTCGGCCACTGGTGCGTGCCTGGTCGCCCATCGAAAAAGCTTTTAAAGCGTCAAGCGAAGAGGTTGTCGCCTGTTCAATGTTAACGTCATACTTTTTAATCGAACTCAACGACTCACCCAGCTTCTGTCGCAGGTTCGAAGCGGCAGTACCCAAGGACGACAAGACTGATTCTTTGCTCGTTGCTTCAATCTGCTCACGGGCGATCGGATCTCCACTTTGTGCATTGAGGGCTTCGATTGTAATCACATAATGACTACCAAGACCCGCAATAGAGCCCGAGAGCAAAGCCTTGATTCCCTGCCGCTCACAAATTTCGCGACCGATATCTTTCGTAATCCGTTCATCAGGAGGCTTGCCCATAAAGCGCAAAGTCTCTCGCACACGCTCGTCGGGATAGATATTCAGAAATGGCGTTTGACCCAGCTGCACTGCCAGTGCTTGCTTGAGCGTGCCATCGAATACTTGTTCGCCCGTTGTATTGATGAAATCAGTAAGAAGTATTGTGTCCTTGTCGGTGAGCGCTGCTTTCCGATGACTATAGAAATAAGCACCAATTCCGACCGCGGCAATTACAACAAGCGCCAGCAAACCAGCGGCGATTTTGTGATGCTTGATTCCTGTGACGATGTACTCTGCACTTGAGACATGCGAAACCGTCTTCTCTACTGTCGGCAAAGCCTGTGCAGCGCCGGTTGGTGGTGAAATCGCTCCACTGATTCTCGAGCGTGTAAAACTCTCGGGCGCGACGGATCGTTCCAGTTCTGCCTCAAATTCAAGCCGCTGTTTCAAGCGACGTAGATCAACGAGTAATTCTTTGACAGTTTGATATCGCTCCTCGCGATCTTTCCGGAGAGCTTTAGTTACGATCCAGTCCAACTCAGCAGGCACATTCGGGGCAAATCGAAGAAGAGGCGGCGGTTCCTTTTGAGTGATCGCAACGATAACGTCCGTCGAGGTCTCGCCTTCGAATGGAGTCCGGCCGGCAACCATTTCGTAAATGACAACACCAAGACTCCAAATGTCGCTGCGCGCGTCGACCGGTTTTCCTCGCGCCTGTTCTGGCGACATGTAATGCGATGTCCCCATAACAACGCCGGCGTCCGTTTGAACCATAACTCTGGTGGAAGCCTCCCCATCCGATGGCTCTCGATCGATCGAACTTTCAGTCAACTTCGCTAATCCGAAATCGAGCACCTTCACATAGCCGTTGCGCCGGACCATGATGTTGTCGGGCTTGATGTCGCGATGGATGATTCCAGCTGCGTGCGCTTCTTCAAGGGCGCTTGCAACCTGAACAGCGATATCTAGAATTTCACTGGCTTCCAGCTGCGCTCCACCGATCTTTCTTCTCAGCGTTAGACCATCGATGTATTCGGTCGCGATGTAGTGGCGGCCCTCGTCGTTACCCACTTCATGAATTGTCAGGATGTTCGGATGATTGAGCGCCGAAGCTGCGCATGCTTCCTGTTCAAAACGGTGAAGTCGATCTCGGTTGGTTGTGTATTCCTCACTTAAGATCTTGATCGCCACCTTGCGTCCAAGCTTCATGTCTTCGGCAAGGTAGACCTCACCCATACCACCAGCACCAAGTTTCTCGACGATTCGATAATGGGAGACTTTGTCCACCTGTTTCGACCTCTGTGTTATGGTCAGTAATCGGTGGTCGAGTCAGAGATAGGTCATATAGGTCCTATAGAACTGATCACCGACTACTGACCACCAAACACTTTCAACGCTTCCGCATCAACATCCGCAATTCTTATCTGCTTTGTTCGTGAACCCTGTCCTGAAACCAATTGAATCGAACTCCGCGGCACGTTGAAAGTCCTGGCAAGAAGACGCCTCAACTCATCATTCGCAGCCCCATCAACAGGCGGAGCAGCTAACCGTACGCGGAGCGCGCCGTTGTGCTCGCCAACAATTTCAGTTCGAGATGCACGCGGAACAACCTGTACGCGAAACACAAGATCTCCGTTCTGAACTGAATACTGAAGCATGTCTCTAACCAACCGGCGGCAAACCGCCACGCAATAAGGTTCCCCTAATTGCCTGTTGAAATAACCAGACAATTATGAAAGCGAAGATAGGCGAGATATCCATGATGCCGAGTGGTGGAATAATTCGTCGTAGTGGCCCAAGCAAAGGTTCCGTTGTATTCACCAAAAACCGCATAAGCCGGTTTGAATGACTAACCATCCCCCAAGAAAAGACAATCCTCATAAAGATGAACACTGTGTAAACCGACAGCGCGCCATAAATAATGTAACCAAGACCCATGATTGGATTGGCTGCTTTGAAACTAATTATCAATCCTATCAATGTCGCTGCAACTTCTTCGGTTAGCCACAGGAAAAACCATCCAAGCAAGATCGCAATCAGGATGACAATCAGAGGAGCAAATTTTGGGTCAACTCCAAGCCCTATCAGCGCTCGACGAGCAGGCATAACAAACGCATCACTGAGTCGACGAATAGTTCGCGAAGCCCAGGTAAAGGGATTCAGGTCTGCCGCGTTTGCAATTAATCGCAGAATCATCAACACGACGATCGCTACAATCGCCGCCTCAACGGTCCACGTTAAAAATAAAAAACTCCGACTAATAATCTGCATAATCGTTTCTATGTCTGGGACAGGCGTTCGCCGAAGATCGCAGTGCCGATTCTGACCATCGTCGCGCCTTCCTCGATTGCGATCTCAAAATCGTGAGTCATCCCCATCGACAAGTCCCCGAGTCCATTCGCAAACAAACCATCGTCAGCTAAGGAGTCACGCAACTCACGAAGTTTTGAAAAGAACGGACGTGCGTCTTCCGGGTTATCGAAGTACGGTGGAAGTGTCATTAGCCCGGTAAACTTCAGCCGTTCGCAGCTTCTAAGTCCCGAGGCAAGTACTTTTACATCAGTTTCCACCACACCCGACTTGGTCTTTTCCAGACCAAGATCCACCTGGATCAAAACTGAGATACTCGGAACTTCCTCCTCAACACACAAACGATCAAGACGACGTGCCAGTTCTAAGGAGTCAAGGGAATGTATCACGTCAAACAGCTTAACAGCCCGTCGGGCTTTGTTTGCCTGGAGATGCCCAACGAGATGCCAACGTGCTCGTTTGCGACCGACTGCCGGGATTTTTGTTTCTGCTTCCTGGACGCGGTTTTCTCCGAAGTCCCGCGCGCCGAGGGCCCATAATTCCTGGACGAGAGCGGCCGGATGGGTCTTACTGATAGCGATTAGCGTGACGTCGCGCCCATCTCGGTGGCTACGTTCAAGAGCACGATTAATACGCGTTTTGATGTTCGTAAATCGTTCACCAAGGCTTTCCTGGGCCGTGCGGGATTCTGCCATTTGTTAGGTTTATTGCTCCGCAAGGTATCGTATAACAACCGTCCCGCTTGCAACAGGAAAAGAATCATCGGTGCTCAACCCCATCTGGCATACTGATTGAGACGGACCCGGACTAAGCCCCATGGATCCGGGTCAACGAAGGAGGAAAATATGCGTAAGTTTATAATGCTGGCCGTGGCTGCTTTTGCTCTCTTGATGACGTTGTCAGTAAGTGACGCTTCAGCACAGGGACGAGGTCATGGTCACGGTAATGGGAAATGGGACGACGGCCGGGGCAACAGCCAATGGAAGTGGGGCAACAAGTGCGACAAGTTCGTGAACTGCCATGATGCTCGCGATGGACGCTGGGACAATCGAGGCCCGCGTCAGCGATTGAGCTGGCGAAGCAGGCGCTTCCAAAACGCTCGCTTCTACAGAAACCAACATGGACCTCGAGTTCGTGCAGACAGGTTTTATGTTCGCAGTCGGAGGCACTTTTAACGCGCCTTGTAGGACAGGCTCTTAACCTGTCGTGGCGGTCGAAAACACACTCCACACGATAAATTCTGAACAGCGACAGGCTAACAGCCTGTCGTACCCTCACCTTCTTGACACTGCCTAAATCCCATTCGCATAATGGCGACGCCATTATCAGCGGATGTGGCGGAACTGGCAGACGCGCAGGTCTCAGAAGCCTGTGATGGTGACATCGTGGAGGTTCAAGTCCTCTCATCCGCACCAGGCAGCCGGGCGAACCCATTGCGGGCTCGCCTTTTTTTTGACGCAACCCCGTCGCCTTGCCTCCCCTCGCGGTGCCTTTCTCCGCCCTCTGGCAACAAAAAAACTTGTCACGGAATCTATCAGGCTGGTGTTTTCGTACTAGAGGTCAGTTTGAAAGGGGAGTTTTAATGAGCGTCGATCCAGCTCTATTGAAGGAAACCGACGACCTGAGATCTGCCAGCCAAACCCATCTGAAGCTTGCGGAACCACCTGACCGTGATCGTATTCAACGGGTTGTGGATTTGGCGGATGCTCTGTTGTCAGAAGCGGAAACCTTGGCTCGCGACAAGGCTTTCACCGATGAAGCAAACAAGTTGCGGCCATTAGACATTCTTGGCGGAATCGACTTTTACGATGAGGTTCAGCGCTTCGAGACTCATTTGATCAAAATGGCGCTGGCGGAGACGGGTGGCAATCAGGCAAAGGCCGCACGGCTACTCGGAATAAAAGCAACTACACTGAATTCCAAAATCAAGCTTTTCAGCATCGAGGTTAACTAAAAATCCGATTCCGATGTCCGATATGCGTCTGTCTTGTCGTGACGTAGCCAACACACCAGTCCGACTTAAACAGGACGTTTGTGTTGGTTACGTCACGACAAGACGGACGCATATCGGACATCTCAATTGATCGCCTCTGATGCTCGAAGCAGATTTGACTCGGCCGCGTCAGAGATCGTCAGTACTTGTTCCTCAAACAAGTTCGAATTTATCAGCGTCTGCACAAAATAATTCCCCGCCTTCGGAAACGTCACGCTAACGAAGAAACTAATATTGTCTGCGAAGCCACCCGCGTTGATTTCGAAACTGGTCGGCTGCGAAACCACGACAAATCCCTGCCGATCAGGTGTCAGGATACGCACTTCAGACAAATAGGTTCCCTCGCCCTTCCAATGATTCACAACTGCGAACTTAATGAGTGACGCCGGAAGTTGCTGAACCATGATGTTTTGAAAGACTCCCATGAACGAGAGCTTGTTTCCAGCTTCGAGGCGAACATCATCACAAAGGATGGTGTAAACGAGTTGTAGATCAGTTTTTTGATCGGGGTTGCTCATCGTGGTCTCCAAAACCAATAGGTCCAATAGGTCAAATACGTCCTATGCTTGTCAATCCTCTTCTAACATCCTTTTAAACCCAACTTCATCAATCACGTTAATCCCTAGCGCGGTTGCTTTATCCAGCTTTGAACCCGCGTCCTCGCCGGCAATTACAAAATCAGTCTTCTTGCTTACCGACGAGTTAACACGCCCACCCCGAGTCTCGATCAATTCACGCGCTTCGTCTCTTGTGTAACCTTCCATCTTGCCTGTTAAGACAAACTGCTTCCCGGCGAAACGTTCATCCAGTTGCACGCTAGTCTGTTTTGCGAGTTCTGTTCTGACACCAGCCGCACGCAGCCTATCACAAAGCTTCCGATTGCCCTCGTCGTCAAACCAGTCGCGCACACTTTCAGCCACCGTCAATCCGATTTCGGGAATGTCGTCCAACTCTTCCGTTGTGGCGTTGGCTAAGGATGCCAATGACCCGAAATGGTGTGCGAATATTCCAGCAGTTCTCTCACCAACATGCCTGATTCCTAACGCGTATATTAGGTTCGCAAGATCGCGCGATTTGCTGGCTTCGATCTGTTCGAGCAGGTTCGTCGCCGACTTCTTTGCCATTCGCGGAAGACCAGCGACTTGCTCGAGGGTCAGGTCATAAAGATCGCCCACGTCCCTGACTAAATTGGCCTCCACCAGCTGAATAGCGAGTACGTCACCCAATCCTTCGATTCGCATCGCGCGTCGCGAAGCAAAATGCAATAACCGACCAACCAGTTGAGCCGAACAATCAGCTGCTACACATCGCGCGACTACCTCTCCCTCAATTCTTGAGATCTCACCGCCACACACCGGGCAATGTGTCGGTGGTTTGAAAGGTTTTTCTTTTCCCGTTCGCTTTGATTTGATAACGCTCAGAACTTTGGGAATGATCTCGCCACTCTTCTCAATCATTACCCAGTCACCAATCTTCAGCCCGAGACGTTCAATTTCATCTTCGTTGTGAAGCGTTGCTCGCGAGACCGTCGTGCCGGCAAGAAACACTGGCTCTAAATTAGCGACCGGTGTTAATGCACCCGTTCGCCCAACCTGGACAACTATAGAAAGCACTTTTGTTGACGCCTGGCGTGCCGGGTACTTATAAGCAATGGCCCACCGCGGCGCTTTCTGCGTGGATCCAAACTCGTCTTGCAACGCAGTCGAGTTTACTTTCACGACCAGGCCGTCGATCTCGTAACCTAGCTCATCTCGCAGTTTCTCCATTTCATTTGCGAACTCGATTACTTCATCGATCGACTTGCACAGCTTCTTATTCGAATTGACTCGAAATCCGGCTTGTTGTAGCCAGTCCAACGCTTTCCAATGTGTCGGGAACGGCTTGTTGCCTCCGACTAACAGATCGTATGCGAACATATCCAACTTTCGACGCGCAACGAGTCGCGAGTCCAACTGTCGAATCGCACCAGCTGCTGCATTTCGAGGATTCGCGAATCGCGGTTCACCTTGCTCTTCGCGTTCGGCGTTTGTTTTGCGAAAGACATCGAGTGGAATGAACACCTCGCCACGCACTTCCACTTCAGCATCAATCTTCCGTGCCTCCGACTTTAAACGTAGCGGAACGCTGCGTATCGTCCTGGCGTTCTGCGTAACTTCCTCGCCAATTCGTCCATCTCCACGAGTTACACCACGCGTTAGCACAGCGCTTTCGTATTGTAGTGACAAAGAAAGTCCGTCGATCTTTAGTTCCGCCACGTACTCTAACTGGCGACCCTCTGCCAGTCTTTGACAACGCTGATCAAAAGCTCGCAATTCGTCGATGTTGTAACTGTTGTCCAGGGAGAGCATTGGACGACGATGGACGACTTCGGGGAATCCTTCTGCTGGACGTCCACCCACACGTTGAGTTGGACTGTCGGGAGTTATGAGTTCGGGATGCGACTCTTCAAGTGCTTGAAGTTTGGACAGGAGTTGGTCGTACTCGAGGTCAGAAATCTCAGGTGAGTCCTGGATATAATAAAGATCTTCGTGACGTCGAATCTCGTTTCTTAGTTTCTCGATCTCAACTGCAGGTGACTTGGCTGCGGCCAAACGTTATTCCTTCCTTTCCAACTGCGAGAAGCACAGGCGTCGTCGTAATTTCAGATTTAAGATTTCAGATTTAAGATTTTTACTGGGCAGATTTCTCGATGCTCGGTAAGACTGATCAATCTTAAATCTGAAATCTTAAATCTGAAATCATCATGACACCTGCGCTCCCGGCGCGTCGCGTTTATTAAGCTTGGGCAGCGGCGCTGTGGGTTTGCGATCGTCGTCACTGAGCGATGTTCTGTTTTTCCCTTCACCCAACTTGTGTATGACTCGACCAATCATTTTTATGCTCAACAGGAAATCGTCGATTCGAATATTCTCATCAGGCGCGTGGGGATTCGATCCAGCATAACTCGTCCCAAAAGAAGCGATCGCGGTTGGTGGCTCTGTAACTCCGCAAACTGCGCCGACGGGCCCACTGGAAGGATCCATCGGGTAGATTAGTGGAGACTTTTCGTAGACCTCTTTCGCTGCACTTATGACGGCTAGCGCGACCCCTGATTTGGCGGATGACTTGGCGAGCGGCGCTGTGCCTAGTTCAATTATTTCGATGTCTTTGAAACCTCGAACGTCCAGGTGTTCTCGCAAGAGCTCCGTCACGATCTTGCCGGTCAAATCAGGAACGAGACGAAAATCGAGTCTCGCCATAGCTGTACTTGGCAGAACTGTTTTAGCGCCGGCCTCAGTATGACCAGTTTGAATCCCGCAAATCGTGCAGGTGGCGCCAAAGATATGTTCCTTAACCAGCGTCGGACCTTTCATCGATCTGACCCAGCCCCCGATTCGGAACTCTCGCTTAAGTCCCACTTCGTCGATCTCTATAGTCTTTAACACCTCGGCATCTTCTTCACTGATCGGAGCGATATGTGACGAGAAGCCATCGATCGTAATGACACCTTTCGGGGAAGTCATGGTCGCCAGTGCCTGGACTAAACGCCACGCGGGATTCGGAACGATCGTCCCCCATTTCGAATGCAGATCCGTTTTGGCGCCAAAAGCACGCAATTCCAGAAACGTGATTCCCTTGAATCCCAAACTAATCACCGGCGTTTCTTTGGTATCGCAATACCCTTCATCCCAAATACATCCATCGGCACTTAACAGGTCTCCGTGTTCGTTCGTAAATCGGTAGAGACTTGGACTGCCCAGACCATCTTCGCCCTCAACGATGAAGCGCAAAGATACCGGCAACTTCCCGAATGTCTTTTGATACGCTTCGATTGCGGACAACCGTGCAACCAGATCACCTTTGCTGTTAGCTGCTCCGCGGGCGTAGAGCTTGCCGTCGTGAATCGTTGCCGCAAACGGACCAAAAGACCATTCGTTTAAATGCCCGACAGGTTGAACATCGTAGTGACCATAGATCAGAAAGCTCTTCGGCCCACCACCACACTCCCCGTAGATAATCGGATAGCCACTGCCCATCCTGAAGGAGCGTGTGCCAATTCCGACGCGTTGCATCGCTTGCTCAACTGCTTCGGCCATCGCACGCATACCCGTACCTCGTGCCGCAACTGACGGCATGCGACAAAGTGTCTGCAGCCGTTCAGTAAAGGCACGGGCGTGACGATCAACGTATTTGTCGAACTTAGCAAAAACCATCTGCTTTTCTTGCTCGAGTCCTCGTTCGTGTTAATTCGTGTGAGTCGTGGATCGTCTCATTGGTCCTTCGAAAAACCGATCCACGAAATTACACGAAACAACACGAATAGAAACCGCGTCGGGGCCTGTCCTATTCAACATCTTCCCGCGCGAACAACAAATAATGTGACGTCTCATCACCTCTTTGAAATGCGGCACATATCAATCCTTCATTGAAAGCACTCTTGAACTCCGAACGAACGCGCTCTTGTTCCGCTCGAGCTCTCTTTACATCTGTTCGTATCACGGTTGACCACTCCGCCGGTATCGCAATCGTCCCAGCCGGTTCGCCAAGGTTGTTCGCGGCTTCGCCGCGTGATAACGATTCGACACGAGAAGAAGTCAGGTACCAATTCCCAAATAAGCGATCACTTTGCAGGCCCGGACGATGCTCGATTGCCTGTTGCGGATCGGCGTTGTAATCGACGCCGTAAAAGTTATCGGCGTATGTATCCACAACAACACCCAACCGATTGAGATTGAAGTACGCGTTACGAGCTTGCATTGGATCCCACGTCCACTTGATGTATCTCCGGCCTTCGGCCATGGCGCGTTCCCTTTGTGCCCACTTAAGCTGCGCGCCCACACCTTTGTTCTGATAGGCTCGGGCCACTGCCATCATGTGCGAATAACCAAAGATTTCGTTATCTGGTCGCACCGCCGCAAGGTGGTGAACAAAACCCACCATTGTGTCAGCAACAAATGCTCCCAACGTCCATCCTCCAGCTTGACGCGACACGATCAAATGTCGTCGGGGAGTTATCTCTATATCGGGAAGACCAAATGCCTCACGCTGTAAATCGACACAAGTATCAAACTCCTGGATAGTCGTACACTCGCGAATTAAGATCTCTTCCATCCTCCGTCGTTATCCCTTCAGCGGACGGGCAGGTACTTGAATGCGCGACTCCAACCCGCCTGACTCTCGATTGATAAGAGTGACATCGCCTCCCATTAGATCGACTAACTTACGACCGATGATGATTCCCAGCTCATTAATATTCGGCTCGCGAGCCGGCACTTTATCTTCGGGATCGAAAACTTGCGCCGGATCTTCAATTGGGCTGCCGGTATCAAGCACATTGATGTTGAGAATATTGGGTTCACTCAGGGTCACTAAGATCTTTACCGCATCGCCCGACGGAGTTCGGCTCACTGCCCAGGCAACAAAGTTAAAGAGTATCTGCCGAAGCTTTCCCTGATCTGATACGACAGTTGTTATCTCCGGCACCAATTCGTATTCAACCTTCACCTGCTGTTTTTGAGCCATTCGTGCAACTGCGGCGCAGGATTCACGCAAAGTCTCTCGAAACGAGAACTCCTGAAGGAACACTTCTGTCTCACCCGCTTCTATGCGCGAGAGATCAACGAGTTGATTAAGACTCGCTTGCAGTTGAAATCCCGAGTCTTGAACCTTCTGGCAAAAGCGGCGCTGAGTCTCCGTCAATTGTTCGTGATCCAAAAGTATTTCGCTAAAACCCAGGATAGAAGTTAGGGGCGTTCGCAGCTCGTGCGACATTCGGGCTAGAAACAGCGAACGATAATGGGAAACACGCCGTAGCTCTCGGTTGGCTGCTTCGAGTTCGGCCGTCCTTTTTCTGAGCTCGTCAATTAGAAGTTCAACGCGCTCACGTGCGGGTCGCTCTCCATTGCTTTCATCTAAGGCCTGTTCATCACGTTTGCGGGAACTGTTTTCCTGCTTGAATACTCCTTCACCCATAGAGATCTCACCAAATTTAGAAACTAAGTCATTGGGGGGCTGAAAGTTGTCTGTGTGAACTCAATATATCATTGCAAGTCCAAAGTCCAACGTCTAATGTCCAAAGTCGAAAGGACACCACCGGGCTTTAGCCGGTGGTGCTTCAATTTCACAACTACACCAGTGTTCCACTTGCTCGGGACACCACCGGGCTTTAGCCGGTGGTGCTTCAACTTTTACAGCTACAAGAACTTCTTTCATGGCGCGGAGTAGATGCCGCTCGTTGTAGCTTTGAATTGAAGTACCAGCGGCTAAAGCGCGGTGGTGTCCCTAGCAGATAGTGGGACGCTCGTTGTAGCTTTGAAATTGAAGTACCACCGGCTAAAGCCCGGTGGTGTCCTTTCGACTTTGGACTTTCGACTTTTTGCTATCATGTTCGTGTGAACGGTCGTCTTCATGATAATCCTTGCCCAGAACTGATCCGCGAAATCTTGATCAAAAAACTCTCCGGCCGACTCAAACTTGAATTTAATAAAATCAAAGTGGCCGTTTACTTCCGATCCGGCACACTCTTGTATGCAGCCGCCAATTTGCGAACACTTCGTTTGTGTGAGTACCTGGTAAATAGTCAGTTGGTGACTGCCGAGGATCTCCGCTACCTCGGACGTGATATTGATGATTTCAGTCTCGCTAAAACCTTACTTTCAGAAAACCGAATTTCACAATCACAGCTGCAACAACAGCAGCTCAAACAAGTCAACGACGTTCTCGGGCTCGCACTTCTATGGATTGAAGGCACCTGGGATTTCGATGATCATTCGCATCTCCTTAAAGAAGTACACTTGCTGATTGACTCGCCAGGCCTGCTAATCGAAGCTGCACGACGTCTCCCGACAAAGTTCACTACGTCTCGATTCCTAATTAACACGGAGTTGATTTCTCCAGTTGCGAATCCACCCAAGCTTGTCAATCTGCTGCCCACTGAAGTTTTTCTTATGTCCAGAGTCGATGTACCCATGACTCTCTCGGAGCTCGTTGCAGTAAGTGGCCTTCCAGAGCCTGACACGCTGCGAGTTGTCTATTCGCTCGCGTTGGTCGGCCTTCTTGCGCGGCAACATTGGAAGACTGCTTTCCGCGGTTCACTCTCAGAAACTCCGCTCCAGGTCGAACCAGTTCCCGAACCAGTCGCGGAGGCCCCGGTTGTAACCGAGCCCTCGGATAATGTTGAAACATTTCTCGCCCGGCTGTCTGCGGCAACTTCACACTACGAAATTCTGGCAGTGGAAAAGAGTGTTTCGATTCCGGAACTAAAGAAGGCTTATTACGACATTGCGCGCAAGTACCATCCAGATCGCTTTCGTGGCGCTGACAAGTCTTTACTCTCCCAGGTTGAATCGAGTTTTGCGCGTATCACACAAGCGTACGATACGCTGCGAGACGCCAAACTGCGCGCGTCTTATGACTCAAAGCTCGAAGCGCAAAAGCGAGCCGCACGTCTGGCTGAATCAGCGCCTAAGGCTACTGCGTCAAACATTGAAAAGAGCGTCGATTCGGACGGCGTGCGTGATGAGGGTCTCACTCCAGCACAACAAGCAGAGATTCAGTTCAAGAAGGGTTTCGCGGCCCTGGAACTGGGAGATCGAAACCTCGCAGTTGGATTGCTCGGCTCCGCAGCTCGCACGGTTGCTCACGAACCAAGATATCGCGCTTACTACGGGCGCGCTCTCGCGTTGCACGAAAGCACTCGCAGACTCGCTGAGGCAGAACTTCAAGCTGCTGTTAAGCTCGAGCCTAACAATGCTGAGTATCGAATCATGCTCGCCGAACTTTATCGTGATCTTGGCTTCCAGGTTCGCGCCAGAAGCGAAGCTGAACGGGCGGTGGCAGCGGACCACAATAACAGGAGGGCTAAGGATCTTTTGGAATCTCTGAATTAGTGCTTCGCCGATTTCAAATTTACGATTTCAGATTTAAGATTGATTCCGGTTTGCTATTCAATTGCCGTTACCTGGCAAAATCTTAAATCTGAAATTCTAAACCTGAAATTCACGATGAAAAGAAATCGAAATATCGCACACGGTAACGAACTAATCGACCAGTCGGCTGCTGAGGCTTTTCAGCAGGTGGCTAAGACGTCCGATCGCTTTGAGCAATACGAGAATCCGCACGCCTCGAGAATCGCTGCAATAGCGGACGAGCTGGCGAAAATATTCCATCTTGCTCGACACGACCGTGGCTCACTAAGAGTCGCGGCGTTGCTTCACGATCTCGGTGAAGTGGCAATGGAACGGGAATACATTCAACGTGCTGATGCGTTATCCGCCGACGAACGACTTGATTTGGCTCGCCATCCGGTTATTGGCGAGCGTGAAGCATCACGTGTTGGCGCTGATCGCGCTGCGCAACTTCTCATTCGCTGGCATCATGAATGGTGGAACGGTCAAGGCTATCCTGATTGTTTACGACGAGAGGAGATACCGTTGGCCGCCAGGATTCTCCGGGTCGCAGATTCTTATGCAGCTCTTACTGACAAGCGACCCTTTCGTTCGGCACTGACTTCCGAGAAAGCACGAAAAGAAATTGCCGATCGAGCAGGTGTGGAATGCGATCCCGCAGTTGTGAAAGTTTTTCTTTCACTGGATTTGTTACCAGAACTCGACTCATTTGCGAAAGAAGAACAAGACATTTCTCCTGCACCAATTGTGGAGAATGACGCAAAGTGGGACATGTTCTCTTCGTTCACCAGATAACCCGTCACATATGCAATTTGCAAATGGTTGGCTCAGTTTCGAATTAGGCGTTTTGCAACGCCTCAGGTTTTCTTCTGTCGCTTTGCCATTCACTGGCGAGCCCAATCTAGCGCTCCACCTCAAACGTTGGCGAATAAGAGTGGCTGCTAACGATCCAATGGCCTGGTCGCATACGAAATGCACTGCTCTAATAGAAAACCATGGCGAACAACTTAGTGAATCTGATCTCGATCAACTGCTGGAGGACGCTTACGTCCCACACGATCAGCTAAACAATCCATCGTTGCTGAAGTCGTTCAACGAAGCTGACGCCTGGTGGTTTGATAATGTTCGCTTCGCAGCCGAACATCTTCCACCTCTTAAAAGAGCACTCGCACTCACAATAGGAATGATGGTTGGGGATTACGTCCTTTCGTTTGGCGAAGAAACGCGTTTCCTCAGAGAACCTCTCGCGCTGTCAAATACTTTTCGGTTGATGCTCGAGTGTCTACCAGTTATCAACGACAACACGCTGCGAAATAAGAGTTCGAACCAGGACGTCAGAGACTTTATCGCTGAAAGACAGCACACCGATTTACTCTTCCTGAGACTTCCTCCTCCGATTACTCAGATGTCGATTGCGCGCGACCCTTTAGTCAGCTGGCGTGAAGAGTGGCTAAGAGGGGGCGATGATTTCTGGCTGGAGTTTGAAAAGGAGCGGGGCTCGAAACTCGGCTCGCGCGTACAAAGCAAACAGCAATATCTCGGTTTTGTCGAAGACTTGCTCAGGACCGCATCGCATATTCCATCGTGGGCAATCGCGCATACTGAAAACGGTTTTATCTCAACGGAGGAGCTGGTGGAGAAGGTCGGGAGGGTCCGAAAGGTAAACGGGATCTATTCCAAAGATTTCTCGGACCTGCTTGGCGTGCGCGCATCGATCATTGTTGCTACGAGCTAGACGATCTCAGATTTCAGATCTCAGATGTGATACGACCCGGGAGGTTCAATCTGAGATCTGAGATCTGAGATCTGAGATCTTCCCTGACGCACTGCGAACGTCTGGACTCTGCGAAACGAATTTGTAGCCAACTCCTCTGACGGTAAGTAGATGTTTCGGGCGTGACGGTTCGTCCTCAATATACTTGCGCAGTCTCACGATGAAGTTATCGATAGCCCGCGTGTCAGTGTCCTCGCGAAGTCCCCAAACTTCTTCCAAAATCGCATTGCGCGAAACGATTTTTCCGTCGTGTTCAATCAAGTATCGCAAAAGGTCGGCCTCCATCAACGTCAGTTTGACGGTCTGAGACCCGGAATGCAGTTCGAGTCCTTCAAAATCTATTGTGCGACCTGCGAACTCGAACACGACCTGCGACGATTGGGCTTTGCGCTGATCGCGGCGAAACCATTCACGCCGCCGCAATAAAGCGTGGATTCGTGCAATCAACACCCCCAATTCGAAGGGCTTCGGAAGATAATCATCCGCACCGGCTTCAAATCCACGCATGACATCCTGGGCCTGACCTCGAGCGGTCAACATCAGAATGGGAACATAGTGGCCTTGCGCCCGGAGTTTACTTGCCAACGTAAACCCATCCATACCAGGCAACATGACATCAAGCACGACTACGTCGTATCGATCAGGCTTGTCTTTTAAGTTTTCCAGCGCGGTTTCAGCATCCGCGACTGCGTCGACACTGAAACCTTCGGCCTCGAGGTTATAACGGAGGCCATCCGCGAGATGCTTCTCATCTTCAACTATCAGTATAGAGCTCATTTAAGTTCCCACGATTGGAAGTTGTACGGTGAAGGTGCTTCCCTGGCCCAAACCTTTGCTCTCGACAAACACTCGACCTCCATGTTTGGTCACCACCGATTCCACGATAAACAGACCTAAACCAGTTCCTTTCACTCGAGCCATAAATTTTCCAGGCACGCGATAGAACCGCTTGAAAATTCTTTTCAACTGCGCGTTGGGGATTCCGATCCCCTTATCAGTAACTTTCACAGCGACTCGTTTGTTATCCACCGCGGAGACAGACACTGACACTTGCACTTCTTCGTCAGAATACTTGACTGCATTATCGAGCAAATTTGAAAACGCGGCGCGTAACTCGTCCAAATCGCCTGAAATCTGAGCGCTGCTAGCGTCAGGCGACTCAAAATACATGAGGTGCGAGTCGGTAAGTCCGTAACGCACACGCGTGAGTTCGAGGCATTCGCGAACGATCTCGGTAACGCTAACCACAGACGTCGCTATGCGACGACGTTTGTGACCAGTCCTTCCGGCGCGTAACACCTGTTCGACTGTCGTAAGTAACCGTTGACTGTCCGCCAACATGATGTCGTAGAACTTTTCTCGTTGCGTTTCATCGACGTCACGAGATTTCAAGGTTTCGAGGTAGAGACGAATCGAGGCTATGGGCGTTTTGAGTTCATGGGTGACTGCATTTATGAAGGCATCGTGCTGCTCGTTACGCCGGATCTCACGAATGAGGAAAGTGGTGTTGAGCACGAGGCCAAAGATGAGGACAACGAAGAAGACGATGCCCAGTATTAACAGGACAACTTCGCTCGTGTTGAGAAGGATCCATCCGACGTTTAATGCGACTGCAAGAGCAACGAGACAGGCGCCAAGCGTAATGAAGAAGGCAATTGATTTTCTTCGACGGCCTTTGACGCGCATAGGTGAGACAAATATAGGACCTATACGACTATAGGACCAATTAAGCGGCTTTCTTCAGTACCCGTTGATCTGCATTAGCAATCTGCTCTTTGCTCACGAGTTTGATCGATTTTGCAAGACCCAGGTGCTCTAACAAGGTGATCCCATACCAATTAATATCGATTTCGTACCACTTCAATCCATGACGCGCGGCGCTTGGAAACGCGTGGTGATTGTTGTGCCAACCTTCGCCGAACGTCAAAAGAGCGACCCACCAACTGTTAGTTGAGTCGTCATTCGTATGAAATCGGCGACGTCCCCAAATGTGCGTAGCTGAGTTTACGAGCCAGGTGGCATGCAAGCCAAATGTAACACGAGCAAAGACACCCCAGAGCAGTCCTTGCCAGCCCGCCAAAGCGAACAATACTAATCCAAGCAATACGAGTGGCATAAAGTAGAGTCGATTCAACCAGACGTGAACCGGGTCTTTCATCAAGTCAGGAGCGTACCGTCGCATAACTGCTTCGGGATGCTGCTGAGATGTGCCAGTTAAGATCCATCCGATGTGCGACCACCAGCGGCCATCACGTGGTGAATGCGGATCGCCAGGCTGGTCAGTGTACGCATGGTGAATCCTGTGGGTCACAACCCAATTTATTAGGCCACCTTCAAGCGCCAACAGCCCGCAGACTGTAAGGAAATATTCCAGGGGCTTTGGTGTTCGAAACCCACGATGAGTAATCAAACGATGGAACCCAATCCCGATTCCCAAACTGCCGGCAATCCAGTTCAGCAATAGTGAGATTGCCACCCATTTCCAGCTGAAGACAAAAAATGCGGCGATTGCGCCAACGTGAAATATTGCGAGGAAGATTAGTGTGTTCCAATTGATTTTGCTGCGCGATTTCTGCATTCCCACTCCAAAGACTTTGATCGTGTTTTCACACGAGATTGACTGTAACAAAAGCTACAGGAGTGGGGATGTAATAGTTATGTACTTGGTACTTGCTCTTCGGACTTTGGCCTTTGGTCTTTGACTTCGCTAATCCGAATTAGAAGGGCGAGCGCAGCGACCGATCGACCAAACCCAACACGAACGTCCAGCGAATTGGAACCGCGAGCGCAGCGACCGATTGACCAAACCCAACACGAACGCGCGGCGAATTGGAACCGCGAGCGCAGCGACCGATTGACCAAACCCAACACGAACGTCCAGCGAATTGGAACGGTGAGCGCAGCGACCGATTGACCAAACCCAACACGAACGCCCGCCGTCGAATTAGAACGGCGAGCGCAGCGACCGATTGACCAAACCCAACAGGACAGTTCGCTATTTGAAATCCTTTAGGTTTAGTATGTCGCCAGCAATTCTCACAAAGGAACTAATGCCATGTCTCCAACTCACCTGGAGCTTCGAACGCCCTTTAGCTTTCTTCATTACATTCGGTACCTACGGCACCTGGCTTCACGGCGATGCTCGTGGCTCCATCGACCGCTTTCACAACCGTTACGGAACACCGCGGTTGCCGCCGAATGATTTACGTGAAAGCTATGAACGCTCGCTGCTTAAACGGCGACCATTACGACTCTCTCAACGGCAAAGAAAGGTCGTAATGGACGCAATTAAGGAAATCTCAAGGGAGAAAACATGGGGTCTATGGGCAGTCAATGCCCGCGCGACACATGTACATACCGTGGTCACCGCTGACTGGGATGGTAAGAAAGTGAGGTCTGCGTTGAAAGCTCGCGCTACTAAGAATATGCGCGAACAAGGATGCTGGCGAGAAGATTACAGTCCATGGGCCGGACGCGGTAGTTGCCGGAAGTTATGGAGGCATGAAGACGTGATCAATGCGGTGGTTTACGTGCAGTATGAGCAGGGTGAATGAAGGCGGCCGTATTGACTTGAGGTCAGTGGGTCACTGCGCTCACCGTTCCAATTCGCTGGACGTTCGTGTTGGGTTTGGTCAATCGGTCGCTGCGCTCGCCGTTCTAATTCGACGGCGGGCGTTCGTGTTGGGTTTGGTCGATCGGTCGCTGCGCTCGCCGTTCTAATTCGACGGCGGGCGTTCGTGTTGGGTTTGGTCGATCGGTCGCTGCGCTCGCCGTTCCAATTCGCCGCGCGTTCGTGTTGGGTTTGATCAATCGGTCGCTTCGCTCCCTGTTCTAATTCGGATTAGCGAAGTCAAAGACAAAAGGCCAAAGACCCAAGACCAAATCACCAACCACCTCATCGTTGATTGAATCGCTTTGGCAGTCGCACGGCCTTCGTTGCAAAAGCAATCAGCCAGCCAATTCCAGCAACTCCTGACAGAAGTCCACTCACGATCGCCAGAGTCTGCGGAGTTATTAAATTGAGCGACCAACCAGCAACTCCGGTCGAAAAACACCAAATCAACATCTCCGCCGCACGATCAGTTGTAGACACACGCCCGCGCAGATTGTCAGGCACCAGTCTCATCAAAAGAGTTTCCTGCACTGCGAACTCCGCACCGAGCAAGATTCGTGAGATTGTCAACATCAATCCGGCGAGGTATAAACCAGGCACAACTCCCATTAAGGCGAAGAAGATCCCCTGGATGAATAAACTCCACCCAATGAAACGAACGGTTGTGCCTCGTAACTCAAAATAGGCGCCCACTCTGCGCGCGATCATCATTCCGATAAAAAGTCCGAGACCATTCGCGAAGTAAAGCGCAGCTACAGCTGAGTCTTGACTCAGCTTCGGCCCGGCAAAGACCAGTGCTCCCAAACGTTCGGCGATGAGATTGATCGCGCCGCCTCCGACAGCCCACACAATATTGGCGCCAAGAATCGCGGCAACTGGCCCATGACTAACGATGTAGGACCAACCTTCGTGGATATCGCGCCCGTAACCGCTATGTCGGCGTAAGCGGGACGTGCCGTTTCCATTCTCTGGTCGTACGGAGACTGCTTGCCTCGTCTCTTCTTCGGGCACGAGCCACACTGAGTAGGCCGAGGCCAAAAACGAAATCGCGTTAATGATGAAAGCCGTTTGATAGCCAAATCTTGCCGAAGCCCAACCACCGAGTGCCGCACCAAGTGACATCAAGAGAAATCGCGAGGAGAACATCAACGCGTTTCCAGCAAGCAGATCACGCTCGCCCGTAATATTCGGAACAGCTGCGTTCTTGGCTGCTTCGAAGAAAGCTCCGAAGAGTGAAAGCAAACCGATGCACAAATACGCGATCCAGAGATCCTGAGGAGTGCGAACTAATAGAAAGCCGAGTGCTACAACCAGCCGGAGTAAGTCCGTCGCGATCATCACGGTGCGTCTGGACCAGCGATCCACAAAAGCACCCGCGAGTGGCGCAAACAGAGTGAACGGAACCAGCCGCATAATCAGAAGAATCGTCGCTGCCTCAGTCGCCGCATGTGAAACCAGACGCACCACTCCTAATGCGGCAATGAAGTTAAACCAATTGCCGAGTTCGGAAATGACCTGCCCAATCCACAATCGTCTGAACGAGCGATTGCGGCGGAGCAGTTGGATGTACGTTAGTGAATCCATACGTTTAAATGATGAAGGCGGAAGGATGAAGGATGAAGGAGGTGCTTTGTTTTTGGTGCTTTTTGCTTTGTACTTTGCGGGTGTTGCTCAGGTACTGCACACAAAACATGAAGAACAAAGAACTACACAAATAACGAGCTTTCATCCTTCATCCTTCCGCCTTCATCCTTAACAAAAGAGCCGCCGAGTTAACTCAGGCGGCTCGCGACTGCGATCGTTTTTTCCGGAGGTTTATCCTCCAACAAATCGCGGCGGCCGCTTTTCCAGAAAAGCTGAAACGCCTTCTATAAAATCCTTTGTTTTGCCTGATTCAATCTGCGCCTTTCGTTCGAGTTCCAATTGAGTTTCCTGATTATTCACTGCGCTCGCTTCTAACAGCCGCTTGATCTGGGCTATTGCCGCCGTCGGTGCAGCCGCCAGGCGTTCGGCCATTGCCATTGCCCGGCTCATCAACTCCGAATCTGGTGTTACGGCGTTAATCATTCCCATCTCCAGCGCTTGCTGAGCGCTTACCATGTCTCCAGTGAACATCAATTCTGCAGCTCGTTTCCATCCTACGAGTCGAGGCAGTATAAAAGTTCCACCGCAATCAGGCGATAGCCCAATTTTGATGAAAGCTTGATTGAACTTTGCTCCTTCTGCGGCAATCACCAGGTCGCACGCCAGGGCGAGATTACATCCACCTCCCGACGCAACACCGTTCACCGCAGCAATAAATGGCATCGGAGTTTGACGGATCAACATTATCGCTTCGTTGAGCATCCGCAAGGGCTCATCAAAGAAGGCCTCTAGACGTCCATCACTACTCGCGATGTTTTGCATTTCGCGCAGATCGCCGCCCGCTGAAAACGCACGACCGGCGCCCGTTAAAATGATTGCCCGAGCTCGCCTCTCAATCGCTTCGTGGACTGCGGCTTTGAAATCGCGGGCCACGTCGATTGTCAAAGCGTTCAAGTAAGTTGGGCGATTCAACGTTACAATCGCTACGTCGCCGCGTTGCTCTAATTGAACAGTTTCGTGGTCCATCCCTTATTTTTGGACATTCTTTCCCAGTAATCGCGTAATCACAACTCGCGGTCCAAACTTCCTTTTGTTGTTGATGGTCAGGAGCCGAGCGAAGTTGCTCGCGCCAGTTTAACGCATATTCAATTCAGTTTCTTTGCGTCGCTCTACTGGCACTAAAGCAATCACTGCACAAAACTGGTCTACCCGTTGATGGTTTGAACGGTACTGAATCAGATTTGCCGCATTGGTCGCAGGTGATTTCAAATCGCTGACGTTCTCCCCCTGGTCCCCTTGAGCCGCCGAAGTTTGCGCGCCGCGCATCACGACAAGGCTTACAACGCTTCGGATGAGTTAGGTTACGTTCCCGATAGTATTCCTGTTCACGTTCAGAAAAGGTAAACGGGGTGTTGCATTCCGAACACGTGATTTCAAGGTCTGGCATCGCGGTTTCTCCACGAGACTGGAAACTGAGGACTTCCAAGCTCTCTGATCTTCGGAGTGCCTGCGGTCGGGTTTCTTTCGGCCCGCGGATTGTGCCGAAAGCGCCTTTTCTCAAACACCAAACCGAGGCTTAACGCGCTCCGATACGTTTGATTGGGCCTGAGTTTACTCCAGTGTATGGGTCTATTCAAACTTTTGTAAGACGTTTGGACCTTTGGAGTGCGACGGCCCGCCGTCGCTTTGTTACACGGCCGGACCGAATCAGTATGAGATCGGGGTGTTGCGGTAACAAAGCGACGGCAGGCCGTCGCACTCCAAAGGTGTCGCAGATTCTCTGCAAAGAGTTGTTAGAGTGTTGCCTCTACACCACAACCAGCCTGAGAACTCCATGGTATTTTCAGGCACAGGGGTTGCGGCTCTATTTTGTATCGGAGACCTTCAAATCACTTGATCAAACAGACCACACTTCGCACCGCAGTTGAGACTCACGGAATCGGCCTACACACAGCCGTGCCGGTTCATGTTCGTCTTGTCCCAGCGCCACCTGATACCGGATATGTTTTTCGCCGCACCGATCTCGGCGGCTTCGAACTTCCCGCAACGGTCGAGTCGGTGGCGCACTGTGGTTACGCAACCACTCTTATGCGCACCGGCGTGATGTTATCGACGGTCGAGCATCTTTTGGCGGCACTGCGTGGTCTTGCTGTTGATAACGTCTTCATCGAGGTGGATAACCTCGAGATTCCAATCATGGATGGATCCGCCGAGAACTTCGCCGAGATCATTGAACGTGCGGGAGTCGTTGAACAACCTCTGGCGCGACGTGCTTTACTCGTTCGAGAAAAGGTTTCGTTCGAACAAGGCAACAGGCGAATCAGCGTTGAACCTGCGGATACTTATCAAATCGATTGCCTCATCGATTTCACCCATCCGCTTATCGGTGTTCAGAGCTTGTCAGTGGAACTGAGTGACGGTGCGTTCAGCCGCGAGATTGCAGCAGCACGAACGTTTGGATTTACCGATGAGATTGAAACGCTGCGACGAGCAAATCTTATTCGCGGTGGATCACTTGATAACGCAATCGTGCTCACGCCTCAGGGGATGCTGAATCAAACGGGCTTGCGCTTTCGTGATGAATTCGTTCGCCACAAGATTCTCGACATCATCGGCGATCTTGCGTTGTTAGGAATGCCAATGCTTGGAAGAGTCGTTGCGGAACGAAGCGGTCATATTCTGCATGCGGGCCTAATGTCGAAACTACTGCGCGTGAGATCCGCGTGGGACATCGTGGATATGCCTCACCCTGCGAAAATAAATTCACAGATTACGCAGAATGAATCTTTGCAGAGCGAGTTCTCTTAAACACGAAAAACTCTGAATCTGCGTAATCGGCATAATCTGTGACTGACATCACAACCCGCTACGAACGATGTCGTGCAATCGAATGAGACCTACGCAAATGCCTTCCAGGTCGACTACAGGCAAAACACTTATCTGCGATGGACGGTTTTCCATCAGTTGTAGAGCATCATACGCAAGTAAGTCAGGTGTGGCGACGGCCGGCTTGCGCGTCATGAAGTCGTCACAAGTCAATCGCGCCAACGCGTCATGATCAGTCTGCTCAATTGTCCTCCGCAGATCGCCATCGGTGATGATTCCAGCCAGTCGACCCGCATCATCAACTACGCAAACCGCACCGAGCCCACCTCTACTTATTGCTCGTACAACGTCAACCCACGACGAGCCAGTTGCTATCGTTGGATTCTCGACGTCGGAGTGCATCAGGTCTGCCACTCGCAAAGTCAGTCTCTTACCTAAACGGCCTGCGGGATGATTATTTGCAAAGTCGTTCGTTGTCAGTCCCTTCACTTTCATGAGGGTCATCGCCAACGCATCGCCGATTGCCAGTGCCACTGTTGTGCTTGTTGTAGGGGCGAGATTTAAAGGACACGCTTCCTGATCAACCGAAGCATCAAGAACTGCGTCCGACCGCTGAGCCAAAGTTGAGTTTAGATTGCCGACAATAGAAACGATGCCCACCTTGCGATTCTTCAAATAGGGCAGCATCGCCACGATCTCATCAGTCTCTCCACTGTTGCTCAGTACAATTACAACATCGCCCTCTTGAACCATCCCTAAACCGCCATGGAGCGCGTCAGATGGATGAAGATGGAAAGCGGCCGTTCCGGCACTTGTCATCGTGGCTGCGATCTTTTGGGCGATGATGCCCGACTTACCAACGCCGAGGACAACGACTTTTCCCTTGCAACTCGCCAGTAACTCAATCACATGCTCAACTTCAGCAGAATTCAAACGATCAGCCGTTTGAGCAATAGCATCCGATTCAACCTTCAGCAGTTCCCGCACCTCGGCGAAGTAGTTTGTGGTCATGTGGCGCTTTGATATACGACTTGCCCGATGTTTGGCAAGTCAGAGGGTTGTACGGTATAGTCCGGCCTTCTTCAGATTAAATTCAGCCTGGGGTCAGCTTAGTCACATGAGCTTTCTTAATCTTCTGCCAAAAGAGGAGCAGTACTTCGATCTGTTTACGCAGATGACGCTCTATATCTCTGCTGCCGCTCGCGAGCTGAAAGAAATGCTCGCGGACAAGAATCACGACTATGGCGAATACGCGCAGCGGATCAAGGGTCTGGAGCATGCCTGTGACGAATTAACGCACAACATCTCGACGCGCCTCAACAAATCTTTCATCACGCCTTTTGACCGCGAAGACATTTATATGATGTCAACCGCGCTCGACGACATAGTTGACTTAATTGACGATGCGGCGCGGGCCATTATTATCTTCGACATTAAGGAGATTACTGACTACGCACGTGATTTCGCTGATGTGATTGAGCGGATGGCAGAACAGCTGAAAGAAATCGTTAGCATTTTGAGGCGGCCAAAGAACATAACGCAACGACTGGTAGAAATCCATCGACTTGAAAACGAAGGCGACGACATCTATCACGCTGCAATCGCAGAGCTATTTCACGACTCCCACGACGCGTTAACCGTACTCAAATGGAAGGAAGTTTATGAGAAACTCGAAGCAGCAGTAGATCGCTGTGAGAACGTCGCGAATATTATTGAAAGCGTGATAATCAAACATACGTAGTTATTGGTCTTCGGTTTTTGGTCTTTGGGCTTTTGTGATCTCAGCTAAAGACTTCCGGAATTTGATCGTGTCTCCTCAAAGACCAAAGACCTAAGTCCCAAAGACCAATTTGCAATGACCGCAACTTTCGCCTTCGTAATCATCCTCGTATGCCTCGCCCTTGTTTTTGATTACATCAACGGTTTTCACGACGCCGCGAACTCGATTGCGACAGTCGTATCAACGAGAGTGTTGTCGCCTGGTCTTGCTGTACTCTGGGCTGCGTTCTTCAACTTCGTCGCTTTCGCAGTCTTCGGTACTCGCGTAGCCAAAGCAATCGGTGATGGCGTACGGATGGACTTGATCCTTCCCGAGCAACGCCTATGGGTTCTGCTGGCCGCCTTACTTGGCGCAATTATCTGGAACCTCATAACGTGGTATCTCGGCTTACCGACGTCGAGTTCTCACGCACTGCTCGGAGGTTATGCCGGCGCCGGCATTGCAGCACACGGAGGAGTTGTCGGTCTTCTAAAGCCTGAAGTTTGGTTTAGAACACTCAAGTTCATCGTGTTATCACCGCTGATTGGAATGGTACTTGGATTTACATTGATGGTCCTGGTCTATTGGATATTTCGTAGTTTCTCAGCAGCACGGGTAGACAAGATTTTTCGACGTGGCCAATTGCTTTCCGCGGCGGCTTTCTCATTGGGCCACGGGGGTAACGACGCTCAGAAAACAATGGGCATTATCACGGCGGTGTTAACGGCTGGTGGAGTTTGGGGACTAGGTTACGGACCTAACGGGACGTTGCCACCCATTCCTTTATCAGTTGTCTTGTCTGCGCACGCTGCCATCGCACTCGGAACGCTGTCCGGGGGTTGGAGAATCGTCCGCACAATGGGAACGAGAATTACAAAGCTGAAACCAGTGGGTGGCTTTTGCGCAGAGACTGCCGCCGCATTAACTCTTGCCTATGTGACTCTAACGGGAACACCCGTTTCTACAACGCACACGATCACGGGATCCATTGTAGGAGTCGGCGCGACGCGACGTTTGTCTGCAGTGAAGTGGGGTGTTGCTGGGCGAATTGTATGGGCGTGGATACTCACGATTCCCGCAGCCGCGACAATTTCAGCGATGTCGTTCTGGCTGGTTAGGTTTCTGCATCAGAGGTTCTAGGAATGTCGAAAGTCCAAAGTCGAAAGTCCAATGTCCAATCGTCTAAGATTGAGAGTTCGGTCGCGGGACTTTTGACTTTCGACTTTGGACTTTGGACTTTGGACTTTGCTATCTTCTGCTCCAACTCATGCCCGCGTAGCTCAGTGGATTAGAGCGTTCGCCTCCGGAGCAGTCTTTGCCGTCCGGTTTTCCTGAACAAAATAGAAAACGACAATAAAAATGGGCTGTTTCTTGTGTCCCTCTGTGTTCCCTGGTGTCGCCGTGTGTCCTGAAAACCAAGTCGAAAGGGGGACAAAAAGGGGGACGCTTTCTATGGTGCTTGGGCCATCCTATCGATTTGCTCAGGTGGCGAGTGCATCGCCAAAAACAGAAGGTTCAAATTGAAAATACTTCAACGAACAATCCGCAGGAAAAGAGGCAAACACTGTGCACGCATCCGATTTGAAGACGACAACAGTCAGACTCACGAGGTGATGCGCACTGCCGAGAGTAAGAGTGCTGCAAAGACCAGACTCGCTCAACTCGAGGTGGAGATTCTAAAAAGAGGAACTGCGAGACTTGAGGTTACGTTCCGGCAGATTGCTGAATACGCGCTCAAGAGGTTCTACCAACCAGCTACTTACGATGAGACAGGACGTAAAGTCAGTGGCGTGCGAAGCGTTGTACCAGCACGCTCAGCCATTAATAATCTGGTGGCCTATTTCGGGGACACAGACATCCGAAAGATCGATGATGAGGCTCTGGAGAAGTTCAAGACCCACCGCCTGAAAACAGTCAGCATCGCCACCGTGGATCGTGAGCTATCGAAAGCGCGAAAGATGTTTGGTGTTGCGCTCTC
>DASYPT010000084.1:0-122166 GCA_036006355.1 Pyrinomonadaceae bacterium | reverse complement strand
AATTCCGTTGTGTTGCTCGCCCGTTAAGAGCAATGGCAACTCTGTTCCTCCGAGGATTACGGCTTCGACACCTTCCTGTTGACGCAAGCGATCCACGATTTGGAGAATTTCCGATTTCGTTTCGGGCAAGAATTGATTATTGAGTAACTCGCCAAGGTATTTGGTGTGAATGTAGGTTTGTTCGTCGTTGGTTGGTGTGATCAGGTTGATGTCGGCCCGAGCAAAGACTTCCGGATAGAACGACGCCTGCATTGTGTAACGCGTGCCAAGCAACGCGACGGTTTTAAAACCCAAAGCCTGAACTCTTTCACAGGCTGATTCGACAATGCTGACCAGGGGCAAAGGCGATCTTTCACGGAGCTGATCAAAGACGATGTGAGGTGTGTTTGAAGCGAGTGCTGCGAAATCAGCTCCCGCGCGATGAAGTCTTTCAATCTCTAAGGACAGATATTCGGCAACGTGATCGAGTTTACTTTCCGCCATCCATGCGAGAAGTCTTTTGAGGTCGACGCTGTTGATGATAAGGGCCGGATACTCACCGTCTTGTTTGTCCCGATAGCCTTCGATCAAGAGTCGATAATATTCGACGGTTGATTCCGGACCGATTCCTCCGATTAAGCCAAGGATCTTCATAATGCAATGGAGCAGGCGGCAGGAGCAGGAGCACGAATTCGATCGTTCGAAAAAGAACTTGACAGCGTCATAACTGTGAGTAGCCTTTGATGCTCCTGCTCCTGCTCCTGCTCCTGCTCCTGCTCCTGCTCCTGCTCCTGTCACTTCTGATCGCTGGTGCTAGTTATTTCGCCAACCTCATACTCAGGCTTCGACATTCCCATCAGCCATTTATCAAACCATCCAACGATGTGTTGCAATCGTTCGATTCGATGCCATGGCTGGCCTGACCGGGAGAGCTCGTGTGTTTCATTTGGAAAGCGCACCATGACCGTCGGTATCTTTCTGTACTTCAGTGCGCGAAACATCTGCTCACCACCGCTTCCCGTCGGAGTCCGATAGTCCGTTTCACCTAGTATCAGCATCAGCGGCGTTTGAACCTTGGTGATATAGGTGATTGGTGAACGCGCTCTGTAGTCTTCCGGATCTTCGAACGGAGGCTTTCTGAACCACGATTCCTGGAACAGTGTGAAGTCTGCCGTGTACCACCAGTCTGCCCAGTCAGAAATGTCGCGTTGGGAAACGGCGGCAGCAAAGCGCGTGGTTTGAGTAATCGTCCAGTTGGTCAGTAATCCTCCTCCACTGCCACCAGTGACTCCCAACCGTTTGTCGTCAATGTAGCCGCGCTTTAGTAACTCATCGACACCTGCCATCAGATCTTTATAGTCATCACCCGGATAGTGATACTGGATGATGTTGCCAAACTCCTGGCCATAACTCGTACTACCCCGAGGGTTCGGATAGAGAACTACATAACCCTTTGCCGCCATCCACTGAAACTCGTGATCGAAAACAAAGCCATAGGCGGCGTGTGGACCACCGTGGATATTCAGAATCAACGGATACTTCTTGTTTGGATCAAAGTCAGGTGGTTTCTGTACCCATGTTTGCACCTTCTTACCGTCGAAGCTCGTATACCAAATCTCTTCGGGCGCAGTCAGGTTGAGTTTTGAGAACAACTCATCATTGATATGGGTCAACTGTTTCGGTGTGTCGGAAGTGCCTTCGAGCCAGTACAGATCACCAATTCGAGTGGGCGTGGAAATCAGCAACGCAAACTTTGAAGCATCGGGAACGGCCCGAACGTTTACCACAGCCTGGTTACCCGAGGTTACATCTGTCTCGCGTCCCGTAGTCGCATCAAAAGCGCCAACGTTAGCTTTTCCTTCTTTCGCAAACGTGACAAAGATTCGATGTCCATCTGCTGACCAGATGGGTGGACTTCCGCCACCACTTCGAGGCGCTGTATTATCTCCACCAACGCCCGAGCAAACATCGAAATTAAAATCCTTAGTCAGGTTCTTCGGCTGTGCATTCGCAGAAGCATCCATGACCCAGAGGTCAGGTTCGGTGTAAGACTGCACGGGTTTGTTGGTCGACGCGCAAAAGGTGAACTTCTTTCCGTCAGGACTGAGAGCGAGAGCGCCTGCGCCCATATCGAATGTGGTCAACTTGCTGGGTGTTCCACCGGAGACTTGAATCGTATAAATGTTAGTGCTGGGCAACTCGTAGTATGGCTCGTCCGAATGGTTAGAGACGAAGTAAAGCTGTGAATTGTCTTTGGCCCAGACAACATTTCCGTCATCGTAGCGGCCATTCGTCAATTGTTGCGGTGTGACTTTGTCTTCTCCAGTTCGTGGTGCTGTTACAACCCAGATGTGTTGGGGATGCTTGTTATCGACATAACCCGCGCCATTGGAGCGATACACCGCCCGAGTAATAACCCGCACATCGGATTCATGCTCCTCCGGTTTTGGGCTGGCAGCCGGGCTGGCCGAGGGTGATGGAGTAGTTTTCGGTGCAGCCTTGGCCAACTCTTCAGCTGTCGCTCCGTTGTAGAACGAAATCATTTTGCCGTCGGATGACCATTGAGGGCCGGCCACACCACGTGCGAGGGAAGTGAATTGAAAAGCCTCGCCGCCTTCCATCGACAACATAAACAACTGGGGTTGATCAGGCCGGCCATCTTTCTCAGTGACGCGAACGAAGCAGAGATACTTTCCATCCGGCGACCAGCGCGGAGACGAATCCCTTATGCCGCTCGTTAACTGTCTCGTTTCCCCGGCCGCAGTGGCAACGGTCCAGATTGACGTGTTGTAACCATCCTTCCGATCGTTGACGGTGACTCTTACAAAGGCGATTCGAGAACCGTCAGGCGAGACTTGTGGATCCCCAATCCATATGAAGTTGAACAAATCTTTTTCGGTGATATTTCGTTTTTGACCAATGACGGGGGTCACAACGAAGACAACAAGAGCGAGAAGGAGCGCGATACGGATTCGCATGAAAGAATTCCTTTCGGCGGATAGGCTGGCAATGGCTGCGGCTTATTCTAGCGTAAATAGATGTCAGTTGCTGAGGCCGAGTGGGTGAGTGGGCGAGTGGGCGATGTTGATTTAACCGCTTTTGATCGCCCATTCACCCACTCGCCCACTCGCCCACTCACCCCATTCCTCTTACTCGCGCTCATAAACGTAATAGATGACGCCGGCTTTGTCGTCTGTAAGAAGAAACCCTTCGCCAAATCTGAAAATGTCGCAAGGACGACCGTTGACGACTCCGTTTTGTAGAAAGCCTGTGATGAAATCCTCGGTCTGCGATTTGTTCGGCCCGACTCTAACAACCTTGTAACCCCTTCCGATTCGTTTGTTCGTCGACCCGTGCAGCGCGATCAGAAAAGATCGATTGAGTTCTTTAGAATTGCTTGCATCAAAATATTCCAAACCCAGTGGCGCGGTGTGGGCGCCAAGTGGAGTCGTCAATGCAGGTGTGCGTTTACAGTTGAATTTGGATCGGCGTGGATTAAGCTTCGGATCAACAAACATCTTAGTGGCTGATTGAAAACAGTAAGGCCACCCATAATTCGTTCCATCCTTGATGACACCCATCGTATCTTCGGGTCGATTTAATCCCAGATGATCAGCACCCATATTTGTGACAACGAGTTGACCATCAATCCAACGTAATCCGACGGCATTTCGCAAGCCGCGCGCGAAGTGACGCTGGTTCTTTCCATCCGGGTCCATTTCGATGATGCTGGCCCGAACGTCCTCCTTTTCTTCGCAAGCATTGCAGCTACTTCCAACAGAAACATAGATCTTATTATTCGTTCCAACTGCGATTGTGCGCGTCAGATGCCAACCGCCGTACTTGTAGGCAAGGCCATAATCGGGAAAGGTGGCTAGAACTTGAGGCTCGTCAGTTGGTTTAGTTGAGCCTCGCTCGTACCGGCAACGAACCAGACGATCAGTAAGGGCGAGATAGAACCAGTCAGTGCCGCTGGCGTCGCGATAGAAGGCAACACTATTTGGATTTCGTAGCCCACTCATGAACTGAGTGACTTTGCGAAACCGCTTGGTTTTGGGATCAAACTCGTCAAGGATGTAGACCACACCACGTTTGTTGTCGGTGAGGTTGTACATGTCAGTTACGAAGATGCGATTGTCCGGACTCAGCGCCATGAACCGCACACGTTTCAGGCCTTCAGCGGCTACGGCGATATCAAAGCCCGCGGGCAAACTAAGAGTGAACGACTTTTCATTGTTCAGGGTGATGTGACGTGGGGTTAACGCTTGTGACTGAGATTCGGCTGTGGAAACGAAGCAGCCTATGGCAAGTAGCGCGGGGGCAAACCAACTGGTCGAGAGTTTCATTTGTTATCCGATTTGTGGTCTGAGCTGTCAACGTGGCAGGACGTCAGTACCACCTCGCGTAGCGGGTGGGTGCCCAGCCAAGAGCCAAGCGTCAAAGCAAGCGGCGCACCCACCCGCTACCGCGAGGTGGTACTGACCTCTTGCCACCATGAGTCATAAGATCGGTAGTCACTTCGATGAGTACATCGCAATGATGTTCTCGATCGCTCGCTTGCACACTTTGCAGAAGTGATCCGTGCGCGAAAACATTATGCAGTCCACCTCTGGTCGATAATATCCACGCGCCTCGTACATCGCGCCCTCAAATGCCCCGACCTGACCAAAGTGCTTCTCCTTTTTGAACATTTCCTGTTCGTGAGCTAGTTCTTCTTTGAACAGCGCTTCCATCTCCTCTTCAGGCCGCTTGTCTTTTCTAAGCTGGACTCTGCGTGCCTGGATTTCTCGCGAGTACTTTTCGAACTCTTCTTTGTTCCATGGTGTAGGAATGGGCGTAACATCCGCAAATGGCGACGCCAGAGTGCGCCATTTCAAAGTACTGATATCCAGCAATGCCGTTACGTTGGGTTCCCAGGGCTCCACTCGTTCCGTCGATGGACCGTAAGAGACAGCTGAGGTGTAGTACTCATCAGCCAGCCCGGCAAAATGATGACCAAATTCATGAACGAAAACGTAGTTCGAAAACGCGTTGTCGGATGCAACTGTGCTGTACAAATTGAAGATGCCGCCTCCACCATAGGTGCGGCCGTTGACCAGTACCTCAATAAATTCATAAGGAGCAAAAGACGCGACTCGTCTCAGCGCATGGTTATCAAAGGTGAGTACATATCTCTCCGAACCAAACGCGTCATATGTTGCGCCAACGGGAGAGTCCCGGTACTGACCAGTCGATGGCCGTGAAATTCCCGACTCGGCAGCTGGTGGACAAAGTGCCCACACATTAAACCTGCGACGATTTTCTTTGAATGGTGAAGTCGCAAAAAGTACCTCGGTTAATCGGCGGGCGTCAGCTTCAAATTTCTGCGCCTCAGCCGCGGTGTAACCATCTCCTAAAATCAGGAAGTCAACCTTCTTTTCGGGTTCGCCCATTTTCTGGATCGTGATTAGCGGAGCAGGTGCGGCAAGCTTCGCGCGATCCACAAACTGGTCGGCAGGATCGATGTTCGTTGTCCAGATATCGACGAAGACGTTTTTGGGGTCACGTTTCCTTAAGACGATTTCGAAGGGGGTTGTGGGCGCCGGAAATCGAAATGATTCCTGAAAAGTGCGATTGACAGTCTTAGCTTCGTCCGTGGTCTCCCATTCACCGTAAACAGATGCGAAGCCGCGGGAGTACAGAACTTTCCTGGTCTTCTGCTCGCGCACTTCAAAAAAATACTTCCCCAGATTGTTGTTATCGATCGCCTGCGACAAATCTCCGGGCCAGGGAAGCGGTTCGATGACTACACGGTCGAGACTAAAGATCTCGCGCTCCGCATTGCCGGAGTGGTAATAGTCCACCCGCATTGTTTCTGTAGCCTGAAGCGTCGATGAGAGAAGGATAACGATTGCGAAGGAGAAAAGGATTTTGATCATGCGGCAGATTTTGCCCCGTGAAACGAGGCGGTGCAAGTTTGGTTCAGCAGTTGGTGTCGTCGTGTGTTTCGTGTGATTCGTGGATCGTTTTCTTTTAGATCTGACAGCACGATCCACGAATCCACGAAACACACGAAGCAACCGTTGAGACGCAGAAAACGTAGGATGCGGAGAGAAGAAATGAAACAGGTCACGTCCAAAGCGCGGGAACGTCGCTTAAGAAGGGATGCCTCGTGTTATACTTCTTGGCCCTTGAAAGCCTTTCGCCCAGTTCCCCGGAGAGTTGAGTAACAACGCACAGTGAGCAGTGTCCTTGAGATTATCCCGCTCGGCGGTATCGGCGAGTTTGGGATGAATTGTATGGCCGTGCGCTATGCAGACGAGATGCTCATTCTCGATGCGGGAATGGGTTTCCCTGAAGAAACCGCTTACGGCGTCGACGTTTCGATTCCAAACTTCTCCTTCCTTGACGAGTACAAGGACGATATCACTGCGATCGTGTTGACTCACGGTCATGAAGATCACTTAGGCGCGCTTCCGTACCTACTCAAGAAATTCAATGTGCCGGTCTATTGTTCTCACTTCACCGCTGGCCTGGCCGAAAGCAAACTTGAAGAGCATGACCTGCTGGATGATGTCTTGTTGCATCGGGTTGAGCCGCGCGATGTCGTGGACGTTGGTTCCTTCACAATTGAGTTCATCCGCGTCTCTCATTCACTAGTCGATTGCTTTTCACTGGCCATCAAGACCCCAGTCGGTACGATCATTCATACGGGCGATTACAAAGTTGATGAGACGCCAGTAATTGGTGAACCAATCGATCTGCGTTCGTTCAGACGTTATGGGCAGGATGGAGTTCTGGCACTGCTTTCAGATTCAACTAACGCAACGGTTCCGGGCCGCACACCGTCAGAACGTGCGGTTATTCCAGCCTTCGAAGAAATATTTGCAGAAGCAAAGGGTCGGATCGTTGTAGCAGCATTCGCTTCATCAATTCATCGCTTGCAAATTGTCTTCGACGTAGCGCAGCAGTTTAACCGGCGAGTTTGTGTGTTGGGACGCTCGATGCAGAAGAATGTTGAAGTTGCCGACCGGCTCGGGTATCTCGACATTCACGACGGTCTGCTGGTTTCGCTTAATCAAACAAAAGACATGAGTGACGACGAGATTGTGTTTCTCGTCACAGGCTCGCAGGGAGAAGCGCGGGCAGCCCTTTCTCAGATGGCCATACAAAGTTACAAAGGGCTGATGATTGAAGAGGGTGATACCGTTGTACTTTCGGCTCGAATCATTCCGGGGAATGAGCGATTGATCTCGAGAATGATCGGTTACATCTACAAGCGAGGAGCAAACATCATTGAAGAGAAACGGCGTCTTGTTCATGTAAGTGGTCACGCTTCACAGGAAGACATTCGAATCATGACGGAGGCCGTGCGCCCGAAGTTTGTAGTGCCGATTCACGGTGAGTATCGAATGCTCTTCCGGCACAAAGAGTTTGTCAAAAACCATCTGGGCTATCCTGAAGCGAACATCATTCTGATTGAAAACGGAGACGTTCTCGAGCTCGATGGTGAGCGCGCCGCAGTGATCGACAAGAAGGAAATCGGTCGCACCTTTATCGATGAATCGGGGTTTGAGGAGATCGACAGCGAAACGGTGCGTCAACGTAAGCAGTTGGCGTACGAGGGTACCGTCACAGTTGTAGTAACGATTGATGAAGAGACTGGTGAGATTCTCGATGAGCCGCAGATTGTAGCTCGTGGCGTACGAGGACTGATGTCAGCGAATGGCTTCGCACCAGTCGGTCAGAATTTACCATCGGTGGCAAACAATAATTATCTGTTGGGTGATGCAAAAAGAGTGGTTGCTTCCGCTCTCGCGGGTGCATCACGACAAACGCTCGCTGAAGATGCTTTGTTGAAGGAGCATCTGCGCGTTGAACTGAAGCGCTTCATCCAGAAGCGTACGGGTGCGAAACCGGTGATAACGTTCGTAATTGTGAAAGCTTAAGATTGGCCTTTGACCTTTGGCTCCTGGTCTCTGATCTCGAGCAAGACCTATTAGCGAATTAGAACGGCGAGCGAAGCGACCGATTGACCTCGCCAGGCATAACTCAGCATTTATATTAGGCGAGGTCAATCGGTCGCTTCGCTCGCCGTTCTAATTCAAAGCTAAGACCGTTGACCTCCTGGCAAAACAAGGTCGTGATGATCACCGGCGCTTCATCCGGTATTGGTGAAGGTCTGGCTCTGGAGTTAGCGCGACGCGGTGCTGCTGTTGGATTAGTCGCACGTCGTGCTGAGCGGCTGAATGAACTCGTAAAGAAAATCGAAGCAGGTGGCGGAAAAGCTTTAGCACTCGATGCGGACGTCAACAATGTTGAAGAGCTACAAAAGCAAGCCGATTGTTTACGAAGCGCATTTGGACCCGTTGATGTGCTAATTGCAAATGCGGGTATTGGCACCATTAGTCCGGCGCTTGATCTGCGTACCGAAGATGTGGCTGCTGTGTTTGAGGTGAATGTTCTGGGAGCTGTGAATAGTGTCGCCGCTGTTTTGCCGGAAATGATTTCACGCAGACAGGGTCAGCTGGTCGCGATATCGAGTTTGTCGGCATATCGCGGTCTACCGAAGTCTGCTGCTTATTGTGCGAGCAAGGCGGCGGTCAGCAGTTTTTTCGAGAGTCTGAGGATCGATTTACGTGACTCAGGTGTAGATGTCACGATTATCCATCCGGGTTTCATCAAAACACCGCTCACATCAGGACGTGTGTCAAGGATGCCCTACCTGATGGAACTTGATACTGCAGTTGAAAAGATTCTCCGAGCAATAGAGAAACGGAAGAAGAGCTATGCCTTTCCGTGGCAACTCGCAAGCATCGTCAGACTAAGCATGGTGATGCCGATCTTTATGTATGACCGGATTGCGGCTAAAAATTCTTTCAGGGAATAGTGTTTGTAGTATAGGGCCTATAGGACCAATTGGACCTATTCGCCACTGACCACTAACAACCAGAAAACATATGACCCTTCTCCAAGCCATCGTCCTGGGCATCGTCCAGGGACTCACGGAATTCATACCAGTCAGTTCAACAGCGCATCTTGTCTTTGCAGCACGTTTGGTAAGTCTTTATGCAGGTGACGACAAGACGTTGCAGGCCCAACAAACAACGGCGACCATCGCCGTCATTCAACTAGGCACTCTCTTAGCCGTAATCATCTACTTCGCGGTAGATATCATCAATATTCTGCGCGCCTTCATCAGCGACCACCTGGCACTGCTGCGCAGAAAGAATCCGGGACCCATGAAACTCTCGCACGATGCGTGGCTCGGATGGTTGGTGATTATCGGCTCAGTTCCCGTGGCGGTGGTTGGATTGCTTTTCAAGAAACAGATCGAAGGAACATTCACGAAGAATCTGTGGGTCATCGCTACGATGATGATCGTGGTTGCCGTATTACTTGCTTTTGCCGAACTTGTCGGCAAGCGAGTTCGCGACATGCAACATCTGGGTATTCGGGATGCCCTCGCGGTTGGTTCAGCTCAGTGTCTCGCGTTGATACCGGGTTCGAGTCGTTCTGGATCAACGATTATGGCGGGCTTATTTGCTGGTGAGACGCGTGAGACGGCGGCGAGGTTTTCATTTCTGCTTTCCATTCCGGCTATCGCGGCAAGTGGACTGCTGGAGTTGAAGGAAGCAATTCACAAGGTGCCGCACAATAGTTACGCGCCATTGGTGGTCGCAACCATAGTCTCGGGAATTGTCGGTTATGCTTCGATCTGGTTCTTACTTCGTTATCTCCGAACGCATACGACTGGAGTCTTTATCATCTACCGAATGATCGTCGGAGGTGTGATTCTGTTGGCGCTGTCGGTCGGATATATCTCGGGAAACATCTGAAGCAACTTGGAAGCAGTCAGTACCACCTCGCGGTAGCGGGTGGGTGCGCAGTTAGACCCATACTTAGACCGCTACGCACCCACCCGCTACCGCGAGGTGGTACTGACTGCTTCCAACTCAGTCTCGATTAAACAAAGCATTTGTGCGATTCCTTCCCAAAACAAATGGAAACTGAAAGATGTCAAATGATATATGAACAATGATCCATATCGACCTACCAATAAGACTGAACATCCGCTACACTTACTCAGCCCCTCCTCTCCGGCGCCGAGCAAAGCTGGCCCGACTTTACAGCTAATTTAAGGGCGGTGAATTTGAATGAACGAGAATGATTCTCGAAGAGATGTCGCATCCTCACAAAGACCCAGAAGTCCTCGCGTCCCCGTGGAATTCGCACTGGGTGTTGAAGGAAACGACCGACTAGGTAAACCTTTCCAGACCAAAGCTAAGGCCACCAAGATAAGTCGAGGAGGTGCGACGTTAATCATTGATGTGGATGTCGCACTGGGCGAGATTGTAAAACTTGTTCCACCCTTTGGCGGCACACTCGACGCCGAGGTGAATGGTTCCTGGGTTGACGACATCGATGGCGGCAGACGAATCGGTGTTAAGCTATTGGATGCGAACGGCTGGTTTGCCGAATAATCTGAAAGAACAATGACAAGTAGATGAAAGCCAAACGCTGGATCGTGCGTAGGCAAGACGCCGCAAAGGCTGCCTCGCTCGCACGCGTTCTGGGTGTCTCACCAATCCTGGCTGGATTACTTATCGCACGCGGCTACGATGATGAGCCGGCTGCGCGATCATTTCTCACTCCGCACCACGATCAAATTCACGATCCCTACTTGATGTTAGGCATGCGCGAGGCGGTTGCGCGTCTACAGCAGGCGATCGACCATCAGCAATCCATTTTGATCTACGGTGACTACGATGTCGATGGAACTACCGGCACTGCTGTCTTGTTACGAGCATTGAAATTACTTGGTGCGAAGACAGGATTCCATGTCCCACATCGCTTCACTGAAGGTTACGGAATTCGACAATCGGCTTTAGAGAAAGCACTATCGGACGGTTACAGATTAGTTGTCAGTGTCGATTGTGGTATCCGTGCGCATGAGCCGCTCCACTGGGCGCGTGATAACGGATTGGATGTAATCATCACCGACCATCATCTACCGGACGAGACCGAAGGATCTCCGCCCGCGCTCGCTGTTCTAAATCCGAATCAGAAAGGTTGTGGATATCCGGATAAGAATTTGGCGGGTGTAGGTGTAGCCTTCAAGTTGATTCATGCATTGTTTCGCGAACGAGGCCGTGAATCGCAGGTCTCAGCCTTTATGAAGGTCGTTGCAATCGGAACTGTTGCTGATGTCGCAAAGCTGGTGGGGGAGAATCGTGCGATTGTGGCTCTCGGCCTAAAGGACCTGGCGAAAGCATCAAACCCTGGACTTCGTGCCTTGATTGAAGTCGCAGGTTGCGGAGACGGTAAGGGCATGACAGCATACGATCTCGGCTTCCGGCTTGGTCCCCGAATTAATGCCGCGGGACGAATGGACGCAGCAAAGGCGGTCGTCGAGCTATTTGACACTCGCGATCGAGATGAGGCCAGACGCCTGGCAATGCACCTTGATACTCGGAACGAAGAACGTAAAACAGTGCAGCAGCAGATCATCGATCTTGCGGTTGCGGAACTGGCTGATCAGAGCAAGCCGGCATCGCATGTGGCGGTGATCGCGGGAGAGGGTTGGCATCGCGGTGTGATTGGAATTGCCGCGTCCAAAATAGCGGAAAGGATCAACCGACCGTGCGTAGTTTTCTCGATAGATGGTGAACTGGCACATGGTTCCGGACGAAGTATCGAGGCATATCATTTACTCAATGGCTTAACTTCGTGCTCCGATTTGTTTGAGAAGTTTGGTGGACACTCGCACGCAGCCGGTATCACGATCAAGAGCGATCGCATTGAACAGTTCCGGCGACGTTTGAATGAACATGCTGCGTCGTGCTTAAGCGAGGAAGACCTTGAACATTCCGTAACGATCGATATGGAGCTCAGGCCGGAGGAAATCAGTTTTCCGTTGACGAGAGAACTGCAGCTGTTGGAGCCGTACGGAGCTGGAAATCCCCGCCCGGTATTTTGCAGCAGCAATTTCCGTTGCGTGTCAGATCCGATTGTTATGAAGGACCGTCACTTGAAAATGCGACTCGCCAGCCCAAATAATCGACCTGTAGAGGCGGTTTGGTGGCACTGTATTGAGCCGGGTGAGCAAACTCCGACGATTGAGGGCAGCATCGAACTGGCTTATACAATTGAAACAAGTGTTTGGAATGATGAGATTAAGATTCAGCTGAATGTTGAGGATTTAAGGTGCTTCTAGTGGTCTTGGGTTTTTGGTCTTTGGCCTTTTGATCCCTTTGGCCGGATTAGCATCAAAGACCGAAAGCCAAAGACCAAAGGCCTAAGACCAAAGACCATACCACCATGCAAGAAGTATCCCGCCGCCGTTCCAGTGCCATTGGTCTTCGCGCGAAAGTTCCACTCGCGGCGCGGATACTGGCGTTTGTCCTGCTCGCATCTGGAATCGGTTTCGTTGGTGTCTCTTATTACAAACTGCGAAATCGGGAAAAGTTTATCCCCCTAAAAAAGCCGGCTGAGTTGTCGAAGGATGTAACGGGAGTAATCGAAGGTTACGAGCAGCGAGTTACAAAAACTGACGGCGGTTCGATGCTGGTAAAGGCTTCGAAAGACATAACCTTTTCCGATAGTCACCATGAACTAGAGAACGTAAGCATCGCACTTTATCCGCCCGCCGGCGAAGTACCTGATCAGATCTCGGCGACTCGTGCAATCTACCAACCTGAGACTTCAATCATTTCGTTTTCAGGGAACGTCAAAATTGAAACCAAGGACAAACTCAAGGTCTCAACGGAAGCTTTGTCGTTCGATCAAAACAGCGAGGTAGCTCAAACCGAGATTCCTGTTGCCTTCGAAAGAGAAAACGTCTCCGGCAATTCAGTTGGTGCTTTGGTTGAACATAAGGGCGGAAAGCTTGAGCTTAAGAAAGAAGTTGAGCTTACCATTCGACCTTCGGTAACGAATGCAGGACCGAATCCGGCATTGTCGCGCCCAGTTACGATTAAAGCTGCCCATGGACTATTTGATCAGGCGTCTCTCAAACTCTCGTTTTCGGGCGGCGCAACAGCGGAGCAGGCAAACAACATCATGAGTGGCGACACTCTGACCGCAATTCTGACTCAGGAAAAGAAAATGCAGAAGGCCGAGCTGCGAGGTAACTCGTACTTGCGGACGATGGAACCCGGGCATTCTGCTGAACTCCATTCAACTAATATGGACTTTTACCTCGATAAAGATCAGCGACTCGATAGTGCGTTTGCTTCAGAGGATGTTAAGGCTCGTACTCTAGATTCTGACTCGGACCTGACTTTAACCGGAGCGACGTCCGTCGATGTTAAGTTTCAAGTCCAGGCTGAGCGTAGTTTATTGAAAGAGATGAATACATCGGGGCGTTCGATCGTCACGTTGTCTGCTCCGAAATCGAAGGCAAACGATAAGCGCGCTGCGAACAAGCGGTTGACTGCTGATCAAGTGAAATTGAGCTGGCGAACTTCCGGGCAAGATTTGGAGAAAGCTGAAGCGAGTGGCAATGCGGAATTATTTATCGATCCTGCTAACCCAGGCAACACAACTGACCGGAAAACTCTAACCGCCCCGCGTTTTGATTGTGAATTCTTCGAAACCGGAAACCTTGCACGTTCATGCGTCGCAAACTCCGGGAGCAAAGCGGTGATCGATCCCTCTCAGCCAAATCCAAAAAGAGGTACCAGAACGTTGACCTCTCAGGCGATGACAGCCGTGTTTGTGCGCGACACGCAGGACGTTGAGCGGGTTGACGCGCAGGGCGATGCAAAGTTCAACGAGAACGATCGCAATGGCATCGCGACGAATGCCTCGTACGTGGCCGCCGAGCAAATGGTGAAATTACGAGGAGGCGAACCTACGATCTGGGATTCTCGAGGTCGAACCAAAGGAGTCGAGCTGGATTCAGATCTGGCCAATCAAGTTTCGTACAGTCGTGGAAAGACCGCGACAACCTACTACAGTCAGGAACAGACTAACGGCTCGACTCCATTTTCCAAGGTGAAGAGTCCTGTTTATGTGGTGAGCGACCGAGCTGAGCTTCATCATGACAGCGGCCTGGCGACATACACGGGGAATGCGCGAGCCTGGCAGGATGACAACTTTGTACGCGGTGATAAATTGAATCTTTATCTAAACGATAAAACGATGGATGCCAGTGGACACGTACAGACGGCCATCTACAACTCGAAGCGTCGCGTCGATGGAAATTCCACGGTTGTGCCGGTGTTTGCTACGTCTGATTCGATGTCCTATTCGGATCCTAATCGTATCGTTCACTACGAAGGGAATGTCGATATAAAACAGGGAGGCGATCGACTTACGGGCGGTGTTGCGGATGCTTACCTGGCGAAAGAAACAAATGACATGGAACGTACCATCGCCCAGCGCGATGTTGTTCTGACACAGCCTGGCAGGAAAGGCACCGGTGATTGGGTTGAATATACTTCTGTCGATGAGATCGCGGTCTTCAAAGGCAATCCAGCTCGAGTGGAGGATAACGAAAAAGGAACCACGGAAGGTGCTCGTTTGACGCTCTCGATGCGAGACAGTAAAGTCACCGCCGACGATACACGTGGGCCATTGTCCCCCGGTCGGGTCCGATCAACGCATAAGATTAAGAAGCCATAAGCAGTCGTGAGTGCTGAGTTTTTCGTGTTGATTCGTGTGATTTCGTGGATCGCTTTTCTCGGCAGTCTAATACGAATCCACGAAATCACACGAATCAACACGAAACAAAAACCTGACTAATAGCCACTGGCAAAGCCGAACACAAACAATTCTTTTTGAACCCTACACACTCCAAACAAACCTTGACGGCATCTCCGGAACTTCAGTCTGAAAAATCCACCAATAACCTTGCGTTAGATCAACTCAACGGCCACGAAGCATCTGCCACTGCGCTTCGCACTGTATCGCTCGTCAAGAACTACGCACGCCGGCGTGTTGTTGACGACGTCAGCTTGCAGGTAAACAAAGGTGAGGTTGTAGGTCTTTTGGGTGCGAACGGCGCAGGTAAAACGACAACCTTCTACATGATTGTCGGACTCGAGCAGCCTGATTCCGGAAACGTCCTGCTTGGTGATCGAGACCTCACCAAATTACCGATGTACCTGAGGGCACGTTTGGGGATTGGCTATCTTCCCCAGGAGCCTTCGGTGTTTCGAAAAATGACTGCGGCGCAAAACATCCTGGCCGTCCTCGAAACCATGGGTCTGCGCCGTCGCGAGCAGCTAAAACGATTGGAAGAACTCCTCGAGGAGTTTGGGATCAGTCACGTGCGCAATACTCGTGGTGACGCTTTGTCAGGTGGTGAGCGGCGTCGCACCGAGATAGCTCGATCTCTCGCAACCGAACCGCAATACATTTTGCTTGATGAACCATTTGCCGGTATCGACCCGAAGGCGGTGGACGACATTCAAAACGTCATACTCTATCTGCGAAGCCGTGGGATTGGTATTCTCATAACCGATCACAATGTGCGTGAGACGCTGGGCGTGACAGATCGCGCATACATTATGGCAGAGGGTCGAATCTTCAGATCCGGAAAACCAGCAGACTTGACAGAAGATGCAGAAGTCAGAAGGCTTTATCTGGGCGAAAAATTCCGCATGTGAATGCCTGACGCGCAAACCTCCTCTGATCGGTTATAATCTCCGTGCGCGTAAAGCGCACAATAAGCATCAAAAGATAAACTCATTAAAGGATGTCTCTTAAACTAACTACCAGCCTCTCTCAACGCCTCGTACTGACGCCACAGTTGCGCCAGCGCATCGAGATGCTGCAGATGACCTCACTCGAGTTAACGGATTTGATCCAACAACAGCTGTTGGAAAACCCAGTACTCGAAGAGGTGCCAACTCAGGAAGAAGTTCAGGAAATCGCAGAAAAGGTCCTGGATCACCTCACAAGTTCTGACACCGATTCTACGTTTGAGGCGGCGGCTCCAGAGCCCGGTGCGCCGGGCACGAATGGGTCATCAGATACGGAAAGCGTTGCAGCCGTCGCTGCCCATGGTGACGAACTAACCGGAGGCGGTGAAGAAACGGGCGAAGTCTCTCTCACGAGTGAGGGTGGTGACGAAGGAGTCGCGGATGAGACGTTCGGAGAAGAACAATCGCGTGACGCTTTTGAGGAGATCGATTTCGGCCGTGAGTTTCAAGACTATTTAGATCCCGGTTACAAAACTCAGGAGATCGAATACAAAGAAGACGCGCCAACGTTCGAACAGTTTTTGACGCGTCCTCCCTCACTCGCTGACCATCTTGAGTGGCAGTTGCATATGAGTCCGATCGAAGAGGACGTTTGCGACGCGGCAATCGCCGTCATCGGCAACCTGAACGCTGACGGACGATTGAGTGCGACGAACGAAGAGATTGCGGCGATGGGCGGTTGGTCGGAAGACGTCGTTGAGCGAGCTCGGCAGGCAATAATGAAACTCGATCCCGTCGGTTGTGGTGTACGGGACGTCAAAGAGTGTTTGTTAGTTCAATTGGAAACACTCGGGGAACAGGATCGACTTGCTGCCAGGTTAATAAGCGATCACTTTGCGGACCTACAACAGCACAAGCTTCCCAATCTGTCGAAACAGATTGGGGTTGATGTGGAAGTTCTACTGAATGAGTTGCAGTTTATTCGCACTCTCGATCCATATCCCGGCCGCCGGTATTCATCCGAAGAGCCGATCCTCATTAGTCCGGAAATCTATATCGAGAAGCTCGACGAGAACGACGACGATTACATCATTTACTTTGCCGATGATGGTAGTCCACGTTTGAGAGTCAGTCAGCAGTATCAGCAGATGCTGAGCCAGGGCGTCAGCAACGAAACGAAGAGTTTCATTCGCGAGAAGATGCGTTCTGCCGTCGATCTTCTGAGGAACATCGAGCATCGACGCCAGACCATCTACAAGGTTGTTGAATCAATCGTGCAACGACAACGCGATTTCCTTGATCATGGCGTGCAGCATATCAAGCCCATGATGTTGAAAGATATCGCTGAAGACATCGGTATGCACCTGTCGACAGTTTCTCGCGTCGTGAATCGAAAATATGCCCACACGCCTCAAGGTGTGATTGAGTTACGGCGATTCTTTACCGAGGGTATGTTGAATGAAGATGGCGAAGAGATATCGACTCGCATCATCAAGCTGAAGATAAAGAAACTGATTGAGGAAGAAGATTCTCACAATCCAATAACTGATGACCAGGTTGTAAAGATTCTGGCAAAGGATGGGATCAAGCTGTCGCGCAGGACCGTCGCGAAGTATCGCGATCAAATGCAAATACCAGGTTCGCGCGAGCGCCGGGCCGTAGTCTGACCGTTATGGTTTTGCGTCGGAGCGAATCCGTGAAGGTAAGTGCTGGGAACAAAGGCATCGTCGCCTGCTTGTTACCTACGCGCTGCCTGATTGGGTTCGAGCATGAGAGGACGCCTGCGCTCCCGGCACGAAGGTTTCATGTAACTATTGTAGTTAACTCCTGAGGACCGAACGCCGGTACGATTGCGCATCGGTATCTCTTTGATACGTTCGAGGAGGGTTGTGGCTGATGAAATTTGAATACACCGGGAGGCACGTCGAAGTGTCACCCCCGATAAGACGTCATGTGGAGGAACACTTCAAGAAACTCGATCACATCTTCAACGGAACGCCCCTTCGTACTCACGTAATTATCGAAGTTGAAAAGAATCGGAAGATAGGCGAAATCATTGTCTATTGGCGCGACCACACGCTAACTGCCAAAGACACAAACGCTGACATGTATATGGCCTTGACGCGCGCAATGGCGAAGATTGAGAAGCAGGCCGTCAAACTCAAGAAGAAGATCATTGACCGAAAACAGGGTGGGAAATCGACCGCGCGGGTTGCTCCCGAGCCTGATGGGCATATTGAAGCGACGCCTCGACCTCCGCGGATTCTGGCAGCGCGACGCTACCCGGTAAAGCCGATGACAGCTGAGGAGGCTGCGCTTCGTCTTTCTAGTGAGTCAGATCAGTTCCTGGTCTTTCGCGATGCTGATACAAGTCGTCTGAGTGTTCTCTATAAACGAAAAGACGGCAATTACGGACTGATCGCACCGTAGTTCAAGGGCAGGAAGTCATTTTCCATATTTCATTTGACATTTGTTAGTGGCCATTTGAAGACGTCTGCCCACTCCCTAAATGACAACTGAGAAATGTCAAATGAGATATGGAAAATGACATGGCCCGCAAGCAGAATCCTTCCATAGAAAAAGATCATACTCCCGATATCGTCATCATCACTGGTCTTAGTGGCTCAGGCATGTCTTCAGCTACAAACGCCTTTCAGGATCTCGGATACTTCTGTGTTGACAATCTGCCCACGACGATGCTGCAACCGTTCGCTGGTCTGGTTTCGACCGATGACGATGAGAAAGGGATAAGTCGCGCGGCACTCGTCATCGATATTCGAGAAGGTAGTTTCCTCGACGATTTTGAAAAACAACTATCTGCGCTGCGCAGCACTGGTTTGAAGGTCACCGTCCTTTTCTTTGAAGCATCGGATGACGTGCTTCAGCATCGATTCAGTGAAACTCGTCGACCTCATCCAGCAGAACGAGGACAGGGCCTCCTTGCCGCAATCAAAGTTGAACGAGAGGCGATGGCCAAAATTCGTTCACTTGCGGATCAAATAATCGATACTTCCGACCACACAGTTCATACCCTTCGCAGTTTTCTACTCGAACGGTTCAGTCTTGATCGCCAGGGTGCCCCGATGCGGGTTCAAATCTTGAGCTTTGGTCATAAGTATGGGAATCCTGGCGACCTGGAACTGCTCTTTGATGTGCGGCATCTACCGAATCCGCATTTTGTTCCGGATCTCAAAAGACTGTCTGGCCATGACAGTCGCGTAGTGAAGTATCTGCGCGCATCGGACGAGGTGCGTGAGACGTTGCAGCGTTTTACCGACCTGCTCACCTACTTGTTGCCGCTCTACAAAAGGGAAGGAAAGTCGTATGTGACGGTTGGAATCGGTTGCACAGGCGGGAGGCATCGTTCGGTTATGGTGGCTAATGAACTGACGCGAGCCCTGCGTCGTGCCGGGTTTGATGCTCATGCGGCGCACCGCGACGTTCGTAAGAGTAGCCGTTCGCGAGTTCGATCTTAGAAGTAAAACATGTGATGATAGCTGTACTTCAAGAAGGTATGGGCTGTCAGTCCAGGGGTTCAGATCCCATTTTGATTTGATGCCGACTCGGCGTAGTAGATTACGGTTCAGTTTTTGTTCGTGTAGTTCGCGTGGATCGTCTGTTACGTCCCCGAGCAGAACGATCCACGAATCACACGAACTACACGAACAGAAGCCCGACTTTAGACCCACCAGATTCATCCGTGTCAGCTGTGAAGGCCCCGGAATGAGATGAAGGACTATTGAGAGAGTCTCCTATGAGTAGTAATCCTCAACAACCTTCAACCACACAGGCGGACGGTAAGCGAGTCTCCGGCGTGATCGTCACTCACGGACATCTTGCCGGCGAACTACTTGCGGCGGCGGAAATGATCATTGGTCCTATTTCGCATATTGCTGCTGTTTCCATAGGTTGGCACGATGATGTTGATGCCGCTCGTGATGAGGTGCAGCGGGCAATTAACCGAGTGTCTCAGGGTACAGGCGTGTTGTTATTAACAGATATGTTTGGTGGCACGCCGACTAACATCGCATCAATGTTTTTAGAAGAGGGTGCGGTTGAAGTAGTCACCGGTGTAAATCTGCCGATGGTAATTAAGCTTGCCACTTTTACTGGTGAGGATTCACTTACTGAAGTGGCGCGAAAGATCTCCGATCAGGGACGACAGGGAATATATCTTGCGGGCGCATTGCTCGCGCCTCCCGGAAAAGGTGGAGTAAATTGACGTGGAGCAGCGCACATTAAGAGTAACTGGCAGGCTGGGCCTTCACGCTCGTGCTGCTGCCAACCTCGTGCGAATTGCCAGTCAATTCCATAGCACCATCACTCTCCAACGACTCGACAATTCTGTCGAGGCAGATGCCAAATCAATTCTGAGTATCTTGATGCTTGCGGCAAGTCGAGGCACGGAACTCCGAGTCACAGCTGAGGGCGAGGATGCCCCGGGCGCACTGGACGCTGTTCTTGATCTCTTTGCACGAGACTTCGACGAACCGGAAGTCGCCAAACATCAACCGAGAGATGCGATAAAGGAGGAGATTCGCTGCAAAGGGCTGGGTGTCTCAGCGGGTGTGGCGATGGGTCGCGTTCTGAGGCTCCAGGACGGAACGAGAGACGTTTACCGGGCAGAGATTGATGGCTCCGACGTCGAAAGAGAACGCCGGCGATTTCGCGCGGCCGTGCGATTGTCACGACGACAGTTGGAAGCAATCAAGGAACGTGCGGAAAAGGAGTTGGGTCGAGGTCATGCCTATATTTTCGATGCGCACCTCTTGTTTCTCGAGGATGCGAAACTAACTCGCGATGTTGAGCAGTACATCGTCGAGAAGCGTGCGAATGCAGAGTGGGCAGCGAAGGTCGTAGGTGATCGTCTGCTGTCGATCTACATGCAAATCAACGACGAAATTCTTCGTGAACGCGGATCTGATATAGAAGATGTTATCCAACGTTTGCTCGCGAATCTGACGGGTGAAGGACGAAGTCAGCCTAAGTTGACCGAGGATGCAGTCATAGTTGCACAGGACCTGCTGCCTTCAACAATTGCAGAACTAGACTTGAATCACGTCAGGGCCATTGCCACTGATGCCGGCGGTTGGACATCTCATATGGCAATCATTGCTCGAGGATTAGGTCTTACGGCTGTTGTGGGGTTGCGCGATTTTTATCATCGGACACGCACGGGAGATCAACTAATTGTTGATGCAGAAAGGGGTGAAGTAATCCTGAATCCATCGGCTGCGTCGATTCAGCGTTTCGAGTTTACGGCGCAATCCAGTTCGCCCCCCTTGCCTTATCACTCATCCGAACGCGGACCAGTGGTTACAGAGGACGGTGTTTCTATTGCATTGCGAGCGAATATCGAGCTTCCTACTGAGTTCGAGTCGGTTAAGAGATACGGTGCTTGCGGTGTTGGATTATTTCGGTCGGAGTTCTTGCTGTCGCGCCCGGGATTGTTACTGTCGGAAGACGAGCAATTTGAGGCGTACAGAGCTTTGGCTGAAATGGCTGGACCGGACGGCGCGGTGGTCAGGCTTTTCGACCTGGGTGGGGAAACAGGTTACGACTTGTCAGAGCGTCCCGAGCGTAATCCTGCGCTGGGATTGCGCGCGATCAGATTTGGTCTGAAAAATGTTAGCGTCATGCGCGCTCAGGTTCGTGCGATACTCCGCGCCGCATCATTTGGCCCTCTGCGAATTGTGATACCAATGGTTAGCGATGTTGCAGACGTGATGCGAGCAAAGCAGATCATCGTAGAAGAGTGGAATGCTTTAGAAACGGACGTGAGCTCAAAACCAGGGATCGGAGCGATGATTGAGATCCCTTCCGCAGTTCTGACAGCCGATAAAATTGCTTCCGAGGTCGACTTTTTTGAGCTGGGTACAAACGATTTGGTGCAGTACACCCTGGCGGTTGATCGTGGTAACGATGCTGTCTCCGATTGGTTCCGCACGCTGCACCCCGCTGTCCTCTTTGGTATTAATCGCTCATTAGAGATCGCCCGTGAACACAACATTCCAGCGATTGTTTGTGGTGAGATGGCCTCCACTCCGGCTTATGTAGTTTTGTTGGCGGGAATGGGAGCAGTGGATCTGAGCATGACACCAGCCGCGATTCCACGCGTGAGGTCAACCTTGTCGCAGATAAACACGGGAGAAGCGTCAGAGCTTGCTCGACAGTGTTTAGAATGCGCCACTGCTGACGAAGTGGAGGGTCTGGTCCGAGACGAGTTTGCGCGCCGTTGGCCCAACTTGTTTTCTCCACAAAGCTTACCAGCGGAACCGACCACAAACTAATCTATAATGCGCGACTGACTTGCTGAGCCGATGAATAGTCCCTCGCTGAAACTAACCAACGTCCTGATCGGCAAAGCTATCTTTGAGATACTGCTTGTTGGTGTCATTGCGGTGGGTTCCTACATCACGGTTTTCCCTCCAACCTTTCACGGTTGGGGAGAAGCTGTATCCGAGACAAAGTCTGTTGCTGGTTGGGCAGTAAACAACGCGGACCCGTGGGGTCGCGTTGAGGTCCAGCTTTTTATCGACGGTAAGTTCTTTGCCACACAACTCGCGCAACTCCCGCGACCCGATGTTAAAGCAGCGGGTTGGGCCAAAGACGATTGGCATGGATACAGTTTTCAATTGGTGAATCTCCAGCCTGGACGTCACGAAGCACGCGTTTTTGCGCTACACGGGAGTGGCAACGCCGAGCGCTATACGCTTCAGCTCCTGGGCGATCCGATGATTGTTGAAGTTGGTCCGAATGGTGAGTGGCGAAAAGTTGGTGAGAGGTGAAGGTTGTCGGCACATACTGAACCAATCGAAATAATGCCATCTCCCGTGCTGGCCATGTGGGAGATCGCATCAGTCCTGGTTTCATGCCTACTCGCCGAATGGTTTTTCCTTTCATTTGTTGGTAGCAGCAGAGTTGTTCTAACCATTCCGATCATCCTCGCGTTGTTACTCATACTGATCTCGCATCGCATTTACGGAGAAGGACTCAAAGATGTTGGTTTCAGAACGGATAACTTCGGTCAATCCTTGAAGTTTCTGCTCCTTCCCACTCTTATAACTGTGGTTGTGATTGCCGCAGCCGGAATTATTAGTTCGGGAGGTCACCTGGCAGTGCGAGCGCCGCGGCGCTGGGTTCCTCTGATTCCGCTATGGGCCTTGTTCCAGCAATATGTGCTGCAAGGGTACATCAATCGTCGGGGTCAGATTTGGTTGGGAAAGGGTTGGAAAAGTGTCGCGCTGGTTGGGATCGTGTTCGCGCTTGTCCATCTCCCAAATCCGCTACTCACTTTGCTCACCCTGATTGGCGGGTTGATCTGGGCCTATGCCTATCAACGCGAGCCTAACCTCTTTGCTCTGGCAATATCGCACACCGTCTGTTCAATTTCAGTGGCAGCCTTTATTCCCCAACAATTCATCAATGGCCTCCGTGTTGGTTTTAAGTTTTTTGGGTAGTTAGTCCGACCAACTTTGGTTTTATTTGACTGCACACTTCACCAACCCATTTCAGTTTCATCCACTCACGCCCTTGAGTGGCTTGCCGGACTGTTGAGGTAGGGTGTCAGTGTCGGTGTATATGAATTCCTACTTCTTGAGGTGATGTCGAATGACAGCGACAACTCCGATTCCGGCTAAGATCAATAAAAAGAGCTTGAAAAGCAGAAAATCGAGTACTTCAAAAACACCTCTTAGAAGTTCAATGACAAAGTGAAAGTCGGGAGTAAAGCACATTTCAAGTCCTCACTTCGGTAGCCGGACGATCTCTCTTAGGAAAGAGACTCTACCTTTGCAAACTGCGGAGTTGGCGCGTGCGTTAAAAGCGGTCTTTGCACGTGCTATACGTGTTCAACACTCGTTTGCTATACTTTGACCGCCTTGCAAAGGAACAGGTCGGGCGGTTGCTGCTGGTTAATCCAGGAGAGGAAAGTCCGAACACTACAGGGCAGCGAGCCCGCTAACGGCGGGGCGTCGGGTAGGTGTTTAACCGGTCCGACGACGACAAGTGCAACAGAGAACAGACCAGCCCCGACCAGTCGGGGTGATGGGTGAAACGGTGCGGCCTGATTTCAGGCTTAAAGTAAGAGCGCACCGGCGCGTGTGGTGACATACGCGGCCAGGCAAACTCCTCGCAGTGCAAGACCAAATAGGGAGGCGTTTAGGGCTGCCCGCCCGAATCTCGATTCGTCGAGATACGACCTCCGGGTAGGTCGCTTGAGCCGGCCGGCAACGGCCAGCCTAGATGAATGATCGCCGTCCCGAGAATCGGGATACAGAATTCGGCTTATAGACCTGTTCTGGAATTGCAGGGTTGATATCGACTTAAAGGAGCGCGCGACACGAGATGGCTAATCGCAAAGGCGTTTTTATCGGAGCATATGTTCCCAATCACCTGAAAGAATCTCTGCGTCGTCGTGCTGCAGCTGAACATCGAACTCTCTCCCAGGAGATCACGAGAATCCTCGAAGAGGCCGTTCACGGACGCGGCTTGCCACCGGGAAGCATTGACCGGCGAACCAGAGATTCCCAGCCGAGACGTCGTTCAACGGATCCAATGCCACGACGACGTGCGGGAGATGAACCGTACGGAAGTTCTGGGGGAAATAGATCCGAAGGTTGATTAAGAGCCCATTGGTCATTTTCCATTTATCATCTCTCATTTTCCATTTCTGAAGCATGGGTCCGTTAACCTCGGCGCCCCACCAAATGGAAAATGAGAAATGGTAAATGGAAAATGACCAATAAGTTTTTTACAGCACAGTAGATTAACCGTGAAGTACTTAATCATCGCAGCCATTGTTGCGTTCGCCTTTGTCGTTGTGTATTCGCGCGTCAGGCCTTACCTGCTACTGATTAGGAAAGTCGTCAATAGCTTGAACGCATCGGTTACGGTGGGTGATGTGCCAACCAATCAAAAGCGATCCGCAGAGAACAAACTTGTGAAGTGTGCGGGTTGCGAAACGTGGATTCCGGAAGATCGAGCGTTGAACCTTAGGAAGGGCGCCGCGGTTTATTGCTCGGCCGAGTGTTTGGAAAAGAAGGCGGAGACGAAAGAACGGAAGTTGGCGAGTGGTCAGTAATCCGTGGTCAGTATAGGACCTATATGACCTATTGGATCTATTAATCACTACCGCTGACTACTGACTACTGACTTCTGCCGGCACAAGGTTTCCTGCCTCATGTACTCCTCGATCGGTATCTGTAAACCAGAGTCCAATCAATCCAACGACAAAGAAGACAATCAACGACAACAATGCCTGCCGGTACGATCCTGTCCGAGCGATTACGATACTGAATAATAGTGGTCCCATCCATGATGTGCCGCGTTCCGATACTTCATACAGACCAAAGAAAGCTGCTTCTTTACCGTCAGGAATCAAGCGCGAGAAAAGTGAGCGCGAAAGCGCTTGAGAGCCACCCAGCACTATAGCTATTAACGCTGCCAACACCCACGCTTCCGGAACCGTATGTAAGAACCGGTAGGCATAAATGACAATGCCGGCCCAGATAAACAGCGAAACAAGAATTGCATTCTTGGTTTTGATCAAGTAGGCAAGACGTTCAAACAATAGTGCGCCAACAACAGCCACGAACTGCACCATCAGAAAAATTTCGAGCAGAAAAATTGGATTACCCTCTGGAAATAACTCCTGCTCAAGAAATGCACTCGCTGCGAAAATTACTGTCTGAATTCCGTCGTTGTAGACGAGATACGACAATAGATACTTAAGAGTCAGCGGTAGTCTCCGTAATTCTTTAATCGTATCGAGAATCTCAATGAAGCCGGCAGTTATGTAGCCCTTGCCTTGTGGCAGGCTCTTCTTCTTCGGTCTCGATCGGAGATTCAAAAAAGTAATCACTCCGAAGCCGCCCCACCAAATTCCGGACGATAACAACGACAAGCGCACGGCTAATCCCTGGGAGATTCCTATCCGTTCAGCCCCAAGCACCAGGAGCAAATTCAATGTTAAAAGAAGCGCGCCACCGAAGTAGCCATACGCATAGCCGCGGCTCGAAACTTTGTCAGACTGGTCCTCGGTAACTATCTCTGGCAGAAACGCGTTGTAAAAAACATTCGACGCCCCAAAGCAAATGTTGGCGACGATGAACAATAATCCGCCCCAAAGATAGAGGTTGCCTTGAATGAAAAACATCAGGCAGTTTGCTACGACTGCAACGTAACAAAACACCGCCATCAACTTTTTTTTCAAATCTGAATAGTCACCCAACGCCCCGAGAATCGGTAGTAGGAATACTTGCGCGCCAACAGAGATGGACACACAAAGTGTTGGAAGTGATTTCGCGGTAACGGATCCAAGTGGACCGAGATGGACCACGACGCCATTTTCGCCGACTGCCGTTTGCGCGAGACGTGTTATGTAAGGACTAAACAGGGCGCCAACCACAGTCGTGTAGAAGGCCGAATTCGCCCAGTCGTACATCTTCCACCCAAAAACCTCGCGGCGATCATTTTTATCAGGAGAACTGCTCGTGGAAACCTCAGTTGTGGCTGGGTTCATTGGACGCCTGAGTTTCAGTTAGAAGTGCGACAATGGATGGCGTGATGTCGGCAAGCGTTTTGATCCGAGCTGCGATGCGTTCACGTTGAGCGCCCCAAACAATCGTCGGTACTGCATGCAGCGTGTGATTTCGTGACGACAAGTCTTCGACGTTCCCGTGATCGCTCGTCAGTATAACCGTTGTACGTTCCAAATCGACAAGATTCAATAGTTCGCGAACAAATAAGGACAGACTCTTCAAAACCTTCCGCGCTAATTCCATATCTTGAGCATGTCCCACTTTGTCAGTGATGAAGTACTCGTAAAGTGTGAAGCGATGTTGCGACGCCAACTTCGCTAAAACGATAGCCGCTTCTTGCTCGGTCCGCGCTGTTACCTCTTCGCCTCTCTCGATCAATATACGGTTGGTGTAGTCCATGAAGATTGCCGAGTTATTGCGCAAGTCTTCAATCGTGCGAAACTTCATACTTGCTGCCTCAACTGCTGCGGTTGTGGCGGACACCCAGCGCGGTCTCTCGTTGAAAAAGCGACTGGTGTAAGCGTTGGCAAAGGTGATTGGTTTTACACCTGCCTGACTAAGTTGCTTAAAAATGGATTGATTGTTGATGATTTCAAGGAGTGCTTTGTTTGGGAATCCTTGTTTGTGATAGCCGACGGCTGCGGGAGCGTTAACTCCGGTAAGGATTGTGGTTTGACCCGACGCGCTTTGCGGACGGCCTTCTATTCCCAATCGGGCATCAGTCCGTACAACGATTCCGGCCAGAAAAGGCTGAGGCTCCTCATTCTGAAACACTGCGAGAGGGACTGCGTCCAGGTTGTCGAGGGGATTGTGGGGACCTCGTGTGCCGATTCCCAAACCATCAATGAAGAAAAGCAGTACCGACGGCTCAGTCGTCATGAAGCAAGCCACGTTCGCGGTAGAGATTTAGTTTGTTGTGAAGAGTCTTCAAGCTTATGCCGAGCAATTCTGCGGCGCGGGTCTTGTTGTTCTTCGTCTTTTGCAGAGTGCGCATGATCATCTGACGTTCCACTTCTTCGAGCGGCGTACCAACAGGTAAAGTTAACGTGTCTTCATTTCGTAGTCGCTCTCTCTGCTCGATCGGGTAAGGCGCAAAGTGGTGGCGTTCAATTTGTTCTCCGGAACAGATGATCACCGCTCGTTCGATGACGTTTCGCAGTTCTCGCACGTTTCCGGGCCAGGCGTGAAACTGCAGAACGTTGAGTGCAGCGGAACTGAGGAACCGAGCTGGCCGACCATGCTTCTCTGCGAGCTGAGTAACAAGATGCTGAGCCAGCAATGCCAGGTCTTCTTTTCTTTCCCGCAGTGGTGGCAGATGAATGCTGAAAACATTTAACCGGTACAGAAGATCATTTCGAAGTTTGCCTTCGGCGACCGCTTGTTGCAGTTGACGATTAGTTGCTGCCAACAGGCGTACGTCAACTTCAATCTCTTTCCGGCTCCCCAGACGCCGAACCGCACGCTCCTCAATAACACGAAGCAGCTTCGCCTGGAGCAGAGCCGGCATCTCCCCGATTTCATCTAACAGCAACGTACCGGTGTCAGCTAATTCAAAACAGCCTTGTCGCCGAGAAGCTGCACCAGTGAACGCACCTTTCTCGTGGCCGAATAGTTCTGATTCCATCAACGACTCTGGGATTGCTGAACAATTGATGGCAACAAATGGCCGCTCTTTGCGAGGACTCATTCTGTGAATTGTGCGGGCGACCAATTCCTTACCAGTGCCCGACTCGCCGGTAATCAAAACTGAGGCGGAAGATGGCGCCACTTGTTCTATCTGTGTGTAAACTTTTCGAATGGAGTCGGAAGCACCCACCAGCTCTCCAAAGGCTCCTCGATCCTGTAGTTGACGACGAAGCAGTTCGTTTTCGCGTCTCGTTTGCGCCAACTCCGAAGCACGATCCAGGACCAAACGCAGTTTGTCTGGATCTATTGGCTTTTCAAAATAATGGTAGACACCTTCTTCCTGAATCGCATGAACTGCGTTCTCCACTGATCCTTGATCCGCAAGCAACACGATAGGTACGTGTTCGTTTGCTAACTTGATCTCGCGCACGAGAGCAAAGTCACCATTTGAGGTTGCCGAGCCACCGTCAACAACCAGAGAGGGTTTGAACTCATTTACAGCTTTTAGTGCCGCAGGTAAGTCGTCTGCAACGATAGCGTGATAGCCCCACGTTGTTAGCAGGTCGCGGAGCGATGAGCCGCTCTCCCGATTCTTTTCGTAGATGAGTACGCTTCGGGAAGACATCGTTAGTCAGTTTAGCATGCCGGACACGGGCTTTGGCTTTTGGTCCTTCGACTTTGTGCGTCGGCTTCAATTGCCCGAGTCATTTTCCATATATCATTTGACATTTTGCAGTTGCCATATGTGAGACCAGTTTCCTCAGAATTCGCTTCCCGAGGTTTCGTGTATTTCGTGTGTTTCGTGGATCGTAGGTAGCAAAGGACGAACCACGAAACACATCTATGAAGAAGTCGCCGGAGTCAAGAGGAAAGTGAAAAACACTTCACCGCCGACGCCGCAGCGCCCTTCTTGTTCTATTAACTGTTGGCTCTTTGACATGAGACTGTTTAGTTTTGTCTACTGCAGTTAGCGGTCCTCAACTGACCAGGGCTGCCGAGCCACGGTCAATCATCTATGCGGTCATCCTCCATGAGGTTTGCTTCGCTCTCTCCGGAGCTGCCCGCCGAGCGAGCCCTAGCGAGCTCGGCGAGGCGGGCAGCGGCGCAAGCTACGCGCCTGGAGAGGCTGGCTGCCCAATCACGAACTCAGGCACCGCAGGCCTTTGTGTTTCACGGGCAAGCCGAGCTGCGACGGCTCGACGGCGGAATTCCGCATAGTCGATCTCATCGCGCAACATGATGTAAGCGCGAATGAGAAGTTTTCTGGCAGTTGCGATCTTGGCTTTAGCACGGCCACGCCGCTCTGCCAATCGGTGATAGAAACGTTTCAGCTCCTCGTCTTTGCGCACCGCTACCTGCGCGGCTTCAACCAGCAAAAAGCGCAGGATGCGCGAGCCGGCTTTGCTGATCCCGAGGAAACGTATCCGCTCTGCAGAAGAACGTTCCAACGGTTCCAGGCCAGCATAAGCAACCACCTTTCGCTGATTGCGAAAGCGCGTTACCGGTTCGAGTGAGTGCACCAGGCAAAGGGAAGTCAAGAGTCCGATCCCGGGATGTGTCCGCAACCGAGCGATGCGCCGATCGGCCAGGCTCTGTTGCTTGAGCCAGAGCATGGTTTCGGTCAATCGTTGATTGAGCGGTTCCAGTAGTTGCAACCATTGCTCGCGTTGCCATTGCATCGCTGGTGACATCACCGCAGCACGCAACTCTTGTTGACCGGCTTTAGTAAACAAGTGACTGCCCTTGGCTAGCCCGGACTGCAGTGCCAGTGCTTGCAAGCTGTTCTTGCCCATGGTGCGGATCTTAACCAGCTTTTGGCGGTAACGAAGCATGCGCAGCACTTCGCGACTCTGCAGTGGCGGTAGATACAGCCGCGGAAATTCATCATGGAGCATGAGCTCCAGGATCAATTCCGCATCGCGTCGATCGTTCTTCTGGCGCCAGCGTGCGCGGCGGCGAATTTCTGTTGCATGTCCGAGCCAGACTTCGCAGCCCAGTTCTTCCAATAGTCGTTCGAACCAGGGGCTGTAACCACTGGCCTCGAGTCCGACGATCACCTGGCCCTGAAACTGGGCGTAGAAAGCGCGTACCTCTTGTTTGTTCTGGTGCTTTAGTTCATGGAGCTGAATTTCTGCATTTTCAGTTGTCAAATAACAGATGGTCTGTTGTCGTGCATGAAAGTCAACGCCGATATATATTGTGGTCATAGCGCCTCCTTTCAGTCTCATGTCGTGAGCTGGTGGTGAGTTTACTACTCACGGGGAGGCGCTTCTTCATAACATCACGAAATACACGAAACCTTGGGAAGCGATTCTGAGGAAACTGGTCTCATAAATGGCACCTGCAAAATGTGAAATGATATATGGAAAATGCCAGGACCTACACTCCATAATACTCCGCAATCGCCTTCGCAAGGTCGTGAACGCTGAACTCGGATGGCTGGATATCGACAGTTAGTCCATACTCGCCAGCCGTAGCCGCTGTTACGTCTCCGATGCAAGCGATGCTTAGGCCTGCGAGTATTTTGCTGAGATCGTGTGTGTCGAAGAGCAAGGCCAGATTTCGGACAGTTGAGGAGCTGGTGAAGGCAATACAGTCAGCGTTGCCGGCAAGCATCGCCGATAGTCGCCCTCGATCGAGATTATCCGGAATAACCGTACGGTATGTTGTAACAATATCCACTCGGGCTCCAGCTTCTTCGAGTGCGCGGGGAAGCAGATCCCTTGCGACAGCGGCGCGAGGTAGCAGGAAATTCAAGCCTGTGAGTTTCTCTGGGCCACCAGTGAATTCCGTCAACGCTGAAAAGACACCTTCAGCCTTTGCTTCCTGCGGAATGAGATCGACATGAACGCGAGCGTCGCGTAGTTTGTCGGCTGAAGCTTCGCCGATTGCGCAAACTTGCAAGTCATCCAGATCGCTGATGTCGTGGTTTAGAAAGGTCAAGCGTCGCAGAAAGAAATCGACCGCATTCGTGCTTGTGAAGATGACCCAGTCGTAACCGTAAAGATGATCGATTGCTTCATCGAGTCGCTCGTACGATTCTGGCGCCTTGATTTCTATGGTGGGACAGCTAAGTACCATTGCGCCAAACTGCTGAAGGGCGTTGACGAATTCGGCAGATTGTGGGAGCGCGCGAGTGATTACCACCGTGCGGCCGGATAGAGGCAGCGTCATCACAAAGACTCTTGAAGTATTGCGTCGGCTCCATCGGCGCGAAGTTTATCAGCGAGGTTTGCGCCGAGCTCAGCGGCGTTCGCCGTGCTTCCGGAGATTGTTCCTCGAACAATGCGCGCGCCGTCCGGGCTTGCCACTAACGCTTCAAGACGAAGTGTCTTTTCATTCACCACCGCGTGCGCGGCGATGGGTAGCTCACAACCTCCTCCCAGGCTTCTCAGGAGTGCTCGCTCAGCAACACATGCAACTCTGGTCTGATCGTGTTGGAGTTTGCACGCTGCGTCGATTGCGGCTTCATTGTCCGCTCGAGTTTCAACAGCGATTGCGCCTTGACCTACTGCTGGAAGCATTTCGGCTGGCGGAATCGCAAAGTTGATTCTGTCCAATAATCCAAGACGTCGCAGACCAGCTGAGGCAAGGATGAGTGCATCGTACTGACCTTCGTCAAGTTTCCTGAGACGTGTATCGACGTTGCCGCGCAAGTCTTTGATCTTTACCCTCGGACACATTGATTTGAGCTGTGCAATGCGTCGTTGGCTTGAGGTGCCGACGACTGTTTCATCGGGAAGGTTCCTCAATGAGCTGATCGGCTGGGCCTCACGAACAACCAAAGCATCACGCGGATCTTCTCGTTCGCAGACGGCGGCTATCGTCAGACTATCCGGCAAGATCGTTGGGAGATCCTTCAGGGAATGAACTGCAAGATCGATACGACGATCAAGGAGCGCGTCTTCGAGTTCTTTAGTGAATACTCCTTTACCGCCGATGACGGTAAGCGGATCGGTTTTTACGTCACCCGTCGTCTTGATGATTTCGATGCGTACTGTGAGACTTGAATCGGTGGCTTGAAGTTGAGATTGGACGTGTTCCGCTTGCCAAAGGGCAAGTTTGGATCCTCTTGAACCGATAACCAGCGAATGACTCATACCACGGTTATTGAATAGGGAATTTCAGATTTAAGATTTCAGATTGCAGATTGTGTGCGTTGGTCGGCCTTAGGTCGTTGGCCTGTGGCCCGGTCTTAGGTCGTTGTGTTTTCCGAATTAACGATGAACGCCGAGCTCAAAGGCACAAAACCAAAGGCCAAAGGCCAATCAAAGCACAATCTTCAATCTAAAATCTTAAATCTGAAATTCCTCCTAGTCCTCATTACCAAAAGAATCGTTTAATTCCTGCATCGTTTCGGTGTCGCTCGTCTCGTAGAAACGTCGCATTTGATTGAGCACTGGATGTGAAATCTTATTAACTGTTGCCATCAGCAATTGTTCCACCGCGGCTTCCTGATCCGGAGTAAGCGGCCCCAGTCGTTTTCGCTGGCGCTGTAACTCGGTCCTTGCGACGTCTTGAAGTTTCTCGCGCAGCGCTCCAATCGTCGGACCCGCGTCCATCAAACGAAGCGATTGCTGAAACTGCATGACTTCGGATTGAACGATCAGTTCAGCACGCTCCGCTTCACGCTCCCGCTCGCGAATATTTGACGAGATGACTGATTCCAAATCGTCAATATCGAATACGAAAACATTTGGAACGTTGCCGGCGTTCGGATCGATATTGCGGGGCACGCTGATGTCGATCAGGCACATCGGCCGATTTCTCCGTCGTTCACGTGACTTACGGACCATCTCTCCTGTGACTACGAAAGTTGGCGAGCCGGTGGAGCAGATCACAATGTCAGCGTCCGCTAGAGTCTTTTCGAGTTCTTCGAAAGGTGCGACAGTGCCGCCAAATTCACTTGCCAGACGTTTAGCAGATTCTTCCGTGCGATTCGCAATCAACAAGCGAGATGCACCGGCGTTAAGTAGGTGGCGAGCGGAGAGTTCTGCCATTTCGCCTGCGCCGATAAGAAGTATTGTATGGCCCTTGAGTGAATCAAAAATCTTCTTGCCAAGTTCGACGGCCATATAACTGATCGAGACCGCATTGGCTGCGATTCCAGTTTCAGTACGCACCCTTTTAGCGACTCGAAACGTGTGATGTACCAGTCGGTTGAGAACTCGACCAGCTGTTCCCGCTTCAACTGCAAGTGAATACGCGTGACGAACCTGGCCCAACACCTGAGGCTCACCAACAACCATCGAATCAAGCGATGAAGCGACCCGGAATAGATGGCGAACGGCTTCTTCATCTCTATGGCTGTAGATGTGCTGGTTGAGGAATCCTTGTGGGAGGTGACGACGACTATCAAGGAATTCCGTGATTCTTTCAGTACCGAACTCGAGCTGTTCGCTGGTTGTGGCGCTTAGAATCTCAACTCGATTGCAGGTAGAGACGATCAGTCCTTCACGCACAATTTCACCATCCACCAATCGTCGCAATCCGTCAGTGCACGCTTCGTCTGAAAACGCGAGCAGTTCCCGCACTTCAATTGGTGCGGTCTTATGATTTACGCCTACCAGGACGATTGACATTCCCGTATTTCAGCTCAGAACAGTTGATTCAATATGTGAACACCAAACACGTGGTACCCGCCGAGGAGACGAGTTCCAAAAAAGGTACACAGAACAAGTGCAAAACCAGCGACGCCAAGCCAGGCTGCGTTACGTCCACGCCAATCGGCGCTGGATCGATAAATTAGAAGCAGGAAGTAGAGCAGCCATGTCAGCACCGCAAATATCTCTTTCGGGTCGTTGTGCCAGATCCGGCCATCACGGTTCGAGGACCAGATCATTCCAGTTGCGATTCCCAAAGTTAGTAGCGTCAAACCACACACTGCTGACGTAGTTGCAAGTTGATTCACAGTGGAAAGTGAGGGCAATCGATGGAAAATGGCGCCAAAAGTTTTTAGTTTCAACTCTCGCTCGAGCAACAAGTACATAACACTTGCCATAAAGACGATAAAGAACGCGGCGTATGCGAATATCAGCAGTGTCGTGTGGATCGGAAACAGCCACGTTGTTGAGAAAGCCGCTGGAGCTTGTGGACCCAATTTAATCAGCATTGCGGCAAACGTCAGGAAAGAAATCAGCGGCATTATGAAGACCCCAAGCGCGTGCGTGTGATAGCGATAGAGTATTAACCCGTAAGCCGCAACGAGTGCCCACGCGAGAAACGAAAGTGTCTCTCGAAGAGAGAAGAGCGGGTAATGACCGTCGATACCCCAGTCGGCAATCAGCGCCGTTGTATGCAGGATGAAGCCCGCCGCGATACACCATTCAGCGACACGCTGAACCGAACGACGTTTGTTGATAAACGCCAGAATAGAATGGATCGCAGCGATTAGGTAAGCCGCTAAAACTGCCAGTAGTAGGGATTTCATTCGGGGTCTGTCTCAGGAGTCTGCATTTTAGTTGATGGGTGGTTTGGTGGACAAACCAACGGGGACCTCGTTGCGAATTAGAACGGCGAGCGAAGCGACCGATTGACCTTGCGAACTCCAAACTTTCAGATTGGGTTTGGTCAATCCGTCGCTTCGCTCGCCGTTCTACTTCCCCGTCAGGACCTTACGCCAAGATCGTCAAAGACCCGAAGGAAACGAATGATCATCAGTCAACATCATAGGAAACGTACTCTTGCCTTTCGCGTTTGCCTTTAAAACGTCATAATCAGCTTCCGCTAGGAGAACTAGATGGTTTTATCAACCCTCCGATTCGCTCTTATATCGCTGTTGCTGATTGCCTTTGCTTCAGCTGTAACTGCTCAGAGACCGAGACCGAAGCCTCGAGCTACGCCGCTACCAGAGGTTCCTGCGGAAGACGAACAGAAACCAAACGAGCCAAAGGAAGTAGATGTACTCAAAACCGAAACCGATCTCGTGACGGTCCCGGTTATTGCGACTGATCGTGGTGGTCTTTACATTGCAGATCTGGTTAAAGACGATCTTGCTATAACTGAAGACGGAGTGGCGCAGCAGATTGCTTTCTTCGCGCAAACGTCCGCGCCGTTTCACGTCATATTGATGTTAGACACAAGCGCGAGTACGAGGGAGCAGTTGCCGTTGATTCAGAAGGCTGCGTATGCCTTCGTCGAACAGTTGCAGTCAGAGGATCGCGTAAAGATCATTTCGTTTGACGATCAAGTGCGCGATCTGGGCGACTTCACAAATGATCGCAACCTGCTGAACGCCGCAATCAACCGAACAGTCTCGGGTCAGGGAACAAAAGTTTACGATGCAATGGCGATGGCGTTGGCTTCCTTTGGAAAAATCCAGGGTCGAAAGGCAATTGTGATTTTCACCGATGGCGTCGATTGGTTCAGTGATGACGCCACATTCAAGAGTACTGTTCGCTGGTTAGACGAAGAAGGAGTGATCGTTTATCCAATTCGCTACAATACCCGAGAGGCTGCAGAACGACTCGCACGTGAGCAGTTGAACGAAATAAGTCCCCAGCTGCCAACCAGTGATGTTCTTCGTCCCGTTCCAGGCGGCACAACTCCAACAACGTTTCCGAGCGACAACCCGATACCGACTAGCGGCACCAGACCGAAAACAGGACCGCTTGGTTTGCCAACCGCGGACGAGATTTGGAGGCGTACAAGGCAGCCAGATCCCAATCGGGATCCTAGTGCTGACCCTGGTCGAGATCCGTCAGGACAACCAGATCGGGATTCCCGACGCCGACCACCCGGAACACACGATCCAGAAGACCTTCCGCGCGGCGGAACCACGACGCGCTTACCACGCGAAGAAGATTCAATTGGTGCGAGGCTCGATGCGGCGTATTCGACCGCGGATAGTTATCTAAAGACTTTGGCTGAAAGGACTGGAGGCCAGCTCATGCGCGCGGATACGTTGAGGTCGCTTCCAGATGCATTCGCGAAAGTAGCCTCAGAACTCCGAACCCAATACTCAATTGGTTACTATCCGCTAAACAAAGATCGTGACGACCGTTATCGAAAGATAAAGGTATCCACGAAGCGAAAAGATGTTGTCATTCGAGCGCGGCCTGGTTATTTGCGGTCCGAGGCGAACTGAAGGTCAGGTTGTTGGTTAGTGGTGAGTAGTCAATTTGTCAGTGGTATAGGTCGTATAGGTCCCATAGGTCTTATATTCAGAACCATTAGCCTGCGACCGCATTCGCCAATTGGAAATTTCCACCGACTCTGCTAGTTTTTCACTACGCTCTAGCACTCAACTCTTATCAGCGACACGTTATGCCAGATCGATCGGACGCCTGGGAACTTCTCTGCGAATACACCAAAGGTGATAGTTTGCGAAAGCACGCCATCGCCGTTGAAACAGCAATGCGCGCTGCTGCTAAACGGTACGGCGACGAAACAGCAGACCTGGATGAGTGGGGCCTTGTGGGCCTGCTTCATGACTTTGACTATGAAATGTTTCCGACAGCAGATCAGCATCCATTCACCGGGGCAAACATTCTCTGCGGGCGTGGTTATTCAGATCGAATCATTCGAGCGATCATGGGCCACGCTACGTATACAGGAGTTCCCCGCGACAGTGATATGGCGAAAGCACTTTTCGCTACCGATGAACTATGTGGTTTCCTCGTAGCTTGCGCGCTTGTGCGTCCTTCGCGAAGCCTTGACGATTTGGAGGTCTCTTCAGTCAAGAAAAAACTTAAAGACAAGGCCTTCGCTCGAACTGTAAATCGTGACGACATCAAGCAGGGAGTGGAGGAACTGGGCGTGGATCTCGACGAACACATTCGTTTCGTGATTGATGCGTTGCGTCCCGTTCAAAAAGAGATTGGATTGAATGCAACTGTTGTTTAGGTGGTTGAGGAGGGCACCGTCTGCGGAGGTCGTTCATGAATGCGACGGCGGCTAAGAATGGTAGCCGCTAAAAGAAGTGCCAGTGAAAGTATTGTCGCGAGGACCGCGGTGATGAATGCCTGCAGCTTGCGTCTACGCGCGGTATGACGATAGACGAATACAGAACCCAGAATTATTGCTGCGATAGGCAAGAGAAGCGTACCAATCACAACGAGGCCGGGTTGGCCCACGGGATTGAAGGAAGAAAAAACGCCGAACACGATGGCAATGCACGATCCCCCTCCGAGCAGCGCCGAAAGTAATGACACTCCAAATACCAACTTTGGGCGCATGACAGTCGTTCCTCTGGATTACCTTTTTCCCGGAAAGAGACTCCGTATGGACCGCAAAACGCGGGCAAGAATAACACAGCCCTCCGACCGGTTTGCTGCAAATATGAGTTTAGTGCTGGGAGCGCAGGCGTCCTCGCCTGCTCACGTCCAACCGGGGCCATTGTTGGAACGTAGCAGGCGAGGACGCCTGCGGTCCCAGCATCGAGAGCTACGTATACGAAAATTCAGATGATTAGCAGAAGCGCGCTTATATGGCTGTCGCGTCAGGAACGACTTAAGGATTTCGCGACCAGTTTTAATGTATTCAAGAAGCTCACTACGAGATTTGTAGCCGGCGAATCCATCGATGAGGCAGCGGAGTTTATTCGCGAGATCAACGCCGAAGGCGCCTCTGCAACCTTCGATCATCTTAACGAGTCGGTTGGAAGTGCCGGTGAGGCAGATTCTGAAGTCAAAGAGTATCTGACCATCCTTTCCAAAATTGATGAAACTGGAATCAATTCCAATGTATCGATAAAACTAACTCAGTTTGGATTAGGTCTTGATCCGGAGCTGGCTTACAAAAACGCGCGCAAAGTAGTACAGGAAGCCCAACAACGTGGGAACTTTGTTCGAGTAGATATGGAAGACTCGAGTGTTACTCAGGTAACGATCGATATCTTCAAACGGTTGCGGGCAGAGTTTGGACTGAATGATGTCGGAATCGTTTTGCAGTCGTACTTGCATCGAACATTTGCGGATGCCGAAGAGCTAATAAAGCTGCCGGCGCGTATTCGTATTTGCAAAGGCGCGTACAACGAACCGCCCGAAGTTGCATTTCCGGACAAGAAAGACGTCGACGCGAATTATGTACGCGTGATGCAATTGCTGCTCTCGAGTGGGATCTATCACGGAGTCGCCACACACGATCCGAAAATGATTCAAGCAACGATCGACTTCGTGGACCGAGAAGGCATTGGGAAAGAGAAATTTGAGTTTCAAATGCTGTACGGCATACGCAGAGATCTTCAACGACAACTAGCTCGTGATGGTTACAACATTCGAATCTATGTGCCCTATGGGAAACACTGGTATCCTTACTTCATGCGCCGGCTTGCGGAACGCCCTGCGAATGTTTGGTTTGTTTTGAAGAATCTTTTTAAAGGCTGAGCGAAATGTCCGATATGCTTTAGCTTGTCGTGACGCTACCAACCAAGCCCCGCTGATGAACTCAGGGCTCGGTTGGTTGCGTCACGACAAGCTAAAGCATATCGGACATCGAGGGAACCTTGATATGAGCGAATGGCTCTGGGTTTTTTGGACAGTTCTAGGCGCAGTATTGATCGTCGCCGAGATTTTTACCTCGGGCTTCGTATTATTGTGGTTTGGAATCGGGGCGCTCGCAGCAGCGTTCCTAAGCTTGATTGGTATCGACAGTCTGGCAATTCAGTTTTTACTTTTTGCTGGTGTGTCGAGCGCACTCACGGCGGCCTCGCGAACAATTTTTATCAACTATTTTTCACGCGAGAAAACGGGCCAGTCCTTGCGTAGTGGTGTTGACGCGCTGCCTGGGAAAGTGGGAACCGTTGTTTCCTCGAGCAGAGGCGCGCTGAATGAGGGTGCGGTCAAAGTTTTTGGTTCAACGTGGACTGCGTATCCAGCGCCCGGTGAACAACCACTTGAAGCAGGAGAGCGTGTTTGTGTTGAGAGCGTCGAAGGCGCTTCGATTTATGTTAGGCGAGCAGAAGTTGATCGAGACTGGCGTGGGAATAAATTGGAAGCGGAGAAAACTGAGAAGTAGGTTTTAGATTCGAGGTTCAGTATCAGCTTCGTAAGTATCGTCCAGCGTTTTATCTTCTTCAAGTTGCGGCAGCTCGATGGTGATTCGGTCATTTGAGGGCTCTTCGAGATCGTCACCGATGAAGCGAGCCAATACAACAGTGATATTGTCCTCGCCGCCACGATTGTTCGCCTCATCAACCAAACCGTCGCATGCCTTAGCGAGATCACCGTTGCTGCTGGCTACAATGTTTTGAATGTCATCAGCTCGCAGTTTTCCCGAGAGCCCGTCACTACAAAGCAACACAAGGTCGCCCTGTCGAAGACGTATCTTTCCGGTGACTGGCGCGATCTCACTTTGCGCGCCGAGCGCTTGTAGAATTACGTTCCGAAACATGTGCGTCTCGGCTTCGCTTTCGCTTATCTGACCGACATCGACAAGTTGCTGCACGAGTGATTGATCTTTGGTAGCCAGGCGAATCTGATCTTTGCGAATTACGTAGCCGCGACTATCACCTACTTGCACTAAATCCAAAGCATCACCTCTGACGGCAGCTCCAGTGAATGTTGCGCCCATGCCGGCGCAGCGAGAATCTTCCTGACTACGCAGGTGGATCGCCAGATTTGCGTAGACCGTGGCGTTCTTCAAACATTCGACGAGATCGATGGTAGGATCACAAGCCTCTTCACCCGCTGCTCCGATTAGCATTTCCCGCACTGAGTCAACGGCCATTCGACTGGCGACATCGCCGGCGAGCGCGCCACCCATTCCATCCGAGACAACAAGGACGAGTCCCTTGTTGCCGAGGTTGAAGCGAGTAAGTTTTTCAGGAGGAATTGCACCGTCGGATCCGGTCCACGTTTGTTCGCTGGAAAGATCGAGGACTAGAAAGTTGTCTTCGTTGCCACGTCGTACCCGGCCAACATCTGATTTGGCGTATAACTCTACAATCATAAGGAGAGCGAATAATGGGAGTCTTATAAAGGTTTGAGAACCGACGAGATTGTAACCCTTCTATAGTTTGACTGTCACCCGCCATTTCTAAATTTTGGCCAGCGCCTGATCGATATCAGCGATAATATCGTCAGTGTCTTCTATTCCTACTGATATTCTTACCAGGCCGTCCGTAATACCGAGTCGTTCTCGTTTTTCGAGATCGACAGAAGCGTGAGTCATCGTCGCTGGATGTGATATCAACGTTTCGACTCCACCCAAACTCTCCGCAAGCGTGCACAACTTAACAGACTCAAGAACTGTTTTTGCTGCTTGCAATGATCCGACATCGAAAGCCACCATCCCTCCGAAGCCACGCTGTTGACGGCGTGCCAGGGCATGCTGGGGATGTGAAGCGGAGCCGGGGTAATAAACCTTACGGACCTTTGGGTGTTCTTCTAAGAAAGCAGCAACCGCACGTCCCGATTTGTCGTGCTGTTCCATGCGCAGTGCCAATGTCTTCGTACCCCGCATTACCAGCCATGAATCAAAAGGAGAGAGAATTGCGCCTACGCTGTTTTGCACGAAGCCGATCCAATTGGCATCCTCTTCGTCGTTGAGAACAACCGCGCCGCCAACTCCGTCCGAGTGTCCGTTCAAATACTTAGTTGTCGAATGAACCACTATATCTACACCAAATTCCAAAGGCCGCTGAAGGTACGGCGACATGAAGGTATTGTCACAAACCACACGAGCACCAACCCGATGAGCGATTTCGCTGACAGCCTTCAAATCAGTGACGATCATCACCGGGTTCGTTGGCGTCTCCAGGAAGACCATCTTCGTATTTTGTTTGATTGCTGCTTCGACGTTTAGCGGATCCGAAGTATCAACAAAATCAAACTCAATGTTGTAGTTCGCTAAGATCTTGTTGAAGAGACGCGCGGTTCCACCGTAGGTGTTGTCAGAAACGATTACGTGTTCGCCCGCTTTTACGAGTCGCAGTGTTGCATCGATCGCCGCCATGCCTGAAGCAAAAGCAAAACCGAATCGCGCACCTTCAAGTGCTGCGATGTTACGTTCGACCGCTGAGCGGGTTGGGTTCTGAGTGCGCGCGTACTCGTAGCCTTTGTTTTTACCGAGTGCATCCTGCGCGTAGGTAGAAGTTTGATATATCGGAACAGTGACGGAGCCAGTCGCTTCGTCAGGTTCCGAGCCAGTGTGAATAGCGATAGTTGCAAATCCCATAGTTGTATCGTCAATCGTTAATCGTGAATCGGTCTTGGGTCTTTGGTTTTTGGTCTTCGGTTTAGACTTCCCTGAGTGGCAAAGACCAAAAGCCAAAGGCCAAAGACCAGATCTGAGTACGTTTATTCATTCCGTCCTTCCGCACATTTCATATCATCAAATATACCCTGACTCTGATATCTCTCAGCGCCATCGGGGAAGACAGTTACCACGCGTTTACCTTCACCTAAGCGTTCCGCAACTTTGTACGCTGCCGTTGCGGCGGCCCCGGAAGACCAACCGCCCAATAAGCCTTCATTCCTTGCCAGTCGTTTAAGTGATGCACAAACATCTTCATCCATAACCATCATGATCTCGTCGGCCAGTGAAGCATCGTAAATCGATGGAATGAAGTCGCGCTGGCCGATGCCTTCAATTTTCTTTGGTCCTGGTGGGCCACCTCCGTAAATCGAACCTTCAGGTTCAACCAGTATGCAAAGAATTTCGGGGTTCAACTTCTTCACCGCCCGCGACACTCCTACAAACGTTCCAGACGTGCCTGCACCAATAACTACAGCATCGATTTCGCCATTCATCTGCTCGATTATTTCAGCCGCTGTCGTTAGTTCATGAAAGCATGGGTTTGCGGGATTCTCAAACTGCTGGGGCACAAAACTGCCGTCAATCTGTTCTGCCAGGTCGTGACAACGATCGATTGCCCCTTTCATTCCGGCTTCCTGCGGCACGTACTCTATTTCGCCTCCCAGGACTTCAATCAGCTTCATTTTTTCGACCGCGAATCCTCGCGGGACGCACAAAACCACGCGATATCCCTTTGCGATGCCCACGAGTGCCAGACCGATACCAGTGTTTCCAGCCGTTGGTTCAATGATTGTAGAACCAGGACGCAATTTACCCTGGCGCTCCGCCTCAAGAATCATTCCCAGAGCCGCACGATCCTTAACTGAACCACCTGGATTCATCCATTCAATTTTTGCAAAGACGCTGGCAAGTGGTGGTGGCGCAAAACGCGCAAGATGAAGAAGGGGAGTGTGACCGATGAGATCGAGAATGCTGTCTGCCGTGCCGAGAACCATAAACTATTGCCGATTTGCGATTGCCGATTGGCGATTTTCAGAATGTCCGACGAACTTCAGTTTGTCGTGCGCCACGGTCATGAAGCTAAATATAACAAGGATTCTTAATTCCAACGCACGACAAACTAAAGTTCGTCGGACTTTCGAACCAACCGGCAATCGGAAATCAAAAATCGGCAATGATCTACCTCGCTCTTTGCTTCGGATCCAGATATTCCCTTAAGCCATCGCCAATGAAGTTGAACGCGAGCACGGTTAATGCGATTGCGATGCCCGGAAATATCAATGCATGCGGCGCTGCTTGAAGGGTCGATAAGTCGCGAGCCTCTTCAATCATCACGCCCCACGATGGTGCAGGCGGCGGTACCCCCAGGCCGAGAAAAGATAAAGACGCCTCCGAAAGTACCGCGCCCGCCATGCCGAGGCTGGCCTGCACGATAAGCGGTTGGATCGCGTTGGGAAGAATATGCTTCAGCAGAATCCGCGCGTCAGTCGCACCGAGTGCTCGAGCAGCTTGCACGAAGTCGTACTCACGAACTTTCAAAACCTGGCCTCGAATTAGTCGCGCGTAACCCACCCAGCCAATAATGCAAAGCGCAAGGATAAGCTTGTTCAAGCCTGCACCGAGGAAAGCCACCATCGCAATCGCCAGAAGTAAACCAGGGAACGCCAAAAACACATTGAAGACATATCCAGAAACTATCCGGTCAACCCAGCCACCGTAGTAACCTGCAATTGCGCCAAGGATCGTTCCAATGAATGAAGAGACAAGAACCACTATGATTCCGACTTGCAATGATATGCGCGCGCCAAACACCACCCGAGAGAAGATGTCACGCCCGGTTGAGTCGGTACCGAACCAGTGCGCAACTGAAGGCGGAAGGTAACGAATGCTCAAATCAGTTGTGCCAACGTCGTAAGGTGCGATCCAGGGTGCGAACAAAGCCACCAACACGAGAATCGTGACAATGACCACGCCGGCGATGGTTAAGCGGTTCATAATCGTGTCGAAGTCGAAAGTCCAAAGTCCAAAGTCGAAAGACGAAAGGCCAAAGACCTACCCCACTCTAATCCTCGGATCGAGCCACCGGTACACCACATCAGTGAGCATGTTTGCGATGATGTAAGTCATGCTGATGACGAGGACGCATCCTTGAACAACTCGATAGTCACGCTTTCCAATTCCGTCTTCCACAAGCAATAAACCTAATCCTGGCCAGCCAAAAATTTTTTCAGTGATGATTGCACCAGCCAAAAGAATTCCTAGTTGTAAACCCAAAATTGTTACGACTGGAATCAAGCCGTTCTTCAAAACGTGCTTGTAAAGAACCGTTCGTTCGTTTAAGCCCTTAGCGCGCGCTGTTCTGACATAGTCTTCGCCCAGTTCCTCGATTACCGAGGAGCGAACCATTCGTGTAAGGATTGCCGAGAGTGCTGCACCAAGAGTTACGGATGGCAAGATGATGTCGCTCCAGTCAAATCGTCCAGATGGAGCGAGCCAACCTAACTTCACAGCGAAAACGTAGACCAGCATTGGGCCGATCACGAAGCTGGGCAAGCTAATTCCCAAAAGGGCCGCGATCGAAGCGATGTTATCGATGAACGTGCCTCTGTGTGTGCCGGCGACGACACCCAAAGGAATGGCGATTGAGATGGCAACCAGCAGTGCGACGATAGCGAGTTCAATGGTGGCTGGATATCGCTCGAGGATTAAACTTCGTACGGGTTGATCGTTGCGAAACGACAAACCCATATCACCGTGAAGTAGCGAACGCCAGTAATCGACATATCGATTGTCGGTTCCATGCCATACAAAGTGTCGATTACCCTGATCGTCTTGTGGAAATGAAAAGAAGAATGGCGGCCGGTCCAGCCCGTGCTTCTGCCGGAATTGAGCGAATTGTTCCGGAGTCGCCTGTTCTCCTAAGACCGCCACGGCAGGATCACCAGGAACAAGTTCAATCAGAATCGTGACAAGCGAAACGACGGTCCAAACAACGAGAATAAGAATGAGTAGGCGTCGCACACCACCGAGAAGCCGATACCGAAGGTTTGTCCGCACGCTGTCGAGTTCTCAATAAGGTGTGATTAGGAAAGCGGGCGCATCATAACATAGTGAGGAAAACGAGTAGGTCCTATTGGTCTTATCGGTCCTATAGTTCTTCAAAAAGAAAAAAACGTAGCCCGGGATTGATCCGAATACTCGCACAGCCCCGACAACCGCGCGCTTACCAAACCAATCCCGGGACTACGTATCTGGTTGCAAACGGGAAAACGCTGCAACCAATCTTAAGATTTCACTCTGGCCTTCGACCCAAGTGTAGGGCCGCTATCCCTCCGCTCAGGTTTTCATAACTAACCCGATCGAAGCCTGCCTGCTCTATCAACCCGGTGAGTTGTTGCTGATCCGGAAACTGAGCGACCGACGAAGGGAGGTAAGTGTAGGCACTACGCGACCCACTGATTATTCCACCCAACAGCGGTAACAAGTTTCGAAAGTAAATACCAAACAGCATCCGCAGAACTGAATTCGATGGTCGCGAAAACTCGAGCACTGCCACTCGACCTTTCGGCTTCAATATTCGTCTCAGTTCTTTGAGGCCACTGCTGATATCCGACAGATTTCGTAACCCAAACGCGATCGTAACGACGTCAAAGGTGCCTTCTTTAAAAGGCAGCGATAATGCGTCACCTTCGACAAGAGTTATCTGACGCGGTAGTTTGCCAGCCGCAAGGCTAAGCATCGGTCGGCAAAAATCTGTCCCAACAACCCGCGCTCCCGTGCTTTCAAATAGCGACAGCGATAAATCCCCAGTGCCGCAAGCCACATCGAGTATCAAAGCTTCGCCGGACATCCCTTCCCGAACTCTCTTCGCAACCACCTGCCGCCAGCGTTTGTCGACATTGCCTGACAAAAGGTGATTCAAAAGATCGTAGCGTCCCGCGATCCTGCCAAACATCTCGCGAACACGATTCGCGTGCTCTTGTGGGGCACTTCTGTTCTCAAGCACAGTTAAGCCAAATTTGATGGAGGTTTGGTTGCAAGTCGCTTGCAAACAATTTGTGATTAACTGGGATTAGTTCTGTTCCCAGGTTTGGTTGGCGTTTTTGCTGGCGTCCTCGGCTGAGGGGTCTCACCCAAAACTTCAAACGTAAGTTTACCTTCAAGCGCAGTTTTCACTTGCGCTGAATCACCGACGATCACGGTTGCAATTGGTGCGTCTTTAAAGAGTCGATTCGCGACCCTTTGAATGTCAGCCGCGGAAACTGCCTGAACTAAAGCCGCCCGATCTTCTATTGCACCAAGTCGATAAGTATCTGCATCGAGCCATGCCTCTGGGCCCACTTCGAGATTCGAACTCTTCGAACTCAGATCGGTAAGTGTTTCACGTTTGGCGCGATCGAGTTCCACCGTGGTTGGCGGCGAACCTATTAACGAATCAAGTACTTTCTTCGCACTTAAAACGCAGCCAGGCGTATCAGCAGAGCCAACTGAAGTACTCATCAGGAAATAACCAGGCAGAGTATAACTTTCGCTTCTGACAGAAATCGGTTTTGAAGCAAGTGTGGGTGTTGTCTCTTGCCAACGATACTGAGCAATTCGGGCAAGCACCAACGCAGCATAGAATTGTTGGTCTGATCGCGAAACACCCCGGACTGCAAGCCGAACTTCGCTCGTAGGTGAGGGTAAGTTCACTATCAATACACGTGCGTCGGGAGATTTTGGGGCTGTGAACGTGGACGGCACGATTTGTTCACTGCGCCGCCAAGGTCCGAACATCTGCTTCAGTGTTCGCATCGCCCGACTTTGAGTGACGCCCCCAACGATGGCCAATGTGGCGTTATTGGAATTGATGAAACGTTCGTGCGCCAGCATTAAATCAGCACGATCGACTTTTGAAAGCTCTTCGGGGCTTCCACCGGATGGCCGGCCATATGGGAATGTGCCAAAAAGTCGAGATGTAATGGCGCGATCAGCAACAACTGCAGGCGATACAGTTGAGTCTTTTACCATCTTAATTCGTGCGTCCCGCACTTTCGCTACGACTTCCGGAGTGAGTTGCGTTGAAAGAATCGCATTGCGAAGCACTTCGAGGATGTTATTTAGCTGCTCGGCCTTACCAAGCATCGTGATTGTTATAGAGTCGTAGTTGACTGAAACCGTGAGCTTGCCTCCCATTTGCTCCGAGAAGAACTCGAGGGTTTCCGGGTTGGGAAACAGAATGTCGCCCAGAAGTGCCATCTCACCAGCCTTGCCGGATAAATCGAAAGCACTACCGCTGTGAATTCGTAGTTTTACCAAAACATCGGGGCTTCCTGGCCGTGGCCAGAAGAGAATTTTCAGGCCGTTCAGTAGTTCCTGAGTCTCAGGTACGGGCGCCAGCTGGGCATTAATTGGCTGGAGCGTAATTAGGACGCAGATAGCCGCGCCGATACTGCTGATCAGGTGTTTGGGTAATTTTGAACGCATTTAAGTCTATTGGTCGGAAACGGCCTTTATTCGAGCCAAATTTCTGGGGTTCAGGAGTCGAAACATCTTAGATGCGAGGTCTTTGCCCGTCAACCGTTTGGCTTTTCAGTGCATCAAACGCGTTGACCAGTAAGCGGGTTATGGGCAATCAGCCCTTTGGTAAGCTGCAAGTTGTGTTGATATGAGGCCTGGTGGACGACGAAGCACCCCAGGACTTTCCGAGAGCGAGCGTAACCTTTCTCTTGTTCGCGGTAACAACAGTAGGAAGCGATTCCTGCAGGATCGAGTGCTTGATTGCCAGACAGAATCAAAGACGAGCTTTTGCTTCAAAGAGCAAGCGAGGGTGACCAGGCGGCGTTTCGAGAGTTATATGAACGGCACAGGTTGCCGGTGTTTCGTTTTGCTTACCGGCTGCTTGGCTCGATTGAAACGGCCGAAGACGTTACACATGATTGCTTTTTGAGTTTGATTCGTCGCCCTGACAGCTTCGATCCCGAACGAGCTTCTTTGAGAACGTACCTGTTCGCCGCGGCAAGAAATCTGGCGATGAAGCATTTCCGGAGTCTTGGACGTGAGGGAAGTCTCGACGAGTTAGCCGAAGGACAGGTCGCATCGTCGAAGCACGAACCACTCCGACGCGTGCTAAGAGAAGAGTTGGCGAACCAGGTGCGGGATGCCGTACTTGCCTTGCCTCCGCTGCAGAGAGAAGCAGTCGTTCTTTTTGAATACGAAGATCTGAGTTTGAGTGAGATTGCTGCTATCACTCAATCTGAAGTTGGCGCAGTTAAGGCCCGACTCCATAGGGCCAGGGAAGGGCTGAGGAGGATGCTAAGGCCCTATTTGAACGTGAATTCGGAATTGAATAGTAGTCGGGAAATTGTTACTTTGAGGGAGGCGCGAAATGGGCGTTCGGCCTGAAGATGAGTTTGTTCCAGATGATGAGCTGAGATCGTTGCTCGAAAGCTGGAATGCGCCGGAACCTTCGAGAGTTCTCGACAAGCGAATTATAACCAGCTTTCAAAGAGAATTTTCAGGCGCAGACGGGCTGTCCAAGTCGGTGCTGCTCCCCCAGAGGCGAGAAGAGGTAGTATTGATGAAGTTCTGCACCAGATGCGAAGAAGAGTTCGCCGAGAAATTTAGCTTCTGTCCCGTAGACGGCACTCCCTTAACTACGGTTGATGCGAAAGCCAAAGCAGACGAACCAAGCTTAACTGTTAGCCCGATCGCGAGCTATCAGGAACCGAGTCTAACGGTTAGCAAAGAAAAACCCGAAGCTTGGATCAAGAGCGAAGACTCTTATTCAACGCCACCGCCGATCGAGGAAACGCCTGCGCCAGCTCCCGCCGCTTACTCGGGTAGTACGGGTATGGTGCTGCGTGATGAATACCATCTGACAATAATGGATGATGCGGGGCTTGTTGCCCGTCTGGCTCATGAGGTTCGAGATACAGCTCATGAGTACGAGTTGACGTGGCCAGAGTTCAAACGTGATCCATTCGGATTTACGAAGCGAACATTCATCGGCTACGGTCAGATGCTGCGCAAGTTCCTTGGCAAACCAAATGTTCTGGTCGCGATGGGTGTCGCGTTTTTGGCGATGTTATCGCTCGTCGGCGCTGTGGTACTGATGGATCGCACCCAGGGGGCAAGGTCCTCGCGTTTTGGTTTGATCGGCTTCGCAATTGTTGCAGGAGCCTTGCTGGTCGGTTTGTTTTCGACATGGATGGGTAAGGAACGCGGTGCCGCAGTCATGGGGGCTGAAGCGAGCGACTCGCAAAGCGTCATGATTGCAATGGTGGCCGCATTTGTCTTTCTTCTAACAGTAATCGGCGTTGTTTACATGGCTGATCGCAGACACCGGCAACAGGAACTGCTCGCGCAAAGCGAACAACTTCAGGTTGATCAGGTACTCGACATCCCCAACGAACAGCCAACACCTGATCCCGGTACCGCAGGTCTGAACAAGGGCAGCGGTGGCGGAAGCAAGCCGAAACCTGAAAGGGCACAAGGTGGCGGCGGCGGTGGTCGTGAAGAACAGAAGCCGGCGTCGTTTGGAAAAGTGCCGCAAGCTTCTCTAGAAGTTCCACAAGTGGTTGCTCCGGATCCAAAGCCGGTTCTGCCGAAGAACCCAGCGTTGCCAGTGGCCGCGACTGTTGTAGCCGATCCAATGTTAGTGCCACCTGATGCTCGCGTGCTGCCGTACGGCGATTACAAATCGAAGAGCACCGACCCATCGTCTGGACCTGGAACTGGAAACGGCATCGGCACCGGACAAGGTGGCGGTATCGGGCCCGGTGAAGGTGGCGGTCTGGGACCAGGCCGCGGCGGCAACATCGGTGGTGGCGATTTCAACGCCGGCGGCGGTGGTCCAGGTGGCGGTGGTGGTGGCGATTACTCGCGAATCTTCACGGGCAAAGAAGTTACCGCGAAGGCTCGTTTGATATCGAAGCCAGAGCCGCAATACACGGAAGACGCTCGTAAGAATCAGATCACCGGAACGGTTGTCTTGAAGGTAGTTTTCGCCTCAAACGGTTCGGTTACGAACATTAGAACTGTTTCGGGCCTGCCTTATGGATTGACCGAAAGAGCGATCGCTGCAGCACGATTAATCAAGTTCGTTCCGGCAACCAAGGACGGACATCAGGTTTCGATGTGGATGCAGCTGGAGTACAACTTCAATCTGTACTGAGCAGTAATCTCAACCTAATTACTTGAGCGGCGCTGATGCTTCCCAGCGCCGCTTGTTTTTTGGATGACACCACCGGGCTTTAGCCGGTGGTAATTCAATTTTGTAGCTACCCACTTGGCACTCGCACCGACACCACCAGGCTTTAGCCGGTGGTACTTCAACTTCCAAGCTACAACAGGCTGATCAAGCTAGTGGCCGAGCTCGTGTCGAGTGGTGTCTTACGTTTTGTTCTGTAGCTTTGAAATTAAAGAACCACCGGCTGAAGCGCGGTGGTGTTGCAGGCGATTGCGCGGCTGAGGTCTAGCTTTGAAATTAAAGAACCACCGGCTGACGCGCGGTGGTGTTGCAGGCGATTGCGCGGCTGAGGTCTGGCTTTGAAATTAAACTACGACCGCTGAAGCTGGTGGTGTTCACTACTGAATCTAGGCGTACTTCTCCGCGAATCTCTTTATTCTCTTCGCCCCTTCCTGGATCTGCGCCATTGAGGTTGCGTAGGAGATTCGAACAAAACCTGGCGCACCAAAACCTGTTCCGTCGGTCACTACGGTTTGCTCTGCTTCAAGAAGTTGCTGCGCGAACTCCGCCGAGCTCTTAAGTTGTTTCTTGAGGCACCCGCGAACATCTGGAAATGCATAGAACGCACCTTCGGGTGTGTTGCACTTAATACCGGGCATCTCAGCCAGTGCTCCGAGCAGCCATTCTCTTCGCTTTGTGTACTCAGCCAACATGATACCGACTGATTCCTGAGGTCCGTTGAATGCCTCAACGGCCGCCCACTGTGCGATGGAGTTTGGGTTCGAGGTACAATGACCCTGGACCTTCAACATCGCCTTGATCCACTCTGCTGGTCCCAACGAATAACCAAGTCGCCAGCCAGTCATTGCATACGTCTTCGAAAATGATCCAGCGATGCACAAGCGCGTTCGCAGCTCTGACGGCAAGACAGCCGCGCTGAATACTTCGCCGGGCGAGTAGACAAAACGAAGATAGCATTCGTCTGAAATAACATAGATGCCTCGCTCGTGAGTTAACTCAACGATTCGACGGAACTCTGCAGGCGGCAGCACGCGACCCGAAGGATTCGAGGGTGAATTCAGAATCAGCAACTTCGTTCGCGGTGTAATGGCTTTCTCCACTTGCTCGGCATTCAAAATGAAGTCGGTCTCTTCTGTTTCAATAAAAACCGGCGTCCCACCAGCGAAGACAGCGATTTCAGGGAAAGTCACCCAATAAGGTTTCGGGATCAATACTTCATCACCAGGGTTTATTAGCGTCACAACGGCATTGAAGATCGCATGCTTGCCGCCAGAGGTCGCCATAACTTCTGATGGCTGGTACTCGGTCTGGAATTGACGTTGATAAAAACCGATGATTGCCTTCTGGAGTTCACGTGTACCGCCGGTCGAGGTGTACTTAGTCTGGCCCTTCCGCATCGCCTCGCTTGCAGCCTGTTTGATGTTATCTGGAGTGTCGAAATCGGGTTCGCCAGCGCCAAAGTCGACAACATCTGCTCCTGCGGCGCGTAAAGCTTCAGCGGCTTGCATGGCTGCAAGCGTTGATGAGGATTGCATTTTGGAGACGTTGTCAGACTGGGAAAACGGGGACATAACGGGCCAGGTCTTCATTTATTTTCAGAGGGTCGATGAGCTTTTGCTCAACCTATCTCTTTGACGATCCTTTCTTTGAACTCTTCTTTGCTGCTTTCTTTCCAGATGACTTCGAAGACTTCCTGCTCTTGCCCGCAGCTTTACCGCCTTTGCGTCCACCTTTTCTCGCGGGCGCTTTATTAACTTTCTTGCCTCGACCCGAGCCGCTCTTCTTGCCACCGCCAGTTATCGCGTTGACTGTGGCCCATGCGCGACGTTCAGCTTCCTCGTCAGGAACTCCGCGGTCTTCGTAGCCTTCCTCGATATGTTCTGCTTGCCGCTTCTGCTTATCCGTGTATGCGCTCTTATCACCTCTCGGCATAACCGATCCCCCCATTGTTCGATCAACTTCAATTGTTTGAAACAGCCGAAAGTATAGCACGCGGCTTAATAAGCCCGACCGTCATGGTTTATTCATTTTTTCTTTCATCCGCTTTTCGATAAGCGGTGGGACGAGACCGTCAATTTCTCCTCCAAGTTGGAAAACCTCTTTGACGAGACGAGAGCTTACATATGAGTAAGTTTCAGCAGGCATCATGAAAACAGTTTCGATGGTTGGTTCCAGACGACGGTTCATTAAAGCCATTTGCATCTCATACTCATAATCAGAGATGGCACGGATACCACGAACGATCGCGTCAGCTTTTTGCGCCACGGCATAGTTCACCAGCAGGCCGCGAAAGGAATCAACTTGAACCGCACAGTTACCCTGACTGATGTCTTTGAGCACTTCAACCAACATCTCATGGCGCTCTTCGATTGTGAAAAAGGGTTGTTTCTCTGGATTAACAAGGATGCCGATGATGATCTCATCAAAAAGTTTGCAACCACGTTCAATGATGTCGAGGTGGCCGTTGGTGACCGGATCGAACGAACCGGGGTAGATGGCGCGTCGCATGGGCTGAATGGTAAATGCGGGAAAAGGTAAAGGCAATGTGTTATTTGCCGATTTCCGATTGCCAATTGCCGATTTGTCCCAATGTCCGACGAACTCTAGTTTGTCGTGCGCAGTTAAGCAAACCCTTCTGAACTTGGGGAATGATTGCCTACAGTCGACAAACTAAAGTTGGTCGGACATTGGGGCAAATCGGCAAGTGGCAATCGGAAATCGGCAATGACTTGACACCCCAGAACCCCGATGCTTCAATACGGCTTGACAGTGACGTGGTGAGTTAAGGCGACTTGCGGCCACGTAAAATAATCCGCTAAACAGCTCGGCGACTCGAATTCGCAGCACGTTTTTGAGAGGCTCCGCGTTGTTAGGCGCGGGGCCCTTTGTTATTTCAGATTGAAGATTTCAGATTTAAGATTGGTATAGGTCCAATCGGTCATATAGGTGCTATAAAAGTTGGCCAATCGAAGAACTTAAAGATTCCATGGCTTTTCTCGACATTCTAAACGAACGCATCGTGGTCTTTGATGGCGCGATGGGTACTAATCTTCAGGTGCAGAATCTGACCCTGGATGATTTTGGTGGACTTCGCTTTGAAGGATGTAACGAAAACTTGTTGGTTACCCGGCCCGACGCTGTAGAAAAAGTGCATGCAGGGTTTCTCGAAGTCGGTTGCGATGTAATTGAAACGAACTCCTTCAACGGAACTCCGGTTGATTTTGCCGAGTACGATATCGCTGACAAAGCCTACGACATGAACGTTCTGGCGGCGCGATTGGCCAAACGCGTCGCTGCAGATTTCCGAACTCCCGCAAAACCACGCTGGGTTGCAGGCTCCATGGGCCCGGGCCGAAAACTTCCGACTCTCGGTCATATATCGTTCCAGGATCTACGCGACGCCTACCGCGTACAAGTAGCAGGCTTGCTCGACGGTGGAGTTGATCTTCTGATCGTCGAGACTTGTCAGGATGTGCTTCAAACCAAAGCAGCACTGTCTGCAATCTTCTCGCACTTTGCAGAGACTCATCGACGCGTGCCTGTTATTGCGCAAGTCACTATCGAAGTGTTCGGCACTATGCTCAACGGCACCGAAATCTCGGCAGCGTTAACAGCACTCGCTCCATTCCCAATCGACATCATCGGCATGAACTGCGGCACAGGGCCCCGACACATGACCGAGAGTATTCGCTATCTTTGTGAGAACGCGCCGTTGCCAGTTTCAGTTCTTCCTAATGCAGGTCTGCCTTCAGTTGTCGAAGGCAAGATGCATTATGACGAAACACCCGAGAGCTTTACGGCTCAACTCCTCCACTTTGCGAAAGATTTTGGCGTAAACATTGTCGGAGGTTGTTGTGGCACGACTCCGGCACACTTGAAGCTGGCAGTCGAAGCTATGCAGGGCGTCACTCCAAAAGAGCGGCACGCGAAGCTCATCCCGGCAGCATCGTCGATCTACATTCAGCAGCCTTATGTTCAGGACACTTCGTTCTTGATTATTGGCGAGCGCGTGAACGCCAGCGGATCGAAAAAGATGCGCGACCTGCTCAATGCGGAAGACTGGGATGGACTCGTCGCTCTAGGTAAGGAACAGGAACGCGAAGGCGCTCATGTTCTCGACGTCAATGTGGATTTCGTCGGACGTGACGGCGAACGCGACATGCATGAACTCGCGTCGCGTCTGGTAACCAACGTCAAGATACCACTCATGTTTGATTCAACTGAGTGGCAGAAAATGGAAGCGGGGCTCCAACACGCCGGCGGCAAATGCATTCTCAACTCGACAAATTACGAAGACGGCGTTCCACGCTTTTTAAAGGTCATTGATCTGGCGAAAGAATATGGTGCAAGTGTCGTCATAGGAACGATCGATGAGGATGGGATGGCCCGCACCGCGGACAAAAAGTTTGATATCGCGAGGCGTGCTTATGAGCAGGCGACTAAAGAAGCGGGACTCTCAGCCTCTGACATTTTCTTTGATTCCCTCGCACTACCGATTTCAACTGGAATCGAGGAAGATCGACGAAATGCACTCGAGACAATCGAAGCCATTCGTCGCATCAAGAAAGACCTGCCTGGGTGTTTCACCATCCTGGGTGTTTCAAATGTCTCGTTCGGACTCAGTCCAGCTTCCCGAATCGTTTTGAATTCGGTGTTTCTACACGAGGCAGTAGAGGCTGGTTTGGATTCCGCGATTGTGAACGCCAGCAAGATTGAACCACTGAATCGAATAGGCAAACAGGAATTAAAAGTAGCGCGCGAGTTGATCTACGACCAGAGAAAATTTGATGGCGACGTCTGCACATATGACCCGCTCACCGAATTTACCAAACTCTTCGAGGGTGTGAAGGCGAAGAGCACTAAGAAAGCTACAAAAGGCGAGACCGTCGAAGAGCGTTTGAAGAACCACATCATTGATGGTGAAAAGATTGGACTTGAAGACGAACTTAAGACCGCGCTCGGGCGGTATTCAGCACTCGATATAATCAACAATATCCTGCTCGATGGAATGAAGGTCGTCGGCGATCTTTTTGGCAGCGGCCAGATGCAGTTGCCTTTTGTTCTGCAGTCCGCGGAAGCGATGAAAACTGCCGTTCGCTTCCTTGAACCCTTTATGGAGAAGAAAGGCGGTGCGACGGCCAAAGGCAAGATGGTTCTCGCCACAGTGAAGGGAGACGTGCACGACATTGGCAAGAACCTTGTCGATATCATTCTGACGAACAACGGTTACAAAGTATTCAATCTCGGTATAAAACAAACAATCGACAACATCCTCGCAGCTTATGAAGAGCATCAGGCAGATGCCATTGGCATGAGCGGCCTGTTAGTTAAGTCCACACTCATTATGAAAGAGAACCTGGAACTGATGAATGAACGGGGCATTAAAGTTCCAGTTGTTCTCGGAGGGGCCGCATTAACCCGCCGTTACGTTGAAGACGACCTGAAGTCGCTTTACCACGGTCAACTATTTTATGCGCGTGATGCATTCGCGGGATTGCATACGATGGACAAGCTGGTTGGCATCGACGGCAACGGGCAGGCTGTGGATGCACGTGAAAGTGCTAAGAGTGGTTCCGAGGAAGATCCTGAAGATCTGATCGGCGAGGAAGCAAAGCTCGGCATTCGTAAACCTGCGCGACCGCGAGGAGTCACTCGTATAGCGGCAAACACGACTCACACAACTCGTTCGGATGTAAGCACAGACGTCACGATTCCAGCTCCACCGTTTATTGGTTCACGCGTAGTTGAAGATATTTCACTCGATGATGTCTTCTCCTTCGTCAATGAAACAGCCTTGTTCAAGGGACAGTGGCAGTTCAAACAGGGAAGGACTTCTGCCGGAGATTATCAAGCGCTGGTGGAAAACAAGGTTCGTCCGATTTACGAAGAATTGAAGGAACGTATCAAGCGGGAAGAGTTACTGGTCCCGAAGGTCGTCTATGGCTACTTCCATTGTCAGGCTGAAGGCAACGACCTCATCGTTCTTGATGACAGCGACAAAGAGCGTTTGCGATTCACGTTTCCGCGCCAACCCGCAGGAAGACATCTGTGTCTCGCCGATTTCTTCGCCTCGCGTGAATCAGGAAAAAAGGACGTCGTCGCTTTTCATCTGGTTACTGTTGGGCGTCGTGCGAGCGAATACGCGCACGAGCTATTTAAGTCTGATAACTATTCGGATTACCTCTACTTTCACGGATTGAGCGTAGAGGCAGCCGAAGCATTGGCGGAACTTTGGCACAAGCGTATTCGTGAAGAATTGGGAATCGCGGGCGCCGATGCGAAGATTCTGACGAAGTTATTTCATCAGGAGTATCAGGGATCGCGCTACAGTTTCGGTTATCCGGCCTGTCCAAACCTTGAAGACCAGGAGAAACTGTTTGCGCTACTCGATCCTTCCAGGATTGATGTGGCCCTGACTGAGGAGTTTCAATTGGAGCCGGAACAATCGACTTCAGCTATCATTGTTCATCACGCGCAGGCAAAATACTTTTCAATCGAATAATCAGGACCAACTGCGAATGTCCGATGTTCAAAGTCCCAAGTCAGAGCTAGTGACAGGAGACTATGAACAACCGGACGCGTCCATTGATCCGGCCCACCATCTTTCATCCCTCGAGCCTACCGGTGAGGAGTTGGATGTCTTATCACCGTTTGAACGTTTTGCATTTCGATTTGTGCGACGAATGAACCGTGGACAATGGAAGCGGTTTTGGACATTCTGTCAAAGAACACTTGGAGCGGGCTGGATTCACTTATCCACCTACAACATCATGAACGTTTACGGGCTCGAGAATATCGAGGCGACGTCACATGATCGGCCAATTCTAATCGTGGCCAATCACCGGTCGTTCTTTGACATGTACGCAGTTTCGACGGTGCTTTTCCGCAGTACCGGATTCCGCAAGCAGCTGTTTTTTCCGGTGCGTGGCAGATTCTTTTATCAATCGCCGTTAGGTATGTTCGTTAATCTGGTGATGGGCTGGTTTTCAATGTATCCAGCATTCTTTGCCACGGGAGAGAAGCCGATTCCGGAAAAAAGAGTCTTCGATAAGTTTTCATTTAAGGTACTAGCTGAGTTGGCTCGAGAAGGCGCCGGAAATATCATCGGCTTTCATCCTGAGGGAACGCGCAACAAGAGTAATGACCCGTATTCGTTCTTACGCGCGCAGCCGGGCGTCGGCAAATTGATCATGGATGCTCGACCACAAGTCATTCCGGTCTTTATCGCTGGACTTTGCAACAGCCTGCCGAAGCAAGTCGCGCGAAACTGGAACCGTGAAGAAGTAATCCGAATTCATTTCGGTCCACAGCTCGATCTGACTGAGGAGTTGAGAAAACCTGATCGATTACGAACACACAAGGAGATCGCCGATTTAGTGATGCGAAAGATTGGGGAACTTGCGGAAACTGATCGTGAGATGTTTAGGCGTTAGGTCTTTGGTCTTTGTTACAAACTGCAGCAGAAATGGCACTCCCACTCATAATAGTGAATCCAACCTCTGCCGGCGGGGCCACTGGTTCTGTATGGCCAAAGCTTGCCAGTGACCTGAGTTCGCAGTTTGGTCCGTTCACCAATGAATTCACCTCGAGGCGCGGTGATGCAATGAAGCTCGCCCTGCAGGCTTGCAGAAAGGGAATTACATTTATAATCGCCTGCGGAGGAGATGGCACGATCTCTGAGGTTGCGAATGGTATTTTGAATTCTGGCAAAGACGTTGAACTCGGAATACTGCCCAGCGGAACGGGCGGTGATTTTCGCCGGACATTGGAGATTCCGTCACAATCGCGAACTGCCGCTCGAATCTTAAGGACTGGTCGTTCGCGGCGGATCGATGTCGGCAGAGTTTCGTTCGTGGCTGAAAACGGTGAAGAAACAACCAGGTATTTTCTTGGCGTCGCTTCTTGTGGCTTGAGTACGAAGGTTATCGAACGTGTGAAACGTGAAGGATCCAACTGGCTTCCAACAAATACTCCTCATTGGCTGGGCGGTCGTGCTTCGTTTGCCGCTTCGCTGGTACAAACCGCGATGCGCTCCCAAGCGACAGAGATTGTGGTGAAGTTAGACGAATCACACGAGCGACACCTTTCCGTACTAAACTTTTGCGTCGCGAATGCCCGCTACTTTGGCGGCGGAATGAAAATAGCGCCGTCGGCAAAGCTGGCAGATGGTAAATTCGATGTTGTTGGTGTTGGCGATCTAAGTGCACTGAAAATCATGACGAGTGCGCCAAGACTATACCTGGGCTCGCACCTCTCGATGTCCGAAGTCAGTCACACCCTGGCGAAGAAGGTTATCGTTCGTGCATCAAGTCGCGATAAAGAGGTTGCTCTTGAGATCGACGGCGAGCTACCAGGACGTCTGCCAGCGACGTTTCAAATTGTTCCCCAGGCATTGAGAGTCCGCTGCAATGCGTAAGAGTTTTGAGCTCTTTGCTGGCTTCGAACGTCGGCAGGAGAAGTTAGCTCCATGGAGTGTATTCCTATGGCGGCTCGCGAGGTTTTTATGTTTTGGGTTGTTTATGATTGCGGTAGCATTGTTCATTGGGGTTGCGGGGTATCATTGGATTGCGGGGTTTGACTGGATCGACTCTCTGCTGGAGGCTTCAATGATCCTGGGCGGCATGGGCCCGATTAATGGAGAACACTTGGTGAGTGAGGCCTCGAAGGTATTCGCCTCCTGTTACGCGCTATTCAGTGGACTCATTTTTATTGCCGCGATGAGCATTATTCTTTCGCCAGTGATGCACCGGTTTATGCACACGTTTCATTTAGACAGGGATCCCGCAAAAGGTTCGAAAAAGAGCTAGGCCTCACACGTGACAGGGTCTTGTCGATATCGCTAGTATTAGGTTGCCGGCAAGTCTCTGTTTTCTTGAAGGTCAACCAATCTTAGACGCTGTCGCTCCTACCGGGGTCGATAGCAGATTAAGTGCCCACCCTCACAGATATTTTTCTTTGCCTCCCTCTACAAAACTTTTATGATGAGGTGAGCTATGGATGAGCGACGATCAAAGCCGCGTCTCAATGTCAGCTTGGACGCGGTTTGGCACGGCGAGGCGGGAAGGCAATCGGCTCGAGTAACAGACCTTTCCGAAGGCGGGTGTTATTTGGACACCGTCGGAGAAGTCATGAAGGGAGAGATTGTTGCCTTCAGAATTCTCTTACCCGACGACGACGACTGGTTATATCTGGAGGGCGAAGTAAGGCATCATCGTCCGGGATTTGGTTTTGGCGTGCAGTTTGTCGATTTGAATGAGGAGCAGATGGAGAAATTGCTGCTCCTTCTCAGTATCGCGAGAGAGTCAGGACCAGAACCGTTTACGATTTCAGCAGATCTTGTTGAAGAATAGAAATGTCCGACGAACTTTCGTTTGTCGTGCGTTGCTAGCACGATGTTTAGTTAAAAGGGCTTCTTAGAAATTCTTGGGTGAGAGAATCGGAGCAACGACAACTAAAGTTCGTCGGACCAAGAGCCTCACTACTAGAACCTAAGATTCCGACGACGCAACTGAACAACTAATGGCGATCCAAGGCACGCTGAAAACAATGAATCTGACCGACCTCCTCCAGTTTTTGGCGGCCGGAAGGAAAACGGGCACTCTCAAATTTGATCGCGGGAAGATCACTAAACAGGTCTACTTTCAAAACGGTCTAATCGTCGGATCGAAATCAAACGATCCGCGAGAGTACCTTGGTCAGATACTTCTACATTACGGGAAACTTGATGACTCTCAACTTCAGGCAGCGCGTGAAGTACAACGAACGTCAGGTGGCAAGCTCGGTGAAGTTTTAGTGGCGCAGGGGTTTCTGACCGAGAGTGAAGTGCTGGACATCCTAAAGACGCGCACTCTCGATGCAATTTATGATCTGTTTGTCTGGGATGATGGCCAGTTTGAGTTTTATGACGAAGAAGCTCCGCCCGACGATTTGATCTTTATCGAGGTTGAACCAACCACAGTGATCATGGAGGGGATATATCGCATTGATGAACTCGCCCGTTATCTGACCCTGATTCCTTCTGATAGATGCATCCTTGAACTAAATCCTGGCTGGACTAGTTCAATAAGCCTCGGTAAAGAGTTTCGTCAGATTTTCTTCTTTGTTGAGAAGAGAATGTCAGTGAAAGAAATCTGTTATCACATGCACGCGTCAGCGTTTCACGTGTATGGCCAACTTTACCAGCTGATCAGCAAAGGCGTTGCACGCATAGCAGGTGAGTTGCCGGAAAGACCCGAGACGCCATCGTTAACAGTTGACGATTTTCCCGACAGTGTGCAGGAACTTATCTGGTCCGCCGAGCGCAGTCTTTCAGATGATCCTGAATCGGCGCTATCGATGATACAGAAAGCCCTTGAGATAGAGCCAAAGAACGCAGAAGCACAACTGTTGTTGCCCGAAGCCGAAGAACGACTGATCAAGCAGATTTATACGCACTCGCTATCTCCAACCTCCGTGCCCATCCTACTGATTTCCCCTTCTGATTTAACTACTCAGAGTTTGGATCCTCAGGAAGGGTTTATTTTGTCGCGGATAAATGGAGAATGGGATATTGAATCGATCCTTTCAATCTGTCCGTTTCGCGAAGCCGACTGCCTTCGCATGATGAAACGGCTACTTGATCGTGGTGTGATTGGGCTCTAGTTATTGCCGATTTCCGATTGCCAATTGCTGATTTGGTCTTTGACCTTTAGGCCTTTGCGTGACTCCGAGATTCCTTCTTCTTGTGAAGGCCTAAAGCTTAACGGCAAAGAGCAATTTCAGGAATTGGCAATCGGAAATCGGCAATGGTTAGGGAGGCGTTATGTCGGAAGAGAACAAGAAACTTATGCATCGCTGGTTCGACGAGGTTTGGACCAACGGTAATTCGAGTGCTATCTCCGAGATGATCACGGAGGATCTTGTAGTGCATGGTCTAACAGATGCGAGTGGCAATCCAGTGACCAGCGCAACGGCCTTTCGTGAGTTCCATAAGACTTTTCGCGGCGCGTTTCCAAACATTGTCGTTGAAGTAGAAGACTGTATTGCGGAAGGTGACAAGGTGGTTGCGCGTTGCGCTGTGAGAGCGAAACACACCGGAGATTCTCTAGGCGTCGCAGCCACTAACGCTGATGTTGATTTCACTGGGATCGCAATCTGCAGGATTCGCGACGGCAGGATTGTCGAAGCGTGGAACAACTTCGATTTCATGAGACTTAACAGACAACTTGGCGCGATATGAAGCTTAGCCTCCCTCTGTACATTTGTTGTCTCATCGTCGCATGCCTTTGTTTTCATCCTGCTCGAAACACAACGCTTGAAGCGCGCTCGTTAGCTCCGACGTCTCTGTGTACCAAAGACGAAAAGGTCGTCTTTAGTTGTCCTCTCAGGCGATCGACGAAGATCGTTTCTCTCTGCTCGTCAGAAAAGTTAACTAAAGACGCCGGGTATTTACAATATCGTTTTGGCACACCTGGCAAGATCGAATTGGAGTTTCCAGATGTTCGACATGAGTCACTAAAGGCGTTCAAGTACAGCCACTATTTCAGGGCAAAGGTAGATTCCACAGAAGTCAGTTTCTCGAGAAATGGTTACACGTATGCAGTTTTTGACGAATATAACGGGGAGGAAAAACCTGTAGTCTCGGAACAGGGCCTGACGGTCATTGCGGAGAACTCGAAGAAAGAGGTGAAGTACCTTTGTCGAATCAAGCCGACGGCTGATTATGGAGCCCTTCCGGAGGTTTTTGAGAATTCAGCACCGTAAGACGGAATCATTTTCCATATGTCATTTGACCTTTTGCAGTTGCCATTTATGAGACCAGAGTCCTCAGAATTCGCTTCCCAAGGGTTTCGTGTATTTCGTGTGTTTCGTGGATCGTAGGTGGCAAAGGACGAACCACGAGACACACAAACAAAGACGAATGGGTAAGGCAACTGGCAAATGTCAAATGATATATGGAAGATGACAGCTCTTTTTCCTCCAACCTACGATCCACGAAACACACGAAATACACGAAACCTTGGCAAGCGTTCTGAGGAAACTGGTCTCACATATGCAACTGAAGAATGTCAAATGACATATGGAAAATGACTAGCCCGAATCCCTTGTTGACGCCCAACTGCGGTGGTCTCATATCGAGGCGTTGGATCCTTTTTGACATCGTTAGTGTCAGGTTCCAACACAAAGAAGTTGCGCGAAACGGGATGAGCGATGTTCCGCCAACGAGACAAACCCCGGCTAGACTCGACCTTGAAACCAGAGAGCGCAAAGATTCCCTGCCATTCACGCGCGAGTTGAAAAGTGCAACGACCAGTTCGTCCCTCCCATTGCTTATTGTGACTCCAACAAACAGCGCGGTCGAACCAGCCTGACGGACTGTCCTCGTAAACAATTACTCGGCCGTCCTTCCGCAACACTCTACGTACTTCATTTAACACTAAACTTGCATCCCTGGCATGATGAAGTACGTAACAGAGTAAAACTGCGTCGACGCTGCGATCACGCACGGGGAAATGGCGACCATCGTACGGAACATAATCGATATTCGTCGTTGTAAAGTTCTTCACGTCCAATCCTATTACACGCGACTTGAGTAAGCCTGTGAGGTGGTGAGCAATGAAGCCGTTCCCGCAGCCGACGTCAAGAATGGTTGCGCCTGACTTCACCACAAGGGCAATCTCCAGAGCCATGTCGTATGCGCGACCAACCTTTCGCCGGCGTCGCATGCGTTGGAATCTTCGAGAAATTGTTGTGCGCAGGGTTGCCACTGCGTGAGTAAGGTGCAAGCGCGGTGCCCAGCGTTCGAGAGAAACAGATCACACGAAAGACCTCGGTACTTGCGGCACAACTTCCAATTGGAGCACAAATATGTCGCATGGAATCTCAGACAGTTGAAGATTAAAAGAGCAATAAAACAATAGCTCCGTTCAGATTCGTCCTCCCAGCGCCAAGCCCATTTATTGAATCTGTGTAATCTGTGGATAAAATGAGTCCGAGGTAACCTGATGACAAGACTATTCGTGATACTCCTGATGTCCCTAATCGTAGTTTGTTCGATCGCGCAACGGACCTCCACTATGAACACCCAAGCCACGCTTTCTTCCGGTTACTGGACACTTGAAAAGAGCCAGCCTCTTATCGACAAGACTCAAACGATCCATCTAAATCCTGATCTAACGAAGTTGAGCGACGGAGAACGCATGGCTGTTCAAAAGCTCCTTTCCGTTGGAGAGATATTTCAAAAGCTGTATGAGAAGCAAAGGCATCCGGAAGCGCTCAGCGCATATCAAGCGCTTGCGGAGTTGGACAAGAAGAATGGCTCAAAGGCTGAGACCCGCAACCTTCTAACCCTGTACCGTCTCTTTCAGGGACCAATTGCGACGACACTCGACAATAAGCGCGAGCCCTTTCTGCCGGTTGCTCCGATAACCCCGGGCAAGAACGTCTACCCGTGGGGTGTGAAGAAAGAAGAACTAGACTCGCGCTTGTCATTGACCAGGCCAATCATCCAGACGAAAGAGCAACTGTTAGATAGTCGCACCGTCGTGCGTGCGGCACGACCTAACAATCTCCATGAAGACATTGAGCGATTAAGGAAATATCCGGCACTGCAAACGTTGCATCCGCATTTACTCGAACAGCTTGAGGCACTCGAAAGCGACCGGCGGGCGTACCAACCACGCAATAGCCAGTCAGACGCAATGGTTGGTTTTTACGCTGTTCCATATGCGGTGGCCTATGATGATGAGTTGATGGATGCCTACTCTCACTTGAACGATGCTGCAGAGGCCCTCGAAAAAGACGATGAAGAGTTCGCGCGTTATCTACGAAACCGCGCACGCGATCTTCTCTCTAATGACTACGAATCTGGCGACGCAAGTTGGGTAACTGGCAGGTTCAAAGATCTCAACGCGCAAATTGGTTCGTATGAGACTTATGACGATGAGCTATACGGAGTAAAAACCTTTTTTGCTTTCTCGCTGCTTCTGACGCGACAAGAGGAGACTCGAGCGTTACGCGAGGCGATGAAAGGTTTACAAGCCCTCGAAGATTCGCTGCCTTATCAACACCACAAAAAGGTGAGGGAAGATATTCCCGTTGGTGTTTACGACGTCATCGCTGATTTCGGACAGGCTCGTGGCGGAAATACCGCTACGATCCTGCCCAATGAAAGTTATCTGGCCAGGCGTTATGGTCGCACGATTTTATTGCGTGCGAACATTATGCGCGACCCAGATATTTTTGAGAGTACACGAACGAGTTTCGCGGCGGCTGTTGGAAATGAACAAGCGAAGGCTTTAACTAACGATGGAAACTTTTATCGCACCCTCTGGCATGAAGTGGGCCACTACCTGGGCGTCGATCGTGCTAAAGATGGGCGAGATCTCGATGTTGCGCTTGAAGATGATTCCAATGCACTCGAGGAGATGAAGGCCGATCTCGTTTCGTTATACGTGGCTGAAGCCCTGCAAAAACAGGGTTACTACAGTGCCTCCCAGCTGCGAAGCGTTTACGCGAGCGGCATTCTCCGAGTGTTGCAAAACAACAAACCTCGTCGCGATCAGCCTTACAACACAATGCAATTAATGCAGTGGAACTTCTTTCTCGAGAACGGACTCTTGAGCTTCGATCAGAATTCCAAAACTCTACAAATCAACTACGACAAATATCACGACGTCGTGGGAATGATGCTCGCGAAAACTCTCGCGGTTCAGTATGAGGGAGATAAAGCGGCGGCCGATAAATTCATCGATCAGTACACGACGTGGAGAGATGACCTTCATGGAGTGGTCGCCGCCAACATTCGCGCACAGCAACGCTATCGATTCAGATTGTTCCAGTACACGGCAGTTGGAGAATAGACGCCGTTTGGAAGCAACGCTTGCTGAACAATGCCGAAATAAAGGTTCAGTTCAAACAAAAATCACTTCTAGACTTGGCCCAAACGGTTGACTTAGGCTATAACTACTATCGGTCTTCGTAGAGGGACTGTCCCCTACAAAGATTGGCACAGCCCCGCACTGCATAGCGCGGGAACGGTTGCGTGGGAGGTTGTGTTACGCGTAACCGACAAAGGCGGGAACTCTGTGGGAGTGTTCCCGCTTTTGATTTGTCCGATAGCGGACTGACAGGCAGAACCTATATACGTCACAAAAGGCACAACAGGAATTCCGTACCCCGGCACCGGATAACGAAGAATCGTATTGGGGAATGCGTGTCTCCGTTGGGCGGGAAAGTCGTTGGGGAACGAAGGGAATCTTTCCCGCCTTCTTGTTATTACACCGTCTCCAATAACCCACCAACAAAACTTTGATAAAAGTCTAAAGACTTTAGAAATGAGCCACTGCCATCAGGCTTTGTGCAAAACCCTGCCATTCTCTGGACGCGTCAGTGGCTGGATAATTCCAGTTGCCTGGGTGTTGATTCGTGTGATGCGCGTGGACTGCTTACACCCCTCAAACTACTTTGCAAAGGCGTTTCCGCCCAGGAAGTTTTCCCGTAGATAGCTGACTGTATCGTGAAGCGTTTCGCCGGGATCGCGTGGCTTGAAATTCAGTTCACGCGCCGCCTTCGAACAGTTCAGATACCAAAAGTATTGCGCCATCTCAATTGCGCCCGGTTCGACTGGTGAAGTGAGGTCCCATTGTTTGAAAAATGAATCGACTAGCTGCGCGCCAGTGATGACAAGGCGCGACGGCATCGCAAACCATGGCGCAGAGACTTTAGTTAGTCGCTCTAGTCGTCCAAAGAATTTGTTGAAAGTCCAATTCGCTGCTCCAAGTAAATAGCGCTCTCCATGACGCCCCTTCTTCATTGCACCCCGGAAAGTAGTAGCTGCATCGCGCGCATCAACGAAACTGACTCCGCCGGTGGGTACCGCACCGATCTTCCGCGCCATGAAATCGAGAACTACTTTCGTTGAGCTGAGGCGTTCGTCACCCGGGCCAAGCAGCAGACTTGGATTCATGATTACAAGCCGCAGACCCTTGCCCGAGAATCGTTCTAACGCTGCCATTTCTTGATAAGCTTTACTAGCGTAGTAAGGCCAACGCGAAATTATTTCCAGAGGCACGGGATATGTTTCGTCTGGAATAAGATCCCCCTCTTTGGTAACTGCAATGGTGCCGCTCGTTGATGCCAGCACAATCGTCTTCGCGCCTGCGGCCTTCGCCGCATCACATAAAAGTCGGGTTCCTTCGACATGAATCTCGTACATCTTTCGCGCGTCGTCACGTTCTCGTGATACTCGGCCGGCCAGGTGGTAAATCTCCTTTATGCCGTCAACGGCTCGCTTGCAGTCTTCGGAGTTGTTGATAGAGCCTTCGAAAGTTTCGACACCAAGATCGACTAACCAATCCGGAATCGAGGTCGCCATGACACGAATGTCTTTGGCGCCTTCCTCGACCAGTTGACGCACGAGATGGGACCCTAAGAAGCCGGTGCCTCCTGTTACGAGCGTGACGGCACGTTGCCGTTTCTCGATCGCGGCCCGCCGTTTAGCCGACGGAACAGCGGTCATTCGGGCAGTTCGTTTGCCAGTGGACTTGGAAGGCATGGAGTTAGTGTGATTGTCGATTCCCGATTGCCAATTGTCGATCTTTGGCTTTGGGTCTTGGGTCTTCGCAAAAACTCACTGTGACGACAAAACCAAAGGCCAGAAACCAAAGACCAAATCGGCCATTGGCAATCGGAGATCGGTAATCAAAAGACTGACGCCGCGGTCTCTTCAGTTTCCTCAGCTTCCAGCAGCTGAGTCTTACGTTCGGCTTTCATCTGCTTTCTTAACCGCTTCGCATCAAACGAACCTCGCGTTTTGTCGCGCAGGTTTACGACCTCGTGACGAACGTATGCCGCGATAAGTCGATATGCTTCTGCTCTGGCCATACCGCGCGTTATTTCTTCGAGCTCTTCGTAGGTTAGAAATCGACCGATGCGAGCCCCGATGTCGCGGCTTTTAATTATCGTTGTGCCCTTTGGCATTGCCTCATAAGTTCCATGGAGGAACATTGGCAAGATGCCTACCTTTGCATGCAATGCCAGATAGCCAATCACTGGTTTGAAGTCGGCCATCACTCCTGTCATTGAGCGAGTGCCTTCAGGAAAGATCAGAGCGTTGTAACCTCGGTCGAGAAAGGAACGTGCGTGTCGAAGCGACTGGCGAAGCGAACCGGTCCGTTCCATTGGCACAAGGTTGGTGAAGTTTTCCATTACTGCTCGTTTGTACTTCGTATCGAAGAAGTAGTCCGCAGCGGCGAGCGCAACCATGTCCTTGCCCGCATCGCCGAGAGCCATCTTCGTTAGTCCCATGTCCAGGTGTGAACAGTGATTCGCTGCCACGAGAAAATTCGTATGTGGCGGGATATTCGATTGGCCTTCGTAGCTGGTGCGCAGGAATTGATCGTAGAACAAGCGCTGAAGCATGTCGCCGGCCTTGTTACCCGCGGTTCGAACGAATGACGGAATCTGGATCTCGTCATCGTCCTTACCATCTTCTATGCGCGTTTCCTGCTTCGGCGCAGCGGCGCCCCGTCGACTTACAACGCTAATCAATTCGCGAACATCCTGAACTTCATTGAAACGTTCCGGCGCTGATATGGAACCACCCGCGTTTTCAATCGCACTTGCAAGCTCGACAAACATCAAACTGTCGAATCCCAGGTCACTCAAACGCGTGTCGATCGAAACCTCTGACCGCGGTCGATTCGCTACAGTCGAGATCAATCCAACTAGCCAGGCTGAATCGGCATCCGCTACTTCTCTGGCAGAGATTTTACGTCCGCTCTTTTCTGTTTGCTCGAGTGATTCAATGATCTGCACAACCTCCCGACGCTTTACTTTTCGAGTGGCTGTTCTCGGCAATTCGATGTCCGTGAAGTGAAGAACCTTCACTCGCTTGTAGTAAGGAAGTGCAGCTGAAACTTGTCTGAAGTGTTCTTCGACAAGTCTGTGCAGTTCAGCCCGTGAAAGTGAAATGTCGTACTCGTCATCCGGAACAACGATGCAAGCTACCTTTTCTCCGATTCCGTCTGGCAGGCCAACGATGCTGAGCTCCTTAATGTACGGCGAATCTTCGTAGAGCTCTTCAAGCTCATCCGGATAAACATTCTTACCGTTTGTATCGACTATGATTTCTTTCGACCGACCGACCAGAAAGAGATTGCCATCATCGTCGATGCGTCCAAGATCACCGGTGTAGAGCCAACGCTCCACGAGTGTCTTGCGCGTTGACGCTTCATCTTCGTAATAGCCGAGCATGATGTTCGGACCACGAGCAACCACCTCGCCGACTCCAGTCGAATCTGCATCGGAGATTCTGACCTCAACACCTGGTAATGGCTTGCCAACTGTTCCGATCAGCATGCGATTCTCGGGACGTGTCACAGTCAGAACCGGGGATGCTTCGGTAAGACCGTACCCTTCAAGAATCGTGAAACCCAGTCCATGAAAATCACGCTGAACCTTCTCGTGGAGTGCAGAACCGCCGCTTATGAAATACCGAATTCGGCCGCCGAGGCCCTCATGAATTGGATAGAACAGCACCTGGCCAAGATTGAGCGGCGTATTGTCGCGAAGCCACGCGTTTGCACGAATAAGGTTCTCAGCAGTTTTACCAATCCAGTCACTGCGTTCGTATAGCCGATTTTTGATGCGTCGATGTAGCAACTCCCAAAGTGCGGGGACTCCTACCATGCCTGTGACATGGCCGTTTTTAATGGCGCGTGCCAATGCATCGCTGGTCAACTCCGGCAGATAAGTAATCTGCGCACCTCGACTAAGCGGAGTAAGGAAACCAGTAGAGAACTCAAACGTGTGATGGAGTGGTAAAACTGATAACACACCATCACTAGTCGTCATGTCGAAGACTGACGAAAGCATCGAAACCATGCTCGTTAGATTTCGATGTGAAAGCATCACGCCTTTTGGCTGACCGGTCGTGCCTGAAGTGAAGATTAACGAGGCAACACTTTGCGCATGCACTCGCTGCGGTAACATTGCAATCCGCAGGTCCTCGGTTTCCTGATCGGCCATAGCGAACACCTGGTCGTAGGTCCAAAGACGAGTTGAGCCCTGGGTTTGCAACAGCGATCGCAGGTCGGGGTGATCATCATCGATTGCCTGGCTAATTATGATCCCGGCAGCGTTACCGGCCCGGGCAAAGTTTAAGATTTCGGTGGTCGTGCTTTCAGGATCGCATGGAATACAAGTAGCGCCCGCCTTGAGAACGCCAAAATAAGTCATGCCCCACTCGGGCGAGTTACTGCTTACGAGCATTACTCGATCACCCGGCTTCACACCTTCACTGGCAAGGAATCCAGCGACACGGGTTGCGAGCTCGTTAAGATCTTCATAGGTGTATTGTTCCTTTCGTCCATCGCGCTCGATGCGCATTGCAACACGAGTCGCGTGGCGCTTGGCCGAAGTTTCGAACAATTCCAGAAGGTCGCGATAGGTGTAGACGCGCTTTGGTTTCGCACGCATCTCGTCTTCGAGTGTGGGAAAGACCCACTTCGTAAGACCGGGAAGATGGATGTTCAGCCAGTAATCGTACCAGTCAAACTTTTCGGGGTTCCAGGTAAGTAAAGCGCGTTCGTCTGCGCTGATGCGATCGAAAAGTGCTCGCACGTTATCTGACCGAAAGACGTAGGCGTTCTCCATCGTAAAGGGGCGGAACATGTCAAACGCTTCGGTTGTTTCTCTGGTGAGCTCCTCAACACGTTCGACGCCGTCCTTAACTCGATCAATTGCTTCCGCAATACGTCCACCACCCCAACGCGGTCGAACTTTATCAAGCAGCGACGATGCCTTCTTCGCTGTCGCATTGAACATAGGAACCGATGCTCTGTCGTAATACTCATTCGTAACAGGTCGCGGTTCCATCCTTGCGACAATTCGGTTGAGGACTTTGTTGCCTGTCTCTTTCTCCTGAAAATGGCGACGCTTATCGAGACCAACAAGACCGATGATTCTTTCCATGTTGTTCGGATTGGAATCACCAGTGGCAGCCTGGAACACGAGTCGCGGTTCTTCGACACAGGCCTGAGCAGACACGGCGAGCATCACTGAAGCGACCTGGTCTACGGGCGTGATATCCAGAATCAGTTTCTCGTTGGCCGGGATTAACGTTTGGCCTTTTCTGATCAGGAAAATGATTGGAGCAGTTGTAGTGAAGCCTTCGTTCCAACCTGGAAATGGGTATGACAGAGCGGACTCGACAATGCTGGGTCTAACGATGCTTCGTGCCATTTCGGTTTCAGCCGCGACCAATTGTTCGCCGAGTGATTTGGTATACGTGTAGATATTCGGCCAGCCCCAGTATGCCGCGCGTTCCACACCTAGATCTGTTAGACGCGTGCGGGTCCAAACCTTTCTTTCACGTGCGACTGCCAGGCCCAGTGCATCGGGATCGTCAACGTCGCGCCCTTCTTCTGCCAGCCGTTTACGCGCGAGTTCGCGAAAGCGTGCTGTCATCATGGCGTCGCGCGCTTCCTCGCGCACGCGATCGGCAAGTTTCGCGCAGTCAGCAATCTCCTGGTCAACTGAGAATTCAACTCCGGGCATCTCTGACTTGCGAGGGAAGTAACCAAGAACTGAATCGCTTTCCCAAACGGCTCCTGAGCGATTACCGGCAACGAAGCACGTAGAGACGTGCACCAGAGTTGGACGTTTCATGCGTCTCGCAAATGCAATTACATTTTGTGTTCCGACTACGTTTGTTCGAAGACCGCTCTCGAGAGTTGGATTGAATGTGACGTTGCCGGCCGAGTTGATGACGATGTCGATGTCGTCAGCGATTGCTTGCGCCTCTTCTTCGGAATAGCCCAGGTTAGTCTCGCCAATATCGCCGCCCCTTACGATCACCTTATCGCGCACAAAGCCTTCGAGAGCGTTGCCGTAGCGTTCACGAAGAGGGTCAAAGGGCGGCGCAGTGATGATGTTGTTCCAGAAGCGTGCTTCCGATTCCTCCTGCGAGCGCGCACGCACAGTGACGTACACCTTACCCACGTTGGGAAAACGATGGAGCAACATGCTTAGAGTCACCTTACCGAGAAAGCCTGTGCTTCCGATCAAGAAGATTTTGCGGTCTCGGTAAATCTCTGTTGGTGATAACTTCATGGCCTATGTCCGATATGCTTTAGCTTGTCGTGTGTTTGAAGAAAGGCGCCATCGACCAGCAGCGGCAATCTGAAAAAGTTTCGTCAAGTGTTGTTTTGTCACGTCACGACAAACTAAAGTTTATCGGACACCTTTACTCCATATCCGCAATGCCAATCATCGGTTGATGAAGCATTGTGATCTCCGCCGAATTGCCCATGTAACTTCGGGCCATCGCAATCGCCTCGGTGAGATTGTCCGCTCGTTCCCAGCCAAGCATTGCCGGCACGTGCGAATTCTCAGCTCCTGCAGCGATTACTTTGCCGACATGCTGTCTTCCATTCTCGCCCCAGTACCACATGAAGAATGGATGTGCTCCGTGATATGCATTGCCTCGGCGGTACATCTCGACGTAGCTCGGATTATTAGCAAACTCTCGCTCGTATTTGTTACGAAGAACATCGGCGTCACGTGTTTCCGGAAGCAACCGATTAAAGAACTCGATGTAACTCGGATGAAAACGATGATCGAAGTCGTCGTAGCACGGGTGATGAAGAATCAACACACCGCCTTTCTTCAGCAAAGGCTTGTTTCGATAGAAATTGAAGTGATATCCGAGTGCCATCACTTGCACGAGCAGAGGATTAAGAATCGAGTAGACGTTGTATGGCGAAATGTCTGGAATACCCGTGATTAGAATGTCAGCCTGGCCACGAATAGGAATCGCATACTGTTCAAAACCCTTGGCGATGATCTTTTCATGAACCGGATCTGTCTTACCCGCATGACACGCGATCATCTCGTATTGCGCAGGGCGCGAGTGAAGAAGCTTTCTACGGGCTGGACGCGGGAGCTTGCTCATTGTGTAGCGCATGGCTTCAAACTTCATGCGATCAAAGGCAGTGAAGTCATCTTCGTTCTTTAGAAGAAAATCCATGTCGCCTTTGTACATTCGATTGTTGATGGCTGTTTCGATGTGAAAGACATTCAGGTGCTCATCAACGATCTTTCCGAGTCGGATGCATTTGCGATTTAGTTCGGAACGCGCGGGATCCATGTAGCTATCAGAGTCACGAATGGTCTGCGGATCATGATGTGCGCGCAACGACTCGTAATCACACAGCCCAACGGCGACTGACTTATGACCACCGTCCATTGGAACCAGGTTGATGTTTACATAGATGAGTAGATCGCTTTCAGCTGCACGGCGGTTGAGCGTGAGTGGTTCCTTGTGCCTGGTTTCGCCGATCTTTATTAGTCCATCCGCCCACTCAGCATCATGGTTGTAATAACGATCGGGATAGTATTCATCAAAAATTCGCTGCCCGACCATTCGTTTCATTTCCCATTCGGTCATTTTCCTGTGCAGGGAATTGGCGATAATGATGTGAACGTCGTCAACGCCATGACCAGCCAGCATGTCGAGGACGATCTCGAGAATCGTCTGACGAATGTCCGGTGTCGCCATGGGCGGTAAAGGCAAACTTATATCGTCAACGGCGACAGTAACCCGCATTCCTGGTTCCAATTGAGCAAACAAAGGATCGCAGCCGTATGGATGGTTTAGTGCATAGCGAATTGCAGCTTCACGATTCGGCAAACCCTTGATTGGGGGATTCGGATACAGCACGCGAGTTCCAATCGGAAGATCTTCCAGAATGAAATCCTCTCCTGACGGCATGATCCTGGGTGCGCTGTCGCTATCTATGTAGATAACAGATTCGTGTGTTTTCTTTCGGAGTTGAAGTGCCATGGAGTTGTTTATGATTCCGCTATTTCAAATCCAAAATGGGCCAATCGTGATGTAGAGCGGTCTGTCTCAAGCGCATGTCCGGGTTTACTGCTGCGGGATGACCGACAATCGAGAGCATCGGAAGATCGCTCATACTGTCTGTGTAGGCGTAAGACTCGCTCAGACTTATTCCTTCGCGCTCGCTATAGGTTCGTATCCACTGAGCTTTCGTGGCCGCAGCCATCACGGGCGGAAGAAGACGCCCGGTTGCCATTCCGTTTACAAACTCAAGCCGATTAGTAACGAAATCCGTAATCCCCAGGTGTTCCATTAAAGGCATGACGGAAAGATCCAGCGCGCCCGTAATCACGACTTGCCGCAGGCCGAGACTCCGAGATTTTTCGATCAGTTCGTAACTGCCGGGAAAGACCGCGGGCTTAATCACATCCTCGAATAGCTCATGAGCAAAGTAACGAAGCCGATCTTCCGATTGGCCCTTGTACCGCTTGAAGTAAAGGTCGTTGAAAACTTTTCGGCTATACTGGTCTGTGATCGCAAAGACAGGCAGGCTAAGAAACGTTGTAGCGCTTTTCGTGATGCTTTGCAGGAGCGTGGTCTGCCGTTTGGAGTAGAACCCAAGCGTGTGCACCAGGTTCGTGCTGACTAATGTTCCTTCCAAATCATAGAATGCTGCTCCTGCCAAACTCTCCTCCTGCAAAAGACCACTCCGTGACACATTCTTCTTCGAACGCCACCGGTCAAGTGGACATCAATATACCGTATTCATCCCCAATTTGGTTAACTGTAAGCAAAACTATTACACACTGTATGCTATCACTAGACAATCGGAGGTCCTGATATGAGGAATGCGCTGAATTCCTTCGGAAAACTTAACATCCGGATCATCACAACGGGCATGATTGCGGCTCAGATCTTCACGATTTCATGTCATAAACAGCAATCTACAAGTCCTACTGCGATCGATTCCGGCGACGAGAAGATGGCTACGGCAAAGATAGCCGAAGGGGATCAGCTTTATGCGGCGCGGGAAGACCTAACCAAAGCCAGAGTCGCGGTCGCGACCTATCGGCAAGCCCAGACCGCAGACTACGGAAACTACGAGGCTGCATGGAAGCTGGCAAGAGCCTGCTTTTACGTCGGCGACCATGCGGACAACGACGATGAGGCTGAGAACATGTTTAGGACCGGGATAGAAGCCGGAAAAGTAGCCGTAAAGCTAAAGGGCGACGCGCCCGACGGTCATTTCTGGCTTGGAGCAAATTATGGCGGCGACGCCCAGCGCAGCACCCTGGCCAGTCTCGCAACTGTTCAGGACATACGAACGGAGATGGAGACCGTCATTAAGCTTGATGAGAAATACCAGGGTGGGAGTGCGTATTTGGGATTAGGCCGATTGTATCTCAAGGCGCCAAAAGTTCTTGGCGGAGATACTTCCAAGGCAATCGAATATTTGAAAAAAGGATTGACGATCAATCCTGGTAACTCGTTGATGAAGTATTACCTGGCCGAGGCTTATGATGACGAACACCGCGATGCTGAAGCCAAGAAACTGATCGATGAAATATTAACGATGACACCCGACCCGCAGTATGTGGCTGAACATAAGGATGCGGTGGCGAAGGCGAATAAATTGAAACAGAGGATTGGGTAGCAATTAGTGATCACTAGCGAGTTGTTTAATAGGTCCAATAGGTCATATAGGTCCTATACTGACAACTCACTACTACTTATTCGTCAACTTTTGAATCTCTTCCAGCGTGCGCTTGTGTTGCTCTAATTTTTGACCAGCCTCGGCAAGTTTCCCCTGAGCAGTCAATCGTTGGTAATCATCAAACTCCTGGATTGCACGACTTATCAGTTGTTGGAGATTCTGAGCCGGCGTGACCGTAGCGCCTGGTGATGTACCTGGTTCGACAGGCTTCTGTTCCGGCTGCTGCTGTTGACTTGGTGCGTTTGCAGCTTCACCAAACAGACTATTCATCGCTTCACTGAAATTTTGCCCATATCCGAGTTTCTCCTGTGTTGCCAGTACTACTAAGCGTAGTTCAGGCATCGGACTTGTCGTCGCTTGTAGATAGATAGGTTCGACGTAAACCAGAGATCGACCAATCGGAATCACGAGCAAGTGACCGCGTATGACTCCCGACCCTTGTTGATTCCACAACGTGAACTGCCCTGACAACTGAGCGTTTTGATCTATTCGAGCTTCAATTTGGAGAGGACCATCAATCAGGCGTGACTTCGGAAAATTATAGGTGACAAGTTTCCCATAGTTTTCACCGTCACAGCGACCTGCTATCCACCCGATCATGTTGTTACGATTTGCAGGGGTGAACGGTACTATCAAGACGAATTCAGTCTTCTTCGGCTCACCGGGCAATTGCATCAGTACGTAATATGGATCAATCGGACCAGTCTCTTTCTGACGCTCTTTGTTTAGGCGAAGTTGGTTAGCAACATTCCAAACGTCCTCACGTTGGAAGAATGCTCTAGGATTATGAGTGTGATAAAGACCGTAAACCTCTCCTTGAATGCGCATCAATGTTTCGGGATATCTCACATGCATCCGCAAATCAGCGGGCATTTTGTCAGCGTCTTCAAACAGAGTAGGAAAGATTTGCCTGTAGGCTGCGATAATCGGATCTTGCTTGTCAAAAACATAAAAGTGCGCCGTGCCGTTGTACGCATCGACTACGACCTTAACTGAGTTTCTGACGTAATTAACGTTTCGGCCAACGAAGTTATGGTGACTTGAGTAGGGGAGACTGCTCGAGTCGGTGAACCCGTCGAGCATCCAGAAAAGGCGCCCCTCATTAGAGACCACGATGTAAGCGTCTCGATCGTAAGTTAAGAAAGGTGCTATGCCATTCACTATCTCGGTGACTTTTCGATTGATCAAGACTCTACTGTCGCTGGTGACGTCGTCGGAGAATGGCAGCTTGGATAAATCACCGATGGCCCAGGCAAGCAAACTACGTCGTAACACACCACCGATCCGAATACCGCCCGTGCCTTGATACGTGGTGAACGTATTGGCCTCGCCTTGCGGATAGTCAAACTCGTTCTGTTTCGTCTTCACATAAACGTAACGGTCGGTTAGTTCTCCAAAATAGATCTCGGGTCGAGTGATCTTTATTTCAGGAGTCGTTGATTCAACCGGCATGTTCGACAGAAGGAATTTGGGCAAGCCTTCAGGCGTGAATCCGTTCGCAGTATTCATGGTGACGCCATAACCGTGCGTATAAATCAATCGTTCATTCACCCAATTGCGAGATGACTCAGGTAATTTCGCATCGTTAATTTCGCGCGTTGCAACCATCACCTGCTGCAGTCGACCGGCAGTCGTATAACGATCGACGTCAACGTCCTGGAAGTCATAATACGTGCGAATAGTTTGAATTTGTTTGAGAGTGTCCTGGAGTGCCTGCCAGTCCCAGAGGCGAATGTTTTCGAGACTGTCGCGGTTATTAGCTATGTCGAGTGCTTCCACTGTGCCTTCGGTCTGGAAGTCTCGCTGTTCAATCTGATCGAGTCCAAATCCTCTTTGTGTCCATTCGATGTTGTGAGCAATGAATGGAGTTTCGCGATCGAGTTCATTTGGTTTGACGACAAAGCTCTGGATGTACGCCGGTACCAACACCCCTCCAACAACGTAAACAACCACCGGCAGAGCCAAAGCGATGACGATCAACCGAAAACGCCTGAAGGCGAAAGCATTTACAAGGCAAATTGCGGCGGATACTACAAGCGCGATCGCAACCAGCATCAGCGCCGGCAACACGTAATGCGCCTCCGTATATGTCACACCGGCGAATGTCTGATGGTCGTCCCAAAGAAACGGAAAACGAGTTAGATAGGTGCGCCAACTCAACACGATCAAGAACAACGCCAGCGAGCAACAAACACCACGAAAAGCAGCACCAGAGGACCAACGAACACTTGGCTTCAAGACTCGTTGAGGTAGACCGAGAAGGGAATAGGCGACCGCCGCGCAGAGAATTATGAAAGTGACTCCAAGCAGCCACGTGTTTATAGCTTCGTAGAGCGGAAGGGAAAAGAGATAGAAGCTAAGCGCCTTCCCGAACACCGGATCAACTAAGTTCGTCCTGGGTTGATGCCAGTACAACGCAAACTTCTGCCACTCGTCCTTCACTGCCAGTCCAAAAATCAGTCCAAAAAAAGCAGAGACCAACCAGCCGACCGGACGAATAACTTTGGCGGGTGAAACCTGAAACGGGCGGTTGTTCAGGATAATCGTGCGCTGTTCAAATGCACTCGCGCCGAACAAACGTTGAAATAGCCAGAAGGTTGCGCTCAAGAGCACTGCAGTAAAAAGGGTGGCGCCTACAAATAGCCCAACCTTGAGTTTAAAGATGTACCAATAGACTCCGGAGAAACCGAGCGAGCCGAACCAAAGTGCAGATAAGTAAACCGATAAAAGACGCGAGATGCCAAACAAAAGCAGCACGAGCACAACAATAAGCCAAACTCGTGACCGCCGCCGGCGTGGTCCGACATCTATAATCGGAGGACTGTTGTTCATAGGTTAAGAATACGCTCCTGTCATCGCTTGCTCAAAGCCAAAGTGTACGAAAGGCTGTCAGCCTGTCGCGGTTTCCCGTGCAGTGCACTTATTTTGTCAGAAGCAACGACAAACAGCCTGTCGTACATTGTTGGGGCGCTGTGTATAATGAGTTCGCTTGCCCTTGGATTTAACATTCCTCCAAAAAGGGCGAACTTACGGTGAAAACAACCTTAATCGCTAATACTGTTCTTCAGGGCCGCTACAAGATTGTTCATCAACTTGGACAGGGCGGAATGGGAACTGTTTATGAGGCGATCGATCAACGTCTTGATACGACGGTTGCGCTAAAGGAAACATTCTTCGACGACGAACGCCTGCGAAAACAATTCGAGCGGGAAGCTCGCTTACTTGCGCGCTTACATCACCCCGCGCTGCCGCGCGTCAGTGATCATTTTTCTGAAGGCGATGGTCAATTCCTCGTCATGCAGTTTATTCCGGGAGATGATCTCTCGGAGATGATGACTCAAAGACGCGGTCCTTTCCCGGCTGATCAGGTTTTGACCTGGGCGGATCAACTCCTTGACGCTCTCGATTATTTACACACACAGGAACCGCAGATCGTTCATCGCGACATTAAGCCGCAGAATTTGAAGCTTACTGCGCGTGGACAGATCATTCTCCTGGACTTTGGTCTGGCAAAGGGACAAGCAGGCGAGATCTCGCGCGTAACCACATCAGCCAGCATCTTCGGCTACACACCAAACTATGCACCTTTGGAACAGATTCAGGGATTAGGGACGGATTCACGCAGTGACCTTTATTCTCTTGCGGCAACTATTTACCACCTGTTAACGGGAGCGAAGCCTCCTGACGCTTTGACACGCGCCGCAGCGCTGGTCAATGGCCAACCCGATCCGCTCACACCGGCGACCGCATTGAACCCTGCCGTCGCTCCTGAGGTTAGTGCAGTTCTTCAGCAGGCCATGGCCCAAAACAGGGAGCAACGGTTTGCAAGCGCGTCGGACATGCGAAAGGCGCTGCATCGAACGGCGCAAACTTCAACTGTAATGAGTCGTGCGGAAGCGCAGACGATTCTTCGTCCGCCTGTTGAAGCTTCCACTATCGCAGTGGCTTCAACTCAGGCAGTTGCTCATCAGCCAACAGTCGCGACAGGTGAAACGACTGTAGTTAGACCTTTGGTGGCTGGTTCACCCAAACGAGTACTTCCATGGCTTTTGTCAGGTGCTGCGCTACTTATCGTAGCGTGTTGTGTGGTCGGGTTCTATTTCATCCGGCGTCATAATGATGCTGTGGTGAAATTGGGCGACGCCACACCGTCACCGGCGCCGAGTCCTGTAGCAACTGCAGAGTCGGTGGGTAGTCCGATCCAGCACATAGTTATCAATCCAACTCCGACCCCTGAAGTCAGAACGCCGAAGAGGACAGAGACACCGAGACCAACCGAGGAAGCGAAAAAGCAGGCGACACCTGAGCCGATCGCAACACCGCCCCCGACACCGCATTCAAACACCGGGCATGAGAGTGACCGCGACGAGACGCCAGAAGTACCTAAGGATTCTACTTTTCCAAGACCTGGACGACCGAGAGTAAACGTAAATCCAAGTGGCGCTCCTACCATTATGGTAGGACCTAATGGAAGTGTAATTCGAACATTTCCCGACGGCTCAAAAATGATTTCGTCCCCTGATGGTTCGCGCATTTACATTTCGCCGGACGGCCGACGTCAAGTGCTCTATCCCGGTCGTCAGCAAAACAAGCGACGACCACCGACGGCGCCCTAACCGTTTAGCCCTTCTGCGTTGCTCACATCGTTGTTGCTCAAGTAGGATTCACAGTCGAGAATCCACTATCGAATACTGTTCGTTCTGAGGAGATCGAGATGAAGAAGTCTATTAATGTTCGTTTAGCCGTTGGCCTGGCCACAATCCTTACCACGCTTGTGGTTTTGTCAGCGTCTGAATTTCGAGTGCGCGCGGAGAAGGACTCTGCAATCCCAGCTGTCATTCGGATTGCGCCGGCAGCGCCGGTGTTCGACGAAAAAGAACGATTGGTTGAGCTGGCTCAGCGTCGCGCTCGGGTCGCGCAGAACATTGGACCAAAGTCTTTGTTGATTCTTTTCAGTGGAGAATCTCGAGTCTACGCAAACGATGTTGATTATCCTTTTCGCCAGGAGAACAATCTCTTCTACCTCACGAATCTGAAACAGGAAGGCGCCACGTTAGTTATCCTTCCGGGCAATACCCAAACGCCTGAAATTCTTTTCTTACCGCGCCGGAATCCAGCGGCCGAGACGTGGACTGGTCACATGTATAGCCCGCAGGAAGCAAATCAAATTTCCGGTGTTAAAGAGATCTGGGAGGCAAGAGAGTTCAAGCCTTTCATTGAAGCTTTGCAGAATCGCCAACCATATCGTCCAAAGACAGAAAACATCCTTCTGTCAGACTTACCGGCTGACACAAAGATGGCTAATGGAAATGGATTTGAACCGCTGTTGGAGGCTGCTGGAAAAAATGAAGCGTCCATTTATATGTTGATGACACGCCAGCAAGAGAGTCGTGAATACAGGCAGGAACAACGCTTCGCCACGGATTGGGTTAAGACTGCGTCAGGTTTCAGCATCAAGAATGTTTGGCCGATCTTTGTCGAGATGCGACTGAAGAAGTCGTCAATGGAGTTACGTCTGTTACAGCATGCAATAGACATCAGCACTGAGGCGCATGAAAGAGCATGGGCAATCGCCGGAGAGGCAAAGTGGGAATACGAAGTCGATGCCGTAATGGCGTATACCTTCAAACTGCGCAACGCAGATAGTTGGGGCTATCCCGATATAGTCGGCTGCGGTCCTAATGCAACAACCCTGCACTACGAGGAGTCACAAGGATCTGTAACACCTGGTTCACTTCTGTTGATGGACGTCGGTGCTGAGTATGGGCACTACTCTTCAGACATCACACGAACATTTCCAGTGAATGGCAAGTTTTCACCGGCTCAGGCGGAGATCTATCAAATTGTTTATGACGCACAGGAAGCAGTCGCTCGAGCATCGAAGCCGGGTGCCAATCTTTCGGACGTAAACCGTGCGGGAACTGAAGTGATCAAAAACGGATTACTAAAGCTGGGTCTGACTACTGATCGGAATTCTGAGTACCAGCACCGCATTTGGTTTATGCACGGAACGTCGCATTGGATTGGAATGAATGTGCACGACGTTGGCGGTGGAGCGAAGTTTGAGCCTGGGATGACGTTCACGAACGAACCTGGAATTTACGTTCGGTTAGATGCTTTGGACCATATGCCGATTGGCTGGAAGCAGGAAGACTGGGACAAGTTCAAAGCAGCAGTTCGCCCGGCATTTGAGAAGTACAAGGGTATTGGAGTGCGTATTGAAGACGATATGTTGATTACGGATACTGGCGTGAAATGGATGAGCGAAGCGCTTCCACGCAAGTTATCCGATATCGAAGAGTTCATCGCGAAGGCGAGAAAACAGAGCGAGTGAAACATTGCCGATTTCCGATTGCCAGTTGCCGATATGCCTCTGAACAGCAGGTAAATCGGCAATCGGCAATTGGAAATCGGCAATCAACCGGACCTACCCTTTGAACAACCTCCTCACAATCCCTGAGAGCCATCTCAGGGCCGTCCGAAAAAAACCGTGCTTCGGCGGCGGGTCATCCTTCCTGGCCTGGGCTTCGGCTTCAAGAGCGGTGAAGAACTGAGTTGCCATCATCTTCACCGTACCCTGGATCATGCGCTGACCCACACTTGCAATTGTCCCGCCAACTTGCACATCGCCCGTGTAACTAACCGTCGTTGTCTCTCCTTCTGTTTGAAGGTCCAGATCGCCCGAGCCCTTTAAGAATCCGGGCGCTCCTTTTCCGTCAACAACCATTCGGAAATGTTCGGGCGATCGAAGATCCTCAAGTTGGACATTGCCTTTGAACACACCTTTGATGGATCCAACGCCAGTTCGCATCGTCGCGGCGAAGGTGTTGTCTCCTGTCTTCTCCAATTGCTCGCAGCCGGGAATGATGCGCTGCAAGACAACCGGGTTCACGAGCGCTTCGTAAACACGTTCGCGCGATGCATGTATCTGGTGTTTGCCCTCGATTTTCATAAAGGTCTTAACAACGAGTGAGCGAGGGGGCGAATGGGAGAATGGGCGAGGGGGTGACATTCATTCGCCCACTCGCCCACTCACCCAATCGCCCCCTCGCACTGTGACTCTAGACTTTCGTGGCCTCCCTTGCGGCCGCAATCGCACGGCGCGTGTGCACCTGCGCGAGATGACAACGATAATCACCGGACGCATACAAGTCAGCGTTCGGATCAACGCCTTCGCATACTTTCGACGCAGCGCTATTTGCCGCTGCGTCATCCAGTGCTGTGTTGACGAGCGCCGCTTCAGCAGCAGTTGCACGATATGCCTTTACACCCACTCCGGTGACACCAATGCTCGCACTTTCACAGGAGCCGTCCGCTTTCAAATTCAAACTGACAGCAATACCAACCACCGCGAAGCCCGAGGCTGGATGTCGAACCTTGTGGTACGCCTGCCCAAACTTTCCACCAGGTTTCTTTATTCGAATCTCGCGCAAGATCTCCCCTGGTTGCAGATCGGTCGTTAAAAGATCAACAAAGAAATCATCGGCGTTGACTGTGCGATCACCGTTGGGTCCGGTTAGTAATAACTCAGCACGAAGTGCAATAACCGCAGCCGGCCAATCGCCGGCCGGATCCGAATGCGCCACGCTGCCCCCGATAGTTCCCTTGTTACGAACTTGAACATCGCCGATACTCGCCGCGCATTCAGGTAACAGCGGGCAGATTCTTTGCAACAGTTCTGAGGACTCAATCTGATAGTGAGTGGTTGTCGCTCCGATGAGAATTTGATCGCCTTCCTCACGAATGTAGGCAAGATCCTTGAGGCGAGCGATGTCGATCAGAGTCTGCGGCTGCGCAAGTCGGAGCTTCATTGCAGGGATCAGACTATGCCCTCCAGCAAGAATCTTTGCGCCATCTGGGTCCGCTGCCAGAAGTGACACTGCTTCGTCGAGTGATTTCGGTACCTTGTAATCAAATTGTGCCGCGATCATTTTTAGACTCCTTCATTCAATGACTGCTATTGATAATCCGCCACAACGCTTCCGGCTTAATCGGCATATCGAGATGTTTGACTCCGAAAGGTGCAAGTGCATCGACGATGGCGCCGACGATTGCGGGCGTAGCACCAATTGTTCCTGCTTCACCGACGCCTTTGACGCCAAGTGGATTCACTGGCGAAGGAGTTTCCGTTCGATCAAGTTCAAAGTTTGGAATGTGAACGGCACGCGGAAGCGCGTAATCCATTAACGTTCCGGTGATGAGCTGGCCTTGCTCGTCATAGACAACCTCTTCGTACATTGCCTGCCCAATCGATTGAACGATGCCTCCATGTACCTGCCCGTCAACCAGCATCGGATTGATGACCTTGCCGCAATCGTCGACAGCAACGTATCGGAGAAACTTGATGTCGCCAGTCTCACGATCAACTTCAACTACCGCGATGTGTGTACCAAATGGGAAGGTGAAATTCTTCGGTTCAAAGAAGTACGTAGCGGAGAGTCCAGGCTCTGTATCCGGCGGCAATTCTTTTGCGAGATGTGCAGCCAGAGCGATTTCCTGAATCGTCAAACTAGTTCGTCCTTCTGTCTGCGGTTCGGGTAAAGCAGCCGCCGGCGCTTCGCCAACCGGTACTACTGGTTCAGAGCTGCCGCCCGCTGCAGCGGCACTGGCAGCACTAACAGAATACTTTCCGCCTTCGAAGGCGATTCGCGTTGCATCGGCCTGGAGCATATGTGCGGCGATCTTCTCGGCCTTCTCTTTTAACTTCTGGATGGCGACATATACAGCAGTGCCACCAACTGCGGTTGCCCGGCTGCCGAATGTGCCGATGCCATACTGAACAACGCCGGTATCGCCATGAATGACCGTGACGTCGTTCAGGTTGACGCCGAGTTCATCTGCAGCGATTTGAGCAAAGGAAGTTTCCTGGCCCTGGCCATGTGGTGATGCACCGGTCAAAACTGTCACTTTGCCTGTAGGTTCAATACGAACTGTTGCACTTTCCCAACCACCGGCAGGCATTGCCTGTGAAGGTCCAAGCGCGCAAATCTCGACGTAAGTTGAGATGCCGATTCCAACCAGACGGCCTTCCGCCCGAGCTGCTTTTTGGTCAGCACGAAGCTTTGCGTAATCAGCAATAGATTGAGCCTTGTCGAGAGCACCTTCGTAATTGCCGCTGTCGTAGTCGAGTCCCGTTGCTGTGTGGAACGGAAACTCGTTTGCGGATGGAAAGTTCTTTCTCCGAACGTCAGCAGGATCCAGCTCTAGATTGGCGGCCACAAGATCGAGTGCACGTTCAACGACGTAGGTCGCCTCGGGCCTTCCGGCACCGCGATACGCATCGGTGGCCATCTTGTTTGTGAAGCAAGCTGTAATGTTGATCTGAATTGCCGGAATCTTATACGCGCCTGAGAGCATGAGGCCGGTCAGTGTTGGAATCGCCGGCGTGAGTAGTTGGTGATACGCCCCGAGATCCGCAAAGACATTGTAACGAAGACCCGTGACTGTGCCGTCGTTCTTGAATGCAACTTCGATATCACCGACTTGTCCTCGCCCGTGTATCGTAGCCGCAATGTTCTCACGACGTGTCTCAATCCATTTGACGGGCTTACCAAGTTGCATTGATATCCAGCCCAGCAAAGCTTCTTCAGCGTATACATTTAACTTCGATCCGAAACCGCCACCGACCTCGGGAGTAATCACTCGCAGTTTGTTTTCCGGCATTCCGATCATGAGTGCCAGTTGGGTTCGCAGAAGATGCGGAATCTGAGTTGAAGACCAGACTGTCAGTTCTTCTTCGCCGGGCAGATAGCGGGCCAGGACTCCCCGCGGTTCCATCGCGATGGGCGCCAGCCTTTTATGAAATATTCGTTGCTTGACAGTGCGATCCGCAGACCCGAACGCCGCATCAATGTCGCCCTCGCCCGAGGTTAGCTTGTAGGCGATATTATCCGGGAATTGTTCGTGAATGACCGGGCCGCCACTCGCAGCCGCTTCAACATCGCTTACAACTGGCAAGTCTTCATAATCCACCACCACCAGATCGACGGCGTCGCGAGCCGCATAACGATCTGTAGCAACAATCGCGGCGATTGGATGTCCAACGAAATAGACCTTGTCTTTGGCGAGCACGCGATGATCGGGGACCTTCAATCCAGGCAACGCGCTAGCGCAGGGAACTGGTCCCAGTTTGTCTGCTACGTCCTGCCCGGTGTAAACCGCGACAACTCCGGGCGCGGCGACTGCCCCTGAGGTATCCACACTCCTGATACGCGCATGTGCATAAACCGAACGCACAAAAACAACGTGCAGAGTGTCAGGCAGCCTGATGTCATCGACGTAATGAGCAAGCCCTTTGATTAGTCGGGGATCTTCAGTTCGCTTTACAGACTGGCCGACGTATTTGTTTGGCATAAGTGCCTCCGAACGCTTCGCGTTGAACTTCGAACTTCGCTTTCGTTCTTTGTGCCTTGTTGCACCAACAAAGTAGGAAGCACAAAGAACTAAACTCTATTTTGCCTTTGCGGCTGCATACTCGACCGCTTCAATGATGTGCTGATAGCCGGTGCAACGGCACAAATTCCCATCGAGACCATGACAGATGTCTTCGCGAGAGGGATTTGTTTTTCTCTCGAGCAGTTGTGCCGCAGCGACAATCATCCCAGGAGTGCAGTACCCGCACTGAAGTCCGTGCTTTTCCCAAAAGCCTTCCTGAACAGGATGCAGATCACCGTTAGTGGCGAAGCCTTCAATTGTTTTCACTTCGCTGGCGTCAGCCTGGACGGCAAACATGGTGCAGGATTTTACGGCTTGCCCGTCGAGCATTATCGTGCAGGCTCCGCATAGAGACGTCTCGCAACCAACGTGAGTGCCGGTCAAACCCAAAACGTCCCGAAGGTAATGAACTAAAAGTAAGCGCGGTTCAACTTCGTCCGTACGAGTGACACCGTTCACGCTGAGGCTGATAGCTTGTTTCATGAGCTACCTCACTTTGCTGGTTTGTGATTGATTGATTTTCTGTCCGACTTCTAAGGCAGATCAAAGCTAAAGTCAATGGTGATCAATGGAATAGGACCTATAGGACTTGTGCGACCTATTTTCTTAAGCCATTTACACGGTCGCTTTATGGATCTGTCGTTTTAGCCGATGGATGTTTCTCCTGACGGCTTTTAGTTCTGCGTGATTGTGTGCGGAAAGCGCGGCCTCTCTCTTAATCTTGAGTTCACGAATTCGTTTTTTGATTTGCGCTTTGTCCACTCCAATTACATCGTGATGGGTGTGCTGAATGCCCAGCGCTTTCGCAAGCGCAATGACCAGGTGTTCTTTATTCAGTTGTGTGTAGCCCTGGACTGCCTCGTGCTCGAGACCCTTCGCCATTTCGCGGAGTTCTGCGATGTTCTTGTGCCTGAGTTCTTCAATCGTAAACGCCATGGACTCTCCTTCAATTTAGTGCTTGATAAGAATTGCCAAAATCTTGCCCGAGGATTTGTTTTAGATGATGTCTCATATGACCCACGTAATCGCGGACAAAATACTCCAGAGTCGTCGGAGTGGTGCTGTCAACAGTTTTCCAGGCGACCTGATCGAGATTGTGCTTTTCGCGATGTCGAGTCAGCGTGTCTTGCGGCATCACCGAAATGACGTGGTGCAGGTGAAGATTGTAACTTGCCCACAGGTTCACCAAGTCCGACCATGATTCGTCGGAATATTTTTGAGCGCTCACCCAGTTTTCCTGATCGTAGGGTGGACAAACCAGATCGTCTGCAAACTGTGCGCGAATGAAACGCTGATGATTGTTGGCTGCAGAATCAATCAAATGTCCGACAATTTCCTTAGGAGACCATTTGCCTGCAGGATGCTTTGCTGCTTCCTCCGCGCCCAGACCAAGCAAGTTCCGGCGTGCGGTCTCGACGATATCGTGGAATTCGTTTAGAAACTGCTGCATATCTTGTTCGGGTTGTTAACTACTTCTATTGGCCGGATCGAATGGGATGGATAATATCTTAACCCGGCGGCCAGTACCACCGGAGTACTCAGGTTTTCAGCCTGTCGTACTCGCGTTGGTCTTCTCGTATATGGTAATTTGACGCCGTCGGACCTTCACAGTTCGTCCCTTCAATTGGAGACCTCTCAATGCGAAAACTGAATCCAGTTGTCCAACTAATTTGCTTCTTACTCTGCGGCCTTTTTGTGTCAAGCCTGTATGCCCAGGATGCGTCGCCTTCGAAGGAACTAGCTCTCTACAATCAAATCAAAGCGTTTGATCTAAACGAAGGGGCCATCGATGTAAAGGGACTTGTACTCAAAAAGGACCGAACCCAAATCACGTTGGACGGCGTTGTCTATCTAAGCGCGTCAGCCACTGGCGCAGTTTTCATTGGTGACGGCAAGTTTGCACTTGAGACGCCACCCAGCGATTTTGAAAACGAAAACATCAAACGTCTGCTTGGTACAGAGATTATTGAGTCGGATTTTAAGACCGCCGTATTCCGCTTTACTGACGACACCGCTACACAACTTGGTCAGCCTCACGCCGCACCCGCGAACGCACGAGCACAAAAGCTCGCGTCCGAAATGGAGCCGCGGATTTTGCGTGAGACAGGCGCCAATATTTCTGCGCGCGTGGCTTTGTCTATTCTGAATAAAGAGCGACCAGGATTCTTCTTTGCGAACTTTGATGGTGGCAAACGAGGACGATTCTCGTTCGTGCTGGATTATCAAACGCGTATTCCTGTCGCCAACTTCGAAATAAATGCCGGGGAGAAGGGACTCATCTTTTCCTACAACACGGATATAACGAGCCGGGAAGTTTGGGCGGCGTTCTATTCACTCGAAGATTATGAGCGTCACCAGGTCGCGTATTCGGATACAAACGATCTGATTGACATCCAAAACTACGAAATGGACGTCGACTTGCGCGAACACAAAAAGCGAATGCGACTTAGGGCCCATGTCGTCTTTCATGTGCTTTCAGACATACGAGCGTTGTGTTTCAAAGTCGGGGAAACTCTTCCTGATACCCCAGATTGGCGACTCAAAAAACAAATGCGGGTTAAGTCAATCAAGATGGATGACAACAACATCCCATTTGCACAGGAAGATTGGGAGGGAGGATTCACACTATTTCTGCCTGACATCGTCAAATCTGGGTCGGCCCTGAATGCGGACTTTGAATTGGAAGGTGACTTTATGTACGACTCAGAATCCATTGCGTCCTGCCACTACCCTCGCTCAAACGAAACCTGGTTTCCACGTCATGGTTATCTCGATCGCGCCACCTTTAACATGACTTATCGGCACCCGAAGAACCTTCGTGTTGCAAGCGGTGGACTGCGATTGAGTGAAGAACCGGATCCAGATGACAAAGACGCAACCGTCACAAAGTATCAGATGGCACAGCCGGTTCCACTGGTTACGTTTGGACTTGGTCCATTTAAGAGGCATTCGGATGTTATCAAATGGGAGAAAGGGGGAGCGGACACTCCTCTTGAATTTAATTCCCTGCCGGGCGATGTGAAGGCGATCAAAGAAGACTTCATTCTCGCCGAATTGAGTAATTCAGTTCGCTATTTCACGTCGTTGTTTGGTAGGTATCCATATCCTTCCTTCGGAGCAGCGTTTCATCCCTTCAACTATGGACAGGGCTTTCCCTCGCTGCTAATGATTCCGGCGACGGACCGCGCCAATAAACGAACTTTTCAATTTATTGCGCATGAAACGGCACACCAATGGTGGGGAGGTATCGTTGCGTGGCGTTCTTATCGTGACCAGTGGCTTAGTGAAGGCTTCGCAGAGTACTCCGGAATTCTTTACACCTTGATTCGTGAGAATCGCGGTGCGGAGGACGCTTTGATCAGCGAGCTCCGCACGTCTTTGCGTGACCCACCACAGACTCTGACCGGACCTGGCAAGGGACGCCTCATCGACGTGGGACCGATCATTCTTGGTCATCGTCTTTCAACGAGTAAAACGTTTGGTGCTTATCAGACACTTATCTACAACAAAGGAGCGTTGGTTCTACGGATGCTGCATTTCCTGATGACCGATCCAAACAGTGGTGACGGACAGCCGTTCTTTAACATGATGACAGACTTTGTCACACGTTATCGTAATCAGACCGCGTCGACCGATGACTTTCGTCGGGTTGCGAACGAACATTTCGCACGAACGCCAATCGCGAAAGAATATAATCTTCCCGATCTGAATTGGTTGTTCCTTCAAATGGTTTATCAAACCGCGCTGCCCTCGTATGAATTGCAATATCGCATCACAGGTGCACCTGACGGCAAATTCATGCTCTCGGGTACAGTTGTTCAGCAGAATACACCTAACGACTGGGTGATGGTCTTACCGTTGAAGCTTGAGTTTGGCGATAACCAAAGAGCTACAACAACAGTGATCGTCCAGGGCGCTTCGACTCCATTTCAGATGAGATTGCCATTGCGGCCGAGAAAGGTTGAACTCGATCCAGACCATTGGATTCTTTCAGAGAGGACGTCGACGAAGGGTAACTGAGACAAAGGCGAGTGGGTGAGTGGGCGAGTGGGTGAGCGGGCGAGAGGCGAGTGGGTGAGCGGGCGAGAGGCGAGTGGATGAGTGGGCGATAGTTCGCAGAGTCAAATCGCCCCCTCACCCTCTCGCCTACTCTCCCACTCTTCCGGGAACCCCTCACACTGGAATTTCGTTTACGGAGTCATGCGACGAAGACTCCAAATCAACGCTCGCCCAGATACGCAACTCCCAAAACCCGCATCGCATCCCACAACCAGAATGAGAAAACTGTTTAAGTTGTCTGCTGTAATAGGATTGGTTGTGCTGGTTGTATCGATATCCGGTGTCGGAGATGCTGCATGGGACAAACTGATGTTTTATGGTCGTGTCGCTCGACTCTACACTCGTAACCCTGACTCCAAATTGTCGATGCCCTTGCAGGAGGTTCTAAAGCGACAAGTCGCCAACACGTGGCATGCGCCGCGCGGTACGGATCGATTACACGAAGGTCAGGACATCTTTGCACCGAAGGGAACTCCGATTTATTCTGCGACCTCCGGCTTTGTTTTCAACGTCGGCGAAAACAACTTGGGTGGCCAGACAGTGTCGGTGATTGGTGATGGAGGACGCGTCTACTATTACGCGCATCTCGATTCGTACGCGCCAGGAATTGCGGTCGGCGCTCCCGTCACTAGACAGACGCTGCTTGGTTATGTGGGAACGACCGGGAATGCTCAAGGTACTCCTCCACATCTTCACTTTGGAGTCTACACATCAAGCGGCGCGATTAATCCACTACCGTTGCTTGTTGATCGCGCTCAGACCGCTGTGACCAGTCGACCTGCACCACGACGCATGATCAATCGCAAAGCTTAATTGCGGTTTGCTGGTTGCTTTGCCGCAAAAGTCCCGTTTCTCGGGATTCGGCTTTGCCAGTTGTTGTGAGTCATGGTTCTGCCCTGCCACACAACAACTGGCAAAGCCGAAATCGTTCTGGCAGATACTCTTGAGGCAAAGCCGACACCGCGTTGACTCTGCACCGCGCTTTAGCGGGTGGTGTCCGGACGGCAAACTCGGTGGTTGTTGGTGTAGCTGTGAAATTGAAGGACCACCGGCTAAAGCGCGGTGGTGTCCGACACTTGCGATCGAGCGTCTATGGAAGTTACGTTGAGAACTTATCGATACGATTTCTCTTCCAGTAGTTCAGTGGTGTTTTCGGTGACACTCCCTGGGATTGCTGTGGTCGCTTTCACGACTGAGGGTCTCGGAAATTCAATCTGCTCCGGTTTCGCCTGTTCTTCCGCTGGCGGGAGTTCGTAGCGATTAGGTCGAATCAATAAGCCAGCGACAATATGCCCGAGGCCACTAAGCATCGGAATTGCACCGAACAACCAGATCATTCGCACCACCGGATCTATCTCAAACGGGATCTGGGCAACGATGTGAGGTGGAAGTTTTAGAACTAACGCAGCAGATAAGTAATAAAGGAACAGTGTTAAGCCGGCGCCGGAGAAAACCGAAACCACACCTTTCGTAAGATGGCGCTCGCGCCGTTCAGCGGGAGTCTTTTTGGGGATCTTGATCCAGGGATTATTGTGCCAATCTTTCTTTTGTGCGACCTCCTTCGCCTCTGGTGAGATGTTGGCGATCTCTTTGTTCATGTGCTCAAGCGCCCGGGACACTTCTTCCGTAACTTGATCCACCTTCAAACTCTTCATCATCTCGCGGATCTTCGGCATAGGTCCGCGATCGCTCCGAGCAATTGCTTCACTAAGCGTCACAGCCTTGCCAATAACCTTAAGATTTGTGCCGCAGGAACGACAATATGTCAGTCCCGGAGAAGAGTCAGTTCCGCATTGTGGGCAATACATTTGCTTCGATCCTGTTCAGAAGATTCGTTGCACTAATTGGAAACGCTATGCCCGCTGCTTAGGTTCCCCTGAATTACCGTCTTTAAGATGAGGGAGCTATCTCGGACGCTTGCCCAGTGCAGTCAGGATTTCTCGTGCGGCGCGCTGGCCACTCTGAATCGCGCCGTGAACCGTTCCAACATTGCCGGCACTAGTCGCTTCGCCTGCGAAGAATAACGTATCGTTCACTGGTTTCGCGAGATTGAGTTGATGCTCAATGCCGTTCACAGGAAGATAGGTATAACCACCTCTCGTGTATTTGTCATTGCCCCAGTTGTGAAAGTGGCTCCTCGTTATTCGGCTGCGCAGGTCAGATTCAGTAACGGAAAAGATTTGAGACAGAGATTGAACCGCTTTACTTAGAATCTCATCGTTCGTCGCTTTTGAAAGTCTTTGAGCGTCCGGGCCTCCAGCCCACCCAACCAAAACAGCCTCATGCTCCGGGAGTGTTGTCCACCACGTCGGAAGTGGCACGTCAGCGTAGTGTATAAACCCCAGATTCTTAAGTCCTCGTTCATCGATTCCTGCCAGAGGCAATTGCTCCCAGAAGCGATCCGTAAAATGCAGCGCCACTCTCAAGGCAGCTCCCATTTCGAGGCCTTGTATTGCGTTTAACTTCCAGGTTGGAAGCTGGGGATCAAAATTGATTGCACCCTCTTGCGTTGGGTCAAGCTGTAGTATCGAGAGGGGAGCTGTTATCAACGCTGCAGATGCATGATGGATATCGCCTGCCGCAAGGCGAGCTTCAACAGCGCTCCGCTGCCACTTCACGTCTCGCACTGTTGCATCAAGTTCAATGACCCCTCCTGAAGTCTCACTCTGATGCTGTAGCCACGTCGTAATTGAGTCATAGCCGGAGCGCAGACGAAAAGCACGGTCTCCATCTATCGGATGGCTGGCGTCTTCGAATGCAGTTAGACCATGAATGCCGATGCGCTCACTCTCGGCCGCGTGAAAACCCTCGACAAAGCGTTTCGCTATCTCTTTCGCTCTCGGGGAATACTCGTCATCAGGTAAAGAACGAAGAAAGTCCTCGAACGAACAATCGCTGACGTCATCCCGCATTTTGGCCAGAACTTTTTCAACCGCTGACCAGAACTCACCCGACCCGGAGAGTTTGCCGTCGTCAACAAACCAGTGCCTGCCAGTGACTTCTTCTACGTCAAGGTGGGCTTCTTTGACGATTGCGAAGATCTCATTTGATTTACCGTGTATGAACTCTGCTCCGAGTTCGATTGGCAAGGTTGAGTCTGGGTCGCGTTGTGTGAATATTCGTCCACCGACTCGAGAGCGCGCTTCAAGTACGATGACAGAAAGACCCGCTTTACCGAGGTCTCGCGCTGCAGCGAGGCCGGCTGCACCGGCGCCGACGATGATAACGTCCGAGGTCATTTCAGATTGAAGCATAGGACCTATTGGACCTATAGGACCTATTCGACTACAGACCAAATCTTAAGTCTGAAAATTCCTTATCCCGGAATCCAGATCTTCTGAGCGACGATTGTCTCTACCTTTGGAGAGAACATCAGAGGGGCGGGACACTTCGCAAAAAACGCGAAGCCTTTGTAGCTGGTCATGTATTGATAGTTTGTAGAGATGAAACCGCCGGTTGCACAAATCACGAGGGGTTTATCGCTCTTGCGGAGAATATTCTCAAAGTCTTCCGGAGTGACACGAACGATCACCCCACTGGCTTTAATTGCTTGAGCAATAGCGGCTGCCGCTGCAGCCCCGGCACTGGCGCTCATAAGACCCTCCAATCAATCTATTCGTAGCTCAAAGCTTCAACAGCATCCTGTCGCGCTGCACGAAGAGCAGGGTAAAGCGCACCGATGGTCCCTCCCAACAAGCCGACGGCGAGTGAGATCAGAACCCAGCGAGGTTCGATTTCTATCGTTAAGCTAGTCACGCGCATCACGGCGAAACGTGCAGCCATGGTCAACAACACGCCGACAAGTACACCAAGAAAACTGACGACCATTGCCTCCTGTTCGATTACCCACGCAATCGCGGACTTGGACATGCCTAACGATTTAAGTATGCCGATCTGCCTGGTGCGTTCGGTAACTGTCGTGTACATCGCAAGCAGAATCACCAGCATGCTTATTGAAGCTGCGACACCTACAACTACCTTAATGAATATATTCAGCGCAGGAACTCCCGAAGCATAAAGTTCGGGAAGGTCGCGAGTGAAGATAAGCTGATCGTCAGGGAACTGCTTTTGAATTCGTTTCGCAACTTCGTCTTGATTTGCCGGGTCAATACACGCCACCAAAATCGCGGTACCGTGACCTTCAATACCTTCCTGCTCCTGCATTGTCGTCAATGGAATCTTGATACGTCCACCACCCGGCGGTTCGTAAACACCGACAATTTTGAATGGACGCTCGAAGAGTTTTACGGTGTCGCCGATTTGCGCGTGACGATTTTCTTTCCACTGAGGATCTATGATCGCTTCGTCACCTGAAATAAGTTTGCGACCTTCACGAATAGATATTCCAGCAAGGTTTGCGTATTGATCGTAATCGATTCCATCGATGAGTCTTTGGCCGAAACCGGTATCACTCTTGTCAAGAGTTTGTCCTATGGCAGTTGCAGCCCTTACTCCTTCTAGCCGAGCGATCTCTGCGGCGTGTGAGACCTTAATTTTAAATGGTGAGCCGCCAGCCAGGCCGATTGTGCCCGAGGGTCGAATCATTATTTGTGCGCCAATGTTTGACTCGCGTTTACCGCGTTCGTGAAGAACACCGTGTGCTAGTCCAACCGTAAACACGATTAACAGCACGCCGACACCCGTTCCTAAAATGCTGACTGCCGTGCGAGCAGGTCTATGAGCGATGTTTGAGAATACCAGGCTATCCATAAGTCGTCTTAAGCGCGGGCTGCGATCCAGAACGCGCCGCCACGCATTAGGTAATGTTCGTGATGTAAGTACAAGCAATCCAATTGAGGTCCAAACAACTATCGCTGCTTTACGGACGAGCGCCAGCGCGAGGCCTGCAGCCGGGGTAAAGCCGAGGCCTTTTTGCAGAATCACTTCAGTACCGCCTTCGTAAACACCGATCGTTCCCGGCACAAAAGCGAAGGCAAAGTTAATTACTTTAGTTAGTGATTCGATAATGTAAGCCTGAGAAACGTGCGGGTGGAATCCCAGGAAACGCAGCGCCACGAACACCTCAATAACACTTGTCACGTGTGAGAGAAGGTCACAAGCTATCATTCCGAAGAATGCTCCGGGGTGATGTTTATAGAAGTCGTAGACTTTCAACTCGAGGTGATAGATATGATGCCTGCGTTTGAGAATTACTTTTGGACTCAGCCGAAGTTCTCCGAGGCGATCTATGGCCCACGTGAGCAGCATGACACGTCGCCTTGCCGCTAACCCGGCTGCAATGATTCCCAATGCCGCGACACTCGCAATAGTTATTAGAACTGCATACACGGGTGTGGGAAGCGGGTAGATCAGCAGCATTACACACGCGCCACTCAACACAAAGAAGACTACTGACAAGTTGTAAAGCAAATTGTCTACGACGAGTGCAGGTACCCCATACGTGAGCGGTACGCGTTTCCGCAGTAGTGCTACTTTTGTTGCTTCGCCAAGGAGTGGTCCTGTGAATGTGAGGAAGCTGATCGCTTCGCCACCTAATCGTGCGGCAAATGCGTTACGAAAACTAATACGACGATGCTCCGGAGGAACTGCCGCGCGCATTGCTATTGTACGCAGCACGTGGCGCAATCCACTCAAACCAAGAACTATAAAGAACCCAAAACCGATTCGCAGAAGAGCATCGAAGAGTGGTTGTAAGCCGACGCGGTTAATTACATAAACGAGCAGCGCAAGACCCAGTAGAAAGGCGAGTGTTTGCAGCCAGGCAAATGATCGTCGTGAGGTCCTGGAAGCAGGTGATGGTTCTTCGGAGAGTTCTTCAGGTTCCTCTGTTTGCCAGTCTGCTCCGAGTTCGTCAGATTCAATCAAGGCGATAAGTTTGCTCCAACGGCAGTACTATTGTTCAGACTGCCAGGCAGAAGTTCTTTGATTACGCGGCCGGGAAAACGTCTGAATCCCTTCTCCCACAAAGCTGGAACGGGAGTGCTATCATCGCGTAAATCACCAATTAATGCCAACAGCGTGGGCACGAAACTAAGACTGTCGTAGGGCTGTTCGATCGTTCGGGCCTGACCGATGCCGGTATCCTTACCGCCGGCGATCATAAATGTCGAGTGTGTAGAAATTCGGAAGAATGAACCGTGATTACCACCTGGATTGAAGCCGCGAACGTCAAAGTTCCAGTGATTGTTTGCCACAATCAGCATCTCAGATTCACAAAGATCCCGCTGTCGTTGAATGAACTCGCGACGGATGCGTTCGTCTGAGGTTAATCCAGGCTCGCTTGATGAAACACGTTCGTTGGGGTGTCGTGCCAGTTCTTCATTCAGTCCAATCAAGCCATTCGAATATGAAGTTTCGTGTAGTGCCTCCAGCCATTCGGTTTCTGTGTGCCACTGACTCAACCATTGGCTGCGATCAGCAGATCCGATCGAGAGCTTGGGATCCTCCAAAATCTGAAGAGGTAATCCAGGTTGCCATTCAAGTTCATCGAAATGCACCGCGCCATTAACACTTTGAGCGAGGTCGTTAATTGGCTGATAACGAATGCTAAGCTCGCCGCGATCGTTTGTTCGAAATAGAAGTAGCGCTTGCTTTTCTGATCCACAGGTTACCCACACAGCGTCAGGGTCAAGATTAGTTTCGTTGACAGCCACGGTCACCAGGCTGGACGGAAGTCTTGTTGCGATCAAATCAATTGGTTTGTTTGAAACGCTAGCCTGACTATTTCGGACGGTTATGCTGTGAAGGAGGTTGAAGTAGTTAACGCGGACGAAACTTCGATCGTTGTTGAGCGAGCCGTCAGTGTTTAGGACGAGCCCGTCAGGTGTAAGACCAACGATATAGTTTTGAAGCTGATAAATGTTATTCCGGTCTCCCATCGAATCTTTGGGAATTACTTCCTCGATCCTGATCTTCATCGGATCGAAGGATGGCTGAGAAAGGTTCAGCAGGTTTTGAAGCACTGCCAGGTAATGACTGTAGTCTTTCTCGTCGCTCTGCCACCGATCGAGTTGAACGAAAATGCGTTTTGCAGCTTCATCAAGACCGGCCTGCTCTTGTTCTTTCGAAAACTTTTTAGGCTGTGCCTCCCACAAGACGCGCTGCTTTTCTATGTTCTTGCGCAGCACTGCCAATTCCGCCTGCATTTCTGAAAGGGTCTTGGTCCACTCGGTCCGCCGTCCATCAATCGTCGCAAAAAACTCCGCAGTCGCAGCATTGCGTACTGCCGGAGACAAATCCTTGCGCTGCAGCTGCTGAAGCAGAATGTGTAGTTTGTTCAAATCACTATTGCGCAGGTGAATCGACGCCCGCTCGTTTCCATCGAAATCAAGCATCGCCGTTGGATACTCGGTGCTCTGCTTTTTCAAATAGTATGACTCTTCAGTCGTAGTAGTAATCAGCGGTACTAACGGATTGATGCCCTTGATCGCGTAGTCCATCATCAGGCGGCGCTTGGTAATGACGTGATGACCACCACCTTGTTTGCTTCCCAGCAACTTCACAAGATTGAATCCCTGGCTATATACCTTCTCATCAGTGTTGAACCCATGATCAGAAACAACTATAAGCGCAGTCTGATTTGCTAAAGGAGTCTTAGCTATCGCCGTCCAAACCTGTCCGATGACTGCATCCATCTGTTTGAGCACAAAGAGGTGAGTTTGACTATCGTTGTTGTGATGGGCTACGTGGTCAAAGTCAGTCATCATTAAATCGAGGTATTGAATCCTGGGGTCTGACAGTTTGCCTGTGAGTTCGCGCAAAAGCTGATCGCTCAGGGCGCTTCGCATTTCGAAACCCATTGTCCATTCATCAAAAAGATCCTTGGGCGACTTTTTGAATCTGCCTTCGAGTCCACCTTGCAGGGTCGAATAGCGAGCACCACGCAGAAACAATGAGAACGTGAGATAGCGCTCATCGTGTTGATAAGCATCGGGAAAAAGCGGGATGCCAATCGAGTCGAGTATTTCAACACCCGGCATATCAATTCGAGAGCCTGTTATGTTGCCGAGGTATAGCGGAATGAAATTTAGATAATCATAGGAGTGCAGAGTGTAGCGATCGAATTCAACGTTACCCTTGAGCTGCAGATGCTGACCTGTGTCCAGCATTGACCACGAAGGGGCCGAAAGACTCATCCCGCGCACGTAAAAGTTGGATAAGCGTGTTCCGCGTTGGTAAAAGATGTAGTCAAACCAAGGCAGGCTACTCTTACCGGTAGCCGGATCCTTTTCCTTTACAAACCGATCGATCACACCAGGAGGCAGACCGTCGCATTTGATGACGACGAGTCGTTTGGTTTGTGCCCAGGTTGGAAGAGAACTAAGAAGGAGAGTGAGTAGAATGAATAATGCGCGCGAACTACCACAGTAGTTAAGCGACCGGCTGATGACCTTGCCGTTCTTTATACCGTTCGCCTGACTCATTGGCTTACGGCTGACCGCTCTTAAGGGCAGTTCCATTCACCGAGGCAGCAATCGGTTGTGAACGTTCATTCATGCGTTGCAGACTTGTCGTCGCCAGGTCGCGCCACATCTGATCCAGTCCCTGGTTCTCGGAGATCTTGAGAAGCTCGTTACGCGCCTTGTTATGATTGATTCTCGAAAGACTCTCGAGGCAAGCGCGCCGTACTTCATCATCTCGCGTACGTGCAAAAATCTTTGCGGTTGCCATGACGGCGGTTGATCCTGCTTCCTCGCCATGATTGGCAATGAAGTGTAGCGACCGGCGAATGTCATCCAGGTTCCAGGCGACTTCAATTTCAGCGTTGGACTTAGCCACCTTGCGAAGAAAATCGGTGTGGTAATTCAACCTGCGGGCGATGTCGAGGCGGCTCTCCATATCGATTGTTCGTTCTTCGCGATGAACATACCTTCCAAACGATAAGACATTTGCAACCCGAAAGACGATTTGAGTTTTGCTGCCGTGCTCCAGTGGCGTCAACTCTGCGCGCCGATCACGTTCGAGCTTTGCAGCCAGACCGTCAGGGTCTTTTGCGAAAGCCAGCAATGCTTCGTATTGTTGGTGTGCAACGTTGGCTTCCGCATTCAAATCATTTTCAAATGGATTAAGTGAAAGTTTCTCGAGCCGTCCGTTGACTTCCTCACGAAGGTTCGGGGCCATGGTCTCGTTGAGAGCGAGAAACAGTTTCAACTGTGAATATGTTTGTAAACGAGATGGCTGATTGATATCCATTCCGCGTCTACCGGTGACGAAATCGAAGACCGTTCGACCGAGAAAAAATGGCAGGTTGCCGAACTTCGAAACCGAAAGGACATTTCGCGTCAGGTCATTTAGAGCTCTACGGGACATTTCGCGTTTCTTCGGATTGTACTTGTCCCGAAAGTCGACCAGGAGCATTGGAATCTTTGGATAATCGAGCCCGTAAAGCGCGAGCGGGATCATCTGGACAGGTTGTGCTCCCGGCGCGTCCTCATCAACGACATTGCCCGAAGAATCCAAATATCGCTTCTCGGTGTAGCCTTCCCAGGTTTGCAGTCGTTTATCAGTCCATGGATTCGCAATGTTGAGAAAACGACTCTCGAACGCAGCGCCTTTTCGTTTGGCGAGATCCGGTTCAGCCAACCAAAGCATCGCATGAGTCGCACTGCCGTCAGGCATTTGGAGCGGTTCAAAGTAGAGCGATTCTGCTTCGGCTCTTTGTCTGAGAAGTTCCCAGTTGTGACCCCGCTCATCACGAGTTTGTGCAAGTCGTCTTGCGTAGTAACCCTGAAGCTGTGTGTCGTCAACCAAACCACCGAACGTTTTGTCGGTTAAGAGAAGACGAGCTTGAATCTCTGCGAGTTCCGATTGTGTGAAAGCTGACTCGCCTTTGACGGCTTCATATAAAGCGAGCACTGACAGCGCGCGAATGATATGTGACTTGCGATAGTCAGAGGCGTTTTTCCTGTATGCACTTGTTGATGCCTTGATCGGAGTGCCATAAGGATCAAGCAAGACATTTTGAATGGCGGCCCAAAAGAGTTTGTCCCAGACTTCTGTTTCGGGAGCAGCAAGGTCCAATGCCGGCGGTGGTGGTTTGTCCGAAAGCTTTTCTTTATTGCCGACTCTCGCGTAAAAGAACGGCACGGCTGCCGCGAACCGCTGCTTCAATGTAGGCCGGGTGTAGGTGAGCGGCCATACGTATCGCAGCCGATCATTCTCACGATTATGATCTCCCAGTGTGTCGCGAAGAATTGAAACGAGGGGGACCCAATTATATTCTTTGTCAGAATCGAGACCAGCGAGTCGAGCTTGCACCGTAAGCAATTCCGCCCCACCGCTTACCTTCAGCCGATCCAATCTCAATATTTGAGAGAGATCATTAGGAAGTTCCTGATTTGTAGTTTGCGGTTCCGGAGATTGCGAGCGGCCAGTGCTTTGAAGCAGAGGCGAGAAAACGAGCAGGAAGGAGAAAAACAGGTTCCAAGCCTGATACCAGAGCCTTCGCGTTTGTGTCGTCATTCTTGTCGGTTCTTCAAAACACGCAACAATATTTGGCGAATGGGGAGTTTGTACTGCACCAGATCTCGGGCGCTTCAGAAACCCTTATAATTGCGCCCGGGGTTTTCACTATCAGCAATAGCCATGCCCCATCGAAGGCACAATCAAATATATCATCACTGTAATCTCGTTTGGATCAGTTTTTTACTGTCAATTGTGACAGCCCATGGACCGTAACAAACGATCCGATGCAAATCCGGCCTTGCTTAGTTGCCGGAACCTACACACACTTCGGACGCTTTTGAGAGGCCTTGCGTTAACTCACTAAGAACTTTACTTGATTGTTGCTGAGGGCGGGTGAGTGGCTGATTGACTTACTGCCTCGCCATCCTTCGGCTGCGGAGGCTCCCAACCGCCGCGTTCGAGCAGCGGAATACTAAATCGGATCGGTACCGCAAAATTGGAGGCCTGGTTTTCGGTGAATACCGCAAAATTTACTCCGATCACACGGCCAGATGGACCAAACAATGGAGCGCCTGAACCACCTTCAGCGGTTCGTGCGTCATAAGCAATTCTTCGGACGTCAAGGTCCGTAATGTTGCCCTGGGTTGTTAGTGGTTGAATGCGTTTGGTCTCAGCGAGGAATCCCAAAAGCGCGTCAAGTGATCCGTAACGTTGCTGGATTCCACGCGATTCAGCATCGTCCAACAGAGCAAGTAATCGATCTGGACCAGAGGGATAGCCCATCATCACAACCGACTTACCAACAGCTACAGCATCGGGATCCGTTTCGAGCGGTAGTAGTGGAATTGTTGACGGGACCTCCGGTATATCCAGCGAGCAGACAGCCAGGTCGTCTTTTTGTGCAGCGGCAACAAACTTCAACGAGATCGCCTGTTTGTAATCGGGAAAGTACGCCGTTAATTTTCGTAAGCGAGGCTGGCTTTTGATCCCGGTCAAACTCTGTGCTCGATCGTCGGCGAGCCACGGTTGAACGATATGACGGTTTGTCAGGACAAACCCATTCCCCACGTAAAATCCAGATCCGACGAATTCATACTCCGCGATTGCCGCGTGGCCTTCGGGAGTCAGCGTCGCGGGTTGATCGCCGCTCTGTACCGCGGCACCACTTTCGTTTGTCTGCGCTTCCGGATATCGCAGCGGTCGTCCAGTTCCAACTTCAACGAAGTAGTAAGACCCGGAGATAAGACAGACACCACGCCCGTATTCACTACGGAGTTTCACTGCTAGTGAAAGGCTGTCGCGAATCTCTTTGTTATCTTTGGCTTGCTCTGCGAGTTGGTCGCTGAGCTTTGATGACTGTTGCTTCGTTTGATCTAACTGAGCGCCCAGGTCACCGATTAACCTACGACTGCGTTGCAGCTCCTTGTACATTGCGAAGCCGATATAGAGAACTCCGCCAACCAAAGCGATCGCAATCGCGAGGGTAATCAGCTTTGTGCTGGGATTAATTTCACGGACGAGTTCTCGAGTGAACTCTCTTAGAAACACTTTCGCATCGTCTCGGCGAGCGGTAGCAGCTGACTCAATTGCTGCAGCCTCGATGAACGGAGCAACATGAGTCTCTTTCGAACCACCTCCCGGGACAACTGCCGGAAGCGATCGGATCGGGAAGAAATGAAGGATCAAATCTGAACCGACAACACGAATCTCATCGCCGTCCTCAATCAAGTCACCGACGGCAAATTCGGCGCTGTTTTTTGTTACTTCGAGCGCCTTGTCGAAAGCCGCGACCTGATACGCTCCGTCCTGTCTGACGAGTTCCAATAGATATCCATTGGTCGAATTGTTCGGGAGAGACGACGCGCGGAGTCGCAGATCGGCGCCTTCCGAGCTGCCAATACGAATGCGCTCATCCGTGAGGATCTCAGTGTGCCGGTCGTTGCCCGAGGAGATGTGGATAACCAGGCCGGTTGCCATACTTAGTTCTAAATCAGCACCGAAAGCTAAAACAGAGCGGCACGAACAGCCCGCTCGAACGTCATTCTACAATGAAGTTTCGCTAAACGGTTAACTTGTACGCTGCACTTCGTGATGTTTCGTGTTGGTTCGTCGATTGTCCTGTCACGTAGAAAAAACACAATCCACGAATCACACGAACAACACGAAAGGCGGAAACACAAGGCATTCCAAGGCCGATAAGGGTTTAGCTTCGTGTTAGGATGGACTGCGAGATTGACATGAGCAGCAGTGAATTCATTGATGATTGTGAACGTTTGGCAGAATTGGCGCCTGTAGTTACTGCGCCAATTCAGCATCACGTTTTTGTTTGCACTGGAAAGTCGTGTTCTGCCGTGGACAGTGCGGCCGTCAAATCAGCCTTTGAGACTGAGCTAAAAGCACGCGGCCTCCAGTTCGGATCTGAAAAGAAAGGACGCAATCCGAGTGGAAGCGTGGTGCTCACCGAGTGTGGGTCAGTCGGGTTCTGTGCTATTGGCGCTGCGGTGCTTGTTTACCCGGATGGGATTTGGTACGCGCAGGTCAGAGCGTCAGATGTTGCGGAGATCGTTGAAGAGCACCTTGTTAACGGGAGAGTGGTTCAGAGGCTGGCATTGTTGAGAGTACCGGCAACGAAATAGGACCAAATCATTTTCCATATATCATTTGAGATTTTTCAGTTGCCATTTTCAGCGCTGCCGATGAGCTTCTTGGGTTGTTGCCTTCATACCAGACATTTGGGTGTTGCAAGGGTAAACACGCAACAAATTAAGTTTCTTGTACAGCTGCAAAATGTCAACTTAAAAATCTCAAATGATATATGGAAAATGATTAGCCTGCCCTGTACCGCTCTTGACGATGGTCCTGCTCTCATCCTCCACTCGCCGACGCCTGCCTTGGTTTCCATCTCAAGACTGGTTTGCGTGCCGCCGCCGCTTCGTCTAGTCGGCCAATGCGAGTATTGTGCGGTGCGTTTAGAACGAGCTCAGGATCCTCCAGTGTTTCCTTCGCAATCGATCGCATGGCTTCGATGAATTGATCGAGCTCCTGCCTGCCGACTGACTCCGTTGGTTCTATTAACATTGCGCCCTGAACAATCAACGGAAAGTAAATTGTCATTGGGTGAAAACCGTAATCGATAAGACGCTTCGCGATGTCCAGCGTGTGAACTCCCTTGCGAGACTGTTTCTTATCAGTGAACACTACCTCGTGCATCGGTGGACTGTTGAAAGGCTTATCGAAGTCTGTTGTCAGACCATTCGCGACATAGCGAGCGTTCAAGACAGCAGCCTCAGTGGCTTCACGCAAGCCGTCATGACCATGAGTCAATGTGTACGACAAGGCGCGCAACATCATTCCATAGTTGCCATAAAACGCCTTAACTCGACCAATGGATCGAGGGTGATCGTAATCGAGTCGGTACCCTTCGTCGTTCTTAACTATTCGAGGAACAGGTAAAAAAGGTTCGAGTGCTTTAGTACAACAGCAAGGCCCGCAGCCAGGTCCACCGCCGCCGTGTGGCGTTGAGAATGTCTTGTGCAGGTTCAGGTGAATCACATCGACGCCCATATCCCCGGGACGCGCGATTCCAACCAGCGCGTTCATGTTGGCGCCATCCATGTAAACGAGACCACCTGCGTCGTGGACGATATCGCAAATCTCTTTGATGTTTCGTTCAAAGAGACCAAGAGTGTTGGGATTCGTCAGCATTAAACCAGCAACATCACCGTGCGCACACAACTCCCGCAGGTGTTCCAAATCCGTCAGACCTTCCGACGTCGAGCGAATCGTCTTAACGGAGAATCCCGAAAGATGGGCCGATGCAGGGTTAGTACCATGAGCAGAGTCGGGGATGAGCATCGTCCGTCTCGATGCAGCTGATTCGCCATCTCGAGCGTCAAGGAAGGCGCGGATGATCATAATGCCCGTCATCTCACCATGAGCGCCGGCAGCGGGCTGCAATGAAATACCCTGCAGTCCGGTTATCTCGGCAAGATGCTGCTGCAGTTCGAAAATAACTTCGAGGGCTCCCTGAGCATCAGTCTCTTCTGTGAGTGGATGGAGATTTGCAAAACCGGCAATACGAGCGACGCGTTCATTCAGACGCGAGTTGTACTTCATCGTGCAGGAGCCCAACGGATACATGCCGATGTCGATTGAATAATTCCATGTCGACATACGAATGAAATGTCGAATCACGTCTACTTCGCTAACTTCAGGCACACCGTCAAGATCGTCCGTCCGTTGAAAGGCTGTCGGTATTAAGTCGTTCAGCGATCGCTCCTCGACATCGAGTGCGGGTAGCCGATAACCGACGCGTCCTGTTTGGGAGCGCTCGAAAATCAGTTGCTCATTTGGACTGATGTGATTAGTAACTTTGGTGATTCCAGAGGTCATATAAACTATTTGCCGGATATCGAGCGGAGTCCGTGAGCCAGAGCATCAATCTGTTCGCGAGTATTTGTTTCAGTTACGCAGACGACGAAATCGTTGGGACGATTTGCCATAAATCGCGACAACGCAAGTCCTCCGTCGATTGCTTTTTCACTGGCGAGCTTTGCCAGTAGTTCACGCGCAGGTGACGGCGATCGAACAACGAATTCGTTGAAGACCGGGGCAGTAAAGGAAAGTGAGAAGCCGGGAATGGCAGCGATTTGTTTCGCGGCATACGCTGCCTTTTGTGCACATTGATACGCCACTTCCTGAATGCCTTTTCGTCCCATGGTTTCCAGGTAGACGGTTGCAGCGAGAGCGATCAGTCCTTCGTTAGTGCAGATATTCGAAGTAGCTTTCTCACGTCTGATGTGTTGCTCGCGAGTAGCAAGCGTCAGCACAAAACCGCGGCGACCCTTCTTGTCGAAAGCTTCACCAACCAGTCGACCGGGGATCTGTCGTGCATATTTTTCTCGAGTCGCAAAGAGTCCGACGTACGGACCGCCAAACGAGAGCGGCACTCCAAAGGACTGACCCTCTGCAATCACGATATCCGCGCCACAGTCGCCGGGCGATTTGAGGAGACCCAACGAGATCGCCTCAGTGATGGCAACTATTAACAACGCGCCCCTCGCGTGTGCGGCGTCTGCCAGGACCTTCAGATCCTCAACACACCCAAAGAAGTTTGGCGACTGAACCACCACCGCAGCGGTTTGATCGTCAATAGCGGAGGGTAATGCCGCACCGCACTGTCCAGTCTTCTCATCCAATGGAATCAACTCGAGGTGGATACCCGCGTGTTGCACATAAGTGTTGACAACTTCCAGGTACTGCGGGTGGACCGAACCCGCAGAAACAACTTTCGATCGTCGCGTTATGCGTTCGGCCATCAATACTGCTTCAGCTAATGCAGTCGACCCGTCATACATCGAGGCGTTTGCAACTTCCATCCCCGTCAACTGGCAAACCAGGGTTTGAAACTCGAAGATGGTTTGGAGAGTCCCCTGTGAAATCTCGGGTTGATATGGCGTGTACGCGGTAAAGAACTCCGACCTGGAAATGATGTGGTCGACTATGGTTGGTACGTAATGCGAATAAGCTCCTCCGCCGAGAAAACTGATCCGGCGAGCTCCAGTATTTCGAGCGCCCATTTGTTCGAAGCGCGTTAAGAGTTCACTTTCGGATAGTGCGGCAGGAGTATTAAGTGGGCGCCGCAAAAGTAAATTGTGTGGAATGGAATCGAATAATTCGGCAGCCGATTTGAGACCAATGGAGTCGAGCATCTCCGAGCGCTCTTCCGGCGAGTTGGGGATGTAGCGCAAGGTTATTCTTTCTCAGCTTTCGTAAAGTCTTCGTACTCAGCAGCGGTTAGAAGGCTATCAACCTCTCCTGGGCTCGACATGCGCACCCGAATCATCCAGCCGGCGCCGTATGGATCCGTGTTTACCTTTTCAGGTTCATCGGCAAGCGACTCGTTAATCATCACGACTTCGCCCGAAACAGGGGTGAATACTTCAGACACTGCCTTCACTGATTCAACTGATCCAAACGACTCGCTGGTCGCGAATTCATCACCCGGTTTTGGCAGTTCGACGTACACCACGTCTCCAAGCGAGTCTTGAGCGTAATCGGTAATGCCGATGATGGCTTGATCGCTTTCGACTCTGACCCACTCGTGGTCCTTACTGTAGTGCAAGTCTTCTGGGACGTTTGCCATGATTCCTCCAGCTAATTTTATTTGAACCAAGAATTACTTTGCGCGCTTGTAAAAAGGGGTCTTGACGATCTGTGCTTTAACGAGCCGGCCCCTTACGTCGATTTGAATCTCGTTTCCAATCACTGCAAGTTCAGTAGGAATGTATGCGAAGCCAATATTCTTTTTCAGGTACGGAGCGGGACTACCTGAGGTTACTCTTCCCTTTGCCTGGCCGTTGATTACGACGTCCTGGCCGTCTCGCGCGATACCGCGCTCCACAACTTCGAATCCAACCAGTCGTTTCTCTGGACCACTCTCTTTCTGTTTGGTCAGTGCTTCGCGTCCAATGAACTCACCTTTATCGAGTTTGCAAATCCAACCCAGGTTCGCTTCGATCAATGTCGTAGTTTCATCGATCTCATGTTCATACAGTGACATGCCGGCTTCGAGTCTCAGCGTGTTTCGCGCAGCAAGTCCACATGGCAGCACTCCGGTTTCGGTACCAAAGTTCCCCACATCCAGCAGTTTGTTCCAAAGTCTCTCTGCCTGGTCAGGGGAAGCGTAAATCTCGAATCCATCCTCGCCCGTGTAACCGGTTCGGGAGACGATACTCGCAACGCCATCTACTGTGCCGTTGGTGAAATGGTAATACTTGATGTCGGCCAGTGGCAGGTCGGTTAACTTTTGAAGAATCGATAATCCGTCTGGACCCTGGATCGCAAGTTGGCAGTATTCTGAGCTCGCATTTCTAAGCTCAACATTCTCACCATTGTGGTGTGAAGAGATCCAATTCCAATCCTTGTCGGTTGTGCCCGCGTTGACCACAAGGAGTAAATGATCGGCAGAGAGGCGATAGACCAACAGATCGTCCACCACGGTTCCGGACGTGGTGGTAAGTGCGGAATATTGGGCCTGACCGTCGGTCAACTTTGTTACATCGTTGGAAGTGAGACGATTAACAAAAGGGATCGCATCAGGGCCACGCACATCGATCTCACCCATATGAGAGACATCAAATAGCCCTGAATGGTTTCTGGTCCGGAGATGTTCTTCGACTGTGCCTGCGGGATATTGGACTGGCATATCCCAGCCACCAAACTCGACCATTCTGCCACCCAATTCTCGATGTCTCCGATTAAGTGGCGTTTGTTTTAACTCTGGTGCTGTGGCCGTCAAGTTTTATCACCGCGTGAGACTCAACCGGTCTCACGTTGATTCGATTTGTTATTAACAGGTGAAGCCGCAAACTAGCATGCGAAGTGCGGTGCGTCAAGCGACGCAAATAGAGACAAGTCTCGCATGGAAAATTCTCTGGTGTGTTCAAAGTTTTTCGACTTACGATAAGCAGTGGGTGAACTAAGAAGGGACCTAAACGTGCTTGCCAGTGTTTTTATTTGAATGGCAATGCATATTGAAGAGATCAGAATACGATGGTAGCGAAACGAGAGCGTTGGGCGAAACCTGACGTGAAGAAAATCGAGACGGATCTACAGGCAACGGACGAAGTAGTGCGCAGCCACGGCGTGCGCGGGCTTTGTCCTTGCCACGGTGCCCGGGATGTGTTGGAGCAAAAGGTCGACGTTCTAATGCGGTCGTTGCGAGATCCCAGCCGGCTTGTACGCCGAATGGCGTTGCATGTGTTTGATGACGCCGCCGTTATGCAATCGAATGAGGAACTCAAGTACTACCTTGAACCTGGAGAGGAAAAGATTGGTGAGAAGCGCTTCCACTCTCGGCCGCTGGAGCGGAGGTTAGAAGCAAGAGCAATTAGAAAGCTCGAAAGGCGTAAGAAGCGTAATAGAAGTAGCCATCGCCAATACTCTTAAGGCGTCGAATACGAAAGTCGAGGTTGGGAAGACACTTAAAACGAAAAACGCTCCGAGCCGTCGGAGCGTTTTCGTTTTTACTGGAGGTCAGACCTAGAAGTTGCGATCGTCTACATCTACTTTCTGAACAGCAAACACAACTCTCATCGTATCAGGCCGGCGATCCATGGAAGCCGGCACAAACGCTGCATCCTGGCGAAGGGCAGATTCAAAGTCATCCAACATTCGACGATCGCGGGGTGCATGGACCACATCCGCAAGCGATGCGGCTCCGTTACTGAAGACGTCAGCAACAACCACCATGTCGTCCGATTCAGGATGTGGACGCGCATAAGCTCGAGTTAAAGCTGCCAGGGCGCCGCCAGGGTTCAAACTCGGCGATTGTTCCGCGAACGGTGCACGGCTGGCTGCAAAATCTTCCGGCGTTACCGGTCTGGTCAAGTCGTAACCTGGAGTATGCAAAACAATCACGTTGTGACTCTGAAGTGCCGCTTCACGTAAAGCCACAAAGTGTGGACGTAGTGCGGCAAACATCAGAGCAAACATAATCACTGAAGCGAATGAACCAACCGTGTAGGGCATCAAGCGCGGCTGAAGGAAACGTGCGACACGGTAGCTCAATGAAGGATTTGGCGCCTGACGTTGAGCGGCAGCTTCGATCACAAACAGATCGGTTATCGTTTCGGCAAGATCCGCCGGCGGGATTGGTTGCGACAGACTTGCAAGACGACGCGTCAATGACCGCAGCTGTGCTACTTCAGAACGACAAACGGGGCATCGATTCAAGTGTTCATCGATCGCCACTCGGGTTGGCAGCGAAACACAATCGTCGATGTATGGTGAAAGCGATTGCTTAGTTTCTTCGCACAACATAATTCTTACTCTGCTTATCAGTTTGTGTGCTTAACTGCACGACTGACAATAATCTTCTGAATGGCTGGCCGACCCCGGCTGCTCCTAACGAAGCAACTGCGACAAGTTTAGACAACTCCTTGAGGCTTGTGAGCGACCCTTCAACGGGTGTTGCTGGCCACGTTTTCAAATGCGCTCAGGCCGCTTTGGAAGCCTAGCCCGCCGTCTCCTCACTTCGACCCATTTGGCACCGAGTTTGGTGAGCCGGGGCGGGGCAGCCATTCAGAATATTTCCGATTTTTGATTGCCGATTGCCAATTTTGAAGAATACGGACGTTCCCAAATCGGCAATTGGCAATCGGAAATCGGCAATTACAAAGATCCTTCCAGCTTGCGCCGGAGCTCCTGGCGACCACGCGCCAGGCGCGACTTCACGGTTCCAATACTTATGTCCAGAGCTACAGCGATCTCCTCATAGGCAAAGCCTTCTATGTCTCTCAAAACCACCGCTTCCCTGTAGACGCGACGCAGAGTGCTTAAAGCCTTTTTCAACACTACCTCTCGCTCATGCGCCAGGGTGTCCTGTTCCGGATCGCGAGCCTTTTCTGATTTCAGTGTTGCGAGCAGCGACAGACGACCAGGATCATCAACCGAATCGAGCGAGAACGTTGCGTCTCGTCGGCGGCGGCGCCACCAGCGCCATCGATTCCGGGCCTGATTGATGGCGATTCGGTAAATCCAGGTTCGGAGATCAGACTCACCACGAAAACTGGTGATGTTCTGAAAGGCCCGCAAAAACGTTTCCTGCGTAAGATCCTTGGCCTCTTCGCGACTTTCCGTCAGGCGGTAGAGCAATCCATAAATCTCGCCAGACCGTTCCTGCACGAGTCGCTCAAATGCATTGGCATCTCCCTGCCGGAGTCTTTCAATGAACAGTGCCTCGGTGGTTGGGCGAGTTTCCACAGGGGTCGCGACTGCGACCTGCTCCAATTCCAATTGCCCTCGGAGGGCTATAGGCTCTCCGTAGCTCACTCTGCACCCCCTGGGGCGGGAATTCGAGCTTCCAAACTGTGCCCATTCCCGGACAGGCGTGTGCTTAGACACCATGAGAATTGGTTTTGTTCCAAAGAAAATCTCAAGTTAGTGAGCCTCGCAAACGCCAACAGAACCCTTGCTTGACAACTTTTCGTACGCGCCATTAGAGTGACGTTTTCGATTATCATACACCCATTTGAACGTAGTTCAGTATGGGGACTTGCGAGAGGAAAATAGGTGGCGAAATATAAGAAGAAGCGAGCCCGGGAACTGCAGCACGATCGTTTCCGCGATACCACAATGAATCTGCTCGATCGTGCTGGCGATGCTTTGGAGGGCAAAGGCAGGACGATTTTATATGGACTTGGTGGTGTCTTGCTTGCGGTAATCCTTGTCGTTGTTTTCATCAAGTGGAATGCTCGAAAAAGTGATGAAGCTCGGCAAGCCCTGGGCCGGGCAATTGATATCTCCACTGCCTCACTGGCCACCTCGACCAATCCCAATCCCTCTGGATTATCGTTCGCGAGTGACCTGGATCGCTCGAAACGAGCGATTGAGGAGTTTGAGAAGGTCGCTGCCAAATACGGCGATCCCTACAGGACTGAGGCTCGATACTTTATCGCCACTAACCGTTTGACTATTGATCGACCAAAAGGGATGACTGAATTAGCCGAGGTCGGTAACAGCAACATCCCAGAGATCGCGGCGCTGGCAAAGTTCGCGCTTGGCCAGGCAAAAGAAAGTGATGGAAAGTTAGACGAGGCGATTCAGATCTATACCGACCTTGCGAAGATGAACAGCCCTACGGTGTCTGCAGAAACTGCAAACCTCCGATTGGCTAAAGTCTACGAAAAACAAGGCAAGAAGAAGGAAGCAGCGGATCTCCTGTTTAATATCGTCGACGCTTCAAGAAAGGCGAAAGGAAAAGACGACAAACCCGCTCCGATTTCCTCTGCTGCTCGCGAGGCTGCCACTCAATTGCAGAAGCTGGATCCTGATCGTTACGCTCAACTACCTCCGGAAACTCCCTCCCTGGGTTAGCCAGCAAGCTGGTCCGTCCGTTTAGCACAGACATGGACAACCTTACCCACTCGCTCGTTGGCATTGCTGCGGCAAAAGCGGGGTTGGAAAAGTTGTCTCCGGGCGCGACCCTTCTTTGTGTACTGGCGGCTAACGCACCTGACAGCGATATTGCTGTCTTGGTCTTTGGCGACCGGTGGAGTTTTCTTGAGCATCATCGTGGCATTACCCATTCGATCGTTGGTGTGCTTTCGCTCGCGATAATTCTGCCGGTGTTTTTCTACCTGTGCGATCTCCTTCTCGCGAAGATTCGCAAACGGCCGAAACGAGCTGTCTTTTCGGGATTGCTTCTCAGTTCTTTGATCGTCAGCGCGACTCATCCACTACTCGACTGGACAAACAATTACGGCATCCGCTTTCTTCTGCCATGGAATCATCGATGGTTTTACGGAGACTTCGTTTTCATTGTGGATCCGTTCATTTGGTTAATTCTCGGCAGCGCTTGTTTTCTGTTAACTGCTCGAACAAGAGTCTTGAAATTCATGTGGTTAATTATTGGAGCCGCTTTGACTGTTCTGCTGATGACGAATGCGCGGAGCGCGAATTTATCCCATCCCTGGCTTATCCGCGGCGTTTGGTTAGTTACTTTGATGACGCTCATAGTTTTGGCCTGGAAGCAATTGGGTGTGCGTTACGGCCGGCCCATTGCCTGGACCGCGCTGGCGTTGGTTGTTATTTATTGGGCAAGCTTGAGCGTCGCTCATTCATTTGCTTTATCACAAGCGACTCATCAGGCTACTGCGTTCGCGCCGACAGGTGAATCGATAACTCGCCTGGCCGCGATGCCGACATTGGCGAATCCGTTTAGATGGGATTGCGTCTTCGAGACCAACCAGGCTACCTATCGATTTAATCTCATCCTTGGTGATTCCCGAGTCACAGATTTTGTTCGTTATGAAAAACCAACAGGCGAATTGGACGTAGCATTAACGGAGATTTCTAACGACCGTCGCGCGCAGGCCTTCCTCGGTTTTGCTCGCTTTCCTGTGGCAAAGTTGCAAGACTCAAACTGCACCACACAGACTCTCGTTCAATTAGCCGACTTACGTTACACTGAGCCAGGCAGTTCGCGTGGCACCTTCTCATTGCAACTACCGGTTGACTGTCCCGCATCTTTGAGTTCTAGCCGATGAACGAAAGCAAAGAGTTCGAGAAACTTTCAGCGCTCGCAGAAGTAGGTGACGCACACGCCATCGACGTAAAAAGGTCGACCATTGCAGCGGTGCGAGTTTCTCCAGGCTCATACCTTGCACTCGCAAGTGTGCTGACTTTCGTTTCTGCACTGTTGCTGAGGGCGGAGTACAGTGCAGTGGCTCTTGGGCTGGTAATGCTGGCCTGGATTGTCATTCCGCTTCTGGCATTCTCCGATCGCATAGTGTTCGACGGCTTAACTATTCGTCGCCGGGGTCCGGGTTTCTTAATCCTTCACGCAGTGTTTGGTTATCTGAGACAACTTCCCTTCGTTGATATCGAAACAATCGAAACGACAGCAGTTCGCACCTTGCGCCGGCGGGGTAGTGTCCGATATCGCTATCGAACTCAAATCTCGGGCAAAGGAAAAGAGTTTGTTATCGCGTCAGGCGGACAGTCCTACCGGAAATTCATACGTGAACTGTTACCACTGGTTCACGAAGACAAACTTGATAACCGCAGTCGTGATCTGCGTGATTATTTGGCGGACCCGGGCGCCGTCGACCGGAAGGCGCAACTCTCGCAACTTGCTTCCGAAGATCTGCTTGATTCAACTAAAGACGATTACAGAGTTGGCGGGAAACAAAGCCGTCATGACTCTTCGCATACAGCTTCCGTGGAAGATATTGAACGCGCGCACCTGTTACGTCGACTAGGCAATGAGCTGCGCGTCTCGGGACGTCTCCGCGAAGCTGGCGAGGCGTTTAGACGAGCACTTAGGGTAACTCCGCGTGGAGCATGGTTAATTTACGACTTTGCTCGACTGCTTCGATCACAGGCAAGTGCGCAATCGGATGCGAGGTTACTACTGCGGGCTCGTGCGGCACTTCGATTGGCATCGATGCGCGCTGATAAAGATTTGGTGCTGCTCCCGCTGATTGGTGAGAGCATGTTGGAGTGTGGTGATTCGCGTCAGGCGCGAGAAACGCTGCAAAAAACAGTCGAGATTGACAGTGGAAATTTCAAAGCTCGCTTGGGTCTAGCTGACATTGCCCTTCGCGAAGGCAAGCTGGCGCACGTGATTCATCACTTTCAAGAAGCGGTCAGAGTAACTTCAGAACCCGCGCTGGCTCGCTATGCTAAGCGTGAGCGTGATTACTACAGCTTGCTGAACGATGATGAGGAATATCTTGCTACCGAATTGCGACGCATCAACTGGCTCCAACACGTGACGCGGCTGCGCAGGCTTTCGTCGCGTGTGGTAAACGGTGGAATTTTGCTGGCACTGGGCGGCGGCTTCGTAGACCCTGTATTTGGTAGTGTTGGCTGGTCACTAGCTTCATCAGCAATGATCATTTGGCTTGTAACTTTGGGTGGCACGCGAGCGCTCTATCAGCGTTCGAAGGGATAATAATCAATAACTTGAGCCGTGACTCAATCTTCGTGTATACGTGTAATTCGTGGATCGGCTCTTCTTTTGCTCAACAACGATCCACGAATTACACGAAATACACGAAGGTTAAGTCACGGCTCTCGTTCTGAATCAGAGACCCGCCTTCTTAAATCAGCCTTTCTTCTTCCTCACCGGGCTCCGTTTTGCGACGACACGCGCAGGCTTTTCAGCTTCTGCCGCGGGCGCTTCAGGCACAACTGGAGAATGCGGACTCGGCGTTATCGTGCGTGACTGCTGCTCTGATGCTGATGCCACTGCGTATGCCTTCGCAGGCTCCGGATTCAGGAGCGCATCCCACCGATATCGCGGACGATCAGTTTTCTCTGACAGCCGTCTGAAAACCAAATCCGTAACGGCCTGTGTGATCCAGTTGTGATAGAACTCGCCAACCGATGCGAGTTCAGCATCCGGAGCGGGATTCATGAAGTCGATTGCGTAAGGAACCTCATCCTTTATCGCAAACTCGACAGTGTTGATGTCATAACCGAGAGCCGTGCATAGTGTGCGGACGTCGCCTTTAACACGTTCTGCCAGTTTTGGAGAGAGATAATCCGGGTTATGAACGTACTGCTCGCCCGAGAGGTAAGGCTTGCGAGGATCGTAAGCCATGATCATGACTTCTTGTTGACCAACGCAATAGCATCTGACGAATTGTTGGAAGTCAATAGACTCCTGGAGCGTCATGCACAAGGTTCCGGTTTTGTCGTACTCGGTCCAGAGTTCTTCAAGTGAATTGATCTTGGAAACATTCTTCCAGCCACCACCGTCGAAAGGTTTGAGAAACGCCGGCAATCCGACGTAATCAATAATGCCCTGCCAGTCCAACGGAAATTCCAGATTCCGCAAACTCTCGGTGACAATACCCTCAATGTAGTCCTTTTGTGGCAAGAGCACCGTCTTGGGAATAGCAACGCCGAGTTTTCGGCCGAGGGAATAGTTAAAGAACTTGTCGTCCGCTGACCACCAAAACGGATTGTTAATGATGATGGCGCCTTCAAGTGCCATCCGCTTGAGGGTTGCACGATAGAACGGAACTTCGTGCGAAATACGGTCAACTACCAGGTCATACCTTGGTGGTGCATCGTATTGGATGCCACCAAGCTTTAAATACTCAGCAACAACATCGCCTTTGCCGCGTTCGTTGATGCCGTTGATGAGTGCTTCGGGAAAAGTCTTCTCCCGACCTACCAAAACTCCTACGCGCTTCATGTGTTCAGAATGTCCTTTCATCGCGATAGAGAGGAATCAGCCTCTCATTCGCCTTCGAAAAACTTATTTGTTTCTAACAGGCTTCGCTAATACCGTACTGCGAAAACGAAGCAAAATACTCGTGAGGTCTGGTGTTGTCAAACACGTCAGGCTGCATTCAGGCATCTGAGCCGCTCTCAGGCAGCATCCATCGTTTTGTAAACGGGTGACTGGGCGATGTTTGAGGCTCATATGCTACAATTCGCCTTCTGATTGATGCTTCCCAGTGGTAAACCCGAATTTAAGGAGAGTTCTATTTGATTCGTAGATTCATAGTTTTTTTTGTTTTGTGTGCTTTTCTGCTTTCACAGGCTCTGACGGTTACCGCCCGTGTAGTTCCATCCGACGATAAGACATACACAGTCGACCAGATAGTTGAGTCGGTGATTCTCGTTTACGGTTCAAGAGCCGCTCTCGAGCATATTCGCAGAAACGGGGTTGAGCGCGGCAAGATCACGCGCGTCAACGCTCAAGGAGCTGCCGAGGAAGCTAACTATGAGCGGCGTTTTATTCGTGGTGAGAACCTCGACAAGGATAAGGTTCGCCTCGATCAGAAGCTTCCCTCGATGGAATATTCCCTGATTTACGGTGACGGTAAATTGTGGGGACTTATCAATGGCGCGATGTTCACTCCAAGGCAGGACGCTGCCGCCAGCTTTCTCTCCCAGCACCTACACAGCATCGACTCGTTGCTTCGTTACAAGGAATGCGGATCGACCCTGACGCTCGTTGGCAAGGAGCAGCAGAAAGGGTTGGAATTATACGTAGTCGACCTGGTGGACAAAGAGAAGCGCAAGACCCGCTACTACATTAGCGCTCGTACTTTGCGGGTGCTTTGGCTCGATTACGAAGATGCGCCGGCAGCCGGCGGCACTCCTGTGAAATACACACGAAGGTTCCTCGATTACCGGGCAGTACAGCAGACGCTGGTTCCTTATCACGTGGTGCTAATCGAAGACGGTAAGCAAACTCAGGAAACCTATATCCTGACGATCACATACGGCGCGAAGCTGGATGAGTCAATCTTCAAGAATCCCGAAGCCTAGTCTCCCTATAAAACAGTAAAATCCTTTCGGGAGTGCGACAGGCTGTCAGTCTGTCGTGGTTCCGCTGGCTGTCCAATTTTTTAAGGCTGTACTCGGACGCAGCGACTGGATAAGAGACTGTCGTACTCCGCTTTTCGGAACCTGCGGTTAATAACTGCGTGTATAACTGCGGGCGGTTACCGGCACAGGTATAATCGATTTCAACCGGGCCACCCATTGTCGAGCCCACGAGAGCGGACCTGTGAAGGCACTCTCGAGACGAGAAGTGGTTCCCTTGAGCCAAACAGCGAGTCTACCTGCCCTGATGGATACCCTAACGAGCATCGATGAGTTGGGTTTCGCCCAAGCTTTACCAACGGAAGCTTTGGAAGACACCACCTCAGATCACGCTCTGCTGGAGGCCACAAGAAACGGAAACCAGGATGCGTTCGGAGAACTAGTGAACCGGTATCGAAATCAAATTACGAGTTACATCTATCGCATGACTAACGACTATGACGGCGCGGTTGACCTGGCTCAAGAGACGTTCGTGCGAGTGTATCGGGCTGCCGATCGGTATCAGCGGAGTTACGCATTCTCGACGTACATCTATAGGATCGCAACCAATTTGGCGATTAGTGAACTGCGAAAGCGAAAGCGACGTAAGCTCGTTTCACTCACCGGCTTTTTCCAGCCTTCGGACGGCTCAGAACCAAAGGAATTCAATCCACCAGATGAACGTCCGCTCCAGGACTGTGAACTAGTTGATTGGGAACGCCGCACCGCAGTTCAACGGGCCATCGGAACCCTGCCCGAAAAGTATCGTGCTCCGCTGATCCTTAGAGATGTTGATGGGCGTAGTTACGATGAGATAGCGAGGATTCTCGAGACCAGCGAAGGAACAGTCAAGTCGAGGATCAGTCGCGCACGCGGTTTTTTGAGAGAGAAAATGACGGCTTATCTTTAACGCGAGAAGTTATGAGTAAAACAACTTGTTCGACAATTCGAAGACAGCTTGATGAATTGATGTTGGGTGATGCGCAGAGTCCTGACGTCTCACAACATCTGAGGGAATGCATGGCGTGTCGTGATTTCCACGAAAAGCAAACAAAGCTGCGTCAGATGGTAGGAAGCCTGGGAACAGTGAGCGCGCCATCCGATTTCGATTTCCGCCTGCGGTCGAAGCTCGCGAGTGGCAAATCGAATGGAAGTTATCAACTGTCTCGTAGTCTCTGGTTGTTTGGCAAACGAACTGCAATTGTGGCAGCGGCGTTGCTGATCATTGTCGGAGCGGTTTTTCTGATTCGCGAGCTTCAGAATCAAAATACTGTGATCCAAACTGCGGAAGACAATAGGCCTCCCTCAAGAACTGTCCCTGCTGTTGTTGACTCAACTACTGCCGGCACGAATCAAGACTCGAAAGCTACGGATGTAACGGCAAAAGCGGGTGAGAAAGAGAAAGAGAAAGTTTCCAGGAAAATCATGTCAATTCCGCCGCGCATTGTCCGAACGCTGGACTCGAAGGATGAAGCCAGTTTGCGCGCGCCACTGATTCGGGCACCGCAGCAGGCAGTGGATCAGATCTTCCCGGTTGATGCATCTCAGCAATCATTGAGGGTGTCGTTGTTTGATGGTCGTGGCAATCCGCGAACTATTTCTTTGCCAACCGTGACTTTCGGATCTCAACGAGTGGTGCCTACCGCTACGTCATTTGCACCGAAAGGTGTTTGGTAAGATGGATTGAGAATGATGTTTCGCCGAACGCTGAATCATAGCTTCCTAATTTGTCTGGTAAGCATTGGTCTACACTTCTCTGCCGCGGCACAAACTAATGCGCCTGCGCAGACAAAACCCCCGCGCGCTGAAACCTCAGCTGCGTCAGCGCCGCAGGTCGTAACAATTGTTCATCGTCTCAATGGCTTGAAGATGTTCAGACTGTTGCTGCGTTCGCAGGAACAGGTTGAGGCCATCGCAAATCTCAATGAAGGGTTTAACTTCACGGATGATGTCCACACAAACATCATCGCAGGGCTCGCAATGGATGATGGTCGAACAATTGCCGCCTGGCTTCCGGATGCAGAGCTGGAGCTTGGCCCATCATGGTTCGCACCAGTAGCTCCCGCACCTCCCAGAGCTGCGTCTCCAGCACCTCCCGTAGCTGCATTTCCTGCGACCACAGCGCCTTCAGGGTTTCCATACAGGGCTGGAATGTTCGATTCGCCGGATCTGACAGTAATCGCACCCGATGGCAGACGGCTGGCAGCCGAATACGTCGGGTTCGATGGTGCTACGGGTCTTTCGATACTCCGCCTCGCGGATGCGAACCTCAACCTCAGTAACAACGACGATGAGAAGACAATCGGCGAAGGTCAAAGCATTCGTGTACTCAATCCAGAGCCTGCGGAAAATAGACCGCTGAGGGGAAGTCTTTACGTTCGGATGGGCACGACCAATGGAACGGTACTGGCTGTCAGACGTGCTCCAGCCGGGGGAGGCATCACTCGGTTCAAAGTCAGGTCAGCCCGCTTGTCGTCATTGAACATAGGCGGAGTCGTCGTTAACGAGGCTGGTGAAACCGTTGGAATCGTGAATGCCGTTCACGGGCCCGAAGCTACCATCCTGCCAACGGGCTTAATTAGGCGAGCAGCGAAACGAGTGTTGGCCCAACAGAGCAGTGTGCCGAGGCCATGGTTGGGCGTAAAGGGCGCGCCCGTCACAACTTTGAATGTGGAACAGATCAAAAACCAGGGCTGGAAACTCGAGAAGGCGGCGTCTTTGTTGGATCGGCATCTCGGAATAATGCTTACTTCGATCGCGCCCGGTAGCCCGGCTGCAACGGCAGCGTTGCGACCGGGAGATGTGATTCTGAAAGTGAATAATCAGGACGTCACTAATGATGACGACTTCTCCTGGATGCTTGATCAGGCAGGACCCAGTGGACAGGTCGTATTCACGCTTGTTGGTCCTGATCGTTTGAAGGAGGAAGCGGTTCATGTTGAATTGAGCAGTCTCTGGGATCCTTCAGCAGCGTTCAAATGGGTACCTGACGTCGCGACAACCCTTCCATTACTTTCCCAGGGAATTGAAACTATTGCTCTAAAGGCTCCGCTCGCCGAACGATTTGGCGCTAACTCCGGACTGTTGGTGGTGTATGTCGATCCTTCAACACCGGCTTTCGACGCAGGGTTACAGCCAGGAGATGTGATCGAATCAATCAATGGTAAAAAGATCGAAGCTGGCGTCGATGTGCCGATTGCATCAACGTTTATATCGGACTTAACGAAATTCGAGATCGTTCGCAAGAAACAAAAGCTTGTGGTGACCGTTAAGCCTCCGCCAAAGAAACAGCCTTAATAGTTTTAACCAGCGAGATTTCCACCTACTCCGCAAATCACGATCGACAAACTAAAGTTCGTCGGCCCTTCGGTCGCTTCGCTCACCGTTCCAATTCGAAAACACCAGGCATCAAAGACCAAAATCCAAATCTTTGTGATAACCTGAGCCTCACAAAAATTACTTAAGGAAAAGGAACCCAGCTGAACTCATGTTCCCTGAGGCAGTTGTTCGTTACCACGATCTGCTGGCGAATGAGAATCTAGCCGCCGATTCAATCGCAGTACTCGATGAGGGTTTGGAAAAAGCCAAACTCATCTTCGGCGGTCGCCGCCTTTCACCGTATCTCAGGCCTCACTTTGTCGCCGAGTCTGATTTTGCACGGATCTCTGTCGTATGTCAGACCGTTTGGTCGGCGATTCAAAAAGTCAAAGATGCCGCCATTCTCGACAACTCGATCATCGATGACCTGGGATTGACGCCGATCGAACGGGAACTCGTTTCTATCGATCCGGGTTACACCGCAGTTTCACCTACGGCTCGACTCGATTCTTTTCTTACTCAAACGGCCTACAGCTTTGTGGAACTCAACGGCGAGAGTCCTGCCGGCATTGCTTACGCCGATGCCGCGTACGACATCTTTTCATCGTTGCCCGTTATGAAGTCGTTCGTCAAAGACTTCAACGTGCGGCCGCTCTACGGTCGAAGGTTCATGCTCGATGTTCTTTTGAGTTCGTACCGAGAATTCCTTGGAAGAGAGTTGGAAAGAGTTCCTCATATTGCGATCGTCGATCTTCCGGATGTACCCACTGTGAAGGAGTTTGAACTTTTCCGTGAGTTCTTTGAACAGGCAGGCTATCCATCGGTGATTTGTACGCCGCAGAAACTGGAATTCAATGGTAGCAAGCTGAGCTACGAAGGTTTTGAAATCGACATCGTCTATAAGCGACTTCTAGTGAATGAGTATCTGCCGATTATTGAAGAGTACCCGGCGCTTCTGAATGCCTACCGCGCACACGCAGTTTGTCTGGTAAATAGTTTTCGTTCAAAACTCATTCATAAAAAAGCGCTCTTCGCAGTCTTAACGGACAATAAACGTGCGGGTCTGTTTTCTACGACTGAACTTAACTCAATCCAGTCTCATGTTCCCTGGACGCGCATCGTTCGCGATGAAATAACGGACTACAAGGGAAAGGAAGTAAACCTTCTCGAGTTTGTGCTCGCGAATAATGAGCGACTTGTGCTCAAGCCAAACGATGATTACGGCGGTCATGGAATCACCATTGGCTGGAACGCCGATCGTCAGCAGTGGACACAAGCGCTCGACGATGCATTAAACGACGGCGATTACCTGGTTCAGGAGAGAGTTCCTACGGCCAGGGAAACTTTTCCTGCCTTGACCCCAGATGGTCATATTCAGTTTGCAGAGCAGCTGGTTGATCTCGATCCACTGCTTTTCAATGGCAAAGTTGGATCTGCCTTTACGCGTTTATCGTTCACAGAATTGGCCAACGTTACATCCGGCGGCGGTATGGTTCCCACTTACATCATCAGCAAAAAGTAGCTGAAAACAGTTACAATCGCGCCAGATGTGCCGACCTTTAACCAGGAGCGAATCTTGTGAGTGACGACATTCCCGAAGGTGTACCCCCACATGAGGAACGTAGAGCATACGATCGTTCAAGGTTGATCGTTGATGTCTTCTTCGATGGAAAGGACGCGACCGGTGTAGCCAGCACACAAGATATCAGCATTGGTGGGTTTTACATGAACACCCAGACGGAGATTCCCGAGGGCTCCTTATTGTTGGTACGTGTTCCTTTTGGTCCAGGCAGACAAGTCGTGTGCAATGCGGAAGTTGTTTACTGTAATCCAGGTCGTGGTGTAGGTGTTCGGTTCCAGGGATTATCGGACGAAGCGCGCACGTTACTTGAACATGAATTATCCAATGACTAGCGTATCGCTAAGATGGATCGATCTATCGAACGACGCACGCGAACTTCTGAGTGGAAAGCTCGCCGGATTGTGGGGAGCCCCGACGGATCAGGTTGCATTTGAGTCGCTGGCGATCGATAAGCAACAGGCGTTGATCTTGTTGCTCGCCAGAATCCGCGACAAAGGTCTGTGGCACGTAGTGAGGAAAATAACCAATATCTACGGCGAAGGCGGTGTCGGGCTGCAATTTCTCGCCTGGCCGGTGATTGAATCAACACTCGACCGGCGCAAAGACTTTACACGACGTTTCGCCAATCACAAGGACACTAGCGGCGGATTCTATGAGAAGGATCGCGCTATGGCAGTTCTACATTTCCTTTATCAGGAGGGTGATCCTCGAACGTGGTACGTCCACTTCGATCTGTATAGCCCCGTCCATTCGGTTGGTAGTGCAGTGAAGCACCTGCGTCATGAATTCCTTGGCAAAATGACGCCAGACTGGCGAATGATTTCCCGCTACTTGAATAGCTAATTAAGGCAAAGCAGGATATAAACACTTAACCAAATTCGATTCAACTGAGGACTCCGTCAATGTTCGATCAATTCACATTGGGCATCGAAGAAGAATTTCAGATCATTGATCCGCAAACTCGGGAATTGCGATCACACGTCGCCGAAATTCTTGAAGAGGGCAAAATGCTGCTTGGCGAGCAGATTAAGCCCGAGATGATTCAGTCGATGGTCGAAGTGGGAACCGGGATTTGCCGAAATATTCAGGAAGCGCGTACCGACATCACCCGTTTGCGCAGCATTATTTCGAGTTTGGCAAAGAAGAACGGTCTCGCAATTGTAGCGGCGTCAACTCATCCCATCTCACGCTGGCAAGATCAGAAGATCTTCGACGATGAACGCTACGAATTGCTGGTACAGGAACTACAAACCGTTGCTCGTTCGCTGTTGATATTTGGATTGCACGTGCACGTCGGCATGGCTGATCGTGAACGAGCGATTCACATCATGAATGCCGCACGTTACTTCCTTCCGCACGTGCTGGCGCTGTCGACGTCGTCGCCGTTCTGGATGGGGCATAACACTGGTTTGAAGTCATACCGCACCGAAGTCTTCAAACAGTTTCCAAGAACCGACATCCCCGATCACTTCGATTCATATAGTGGCTTCCAGCGCTACGTCGAGTTGTTAGTTAAGACTAAGTGTATTAACGACGGCAAAAAGATCTGGTGGGACATTAGGCCGCACCCATACTTTCCAACACTCGAATTCCGAGTCTGCGACATCCCAACGCGAGTCGATGACACTATCGCAATTGCAGCGCTGTTTCAGGCGATCGTTGCCAAGCTGAATAGCTTGATCGATAAGAATCTCGGCTTTCGACTCTATAGACGAATGTTGATTCAGGAAAACAAGTGGCGAGCCGTGCGTTATGGTCTCGAGGGCAAGATGATCGATTTCGGCAAGCAGACTGAAGTGCCTATCCACGATCTGGTTTTGGAGCTGCTCGAATTCGTAGATGATGTCGTAGACCCATTAGGGTCCCGAAAAGAGATCAATCATATCCACACGATCCTCGAGCGTGGCACCTCAGCAGACAGGCAACTTCAAGTCTACCGTGATACGAATGATCTAAAAGCAGTAGTCGATGATTTGATGACTATGACGTTGGAGAACGTGCCTGAGACCGTGAATGTGGGGGTGGTTACTCCGCAGACTACTGCTTCGACGATTGCGAAATAAAGTTCTGCTCTGCACTTTCTCAGCGTCCTCTGCGTTGAATGGTAAGTCCGTGCGAGATCTGCCTAATTTTCTAAGCCTGGTTTCTACTCATTTCTCTCGGGATTGCTTTAAGCTCGCGGAGTCACCATCCTGGTGGGTTTCATTATTTGGGGCGTATACTCTGTCATCAGGGCGTATGTTGGCAAACGCAAGCCATGAACTCATTAATCAAATTTTCACTAACTCACTTGTATAGAATTATTAAAGTCCATTCTCTCCTGGCGTTTTTGGGAGCTGTGGGAGTGGTCATTGTTCAAGTTACCACCGGCTTAAAATGGGTAGCGAACGACCATGAAGTTTTCGCTTTCCGTGTTCTTTCGGAAGTCTTGATATTGTTGGTAAGCTCCGTGGTAATGGTTGGCGCAGTCCCAACTCTAATTGAAGAAGTTAAGTCGGTTGTTACTACGTGGAAACAGGTTCAGGCATAATTCGACAAAGAGATAGAGCATTTATATGAGGAAATAGTTTCACCTGAGATTGGTCCCCGCCTCAAGTCTTAGGCACCTTTCAACACCTCACGTCTTAAACCAAACTTATTCCAGATGTCCATTGGGTGCCTTTGCGAGGAGCGTCACATCATGCTGCGTTGTAGCTGATGACCCTAACTACTTGGCATCAGTGACTTCTTGGCTTCGGCTTTCCTTGCAAGGTAATACTGCCAAAGCATCCTCGCTGCCACCGCGCGATGTGGACGCCACCGTTCTGCAAGTAATTCCAAATTTTCTGGTGTGGGCCGGGTCGTGAGTGCCAACAACTCCTGTGCGGCCACGGCCAGG
>DASYPT010000083.1:0-5617 GCA_036006355.1 Pyrinomonadaceae bacterium | reverse complement strand
GTTCTGGGGACTGCCTGAAGCAATCAATGAGAGCCAGTATCTGATTCCGCGCCTGACCCGCGATCAACTCAAAGAAGCGATCACCGGTCCGATTTCAGTGGGTCAGGGTCAGATCACTCCTCGTTTGGTGGCGCGTTTGCTGAATGACGTCGGTGACAATCAGGATCAGTTGCCGGTGTTGCAACACCTGTTAATGCGGGTTTGGGATGAGTGTAAAGATCAGCAACTCTCAGTAGAGATCTCGCAAAATGGAAAATCAACAACGAAGCCGCATCGCACCGTTCACACTGGCGCGGCGCTTGACCTTTGCTGTTACGACGCAGTGGGCGGTATGGGTGAGGCGCTGTCGCGTCACGCGGATGAAGCGCTTGCTGAATTACCCGGCGCTAACGCGCAGTTAACTGCGGGAAATGCGCAGAGTTTGATCGTTGCGGAGAAACTCTTTAAGGCCTTAACGGAAAAGGGACCGGACAATCGTGAGATCCGACGACCTGCCACATTAGGGGAGATTTGTGCCACTTCAGAAGCCAGGGCCGAAGAAGTGATTACTGTGATCGAGACATTTCGTCGACCCGGGCGATCATTCCTGATGCCTCCTCCGGGTGTGCCGCTCACTTCGGATGCATTGATTGATATTTCTCATGAGAGTTTGATTCGGGGGTGGAGTCGACTGAAAGAATGGGTCGAAGAAGAATCTCGTTCGGCCCGCATTTACCGGCGTGTGGCGGAAACCGCAGTGCTGGAAAAAGAAGGGGGCGCTGGTCTTTGGCGTGATCCCGATTTGCAGATCGCCCTCACCTGGCGACAAAAAGAGAAACCAAACAAAGTCTGGGCCCAGCGTTATCACCGCGAATTCGATTTAGCGATGAGCTTCGTAGATAGAAGTGTTGAGGCGCGCGACCAAGAGATCCAAGAGAAAGAAAACCAGCGCAGGAAGTCGATTAGAAGAACGCGATGGACTGCGATGGTGTTGGGAATCTTGTTTGTGTTTTCGTTGGTTGCGCTGGTTGTGGCAGTCAAACAAACGGCAAAAGCCAACTCCGCTTTCGCGCAACTGAGAGACAGTTCTTTACACGCACAGCAAGATGCAGTCGAGCGTGAGAAAGACAGAATCGCGAAAGAGAACGCTGAAAAGGAAAGACAAGCTGCCGAGCGGTTCGCGTTTGAGGCTAAGCACCTGCGTGAGATAGCTGAACAGGAGAAACAAAAAGCCATCGCGCAGGCTGTAAAGGTTGCGAGATTGGAACAACAGGCGCGCAGGGAGGCCAATGAAGCGAACGAAATAAATGATCTAACTCACCAACTGAATGAAGCATTGCGCACGGCGAAGGCTGAAGAAGTGGTAGCACACGGCTCGGAACTGGTAGGTCGCTACCGAAATAAAACCAAACCTGACGTACTTGGTGAATACGAAACTGAAACTATCCTTGGCTCGGCATACCTGGAATTAAATCGGAACTCGGACGCGCAGGGCGCCGCACGACGCGCCCTCGAGATCCAGGGAAGCGCAGCTATCAACAATAACCGCAATCGACATGAAAACCTTTCTGTGCTTAGAGACGCTTACCTTAAAGACGCGGATAAAGTTCAGTCCAAACAAACCAAAGATAAATACCTTGCTGAAGCTTTTCAGAATGGTGTGGATGCTCTAACTCTTCTCCGCGCGGGCGATAAAGTTACTAATGCTAACGATCCTGCACTGATTTCTGATCTTTCCAGTTTGGTTCTGATCAGCGAGAAGATTGCTGAGTTCCAAAATTCAGAAAAGTATGGCGAACAGATTGTGCAGGTTCAGCAAAACATCGTCACAGCAGCCCTCGAAGATTTAACCAGGTATCTGGACGATCAAGCTGATTTCAACAAGGCCCACGGCAATTATGAGAAAGCCGAGTTTTACTTAAAGAAAATAATTCTGATGCAGGAAAAACTTCTGGATCCTAACGACCCGAAGTTGGTGGCAACATTAAGCGAGCTGGCTGACGTCTATCGTGTTGAAAAAAAGGATTCGGCCGCCGATCAAGTCGTGCAACGAATACAAAGAATCGAGGGGAAAGAGGCGCTGCTTAGACGAGGCTCATCCGGGCCGGAAGTCACAAACCTGCAACAACTACTCAAAGCCCGCGGCCTTTATGCCGACAACGCTGACGGATATTTTGGTTTGTCGACCGAAGTAGCAGTGACAACCTTTCAGGCAAGTGTGGGACTTCAGGCTGATGGCATTGTTGGTCCGGCGACTCTGCAGCGACTTGCCAAGCCGCAAGCAGCAACAGCGGGAACCCGCGACATTCAAACCGCGCTGAAACAACTCGGGTTCTTTCCACTTTCCGTCGATGGAATTCCCGGAATGGCCACGAAGGCGGCGTTAATGTCATTCCAACGAAGTAAAGGTTTGAACGCTGATGGAACCGCTAACGCAGAGACTCTCGCCGCTCTAGGTCTGGGGCCTGCCACTGTGTCTGTCACCGGAAAGATCACTGTGGATCTGGTAAGTAAGATGTTTCCAAACATTCCGGTTGAAAACATCAAAGCAAACTTACCTGACATCCTTCGCGCTCTGGAGGACGCAGGTTTAACTGACAAAGAAATGGCCGTAATGGCTATCGCGACCGTAGGAATCGAAACTAGTGGGACCTTCGAACCAACCGAGGAAAGAAAGTCAAGATTCAATACGTCGGCGGAGGGCTATGCTTTCGATCTTTATGACAATCGATTGGATTTAGGAAACGAGGGTCCGCCTGATGGTGAACGATTTAAGGGTCGTGGATATATACAGTTGACCGGTCGTGCGAACTACAAAAGGTTGGGAGCGGAGATCGGTATCGGTGACGAGTTGATTAAAAATCCGGAGCTTGCGGCGAACGCATCGGTTGCCGCAAAGATTTTCGTGCAATACCTGAAAGGGCTTGAAAAGCAGATTAGAGTTGCGCTGGTCGCTGGTGACTTTGTGCGAGCGATTAGAAATGCCGGGCTTGGTAACGCGCAGGCGGATGAGTTCACAAAGGCCTATCAGACTGGATTGTCAATGATTCCGTAAATGTCCGATATGCTTTAGCTTGTCGTGCCGCAACCAACAAAGCCCTTAGTTTCTAAGCAGCCTCTGAATCTGTGAGACCCGGGTTGGTTGAGTCACGACAAGCTGAAGCATATCGGACATTCGATCCCTGGAGGCACTTCATGTTACCTCGCGCTCTCTTACTGATCTTGCTTCTAATCGTCTTTGCTCAGGTAACGCCAACACAAAACAAACGAATAGTCATCGCCGCGAGCACCCTCCTCGATGGGAAGGGTCATCTCTTACACAACACACGTATTGTCATCGAAGGCTCGAAGATCGTTGCAATCGATCCGAAAGCTGAACCGGTCGATTACGATCTTCGTGGCCTCACGGTGTTACCCGGTTGGATCGATTCTCACGTCCATATCACCTGGAGTTTTGGACCCGACGGAAAGAACGCGGGCGGCGGCGTAAACACTCAGGAAGCAGCGTATGCCGGGGCGGCGAACGCATGGGCGACGTTGATGGCAGGCTTCACGACGGTCCAGAGTCTCGGCTCACCGGCAGATGTTCCACTGCGCGATGCAATCGCAAGAGGTCAACTGCCAGGTCCGAGAATTCTCACAGCAGTCCAACCACTGGCCGGCCGTGGCGACCAAACCGGCTCACCGGACGAGATTCGCGCGTTTATTCGTAATCAAAAAGCAGCGGGTGCAGATCTCATCAAGATCTTCGCAGCTAACAGCATTCGACGACCTGAGCCCACTCTTTCTCAGGAGCAACTCAATGCCGCCTGCGATGAAGCGAAAAAACTTGGTTTGCGAACACTCGTTCACGCCTACAAAGATGCTGTGCGGATGGCAACTCTGGCAGGTTGCACGGAGATTGAACACGGGCCACTTGCTTCCGATGACGATCTGAAATTAATGGCTCAGAAGGGCACCTGGCTGGATCCACAGGCGGGGCTCGTAATGGAAAACTATCTACTCAACAAAGAAAAGTTTGTCGGCACGCAGGGTTTTCCGGAAGAAGTGTTCCCGATTATCAAAGAGATGATTCCGATCTACCACCAATTTTTCAAGCAAGCTTTAAAGATCCCCGGAATAAAGATTGTCTTTGGTTCCGACGCTCTGGCAGGTTCGCATGGACGAAATGCAGAAGAGTTCATCGACAGAGTGCGTGACTGCGGTGTGGATCCGATGGCCGCAATGGTCTCGGCCAACTCTGTCGCAGCGGAAGCCATGCGTTTATCGGATCAGACGGGCACGATTTCGCCGGGTTTGCAGGCAGACATCATCGCCATCGATGGCGATCCGATAAAAGACATCACATCCGTCAGGCGCGTGGTGTTTGTTATGAAAGGTGGGGTTGTTTACAAGAACAGGTCATTCTCCAGATAAGATTTCAGTTGGATGAGGTCAGTACCTCGCGGTAGCGGGTGGGTGCGAAGCTTGTGTCGCCGATGGATTTTCGCTGCGCACCCACCCGCTACCGCGAGGTGGTACTGACCTCATTCAAGTCAAACAACCGTAGGGCAGCATTTAGAACTTATGAAAATCTTTTTCTTAATATTGATTGGCTCGGTGTTGGTACTTTGTTCTCAACCGCTAGCTGCTGGTCCCCAATCTCGAGTCAACATCAGAATCATCACTGACGAAGCAGACGCTGTACTCGCCATACTTGTTAAGCGAAAAGCAAATCAAACTCTTACCGATTCTGACTGGCAACGCGTCTTTTCCAGCGAAGGATATGTCCGGCTGAAGCAACGCGAGACGTCAATGAAGCGCTCCTTTGAAGAATCGGACTTCAAAACATTTGCGCTCTCTGCTGAGCTGCTGAGTCGCGCAGATGCTTTAACGAAAACTCTGCAAGACTGGAAGACGGCTGATGCTACACACGCTGCACAATTGGCACTTGCGTACTTACCAAAGTCGGCACATATCAACGCTAAGATCTATCCAGTCATCAAACCGCGTCAGAATAGTTTCGTGTTCGATGTTGCCACTGACCCGGCGATTTTTCTCTACCTGGATCCGACCGTCAATAAACAAAAGTTTGAAAATACGCTGGCGCATGAACTTCATCACATCGGCTACGGTACAGCCTGTCCTGCAAAGGAAGTCTCTGCTCAGATCGAACATCTCCCGAAGAACACGCAGACAGTTATTCGCTACATCGGTGCTTTTGGAGAAGGCTTCGCCATGTTGGCAGCGGCAGGCGGTCCGAACATTCATCCTCATGCTGTCAGCGAAGCAAAAGATCGTGCCCGTTGGGATCGTGACGTGGAAAACTTCAACGGCGATTTGAAGAAGGTTGAGCAGTTTTTCCTCGACGTGTTAGCAGACAAGCTAACGGAAGATCAGATCAACAAAACCGTCGGCGAGTTCTTCGGTGAACAAGGTCCCTGGTATACCGTTGGTTGGAAGATGTGCGTCTTAATCGAAAAGACATTCGGTCGTCGTGCGCTGATCGACGCGATGTGTGACCAACGAAAACTGCTTCCGCTCTATAACCAGGCCGCGGCGAGTTATAACCGACGTCATCACGACTCATTGGCTACCTGGTCTCCAGCGTTAATAGCAGCAATCGAGTAGTTCGACGGGTGGAGCAGGTAATAGTAAG
>DASYPT010000082.1:0-64739 GCA_036006355.1 Pyrinomonadaceae bacterium | reverse complement strand
AGGCGTTAATTGACTTCAGCCGTTCTCATGCGAGTCCAAATCTGTTGGGATTCATGTTCACGACCTGGGGAGTGAACAAGGATGTGCTGTTGGATTTTCCTCCGCTCGTCGAAGGTCTCAAGAGTTTGCAGAATTGACTCTCCTGCAGTTGGCAGCAGTTCGATTGGTAATGTGGTAAGACTCGACACCACCAGGCTTCAGCTGGTGGTGTCCAATCAAATATCCTGTTTGCGGGCACTCCATGAGTTTGGTATAAGTCTCGGCGTACCAGAAACCCCCTACCCAACCCCAAGGCAAGCTAGCTAATCCCTCTGAATGCCTGGAAGCCGACAAGGACGGCTTGTCTTCCATCGTTTGTTCGCCCCTGTCGAGATGATCGAGAAATGAATATACCAGCTGAAGAGACTACTAATATAACTTACTCAAATTGCGTTACCGGTGTGCCGGGGTTCGATGACATTGTGGGTGGCGGTCTGCCCTCAAATTGTTTTTATCTGATTCAAGGCGACCCTGGCGCGGGCAAGACGACATTGGCCTTACAGTTTCTCCTCGAAGGTGTTCGACGCAATGAAAAAGTCTTTTATATAACATTGTCAGAGACAAGGGCAGAACTTCTAAGAGTTGCACATTCGCACCATTGGTCCCTGGACAAAATCGAGTTGCTGGAGCTCTCGGCGATCGAAAGCCTGCTGCGCCCGGAGGAACAGACTACAGTCTTTCATCCTTCCGAGATCGAACTAAACAAAATAACGAATCTGTTGATTGAGAACGTTAACAGGATCGGACCGACCCGCGTCGTCTTCGACTCACTCTCGGAATTCCGACTGGTAGCGGAGACACCTCTCCGCTATCGCCGGCAGCTGCTTAATCTCAAGCAAGTGTTCGCAAAACACGGCAGTACTGTGCTCTTGCTTGACGACAAGATGAACAAGACTGGTGTTGAAATGGATCCACATGTCCTGAGTTTGACTCACGGTGTTGTCAACCTGGAACAGTTGGCTCCCGAATACGGTACGTCACGACGTCGCATGCAGGTAACGAAGTTGCGCGGAGTTCGATATCGCGAAGGCTATCACGATTACACAATTGTTGCCGGAGGATTACGAGTCTTTCCCAGGTTGATTGCCGCCGAACATCACAAGGAGTTCCGACGAGAGCCAGTGCTAAGCGGAGTGACCGAATTGGATCAACTATTGGGTGGTGGCCTGGATCGCGGTACCACGACTCTACTGATCGGATCAGCGGGTAGCGGCAAGTCCACGATCGCTAGTCAATATGCAGTGCATATGGCGGACCAGGGTGAAAGGTCTGCGCTCTTTGCGTTTGATGAATCCCTCGGGATCATGAGTGCACGCGCGGAAGCCCTTGGGTTGTCGATAACCAGGCATATCGAGACTGGCCTTATCCATGCTCAACAAATCGATCCGGCCGAGATATCGCCGGGCGAATTCGCATGGAATGTGCAAAAGCACGTCGAAGCCGGATGTAAGCTGATTGTGATTGATAGCCTTAATGGGTATCTGAATGCAATGCCTGGCGAGAAATATCTGAACAGCCAGTTGCACGAGCTATCTTCATATCTGAACGAACAAGGCGTTACTACCATTCTGATCATGGCACAACATGGGATGGTAACGGCTTTAGAAACACCGGTCGATCTCAGTTACTTGTGTGACACCGTGGTCAATTTGCGCTACTTCGAAGCCGGTGGTGAGGTTAAGAAGTCCATCGCTGTGATTAAGAAACGTAGTGGCAACCATGAACGAACCATTCGCGAGTTCACACTGTCAGGTAAGACCAGGGGAATTCGAATTGGCGAACCACTAAAGGAGTTCCAGGGGATTCTGACCGGAGTACCCCGATTTGAAGGCAGGCAGGACAAAATGTTGCGCAGCTCTTAACTGATTCATGCACGCACCAGTAGAACTGAATTCAAGATATCAGCTCAGCTCAAAAAACTCTGAGGAGCCGGAGCTCGATGATTCCGCGCCTCAGAGTGAAAATGAACGAGTGATGGTTGTTGCGCCGCTCGGTCGGGATGCGACCTCAATTGCCGACTTGCTTAATGCGAACGGATTTGCGGCTTCGATTTGTTCGGACCCTTCCACCGACGCTGATGAGTTAGTCTCGGCTGGGGCGCTGATCATGACGGAGGAAGCTTTGGAGTTCGCCCAGATAGGGTATCTGCTGGCAGCTCTGAAGAATCAACCGCCGTGGTCAGAATTGCCGGTCATAATTCTTACAAGCGGGGGAAGATCTCGATTGGCGCAGCTGTTAGATGTCACCGCGCGAGCCGCGCGAAGTGCCACGCTGCTTGAACGGCCGATCGCTACGGACACGCTGTTGCGCGCGATCAATGTCGCGTTGAGATCTCGACGCAGGCAATACGAGGTTCGTGATCTGATCTTTGAACAACAGCGTATTCAACAGAAATTGGAGAAGAACGAAGAACAGTTGCGCATGCTTCTGGCCCGTGAGCGTGGGTTGCGACAGGCGGCTGATGAGGCGAATCGTTTAAAGGATGAATTCCTGGCCACAATTTCTCATGAGCTGCGCAATCCGCTCAACGTGATGCTTGGTTATTCCGAATTGCTTCTGCGGATGGATGAGATCAAACAATCACCCCAGCTTTTGCAAATGAGTGAAGCGCTGCGCCGCAACGCACTTGCACAATCCTACCTGATTCGTGATCTGCTTGAACTCTCTCGTTTACGCAGTGGCAAGCTGACGTTGAATTTGGAGATAGTCTCACTTGCTACGACGATTAATAATGCGATAGAAACGGTCCGAGCCGATGCGAACAATAAGAATATCTCGATTGACCTGGCTCTTCCGATATCGCCAATTTTCCTGGAAGGTGATTCGCTTCGCCTTGAGCAGATAATCTGGAACCTTTTGAGTAATTCGGTGAAGTTTACCAACTCGGGAGGCAAGATTCTGGTTGGATTACAGCGGGAAAACGGTGACGCCGTATTAACTGTTCAGGATACGGGTCAGGGGATTCATCCATCATTCCTTCCCAAAGTCTTCGATATGTTTCGCCAGGGCGATAGTCGGGCAAGTCGAGAACACTCAGGACTGGGAATCGGACTAGCATTAGTTCAGCAATTGGTGAGATTGCATAGCGGTTCCGTGGAAGCATTCTCGGAAGGTGTGGGGAAGGGAACTACGTTTACTATTCGATTGCCTGAAAAAAGTGGGGTGAAGGACATAGAATCGAATGGTGCCGTTCCGGATGTTCTTGTCGGCCTGAATGGGTTGAGGGTCCTGGCTGTTGATGACGATGAGGACAATACTTCTTTACTGCGACAGTTGCTTGAGCTCAATGGTGCGCAAGTGCTTACTGCAAACAGCGGTTCGACTGCTCTTGCTCTTGCCGCTAATTCAGATTTCGACCTCGTGCTGTCTGATATCTCAATGCCGGGAATGGATGGCTTTGAATTCGTAAGACACTTGCGAAAACTGGATGGGAAAGAAAACGTTCGTGTAATTGCCTTGACCGGCTTCGGCAGGCGCGACGACATAGAACAAGCTCGTAGCGAAGGTTTTGTGGCTCACCTTACCAAGCCGATAGATATTGATGCGCTCCTGAAGTTACTTCAGAGAGTATCTCGTAACGACGAATCCAAAACGAGGGATGTCTGAACATTGCTTTGAAAACTTTTCTAAACGATCTCGGACAAATGAGCACTAAAGTGGACGAACCAGCAAAGCAACAACGTGCGTCAGCAAGTCTGAATTCTGAGCGGCCACTCAGTTGTGGCCGCCCCTTCAATTTTCCAGCCGACCGACAAACCCCCAACCACCGCCGAGCTCGCTAACAGCGAGCACCAATTCATTGCTGCCTTTCTGTAAGGGGAGGTAAACGAAATCATTATCAGCACTCATGATCCCGAGAAAACCCGGATCGCGAAAATTCTGTGCACTCCTACCACGGAACAAGATCTTCCCGTTTAGAAAAACGCTGACATCATCGCTATAGCCAAGAGCAAGTTTTTTCACCTGGTCACGATCTGAATCGATCGTTGTTCGCGCGTATATCATTTTCATTCCTGGCTGCGGATCAAGTTTCTTTGAAAAATCATTTGCGAATGAAACCCTGGGATGTGGCGCCTGCAGATAACGATATAGAACGACAAACCCGGGCGGTTCAACTTCAACCTCCTGCCACTTAATTTCTTTACTCTCTGCGCTACTCAACGGACGTTCAAGATCACGTTGAAGTGCATCGTACACCGGCGAGATACTCCATTTCGTCAGAGTTCCGGCGGACATTGCGGGCAGGTGACGCTCCCAGGGTGCGTCGGTCGTTGGATGGATTTCAAAATTGGAGATGTAAGTTGCGCCGGTTAGTACATAAAAAGCCACCTGACCTTTTTGTACTCCGCTCTTAAGATCGGGCATCACAAGGGCCGGCTGGTCCATGTCTTTAACAAACAACTTCGCCTGTGCACCCGAGACTTCCAAACGCAAATGGAACCAAGTGTCTTTGGGGATGTCCACCGCACCAGTGAAGCCCGGGCCATTGTAGATTTGCCAGTTTAGGCCGGTGTTGAGAACTGGGGTGTACTGCATTGCATCCGGTAGGCCAGACTTGTGCTGACGTAGGTACACCCATTCCGCGTTCGCCCCGTCGTTGGAGATACGGAACTGAATTCCAAAGAAGCCACGACTGGCGGGCGTCGCGACGTCAACATCGACTGCGCCGTCGCGCATTTCAAAATCCTTCACGATCGCTGCGCCACCATTGAGGTAAAGACTCTTACGACCCTGGTAATCGGCGGTTTTGGCTTCGCCCTCAAGAGCCCATCGCGGTGAATCGGCAGGAAGAGAAAGTGATTGAAGCTGAGAACCTGGCGCAGCATACGAAGACGCAGCTGCGAAAATGGTCAGTAGATAAATAAGTGCAATTCTGATTTGCATTGGCCTGCGACCTTTCGGTGTGATGTCTTTGATGGTCCAGTCAAACAACTTCGGCTGGCATGATTTACCGTTTTGTGATTGAACGGCTCAGGTCAGGGACGAAATGGAGGCTGGAACAAGTGAGGAGAAAAGAGCAAGTGAGAGAAAGAACAAAAGGAGCAAAGAACAAGTAAGAAAGGGCGGTTTACCCCCGCTGCTCGCCGATCACTTATGTCGGTCCTGAGCGGGGGTAAACCGCCCTTCGTTACTTGTTCTTTACCCTCACTTGTTCTTTTCGCTCTGTTGTTTTTTTCTCCTTCTACTTGAAGCCCGCTAGATTTTTGTACTTGTCTTCATCTGCCTTGAAGAAGTTAAATTGCAAACGCCCCCCTTTAAGCACAAAGCGCTATATCACCGTATAGTATCAATTCATGAGCAAGCGGATTCTCGTTTCAATTTTCATATTTATTACATTAGTCATCTCGACTTGGGCAGTAGTGCGCTATAAACGGGTGCCTCGACAGATCCCTGCAACCGAACTACCTCACTTAGCCAACAATGATGCCGCTGATTGGAATCTGGCAGTTGAGCAGGTCAAGGCTGATCGCGGACCAGAGGGCGCAGGTGCAATCGAGGTTCCGACTGAGTTGAAGCACTATCCCGAACGACATTGGTTTCTCGCTACGCAGGTTGCCGAGATAGCGAAGTATCAGATTCACACTTGTCAGGACTACGTGGATCTTGCAGCAGCTATTGAGAGAGGTGAAATGGTCGAGGTGCCGTGGGTCACCGACACCTACGTTTTGTTTGGCGTCGCGGCAAAGGCGGATGACAGTGTCTTCGCAAGATACGAAGACGACCATGAGCTGGGACTCTATAGTGAAGCGGAGCTAACTGAAGCTTACCGGCAACTCGATCTAACCAGCACGAACCTACACAATGAGATTGCGTCGCTTAAGAGCCAGGCATCAAAACTAACCAAGCGCGATCGTGCCAGGCAGAGGGACATACAAAAACAGATCGCAGAGCGCGAGCAGGGAATCAAAGACGGTGAGGAGGAAAGAGCACTGTTGGATCAGTTCTACAAACAACCCGAAAGCCGGGCGCGGTTAACGCGTGAATATCAGTCGCTTCAAACGCTTGCATCGAATTTCCGCGGGCGGTCTTACAACATCGACCTCCCGGCAGATCGTGCCGCATTGAAAGTTAGTCTCTTAAGTTCGCTTCGGCCGGAAGCTCTGAAAATCCTCGAGGAGGTCGCGTCGATCTATCATCGACAATTCAAACGACCCCTACCGATCAGCTCATTAGTCAGGCCCGAGCAGTACCAACACGCACTGCATCGAGTGAACCGAAATGCAGTCTTGATCGATGCTCCTCCACACTCCACCGGCCTTGCATTCGACATTGACTATCGCTACATGAGTCCGGCCGAGCAGACGTTTCTCATGGCGCAGCTCGCTCAAATAAAACGCGAAGGACGAATCGAAGTAATTCGTGAACGCAACGCAAACTATCACGTGTTTGCTTTTGTAAAAGGGATGCGTCCCAGTGATGAATTAATCGCGCAGTATCTTGAAGCGGCGGGCGCTGAACCAGCTGAAGCAAATCATCCACCGTCCAGTGAAAAACCCAAAGTGAAAACGAGTACGAAGAAAACAAGGCAAGCTTCTACGGTTCATAAGAAACGTCGAAGACATTAACCAAACAATCAATCAGCAAAGAAGCGTCCAAGCCTCAAACGCAAAGCGAGAATGCTGGTGCGCTTACGGCCATTGGATAACTTTGCTCTTAGTCTTTTCGTTAGCAGGCGGGGAAATTAGTTGACTTGTGCTGGCGGGAGGTATGGAAGACACGGGTCGACTAACGGTGACCTTGATCGGTGTCGGGATAGATTCTCGAGGTGAAACGTCAGGCTTAATCTTTGGTTCTTTCGAGATACTAACAGACGTTTCTTCTGCGTCGTTGTCCTGCCCACGACCCTGCGCAGCCCGATTGTGCGGTTTTGCTGGTGACGAGTTGCGCCTTCCCAAATCCTCAGCGTGATTCAAATTCGGTGAAGTATTGACGGGTTGCGTGGAAGGCTCAGGAACACTTTGTTCGATCGTCGTACTGACGGGAACGCTTTCCGTCGTCAACTGAGGAGATTGATTTACTGTCGCTGGTGCTGCTTGACGATGTTCAATAACAACTTCAGCGACAGCGACCACGAAGAGCAGAACCGCACTGGAAAGAGCAACTCGCAAACTTAATCTCAAAGTCGGGAATGATCGAGGAATGTGCTCATTATCTTTTGCTGAATAATCATCGACTACGACAGGCGCAGAATTAACTGTAGCGGCGTAGGCATTTGGAGCGCGACGGTCTGCCGTCGCTTTGGTACCGCGTGCTGGTCTTCTTATTATCTGAGCCGGTGCATTACCTTTGTCGCCGAGATATTGGGCGACGCTTCGAAAGGTTCGTGAGTTGGCCCACATTTCAGGAGAAGTGCCAAAGCGTGTGCTTGCCTTTGCGTCTGCGCCGTGTTCGACGAGACACTTAACGACATTCTGGTGACCGAAGAATGCGGCCAATGCGAGCGCGGTGAATGTGTCGTTTCGCACTCGATTCGGATCTGCTCCGCAGCTCAATAACACGCGGACCATCTCAACGTCGCCACGTGATGAGGCTCTCATAAGCGCTGTCGTGCCGAATATGTTCGTTGTGTCAACATCCACACCGGCAGCGAGAGTTGATTTCAAGGCCTCAACATCGCCCGTTTCTGCAGCCTGAGCGAAATCCTCCGAAAGCGTCTCTTTTCTTTTCAGGTTCAGCATGCGAATTAACGAATAATCATGATTCGATCCCCGGGTTTGACCAAAGGATCAACTTCTTTGCCAGATTCGATGTCGCCCAATTTGACGCGGGTCATCGTTAGAAATCCACGACCATCATCACGTGCAATCTGTGCAAACTTTGCTTTAGGGATCACGCCGCCCGCGGTAAGAATCACTTGAGTGAGCGTCAGCCCACGTCGAAACGTCTTCTCACCTGGCAACTTCACTTCACCCCCGACGTAAACGAATTGGGTTTCGTTCGGGTGTACTGTCACGACATCACCCGGGCGGACGAGCAAATTCATGTCTGCGGATTTGTTTAGATCTATTTCGTACATCTCATTACTGTTGTTCCTTACCACTGCAACCCTGGCAGCTTCGGGAAGCGGTTGAGCATCGGCCACAACTACGTACAGTGGAATAGCTTCGCGTCGCAGAATCTTAGTGCCGGACTCTTTTACGAGGCCGCTCACGAGAATCGTGTGGCTCGCATAGTCGCGTACTCCGACTACAACTTTTGGGTCTTCGACTAAAGCACGCTTTGTGAGCTCGTCCTCAATCTTGCTGCTGATTTCTGCCACGGTTAGCCCGCTCACCGGCAAAGGCTCACTTAGAAGAGGAAATTCGAGAAGGCCCGAAGGTGTGATTGTAAATAGTGTTGATTTTGCAGCAGCCGTTGCGTCATTGAATCGAACATCCAAAACGTCGTTCGGACCAACTCGATAAACCCTGGTCAGTGAGATCTCTTCAATTGCCGCAATGGGAGTTGGTCTAATGCTCTCTGCCGGTTTTGAGGTTGAAGGCAGCGAAACCTTGACAGCGTTTGGCTGAGGTGCGGCCGAAGCTACCTGAGACTCCGCCTGTGCTTGAGATATGGATGTTTGCGCTTGGGTCGTTTTAGCGGATTCAGCTCGTCGCTGAGTCCTGGCGACTGGCGTCGGCGTTTCCTTCGCTGCTTCCGCTTTACGCGTCAGCAATGTTTTGTGCAAGTCGTCTTGCTCTTGTTTAGTCTTTGTATTAAGACCCGCCGCCCGGTGAAAGTTATCTATAGCCTTCTGCCACTCTCGTGTTTTTACGTAGGCACGACCAAGAGCTTCGTAGGCGTCAGCATATTTGGGATCGACCTTCAGTGCCTGTTCAAAGGACGAAATGGCCCGCGCTACCTGTCCGGCGTCTAAGAGGTCCAAGCCGGTCTGCAACAGAGTCCTGGCTTCCGCACTTGCGCCAGTTGAAACTCGAGTATTGGCGACATTCTCTTCAGATTTTAGTTTTGGAGCGTACGTTTGGGCCGCGGCTGTTTGGTAACTTAGGGCAATGCTCGAAAGCACTAAAAGGAGAAGCAACGATTTGTCCATGAAGACCCCCTTGCGAAAACGTGTCAACGCACGTCAGATCTTTGGGGCGGGGAATTGTCTTACAACTGAGGGGATAAGCAGGGACTTGTTTATATCACTTTTGTTCTCGGAGTTCCAACAATTCTGAGGGACATTGTCAGGTCGCTACCTAGGTCCTGACAGCATCTCACGCAACCTTCAACTGCTCTTCAAGGTTCTTAATGTAGTCGGCGAGTTCGGGGTACTGGATGTGGCGCATGTTTTTAATCAGCGATGGTACTTCAGTGGGTTTTACACCGACGATGACCGGAGTGACTCGCTTTTTTAACGATGACGCAGCGCCCATCTCGAACATGAGGTTTGAATTATGTAACGACTCGTTAGTGACAATGACAAAGATCTCATCAGCCTGACGGAGATCGCGCGGAATCTTAGTGGAGAAGAGATCGTCCGCGCCCGTCCTTTCCACCGAATTAACGGCAACACCAGCACTCTCCAGTCTCGTCGCCAAGTCCCTGGCAAGATCTAAGTCCTCAACTGAGCAACTGATAAAAGCTTTATAAGCCACAACTCATTCCTTTCTCTTTCGAAGACCACCTGGAAGCCTGCGAGCTAATTGTGCCAGAAATTGATCGAACCTGTTAAGGTCAACTCCTTTTATGTCGTGCATTGGAGCTAACTCCGACGGCAGAACATTATTGAGGATCGGAGTTATTCGCTTACGTTGAACTCTGAGCCCACCGACTTCAAATGATACCCATTGGGACTTAATCGTATTCGGAGAAACCAAAACTATCGCTTCGTTACAAGCATCGATGCCTTTGATGATATCGTCTGCAACGATATTGCCTCCCTCCAAATCTTTTTCATCCAACCAGCACGATGCGCCCAGGGCTTCGATCTTTTCAGCCATGGTCTTTGCTATCCAGGCATCGGAAGACGAATGACTCAAGAACACGGTATAGAGCCCAAGCTTTTCTTTCTTGCCTCGTCGGGTACTCTTGTGCCGTTGAGAGGATTTTGGCATCGACAAAATGGATAGCAGGTTCTACTCAGTTTTGTCGAGGCGCAGTCGTATTGCGGCGGAAAATCCTTGCTTTGCATTTAGGATCCTCCGGTAAGATAGCGCGGTTGTTCGACGTTTATTGTAACTCAACGAGTCAGTCAATCTCTCTTCTCTAAGACTCATGACGAATCCACGCGCCTCATTACTCGTGCTTGTTTGTTTCGTTGGATTGCTTCAACTCTCGTGCGTCCGACGCAACCCGCCTAACGTTTCCGCATCCGCGTCTCCCACTCCGAACGAAGAAGAGGTTGTCAATAAAATACTTGATCGGTTCGTTGAGGCAGCAGGTGGAAAAGAAGCGATCGAAGGCGTCAAGTCTTACAGAATGAAAGGGCACTTCGAAATGCGGGCGCTCGATCTGCGAGGCAAAATGGAAGTGTGGGCGAAGGATCCGCAAAAGTCACTAACTATCATCGAGTTTCCAGGATTGATAGTTCGAAAGGGTTATGACGGCGAGACCCACTGGGCGCAGACGCCTTTCGGCAGTGTCACCATGGCGGGCCCACAGGAGATGTCTGAGGTTGAGAATGATTCGGAGGTTTACAACGCTTCGCGAATTCGCAACCTTTACGATCGTATGAAGCTGGACAAGAAAGCACGCCTCAGTGGTCGCGATGTCTATATTGTGGAAGGACAGCCAACGAAAGGACCTGCCGAGAAATTGTTCTTCGATGTCGAGAACGGTCTGCTTGTACGTTGGGATATGGCAAGGCGTCAGGCAGATCGAAGGGTTTTCGTAAAGGTGTACTTAAATGACTACCGAGATATTGATGGCGTAAAGATTCCGTTTAATGTTCGTATGGCTTTTGAGCTCTTTGATTTTTCCTTGATCGTCGATGAGATGCAGCACAACGTCGAGATAAACGACGCGATCTTCCGACGACCGAGGTAGACGCAACTTGGACCTCGCTCTTGGAGTGCGACGGCCTGCCGTCACTTTGTTAGAGAGTTACTACACGAGAGACATGCAGTGACAAAGCGACGGCAGGCCGTCGCACTCCAAAAATATTAGAACTCTTGACACTTAACCTTTCGCTACATATATTCCCCGCTCCCAGTCTTAGCAACGACGCACACCGATGAAGCGAATCCTACTGATAGTTGCAGTTCTCGCACTCTACGTCCTGCATCAGGACTTTTGGTTCTGGCGCCGGGGCCATCTGGTTTTCGGTTTTATCCCAATCGGGCTTTTTTATCAGGGATGTTTTTCTATTGCCGCTGCGCTGTTGATGTGGCTACTAGTAAAACAAACCTGGCCGGTTCATCTTGAGCAAGAGATCGAGCGAGAGTCCGAGGAGGACCACACCCGTTGATCCCCGCAATTTTTGTTTTTCTTTATCTCGCGGCCGTCCTTTACATAGGCATCTTTGCATTTCGTAGAGCGAGAGGCCGTGAAGAAGCGGAAGACTACTTCCTCGCCAGTCGATCACTTGGCCCATTCGTGTTCCTTTTCTCATTGTTTGGGACCAACATGACGGCGTTCGCGATCCTGGGTTCATCAGGACACGCGTTTCAAAACGGCATAGTTACTTTTGGCTTGATGGCATCATCGTCTGGCCTCGTGATTCCGCTAACCATTTTCTTCATCGGTACTCGCGTGTGGGCGCTTGGGAAGAAATACGGTTTCATGACGCCGGTGCAGATGTTTCGCGATCGCTGGGAATGCAGCCACATCGGAACCGCCATCTTCGTCGTCCAATCTGTCTTGCTCGTGCCGTACATAATCATCGGCATCATGGGTGGTGGAACTACTCTCAATGTAATCAGTGGAGGCGTCGTTCCTTACTGGTTTGGTGGTGCACTCGTCGCGCTCGTAGTAATGGGCTACGTGTTCTTTGGGGGTATGCGCGGCACGGCGTGGGTGAATACCTTTCAAACGATACTCTTTCTGTCGTTCGGTCTCGCTGCCATTCTCGTTATCGGCGCGGGAATGGGCGGCTTTCGAAGTGCGGCGCAGGCAATGATCAATTCGCCGGCACTCGCGCCTTTGCTTACGCGAGAACGAATCTCGCCTTACTACTTCTTTAGCTACACATTCATTCCGCTATCTGCGATTGCCTTTCCACACATTCTGATCTTTTGCCTGACTGCGGAAAAGATGAAGCACTTCAAGAAGACAGTAATCTTTTATCCGCTCTGCATCCTCGCGATCTGGCTTCCATGTGTATTTCTCGGTGTAATGGCGAATCGAGTCACCGACGTACCTGAGATCCGCGCAAAGCAGGAAGCGCGGCGCGTGCTGGCCACGCAAGGCAAAAATATGACGCCCGATCAGCGTGATGAATTGCGCGACAAAGCGTCAGGCGACGACGTCATCATGCTATTGCTCCAACGCTACGCACCTCTCTGGCTAGCCGGAATACTGGGAGCGGGGATCATGGCGGCAGTAATGGCAAGTGATTCGCAGATACTTGCTCTATCAACCATGTTCACGGAGGACGTCTTCGCCTTCTATGGGCACAAGGACCGGTTTGGGGAAGCAGTTCAAGTGAACACGGGTCGTCTCTTCATTGTCTTAATAACTATCGTTGCTTACTCCGTGGCATTGCGTGCGCCCGAGACCATTTTTGAGCTTGCAATTCAATACGCGTTTTCAGGGTTTGCTGCGCTCTCACCACTTTTAGTGGCTGCACTCTTCTGGAAGGGAAGTACGAAGTGGGGCGCTTTTGCTGTCACCGTGTGGGTGGCGTTTTCAGTGTTGGCCGTCGCATTGTTCCAACACTTCGTTCCGGCACCGGCTCCTGGACCATCTGTTGTTTTTGGCAAACTCGGGGGATGGGAAGTGCTGTCACGAACACCGGGTGGTACCGCAGTCTTCGGATTCATGCCGGTTGTCCCGATGGTAATCATCTCTACACTGTTGATGTGGTTTGTGTCTTTGGCCACACGCAAGCCCTCACAGCCAACCATCGCAAAATACTTCTGAGGTTAAACGTATGAAGAGATTAATCGTGACAGTGCTTGTAACGGGCGCTGTGACTGGATGTTTGTTCGTTCTAACTCAGTCGCGGTCTGCCGCACAGAAAAACGATCGGCGGGTGGTAAAGCTGACAGGAGCTCCGCCACCAAGTGTCCCGATTTCGCCTGCCATCGTTGCCGGGGATTTTGTTTTCGCTTCAGGCGCAATCGGGATTGATCCCAAGACTGGCCAGATGGCAGGTCCCGGTTTTGAGGAACAGGCTGAACAGGTCTTGGTTAATCTAACCGCCGTACTGGAAGCAGCTGGCCGCGACGAGTCACGTGTCGTGAAAACGACCGTTTTCCTTGCAGACATGAACGACTATCCGGCGATGAACGAAGTGTATCGACGTCACTTCAAACAAGATCCACCGGCAAGGTCTGCTATTCAAGTGGCGAAGTTACCGGCGAATGCAAGGATTGAGATCGAGGCGGTGGCGTTGCTGAAGTGAAGGAATTCATCCGCAGATTACACAGTTTTGTTTGAATCATTTTGGGCTTAAGAACAACCTCGCAGCATCCTCAAATGAAATCTGCGTAATCGGTGTAATCTGTGGAGATCTACCCAAAACAATAAAGCCGTCCGTCCTGTGATCCGATCACGATCCTACCTTTGCCGATTGCGGGTGAGGCTGAGAGCGGAGCGCCCGCGTTGAATTCCCAAAGCTTCCCACCAGTGGACAGGTTCAGCACGTAGAAGCGTCCATCATTAGATCCTACAAAGACACGTCCATCGGCGATTGCTGGAGATGACTCAACACGCGCGCGCGTCGTAAACGTCCAGACAGCTTTCCCCGCAAGACTCAGTCCATGTACCAACTTGTCGCGTCCGCCTACCACAACTCGGTTTGCAGTAACGGCTGCAGAGGAGTAGTAGGGAAACTTGCGCTGCGGATGTTGGTATCGCCAAATCACTTTATGATCCGTAAGGCTCACGGAAAGCACTTCATTGTCGAAGGTGCCGTAGAAGGCCGAGTTTGCTCGAAGTGCGGGCGAAGCGCCGGTGTATGCGCCCGAGGAGACACTGAACATCTCTTTGCCATCGCTTACTCTGATTGCCCGAAACATCTCATCACAGCCGGCAATGAATGCTATGCCGTTCCAGATACTCGGCGTTGAGTGAACCGGACCATTTGTCTTGAACTTCCAAAGCACGGCGCCGTTTCGTGTCGATACGCAATAAAGGTTCTCGTCGTAAGAACCAATCAATACGCGATCGCCGAGAACAACAGGCGAAGACTTAATTTCGCTTCCGGTTTTCATCGTCCAGAGGCGCTTGCCGTCTGAAGCACTAACAGCATGTAATACTCCGCCCAGATCACCAACGTAGACCTTGCCGTCACTGTAAGCTGGGGATGATTCGCCAATGGGATTACCTGCATCGTACTTCCAGTAGACGGCTCCGTTATCAAGATTCAGAGAAACGAGTTCGCCTTTTTGCGACCCGACGAAGACAGTGCCACCAACAACTGCAGCCGAAGATTCGATCGAATCTCCCGCTTCGAAAGTCCAAAGTAGTTTTAGATCTGTTGGAACCTTGGAATCTGATACACCGGTGTTTCGTGAATTGCCGCGAAACTGGGACCAGTTGTCTGCTGGGGTGTCCTGCGCGTGAAGTGTTGGAACAAAGATCAGCAGCAACAGGACTAAAAAAACTCTGCGCCTTTGCGTTCTCTGCGTCTCCGCGGTAAAGGTTCGGTCTCTACTGAAAAACCGCAAAGAGCCAGAGCGCGCAAAGACGCAGAGAGAATCTTTCAAAAAGCGCACTGGTAAACCTCCAACGCTCCTTTGATATCAAATGGCCTTGGATTGAAGCGACCAGTCCATTGTTCTGCGGCTTCGGTAGCTAACATCGAAAGATCATCCGAACGAACTCCAGCTTCACGCAGTTTTTGACGAAGCCCGCCGGCGACAGACAATTCCTCGAGCCGCTTGGCCAGCTGTTCAGCAGGATCTGACTGAACCTCCGTTCGAGACATCGTCAATAGCTGGGCGTATCGCTCACTAGCCACCGCGCTGTTCCAACGAACTACAGTAGGTAAGAGAAGCGCGATTGCAACACCATGCGTTGTTCCGTAATGAGCCGTAAGCGGGTTCGCACAGGCATGCGTCGCACCAAGCATCGAATTCTCAATCGCCACGCCTGCGAAGAACGCGCCCAGTTGCATCGCGCTGCGTGCCTGAAGATCGTACGGCTCAGACAGGACTCGTTCGTAATTGTTTTCCAAAAGTACCCAGGCCTCACGCGAAAACAATTCCGATATTGGGTTGCGTTTCGTGGTGACGAACGTTTCAACAGCATGAGCGAGCGCGTCGAAACCCGATGTGGCAGTTACGCTGTGTGGTTGTGAAACCGTTAGTGCCGGATCAAGCAGCGCGACGCGGAAAGCGATCTTAGGATCTCCACAGGCAAGTTTTTCGTGTGTCTCTGCGTCTGAGATCAACGCATATGATTGAGCTTCGCTGCCAGTACCTGAAGTCGTGGGAATGCCAATCATCGGCAACGTCGGTTTCCTGGCCTTCGCATATCCATGATAGTCGCGCATCCGGCCGCCGTTGGTGAGCAGCAGGTTGATTCCTTTAGCGCAATCGAGTGAACTACCGCCACCGAGTGCGACAATCGAATCAATCTGCAGTGCGCGGGCGTGTTCGCACCCACTCTCGATCATTGCGGTATCAGGATTTACATCGAAGTCGTGAAATTCAGTCACTTCAATTCCTGTTTTGCGCAATGGCAACACTGCCTCAGCAACATGACCTGACCCGACCAGGCCGCGATCCGCGACAACTAAAGTACGTTTGAATCCTAAGTCGCTTGCTAACTCTCCAAGTCGTTCAATCACTCCAACGCCATAGACGACGCGAGTGCGAGCTTGAAAATCAAACGAGTTTGGCATGATTGGATTTCGGATCTCGGGAAGTCCGACGAACTTTAGTTTGTCGTGGACTAGATTCGAAGCCCTCCGTAACTAAAAAGGACTTTAACCTCACTCACTACAAACTAAAGTTCGTCGGACATTACTGGCTACGGTGTCGAAGCGGTGCTCGGAGCTCCATTCATTTCAGATAGCGCGATTAGTTGATTGCGGTTTGAGATGAACAGCGTGCCGTGTGCAGGCACTGGTGTGGAGTAAACGGAGCTACCCATGTTGATTTCGGCAATGACTTTTTCCGTCTTGCCTTCCTGCATTATGAGCACGTCGCCATCTTCATCGCCGATATAGATCTTTCCATCAACGAGCATCGGTGAGCCCCAAACAGCGGCAAACATATCGTGTTTCCAATACAGCTTGCCGGTATTCGCGTCTAACGCATGCAGGAAACCACTGAAGTCTGCTTCATAGACAACTCCATCTTTAATCGCGGGTGTCGAGATCGACCGGCGGATCCCATCGTACTGCCACACGCGTCCAGTTTGGGTAATGTCGCCGCGTTTGGTTGCGTCGATACAGTACATGTGGCCGACGCCTTCGCCGTGTTCGGGATCTTGTCCGTTGGCAATGTAGACCCTGTCCTGATAGACAACCGGTGTGCTAATAAGTTCGTTCCGCGTCTTAGGCCAAACAGAATCCTTCGGGTTCGTATCAAACTCCCACAGCTTTTTGCCGGTCAGTGCTTCATAACCTCGAATCCAACCGTCGCCTTGGGCGTGGACTAATTGAACTACACCGCCGATTGTTCCAACACTTGGAGAACTCCACTGCCCATGAAGGATTTTGTCGAACACAGAATTGTCTTCCCAAACAAGTTTTCCCGTATTCTTGTTTAGCGCGATGATGGCGGGTGCTTTGGGTGATGGAATATTTACGTGGCTCTCATCCTGACCATTAGAGGTGCTCACGAAAATCAGATCCCCGTAGATTACCGGTGATGAATTCGCCAGGTTGTGCGGCAGAGTTCCTACTTCTTCCATCATGTCAAAGCGCCAAACAACATCTGCGTTGTATTCGCCGGTTAACTTTTCGTCCGTAACAGGTCCGTCGTTCTTGCCGTCACGAAAACCCTGTGTGTCGAGACACATCAACTCAGCACGATTCGACACGTAGTAGACTCGATTGCCATCAACTATCGGAGATGAAGCGATGCCCTGATATGGCCAGTCGTTTACGCGACCTGCAACCAACTTATCGTGAACCATCTGCCACATGAAAGCGCCATCGGACTCGCGAAATGCCATTAGCACGCCCTTGTCGCCGGTGATCTTTGGATCGCGCACTCCTTCATTGTTCGTGCCAACGAATACCATGCCGCCCGATACGACCGCGTTTCCGTACGACTGCGAACCGAGTTGAGCGATCCACTTTACGTTCTTCTTCGTTTTAAGGTCCCAAAATGTCGGCAAACCTTTCATATTCGAGACCATGTTGCGATCCGGCGTGCCGCCCCACATAGGCCAGTCTCCGGTCCCAGGGTCGGCCGCAGCCGTCCGATGAGTGAGCGAGGACACCGTTAGGAGCAATGAGATGAGCACGACTGAAAGAATGGTGATACTAGTTCTATGCATGGCTGTTAATTAATCCTCTTTCGAAGGCTGCCTAATTATTCCGATACACTTTGACGTTATCAAAGTAGATTTCCGAGAGCGCGCTGCCAAAAATGCCGGGTGCTCCCTGGCGATTTGGAATGGGATCGATGCGCTCGATCATCCACGCGCTCGGTTCAGTGTCCGTTGCAAGCCAAACTTTACCGCGGGCTCGAGTAGTTCCATCCGGCAGATTCTGCACCTCAAGTTTCATTCGATACCAGGTATCAGGTTTCCAAGGGAATGGAATTGCTACCGTCCGTTTGATCTCCGGTTGCCATGGCTCGATGTGCAGCATTTGACTGTTGCCATAGAGTGTTAGCCCATAGCGTTGGGCAATAACGCCGGCGTCACCCTGTTGCCTCCGCTTTTGAGTAGCATTGATGTCGGCTTCAACTGTGTAGTTTGACCAGTCGGACGGACCAAAGTATGCGCGAGCACGGCTAAGCAACGACGATCCTTCAGTTGTCTTAACGAGAACCTTATTCCCATTCATGTCGCGCACTTTGAACTTCAACGTCGCATTCACCCAGGTCGCAGGCACAGCGTCGACAGCCATCGAATCGAAATTTTCGCTCCAGGGCAATGGCGGAAACACTCGAACACTTGCTGTACCGCTCAGATTGCCTACTTGAGCTTTAAGGAGACCCGCCTGAGCGATGGCGTCATTCGAAACTGTAAATTGTCCGTTCGTAACAGTTCCTTTTAATTGATCCAGACTCCAGGTCGCCGACGTTTCTTCCCGGATGAATCGACCTTGTTCATCAAAAAGACGCACGCGAAAACTGGCTTTGTCTCCGGGTTTTAGAATCAACTCAGTCGGGAAGACTTGAACGAATGTCGCGTCCCGATTCGCATTTGGCAGACCGTCAACTGGTGCAGGCTGATGATGTGAAACGGTCGTTTTCTTTCCGATGCAGTACAAACCCGAATCGCTCACGATGTAGACGCGACCATTTGCGACTGCCACGGAACCAATGATCGCTTCGGGTTGCGCTTCAGTTCCAAGTTGAACCTCACTGAGGATCTCACAACCAGTTGCACCAGGTTTCAGAATGAAGAACTTTCCATTTTCTGTTCCAACATAAAGCTTGCCGTCAGCGAAGACAGGCGATGCTTTCTGAATTGTGCCAAGGTTCTTTAGCCAAAGTTGCTTGCCATTGTTAACGTCGAAGGCTGCGACGTTCGCTCCGTTATCGAGCTGATACAGACGATCGCCGTCCAGAACGGGTGATGAAAATCCGCCCTGCCAGCCAAGAGTTGTCCATTTAACCTGGTCTTTTTTGATCTCACCTTTCGCTGTTGCATCGACAGCAGTCATCATCCCCATTTCGTTTGAATTGAGGTTCTCTTCGCTGTGGGTGAGTATCGCTATGTTGTTGTAAACCACAACGCCTGTGTTTAGACCCCGTTTACTAATCTCGTATTTCCAAACCAGCTCACCAGTTTGTGGTTTGATGGCATAAACGACACCATCGCTGGCCCCTTGAATTAGCAGGCGTGTGCCATTGACGTTGACGATGATTGGCGCGGCGTATGTCGTATCGTAGGGGCGTCCACCAGGCGCGCTCACCCAGATGGTTTCACCAGTCCGCTTGTCGAAAGCAATAAAACGGTGGGCGCCGCGCGCGTGTTGGCCCCACTGAAATGTGACGCCACTAACAATAACCAGATCACCATCGATTAAAGGTGAAACCGTGCGGCCACCATGCGTTGTTAATAAGCCGAAGTCCTCGCCAAGGGAGCGCTCCCATTCGACCTTGCCATCACGCGAAAGAGCCAGCAGCGTGCCGCCAACACCAAACGCATAAACATTGCCGGTGGCAGGATCACCCACCGGGGATGCCCAGCCCACGCGATGTGGAGGGACATCACTCAGGTAGACATTGAACTTGTGTTCCCAAAGCAGCTTGCCTGTGTCGGCGTTGAAGCACATGATTCGTTCCTGTTCTTCAGCGCCTTTGCCGGCGATGTTCTGCAGGTAGACGCGGCCATTCATGACGATGGGAGCCGAGCGACCGCCATATGGCGCCTTCCACGCGAGGTTCTGCCCGGTTGGGGACCATGAAGTCGGGAGTCCCTTTTCCGGGGATATACCATCGCGCGCGGGACCTCGCCATTCAGTCCAATCGTTAGCGAATGCAGGAACAAGAAGAAAAAGTACAAGGATGGCGTTCAGAGAAATGGAGAACAGTTTAGTCATTTTGGATCTCCCTCATGCTTTCCAATGAAGGACGGACAACTAAATGATAAAAGATATCGAAGGCTTGAACCGTTGCAACCCTAAAGATGTAGAATACGTAGACCTTAGTTGCTGGGATTCAGTTTTTGTACCAGACCTAAATTAATTTACCACTCAACAGTGAAGTACTAAAGGCGTGGAGGCGTTTATGACGAGCAGAAGCCTTGTCCTGGTGTTGTCCACCTTGCTGTTTTTGCCGGTCGCAGCGATTGGACAGAATTCAAAACAGGAACTGAATGATCAGCTCTTTGAAGCAGTCCGCAAAGGGGACGTCGCTGCCGTTACTGCTGCGCTGGACAAAGGCGCCGACGTTAATGCGAAGTTTCGGTACGGCACAACCGCGCTGTTCAAGGCTGCTGAGCGTGGTCATACGGATGTTGCGAAGTTGCTGCTCGAGCGCGGTGCGGACCTTAAAGTTAAAGATACTTTCTACGGCGCCACCGCAATGACGTGGGCACTAGACGGTGAGCATATCGATGTAGTGCGGCTGTTTCTGCAGAAGGGTTCGGACGATGGCGAGGATGTTCTGTTGAAGGGTGCGCGTGAGAACAAGCCGGAACTGGTCAAAATCGCGCTGGATAGTGGAGGCGTTAAGCCGGAAGCTATGACGGTAGCGCTCGCACTTTCGAGTCTGGACGAGAAAGAAGCCGCAGTAACAGAGATGTTGAAGAAGGCTGGCGCTCAACCACCGCTACAGTTAGACGCCGCCGTGCTTCAGTCGTACTCAGGCAAATACAAAGGAGATCCTGGCCCGGAGGCCACCATCACAGTCAAAGATGGAAAGTTGTTTGTGTCAGGATTCACTCGCGAGGCGCAACCGCTAATTCCGCTCGATAAGACGACGTTCAGACCGTTGGCATTTGGTGGTATCACTTTGACCTTTAATGTGGAGGGCGACAAAGTTACCGGTCTGGCCTTTAAGCAGGGACAAAGCACGACGCAGATGAAGCGTATCGGAGACGTAAGCCAGTAAAACAGATCTTCAGAGGCGAACTCATGAGACAACTAACACTAGCGTGCATTCTCTTAATTGCGAGCGTGACAGCTGTAGAAGCACAGAACTGGCCACAGTTTCGCGGACCAGGAGCCACCGGCGTCGTTGAAGGTAAGCCTGCCGTCGTGAAGTGGGACGTTCCCAAAGCAACCAACGTGCGTTGGAAAACGGAGATTCCCGGGTTAGCCCATTCAAGTCCGGTGGTCTGGGGAAACAAAGTATTCGTCACGACGGCCGTGACCACCGGAAAAGATGAGACTCGATACGGTCTTTTCGGTGACGTTGCTCCAGTCAAAGATGATCCAAAACATATCTGGAAGGTTTACGCTCTCGATAAAGACACCGGCAAGATTTTGTGGGAACAAGTAGCGTATGAAGGCGTGCCCAAAGTTAAGCGACATCCGAAATCAACCCACGCGGATTCCACTCCTGTTACTGATGGAAAGTATTTGATCGCCTTGTTTGGGTCGCATGGCCTTTACGCCTACGACCTCAATGGCAAGCTTCTATGGAAACAAGATATCGGGATGCTTGACTCTGGCTGGTTCTACGATGCGGATTATCAGTGGGAACACGGTAGTTCTCCCATTATTTTTCGTGACCTCGTGATCATTCAGGCTGACATTCAAAAAGACTCTTTCATCGCTGCCTATAGTCTGAAGGATGGGAAACTGGTTTGGAAAACTCCGCGAGAAGAACTCTCATCATGGGGCACTCCGACAGTCTACGAAGGCAAGAGCCGCGCGGAATTAATCACAAATGGTTCAAAAGCTATTCGTGGATACGATCCGTTGACCGGTAAAGAACTCTGGCGGTTGACGCCCAACTCTGAGATCACCACACCGACACCATTCGTGGCCCGCGAGCTCATTTATGTCACGAGTGGCTATGCTCCCATTCAACCGATTTATGCGATTCGACCCGGCGCAACAGGCGATATCACTCTAAAAGACGGTGCAAGTACAAACAACTTCATCGCCTGGAGTAAACAGCGTGGTGGACCTTACATGCCAACTCCCATTGTGTACGGAGACATTCTTTACACTTGCTCCAATCAGGGCGTGCTCACCGCTTACAACGCTGATACTGGTGAGCGTCTTTACCAGGAGCGATTGGGTGGCACCGGCGGGGCTTTCACTTCGTCTCCCGTTGCATCTGATGGAAAGCTCTACCTCTCGAGTGAAGACGGTGACGTCTTTGTAGTAAAGACCGGGCCGAAGTATGAGCTCCTATCAAAAAATCCTGTTGGTGAAGTGATGATGGCGAGTCCAGCCATTTCCGGCGGCATGGTTATCGTTAGAGCAATCAACCACGTGTTTGCCTTTGGCGAGGCTACAACAACTTCGGCAGCGAGGAATTGAAATGAAACTATTCAAACGGCTCTCAGTGGTACTGATTGTCTCCCTTTGTTTGACGATTTTTGTCTTGTGCGTGACTGTCGGTGCAGCGCCGACGATTCCGGGCTGGCCGCAGTGGCGTGGTCCTTCAGGGCAGGGAGTCTCGGAAGAAAAGAACTTGCCTTCAGAGTGGACAGCTGCCAGGAACATAAAATGGAAAGCGGCTATTCCCGGGCGTGGACATTCATCGCCAATCGTTTGGGGCAATCGAATATTTGTGACGACGGCCGTAGAAGGTGAGTTGGTGCCGGGACACAAAGCCGTCATCCATTACGACGAAGGAAAAGAGTTTCTGCATCCAGATAGCATCGGAGCGGATCACAAACAACAGTTCCGCGTAATGTGTATTGACCGTAAAACCGGAAAGGTTATCTGGGACCAACTCGCATTCGAAGGTACGCCTTACGACAATCGGCATCGGAAGAGTTCATTCGCCTCCTCGACGCCAACGACTGACGGGCAGAATGTGTATGCCTTCTTCGGAACCGAAGGACTCTATGCCTACAACATGAATGGAAAGTTGATGTGGAAGGCTGATCTTGGGAAGTTGGGTACAGTCGGAATGGGCACAGGAACCTCACCGATCCTTTATGAGAATTTGGTTATTGTGCAATGCGACGAAGAAAGCGGTAATGCTTCGTTCATAGTTGGACTAGATAAGAAAACCGGACGCGAAGTTTGGCGAACGCCGCGAAAGGTCCAGGTTAGTTGGTGCACCCCCTTACTGATTACGACGGGCAAACGAGCAGAACTGATAACGAGCGGAACCGAAGCGGTGGTCTCTTACGATCCCGCAACGGGAAAAGAACTTTGGAGGCACAAGGGAGTTGAAAGCAACGCGATCCCTTCGCCCGTTTCAACGGGTAACCTCGTTATTGTCTCTGCGGGTTTTCCCGCGAAGGTGGCGATGGCAATTACATTAGGTGGTTCGGGCGATCTGGCCGATTCAGTTGTTTGGAAGTATACGAAGGGAACTGCGTATGTTCCGTCGCCGATATTGTACGGAGAGTATCTTTATCTAACTTCGGATCGCGGTGTGTTGACTTGCCTCGACGCTAAAACAGGCGAAGTCAAGTATGAAGGAGGGCGAGTGCCGATTCCTGCGACTTTCACTGCATCACCCATTGCGTTTGACGGCAAGATTCTCCTGACGAGTGAAGATGGTGACACTTTTGTAGTGAAAGCGGGACCAAAGCACGAGATCATCGCTACCAATTCAGTCGGCGAGCCGGTGTATGCGTCTCCGGCTGTTGCCGCCGGGAATATTTTCATTCGTGGTGAAAGAAATCTTTACTGTATCGGCAGTTAGAACGGATTTTCCGCAGATTAGGCTTGCGGAACATTTTAGATTTGAATGCGTCTAAATGAAGAAGCCTCACGTTAATTTGAGTCGTGCGCATGGCGTTATGTAATTGAGCGGTGAAACCAAGGCAGGAGGTCGTATGTCTGAAAGTCCGTTAAGACTGAGATTTTTTCTTTTGATAGGCGCCCCTCTGATTCTCGCTGGTTGCAGCAACAGCAAGAATGAAGCTCAGTATGCGGCGGTCGAACAAAACCGTGCTCAGCAGCAACAACAGGCTCAAGCGAGCGCGAACCAATCACCGGCGCCTGCAGCTTCTCAACAGCCAAATGCCAACGCTCAAGCGAGCCCAACCACCAATCAGACCTCACCTCAGGCGGCGCATGTCGGCCGCAACTACTGGACAAACTTTCGTGGCCCAAATCGCGATGGCCGCTACGATGAAATGCCCGTACTGACAAGCTGGCCCGCTCAAGGACTGCAGTTGGTTTGGAAGGAACCTGTTGGTATCGGATATGCCTCAATCTCAATCGCTGAAGATCGCGCTTACACCATCGAGCAACGGCGCAATAAAGAAGTTGTTGCTGCGTACGACGTAAACACAGGACACGAACTCTGGACACAGTCGTGGAGCGCTGAATTCCACGATGAAACCGGCGACGGACCCCGCACCACACCAACATACGATGACGGTTGGCTGTACGCTCTGGGTGCCACAGGCGAGTTGCGATGCTTGAATGCCAAGACCGGTGCTGTTCGTTGGGGCAAGAACATTCTCAGTGACAACGGTGCTGGCAATCTGCCATGGGCAATGGCTGCATCACCTTTGATTGTTGACGACAAAGTGATTGTTTTACCCGGCGGGACGAGTGGAAAATCAGTTGTTGCTTATAACAAAGTAACCGGTGCTCCAGTTTGGAAAGTTCAAAATGATCAACAAGCGTATGTCTCACCAATGCTCGTGACTCTCGGAGGGCGGAGGCAGATCCTGGTAGTCAGTGCATCGCGCGTTTTCGGATTAGTGCCGGAAGACGGATCGCTTCTTTGGAGTCAGCCGTGGGAGACTGACAACGGCATCAATGTTTCGCAGCCAATCATCGTGGATGCGAACCGCTTCTTTATCTCATCCGGTTACGGTAAAGGCGCAGCGTTGTTGGAAGTGACAGGTTCAGGCAATAGTCTCCAGGCTCGGACAGTCTGGTCGAATGCAACTATGAAGAATAAATTCAACAGCTCTGTTCTTCATGACGGTTATGTTTACGGTTTGGACGAGGGAATCCTGAGTTGCGTCGATGTCAATACTGGAACGAGAAAATGGAAGGGTGGTCGCTATGGTTACGGCCAGGTAGTTCTCGCGAGTGGCCACCTCATAATAATGAGTGACACGGGTGAGTTGGCGCTGGTCAAAGCAGATCCAAACGCGTACACGGAGGTCGCGCGGTTCGCTGCCCTTACCGGTAAGACGTGGAACTATCCTGCATTGTCTGGAGGCAAATTATTCGTGCGCAACGATAAGGAGATGGCCGCCTACAAGATTGGAACCTAAGGTTCGTTAGTATCGCGATTCGTTCAGTCCCTTTCCGATTTCGATTGCCAATTTCCAATTGAAACGCCGCAAGGGTTGCGAGGCCAACCTACCCCAGCGAAAATTGGAAATTGGCAATCGAAAATCGGAAACAAATTTGGAGTCTTACTTCTTCCTCACAAAAATCCGCTTCGCTTCATAAGAGACAGTTGCGGTGTCGACGAACGTAGCAATCGTCACTTCACCTTCCGCAGTAAACGTCCATTTCTTTACTACTTGAGTTGTTGCTGGTCCGTTCGGCGTTTCGCTTGTCGTAATCTCAGTCACAATAATCCCGTCCCCATTTGGTAGCCACTTTACACTACGCTTGCCCTTCGGCGGCGTCTGATTAGGAGGCGCGGCAGGCGTGAAGTCATACTCTTTATCGTCGAGTATGTAGGTGTCCTTCTGAGTGCGTTCGTTGTTCGGTTGAGTCAGCTTAGTCTCGACCTCCATTTGATCGCCAGACTGTTTGACGGTCATCGTTTGTTCCATGTTGCCGGGTAAGCCGAAACTTCGCGCTCGGTCCATTACCCACGACCCGCTAAAATCGGGTTTGGCAAACGCAACTGCCGAGAAGCAAAAGGCGAGCAATAGAGTGCAGAGGATAATAGTGTTGCGGATCATTTTTGCGAACTCCTGTTTTTCTGGTGAACGGGCGAATAGGTCCAATAGGTCATATAGGTCCGATTTTTAAGTTTTAAGCAAAGCCCCTTCGATCTACTTTCCCACTTTGACGAGTGACAACAGCGGCCCGGTCATAAAGGTAGTCGCCAGGGCCATGATAACCATCATTACGAAAATTCGCGCCGATAAGATTCCCAGATCATATCCAATATTCAGTACTACCAATTCTACTAAGCCCCGAGTGTTCATCAGCGCTCCAAGTGCAAACGAATCTCGCCAGCTCATTTTTGTCCAACGCGCCATTAGCATGCTTCCGCCAAGTTTACCGACAATCGCCACGCCGATAATTCCCCCGCACATCAGCCAGCCTGCCCAATCGTTCAATAATGTGACCTGAGTTCTCAAACCAGTAAAGACAAAGAACAGCGGTAATAGTGCCGCTGAACTAAAGCCTTCGATCTTCTCTTTCAGAAACGACTGCACGCCCGGCGTCGAAGGCATCACGGCTCCGGCAAGAAAACCACCAAATAAAGCGTGGATGCCAATCGTTTCTGTGAACCAGGCAGAGGCCAGACAGAATGCCAGGATGCCAGCCATGATGATTCGCGAATAGCTGGCATTGTGAATTCGCTTAAGTAGCAGCGTCTCTACACGGCGCCTGACAAGTGTCAACATTAAAAGGATGAAGAGAAATGTCAATGCGATAGTCCATAAGCCACTTACAAAGCCCGCCGATTTTACGATCGCAATGACAAATGCAAGTGCGCACCACGCTGTTACATCATCAATCGACGCGCACGCTATTGCCATCGTGCCCAGTGGAGTCTCGGTAAGGCCCCGATCCTTCAGGATCCGCGCGAGCACTGGGAAGGCGGTAATACTCATTGCTATTCCCATGAACAGGGCGAAGGGCGTGAACGATGTATTAGGCGCGCCAAGGGATGGATAAAGGCCCAGAGCTAAACCTGAGCCTACAAGGAACGGCACGACGATGCTCGCATGGCTGACCATGATTGCTGTTGATGCTCTTTCCCGAAGGTGTCTAAGGTCAAGCTCCATTCCAACCACGAACATGAACAGAACGACGCCGACTTGACTGAGTACTCCTAATGTCGCCATCGACGATTGGGGAAAGAGAAACGCTGAGGCTTGTGGCCAGAAGACCTGGAGTACAGATGGGCCTAGAGTAATCCCGGCCACCATCTCCCCCATGACCGGTGGCTGACCAATTCTTCGGAACAGAGCACCGAACAACCTGGCGATGATGATGATTACCACCATCTGCAGGAGCAGAATGCTGACGGGGCTTCTGGTCTCGGTAGCGACGGTTTGCGGTTGACTGACAGATGGAGCCGATTGTTGTGCGATGGACTGGGTCCTGAGGTTTGAACCACGACTTAATATGGCCCAGAGGCCCAAAGCAAAAACCGTAATCAGAACCAGATAGTAGAGATAGCTGGCTGATCGGGGACGGGAATTGGTCAAGTTAGGCTCCAGCTGAACGGGTCGGCTCGCGATTTCAGCAACTAACCACCAAACAACGTCAGACGAACTTCGCGCAACTTATTGACTGCGTGCTGCGTAAGCCCCAATTGATTGCGTTCAGCGCGCATGTTAATTTCATTTGTCGGGTATTCCTGGTCAACCGCCGGCAACTCGGTTTGATCCCCAATGTATTTCAGGATTGATTCCAGAATTTTGAATAACAGGCAACAGCATTGTTGCGCCATCATAAAGTTGAAATGCCGAATACGTCCCAGACATCCACGCAGGTTGGCAATTATTTCGTTTCAAACTATCCACCATTTTCTCAGTGGAAGCCAGAATACATAAACGAAGCCATCGCCGCACTTGATCAGCCAGCTCGGACCGACGAACCCTTCGGTCTGTATTTGCACATTCCGTTCTGTCGGAAACGTTGCAAGTTTTGTTACTTCAAAGTCTATACAGACAAGAATGCGAGCGAGATCGAAGTCTACTTACACGCCCTCGTCAAGGAAGCCGAGTTCTACTCACGCACGCCCGCCTTTCAGGGGCGTCAGCTTCGTTTTGCCTATTTTGGTGGAGGCACGCCTTCCTACATCAGTGAGAAGCAGCTACATCAACTTGTAGAAGGTTTGAATCGTCATGTCAGCTGGAGTAACGCGGAAGAAGTTACCTTTGAATGTGAACCTGGCACGCTGCGACAATCAAAACTTGAGACGTTGAAGAGTATTGGTGTTACGCGTCTGAGCTTAGGTGTTGAGCACTTTGACGACGAAGTACTTGCAATTAATGGGCGCGCGCATTTGTCTCCTGAAATCTACGAAGTATATGACCTTGCGCGTCGGGTCAACTTCCCGCAAATCAACATCGACTTGATCGCAGGGATGGTTGGAGAGACCGAAGCTAAATGGCGAGACACAATTCGTCGAGCGCTTGAGCTGGAACCCGATTCAGTAACCATCTATCAGATGGAGCTGCCTTACAACACGATCATTTCACAGGAAATTCTGAAAGACGGAATGGAATCGCCGATTGCAGACTGGCCGACTAAGCAGCGCTGGCTCAATTACGCCTTCGATGAATTTCAGGCGCGCGGTTACCGGATAGCGAGCGCATATACGCTTGCGACAACCAGGAAGCCTTGTCGATTCATTTATACTGATGCGCTCTGGCACGGTGGAGACATGATTGGCCTCGGTGTTTCTTCGTTTTCACACTTCGGCGGAGTTCACTTTCAAAATGCTCATAGCTTCGAAGAGTACTTGAATCTTATCGAACAGAATCAGTTGCCGTTGTGTCGCGCGCTTAGTTTGACGTCGAAACAGAAACTGATTCGCGAGATGATTCTGCAACTGAAGACGGGTACGCTTGATCGAAACTACTTCCAGATGAAATTTGACATCGACGTTTGGAACGAATTCCGACCAGTGTTTGAGCAGCTCGAAGACAATGGTTTTGTTGAGCGAAGCTCTGAGCAGATCAACTTAACGCGTCCAGGTCTGCTGCAGGTTGATCACTTCCTTTCTGAATTCTTTGAACCTGAACTGAAGACGGTACGATACGTATAGAACATGGACATGAAAACTAAGTACGACGTAATTGTTATTGGCGGTGGGCCGGCGGGCAGCACTATCGCGAGCATTTTGTCGCGCGAGGGTAAGCAGGTCGTTTTGTTTGAGAAAGAGAGATTCCCACGGCATCACATTGGCGAATCACTCATGACCGATACTTATTTTACGTTTCAGCGCATGGGCCTGCTGGAAAAACTGAAGTCAAGTCCCTTTGTTCGCAAGTACAGTGTTCAATTTGCAAACCCGGCGGGCAGGGAATCGCGTCCATTCTATTTTTTCGAAGCATTGCATCACGAAGCTGCTGTGACCTGGCAAGTCACTCGATCCGAGTTTGACTTGATGTTGATCGAGCATGCTTCAGATCAGGGTGCGGACGTTTATCAGGAAACACAAATTAAGCGTGTATTGTTCGACGGCAGTCGTGCTCATGGCGTCGAAGCACTAATGAAGGATGGATCAACGGTTCAGTTTGAAGCACCGGTGATCGTGGACGCCACCGGCCAATCGGCAATGCTTTCAAATCGGCTTGGCTGGCGTGTTCGCGATCCGAAGCTGAAGAAGGCCGTGCTCTATTCATACTTCAAGGGTGCGCATCGCGAGCCCGACCTCAACGGTGGAGCTACACTCGTTTTACGTACGCCAAAAGGCAGTAACGGCTGGTTCTGGTATATCCCGCTCGAGAACGACATCACCAGTGTTGGTGTCGTCGCCGATCCCGAATATCTGGTAAAGGGCCGAGGACAAGATCTCGCTAAGATTTTCCACGAGGAAATTGAAAAGGTCGAAGCGTGCCGGCGTCGTGTTGCCGGCGCGGAACGAGTAGACAGGATTTATTCGATTCTCGACTACTCGTATCGTTCTACGCACAATGCGGGCGATGGATTTATTCTCATTGGCGATGCTTATGGCTTTCTTGATCCGATCTACTCGTCTGGTGTTTTGTTGGCGTTGAAGATGGCTGAGTTGGCAGCTGATCGTATTCACGATGCATTCAAACACAACGATTTTTCAGCGGCTAGACTCGGGCAGTCACAAGCGAAATTAGACAAAGGCATCGAGTCGATGCGAAAACTCGTCTACGCGTTCTATAACGAAGGTTTTAGCTTTTCTCAGTTTCTGCAGAAGTACCCCGAGCAGCGCGTCAACATCATCACTTTGCTAATGGGTAATGTGTTTAAGGAAGGTGTTGACGACATCTATGACCCGATGGCCGATTTTGCGATCATCCCACCACCACTCTACGAGCAACTCGATGGCGAAACACTCGTCCTGAATCCTGATCAACCAGAGCATGAGGTCATGTCAGCGAAGTATCAGGAGTTCGATGACCGGGTGATGATGCAAGAGTCAGGTGATTAAGACACCACCAGGCTTTAGCCGGTGGTACTTCAATTTCACATCTACCAAAGCTTGCGCCAAAGAAAGACACCACCGGGCTTCAGCCGGTGGTGTCTCCAAACTCTTAGAACAGCAGCTTCAATCCAAACTGAATGTGTCTTGGATCTCGTGCTGAACTGATCACACCAAACGTTGGCGATCCCAGAAAATTGTCAGGCAGATTGAGGTTTGGGTGATTGAACAGGTTGAAGAACTCGGTACGAAATTGGATCGTCACTCCTTCAGTAAGCGCAGTGTTCTTGACCAGCGAAGCATTGACGTTTTGATAACCCGGGCCATCGAGAATATTGCGACCTGCATTACCAAACGTACCAGGTGCTGAAAAGACGAACGCGCTCGTATTGAACCATCTCTCAGGTGTTGGATTGCTTAGTGTCGGATTACCATTCACGTTGGGTCGATCGTTTGCACCAAAGCCAAGAATTGACCGACCGGTCCCGCTGTTATCAATTTCTGACAGTAGCGCAACAGTGAAAGGACGTCCTGACTGCAGGGTGACAATCCCATAGGTTTCCCAACCACTCAGGACGGCGGTTGCCCACCCTGACTTATCTAAAAACCTGCGACCTTTACCGAACGGCAGCAAATAGGAATAACTGGCAGATAGTCGTTGACGAACATCGAAGTTCGACCGACCCCTCTCCGCATGTACGTTGTAACTGTTTTGAGGGAAGTTGGGATCGCCCGCACTTGTGAAGAAGTTTGATGCATCATCGATCGACTTCGACCAGGTGTAGGAGATGAGCCCTGAGAAGCCACGACTCAGCCGTTGTTCGAATCTGGCTTGCAGTGCGTTGTAATTTGAATTGGCGCGCGACTCGAGTAAGTCAATATCGTCAAAGCGCGGATTCGGCCTGGGCACAAAGGGAAGTCCAGGAGGTAATACGCTTGGCGCCGGTTGGTTAATGTCGCGCGCAGTTAAAAGTTTCGTCCCCTTCGAACCAACGTAGGCTACCTCGATCACATTGTTTTGCCACAGTCGTCTCTCAATATTCATGTTCCAGTGCTGCATATAACCGGTGCGTAAATCACGTTGAATGGCGAGCGCGGAATCAGGCAGCGGAAACGGGAAGAAAGACGGAAAAGGATTGCTGACAGTCAGTGGCAATCCAGGAAGTGAAAAGAAAATGTTGTTGTCGAAATAAGGGGAGTTGAAATAGAGAGCTTCGGCCGGCGCGAGTGGAGACTGATCGTAATAAACGCCGTAACCTCCACGGAGAACCGTTGCCTGATCGCGACCGATCGTCCAGGCAAACCCTACTCGTGGTGCGAAGTTGTTCTTATCCGCTTCGAAGCCACTCCGCGGGACGCCATTAGTTCCAACTGGTACAAGAGAGCCGGTGGAGACGTTGTAGACATTCGCACGATCCTCCGCGTCAACTGGCGGCGTGTTGTATTCATACCTCAAGCCCGCATTAAGTGTCAGATTACGTCGGACTCGAAAACTATCGTTGACGAAGAAGTTGTAACTTTGAGTTCGGATGTGCTGCGCGTTATCGACTCGAGCGACGCTGGTTAGCAGTGGAAAACCTAAGAGCAGATCAGCTAAAGCGTTCCCAGTTAACTGGAAGAAAGGTGAAAACTGCAGACGACCTCGCGACTCAACATCTCGAAATGCGTTCTGTTGTGAGAAGCGCAGGTCAGCACCGAACTTAAACAGGTGATTGCCATGTGCATAGCTCGCGTTGTTGAGCACCTGATAGACATTCGTAACACTGTTTTGTGGATTGTTGCCCTCGTCACCCAGTGGCGAGAATCCGGTGATCGTAATGAAGCTCAGTCCGACATCGCGTGCGTTTGGTGAGATGGTAGGCAAGCCAACGCTCGAATTTGTACGGCTCGCTTCCTGTGTTACCGAGGATCCTACGCGGCTAAAGGCCAGGCGAGTTTCAGTAACGAATTTTGGGGTTAGTACGTAGGTTAGAGCAGCCATCACGTTTTGGCTGCGACGTTTGACGAGGTCTCCATAGCCCGGCACGACTGAAAACGATGGACCCGTGAATGGTTCGAAGAGATCTCGGTCACCGAAACTATATCGGAAAGCAAGATCAGCGCGATTATTCAGTCGATGATCCACTCGTATATCAAAGCTATCGTTGTCATCACGTTGAGTTGGCGATGAGACAAAGTTTTGAAATGGCACATTGCGATTCGGAAGCGGGTACAGCGCAGCGATTCCTCTTCCTATAGGATTAATAAAGAAGTCAGGGATGGTTCCGTTTGTGAATGGTGGGCCAAATGGATTGTTCGGTACACCAAATAAACTGTGCGAAAAGTTTCCAGCTCGTTCCTCCGCGGTAGGAACGTTTGCCACTCGGGTAATACCTTCACGAGAACGCGTGCCTTCGTAGTCAGCGAAGAAGAAAGTGCGGTCGCTTTTGATTGGGCCACCAAGCGATCCGCCGAATTGATTGCGTAGGTACTTCGGCTTTGGTTCGGATGCAGGAGCAAAGAAATTACGAGCATCGAGCGCGGCGTTCCTGAAAAACTCAAAGGCAGATCCATGAACACTGTTTGACCCGGAATTCAGAACCACATTCACTTGCGCACCAGGATTTCGCCCGAACGACGCGTCGTAAGTGCTCGTGAGCATCTGAAACTCGCGAATCGCGTCAACTGAAGGGCGAACGCCGAACGTATTGAGTTTCGGATCGACGTTGTAAACACCGTCCAACAAAAAGTTATTAGCGTCTTCACGTGCACCATTGACACTGAACGCGAAATCGCCTCGGGCTGATCCTGCCGAGCCTGGCGCTGCCGGGACCGCGCCTGGAACGAGCAAAGTCAGCTCAAAGAAGTTCCGTCCATCGAGAGGAAGACCTGTGATCTGACTGCGATCGATGATCGTGCTCAATGCCGAGGAGTCCCTCTGAAGATCCGCGGGTTCTTTTATCTCGACGCCATCTCCGTCCAGTCCAATACCCAAATCCACATCGAATCTCAATTCCTGATTGACGGCGAGTTCGATAGTGCGTTTGAAGACTCTGAAACCACTTGCCGTCGCAGTCAGCTCATAGGAGCCCGGCCGAAGAGATGAAAAGGAATACTCGCCCTCACTGCCACTCGTGATTGATCTCGTCTCCGCGGTTTCGCTATTTGTGAGTTTGATTTCGGTTTGCGTAACTACGGCGCCGTTAGGGTCGTAGATGGTGCCTCGTAAAGTTCCTCGATAAGTTTGTCCATTGACGCAGACGAAGCAGCTTAAGAGGAGGCTAACAACAAGGTATGAGTTCAACTTCAAGGCTCGGTTCTCCCGTTTGAGAAGAGTAGCTAAAAACTTAAATTTTCGGAGACCTTATCAGATGGGTCTTCAACCTGTCTAAGGCGCTGTGCTTTGCATTTTGTTCTTTGTACTTCGCTCTTTGTACTAAACATTTTGTTCCGTTCGTTCAAGCCACTTACGAAGCACAAAGTATCAAGCACCAAAGTAGAGTCGTTAGATCTATTCAATTTCCGAAACTGACTGATAGAATGCGACGGTCCTAAGAGGTTTCGACTCATCAAAGTCCAGAGCAGATTACGGCAAAACTGTTTCCTGAGTTTCAGATTGTAATCGTGTCTCTTGTGTAAAAGCTTTGACGTTTCAATTGAGCCGAACTTCCAGACATTCGCTCTTCTATTTCATCCAAAATCTCGGAGGGTTCTGATGCTTTGGATTATTTTTGCTTTCGGCGCCGCGCTGGCGTGGGGTCTGTACGGACCGGCGTTACACCAGGGGCAGGTTCAGTTGGGCAGTCCGATGAAGGCCTTGCTGTGCGTCGGCGTGGCTTACTTTCTGATTGGTGTGCTGGTACCGGCAATTAGCCTTGCTGCTCAAGGGCAACTTCAAGGGTTCACAATGAAAGGATCACTCCTGGCGACAGCGGGAGGCGCGTTGGGAGCGATTGGGGCCATTTGTATTATCCTTGCTTTTAGTAACGGTGGTTTGCCTACGTACGTTATGCCCTTAGTATTCGCGGGTGCACCACTCGTGAATGTCCTGTTTACAATGTGGCTTCATCCGCCAAAGAGTACACCGAACCCAATGTTGTATTTGGGATTTGTTTTGGCCGCGGCAGGCGCAGGTATGGTGTTGTATTTCAAACCCGCATCGTAGTGAGAGTCCTTTGGAGTGCGACGGCCTGCCGTCGCTTTGTTATAGGGTTACCTACCCAAGAGACCTGCGGTGACAAAGCGACGGCAGGCCGTCGCACTCCAAAGAGTGGCGATTCAAAAAGGAGATCCCATGAAGGCCAGGATTGTATCGATAGTGTCTTTGGTGGTTTTTACTTCATATCTTGTGACGGCGCAGACTCCAGGTGATTGGCCGCAGTGGCGCGGTCCAAATCGTGATGGTATTTCGAAAGAAACCGGACTACTCAAGCAGTGGCCTCAGCAAGGCCCGCCGTTGGTATGGAAAGCGACTGGAGCTGGCAACGGTTATTCATCGCTCGCCATTTCCGGTGGTCGCATCTTCACAATGGGCGCTCGCGGTGATCGTGAATACATCATCGCCTTTGATGTCGCGACGGGAAGGCAAGTTTGGGCGACTGCAAATGGCCGCACGTACATGAACGATCGCGGCAATGGTCCGCGCGGCACACCAACTGTCGAAGGGGATCGACTTTACGCATTGGGTGGCAGTGGCGATCTGTCTAGTCTCGACACAAAGTCAGGTCGCGTTCTTTGGACGATGAACGTCCTCCAGAAGTTTGGTGGATCAAATCCGAATTGGGGAATTAGCGAATCACCGCTGATCATCGGTGAGAAGGTGCTGGTAAACGCGGGAGGCTCAGACGCGTCCGTTATCGCTCTTAACAAGAATGACGGCGCGTTGATTTGGAAAAGCCAGAGTGATCCTGCTGGTTACTCGTCGGGCATGCCACTGCAGATTGGTTCGACGACGCAAGTGGTCTTCTTCACTAGCGAGCGTGCGGTCGGTTTGGATCTGAAAGATGGCAAGTTGTTGTGGTCGTACCCCCGTGCTGCGAACAACGTGGCAAACGTCGCTACACCTGTCATCAGAGACAATCGCGTTTTCATATCATCTGACTACGGAACCGGCGCTGGTCTGGTTGAAGTAAAAGCAGATGGCACTGCACAAGAAGTCTACTTCACGAAGGAGATGCGCAATCATCACAGCAGCTCGATCCTAATCGGTGATTATCTTTATGGATTCTCCAGTGGGATATTAACCGCGATGCGGTTCGATACAGGTGCTGTTGCGTGGCGAGATCGGAGTGTCGGTAAAGGATCGCTGGTTTACGCCGATGGGAATCTCTATGCGTTTAGCGAAAACGGAGTTGTTGGTTTGATTGAGGCGACACCGACGGGCTATGTGGAGAAAGGACGCTTCAGAATTCAACAAGACTCGTTACCTACCTGGACGCATCCAGTAATCGCCGGTGGAAGGTTATATCTGCGCGACCAGAACACAATCTACGCTTACGATGTGAAAGCGAAGAACTAATTGCGGGAATGGTCAGTAGTCAGTGGTCAGTGGTTAGTGGTTAGTAGCTAATAGGACCTATAAGACCTATTCCACTGACCACGAACCACTGACCGATCTGAAATCTTAAATCTGAAATTCCCTATCTCTTGCCAATACAAAACAACTGCTGTGCGGTTCGTATAAAGATCTGACCGTCAGAAATCGCGGGTGAGCTCAGCGTGTAATCGTTTAATGGATTCTCGGCGATTACCTCAAACCTGGGACCAGCCTTGATAACACTCGTCAGTCCATCTTCATTAGTCACGTACATCTTATCGTCAGCCAATACGGGGGAGGCGCTGTAGGTTCCAGGTTTGAGTCGCTGTTGTCCGTAGATCTCCTGCCCGGTCTTTGCATCAAGACACCATACGATGCCGCGATCATTCACGATGTAAAAATACTTCCCGTCAGTCACGGGCGTTGGTACGTCAGGACCATTCACTGTTGACCAGATTAAGTGCGACGAAGTGATATCGCCTCGACCACCAGCCTTGAGTGCGAGTAGCGGTCGCACTCGAGTCGGAGCATAGATTATTTCATTGAAGATCAACGGCGAAGCCACGATTCTGTAGAATGGATCATTGTCAGGGTTGAGGCCGTTTGCTCGCCAAAGTTCCTTCCCGGTTTCCGGATCATGTCCCGTCACACAATCGCCGCCGGTAATTACAATCTCAACATTTTTACCGTACCGCAGCAGTGCCGGCGTCGTATAGGAATCAGGCGACTCACGAATCGCTGCAGTTGGTCTTTCAACTCTCCAGATGGTTTTACCCGTCTTCTTATCAATGCGCAGAACGTAAGAGGGATCGTCAGTCCGCATTCCGTGAAGGACCTGGACGTAGAGTGAATCGTCAAGTAAGAGTGGTGAAGACGCATAGCCCCAGTTCAGTCCAAAGTGGCCATAGTCCTTTTGGATCTCGCGTCCCCAAAGCTCCTTCCCGCTGAAGTCGAAACCCTTGAGAACTCCGGTTCCAGTTATTACAAAAACATTTCGCCCATCAGTGACAGGTGAAGGCGACGACATATTCTGTTTGCGCATTTTTACGTTGCCACTACCTAAGAGTCGCTTCCATAAAACGCTTCCTTTGTTTCGGTCAACGCACCACAGTTCGAGATTGTCACCGTCAGCCATGTTGAGAAAGATCAGGTCTCGCCAGACTATTGGCGTTGAGCCGCTCCAACCAGGCAGTGCTAATTTCCAGACAATGTTTTCATCGGTCGACCAATGCGAAGGCAGGTTCTTCTCGTTACTAAAGCCATTGAGATTTGGCCCACGCCACTGAGGCCAGTTGTCTGCGCGAGCTACTGCGTTTAGACACAGCAAAAACAATGGAAGCGAAGCAACGCGGAAATTCATTGTTGGTCCTCCGGACTTATCCCGCAGCTGTCCGACGAACTTTAGTTTGTCGTCGGTTTTCGTCGACTAAGTATGGGCGACGACGACAAACTAAAGTTCGTCGGACATTCTTACTATTCAGCTCTCAATGCTTCTAACAATGGTGCACGTAGAATTGTCCAGGTCGCCAGTATCGAAGCAGCCAATCCCGAGACCAGTACGCCCACTAACAGTAAACCCAAAGATGGATTTGCAAAACCGCCATGCCGCGTTAACAACACTGGAGAGATCGCCAGGAACGCGCAGAACACACCAGTCACGAGCCCGACAAGAAGCAGCACCACATTTTCAGCAACTATCATCAAAGTGAAGTGTTGCGAGTTATAGCCCACTGCGCGCATTAAGGCGAGTTCTCGCCGTCTCTCCAGAACATTGCGCAAAAGAATCGCCGAGAGGCCGATTGTCCCAAGCAGTAAACCTAAGCCGCCGAGCATCTGGAACGTGGACAAGTAAGTGTTCTCCACACGATGAAAATTTGCCAGCCGCTCCGCAGTGGGTTGAACATCGAAGCCATAGTCCGAAAGACGATCCTCAAGTGCGGCGGTAACCGCTGCTGAGCGATCAGGGTGAGGCAAGTCGATAAGAAAGAAGCGGTATCCCTGTGCGTCTGGGAACAGCCGAGTGAAGTTTGCTTCCGACATCAGTAATTCGCTTTGAAACAAACTATCAGCGAGTGCGCCTACTATCCGAAGTTTTATCTCGCGATCGCCGTTTTGGATCACAAAGTCATCACCGAGTTTGGAATGAAGCACGTAGGTGAGGGAATTGGCGTCTGCGATTACAGGCACCGCGCCATCCGCAAACTCACGATTTAAAAGCAGCCAGGGATTCTCGGCTTCCTGACTATTGTTTGCGAGGCTACTTTGAAAAGCGAAACGATTGCTTTGAATGAAATCGCTTGTTGGCGCAATGATTTTTGGATTACGAGGTTGATACAAGTTAAGACAACTAGCGTCATCGCCTGGCTTCACCCGAAAACGAGTGAACTTTACAGCTGTGAGAGGCGACTCAGGGTTGTCATCACGGAGGTTTAAGTCTTCCTGGCCTTCACGTGAATTCGGATCTTTCACCATTGGTAACAACGAATCAGCCAACAACGGGTAACCACCAGTTCCAGATTTCCGATCGAGCGTTTCGGTTCCCGCTCGGTGTCGGAACGAATCTACAGCAACAATGATGAAAACCGCAGAAGCAATCAAGGCAATGCACAGAATGCTTCGCGCAGGACGATAAGTCGTGTTTCTGATACCGAGTCGGGTGACCGGCCACCAACCATTCCCACCAAGTGAGCCTCCACGCTCGCGGCGCAACCAAACGGATTGGAACAAGAGTAAAGCGATCAGTAGCACGGTTCCTCCGCCAAAGAAACCGGCCACCTGTCCAATCGCGTGAGTAGCGGCAAGGACCAGGAGTAAGGTACCAATCACTGTTGCAACAATACCGAGTATCAACGAACGTGAGCGTCTCGTCCGCGGCAAGTCACTTTCGAGTTGGCCGGCGAGCAACCCTCTCGTCGCGAACTTTCGCAAGCCTCGCAGGGTAAACGCTACGCAGATTACGGCTGCAGTAATTCCGGCGGCTGCTCCCACAATAAGTGATTGAGCCGATACGTGAAGTTTTAGCGCAGTTGTGCCCACCGCATCGACCCACCACGTTCGCAAGCCAAACATCATCAAGGCCCCGTAACCAATTGCGCCAAGCACACCAAGAATGCTACCGGCTATCGCTACAATGATGCCTTCACCCAGGAACAATGTGCGAATCAAACCAGGTCCATAACCAACGGCGCGCATGATGCCGATTTCACGGATACGTTGTTCGATACCAAGCTTGAAGAATAGTGTGGTCAGCAGCAAAGCGGAAACTACCAGAAAGAAGCTGAAGTACAGGAAGTACTCGCCGAAATCCGTCGCGCCTCTTGACGCTTGCAGTCCTTCGGTGCGAACCGGCGTGGTTATAACGCCCAAGAGCGTTGGATCTAAGGTCTCTCGGAGTCTCTGCGCGAACTGTTCTGTCGAGACTGGCGCCCTGTCGGACCAAAAGCGGAGTGACGTTGCGTTTCCGAATCGGCTCTGCCAAAGCGTTTGACCACTCGTTAATGGAATGAAAGCTTTCGGCGTCGTCTTGAATGCGTGCCAATAATCTTCGTCCTTTTGTCGAACGCGCTGAAGATCAACCGGAAAGGGAGGATCCCAATCTGACAGATTCTCAGAACCGGTGATTCCAGGGTATTCAGGAACCAGATTTCGATCTGCCGCAAGGCCGCGCATTGGTACCACACTTACTAATGAGAATGTCGCCGTCTTTGTTTCAAGCTGCCCAGTGTCTTGCCACAAGTAGTACTCCAGCGTGATTTGATCACCTTCGTGTACGCCTAAATCGCTAGCGGCCCAATCATTGAGAACAATTGGCGGCAGGCTCGAGGAAATATCTTTGCCAGCGAGAAGTTTGAACTGGTTGTCGTCAACGGCAGTCACCAGCGAATAAGGGATTGAGCGATTACCAGCATTGATACTGTTAGCCAGATACGAGAAGAACGCTCCTTGTTGCAGCTCAAGTTTCTTTGCCGTATCGCCGGCGGCTCTTCTGAGTAGCTCGTCGATCATTTTGCTGTCATGTTCAAGGGCAATAACAGTTCTGTTATCTTCCTGAACACTTCGAATGGTGATGCCGACGTCAGCGAGCGTAAATCGTTTACGCAAAATTTCTTCGATTGACTTTGTGTTTGCCGAACTTGAGTTAGTTGGCGCCTCTGAGATTAGAATCAGGTTCGCTTTGTCTGGCTGTTCGAGTTCCCTCTGAAGCAGTTTTAGCGAAACAAAAACAGCGCGAACACCAGCTTGTTGAGGCTGGATCGAAAACTGACCCAGTGATTCAGCAGATAGCACCTCAGCTACCGTCGCCCTTAACGTCTTGCCCACATCTTCTTTTTTGCTGTGCAAAGATTCGAGCGGAATTGCTGACGGCTTCTGAACCTGCACGAGAATTGAATCACCAACCGAGCTGCCGAGTTCATGCGCCAGGTCCGGACTCACGAAAACATTTCGACTGTCGGGCGCGCTATGGGTTGACTGATTGGATCTCCAGAAACGCTCATCCACTCCGTAAACATTTATTTTTGACGCAACCCGTTTACTTCGTTCGTGGGTAACTGTTCCTTCAAGCGAGATAAGCGGGCATACGCTGGACAAGCCGTCCTGGACAAATTGAGGATCGGCTTGAATGTCGTCAGTGAGTTGCTCGCGAAAGAAACCGCTGGAGCTAATGACAAAACTAGTCCGTCCCAGACGCTGTACAACCAGGTCGCGAAGACTGGTACGAACTGAATCGCCAACAAGCAAAGCACCGGCAAGCACGGAGACTGCCGTCGCCACACCCAGGACCACAGCAAGGTTTGTGCGCCAATAGTACAGAAGGCTCTGCTTTATTAAAGAGGACGTTTGCATGGGATCGGGATGAAAACTTCGTTGGTCATCGGCGCTATCGAAAAACACTCATGCGGTTTACTTGATTAATTGCAGTTGCTGATCGACGAGGTGATATCGGATTGGAACACGAGCAGCCAACTCTGCGCTATGCGTAACGACAATGAGAATTGTTTCTTGTTGTTGGTGCAGATCTACCAGGAGTGACGCGACAACTTCAGCGGATTGATGATCGAGATTGCCGGTTGGCTCGTCACAGAGCAGCAGCTGCGGTCTGGTGATCAGTGCGCGGGCGAGGGACACCCGCTGACGTTCGCCGCCTGAAAGTGCGGCCGGCCGATGATCGACGCGATCCTTGAGTCCAACTTGTTCCAGAAGTGTTTTGGCTCGAGCGGTAGCATCGGCGCCATTGGTGGACACGAGCGTCGGGGTCAACACGTTCTCGAGGACCGAACACTGCGGCAGCAGACAGTGGTCCTGAAAGACGAATCCGATCTGGCGATTTCGGAATGCGGCAAGTTGCTTCTCATTCAGTTCGAATGGGTTCTGTCCGTCAACAGTGATCGTGCCGCTTGTTGGTGGTTCTAACGCTCCGACCAGATAGAGCAAAGTGCTTTTGCCACTACCGGACGGACCCATGATCGAAACAGCGTCACCTTTGTTAAGCGACAAAGACACGTTGGAGAGAACGCGAAGAGGCCCGCGCGGAGTGGGATATTCTTTTGAGACGTTATCGATCTTCAGCACGATGACTTCCGATACAGGATCATACTTAGATGCAGTCAGTACCACCTCGCGGTAGCGGGTGGGTACGAAGTCATTTCCGATGGTTCTTTACTTCGTACCCACCCGCTACCGCGAGGTGGTACTGACTGCATTCGAACTGCGTACTCTAACCTTGCACACTTTCATAAACTTCCAACGCGCTATCGGCCATTCGGCCCACGCTGTAATGCTCGCGAACTTTCTGGAACCCGCTTTGTCCAAGGCTCGCCCTGAGCTCAGTGTCTGTCGCCAGTTTCACAATTCCTTCGGCCAAAGCATCGATATTATCAGGCTCGACCAACAAGCCACCGCCGGTTCGTTCAACAACTTCCGTAAATCCACCACGTCTTGGCTGCAACACCGGAACGCCGCACGCCATCGCTTCCAGCAAAAAGATTCCCTTTGGTTCATTGTAAGTCGCTGGCACTGAAAGCACGTCAATACTTTGAAGAAACGCGATCTTCTGTTGTCGATCCACGACACCTTCATACTTGAACTCGCTGCCTAACTCTGCCTGATTCATCGCTTCCTGAATTTCACTAAGATAACTTCGATGCTCTGGCGCCAGATAACCAGCCGCGCTAAGCCGGGCATTCTCAAGGCGACCGTTCTTCCGCAGATGACGGTACGCCTCCGCCAGGACGTGCAAGCCTTTTTCCGGCGCTACACGAGCGAAAAAACCGATGGTGAATGGTTGGGAAGATTCTCGTTCCTTCTTACTGTAGCCCTCAAGATTAATTCCAAGCGGCACGACATGGATCTTTTCAGCTGGAACACCAAGATATCTCGGCATGAATTCAGCGTAGTACTGACTCACCGAAATGAAAGCATCGATGTATTTGAGATGCTCGCTGATGAGTTGCTTTGATTCAGACCGGTAAGGCTCCTCCAATCCGTCGAGGAACAGATCCTCTCCCTGGAGTGTGCAGAGAACCGGTCTGTCGAGTGAATCCTTTAACGGTTTTGCCAGACCCAGGAGGAGCGAGTAAGGCAAACTGATCAAATCTGGCTTGCCTTCAACGTTCAACCAATCCAGCATCTTCGAAATCTCTTTTTGCTGAAATCCTGCTTCGCCTTTAAGCATTGACACCGTCATCTCGCCGAGCATCTTCGGACTGGTTGAAATAGACCGACGCGATGCGAAGCTCAACATAGGTTTGGAGTCCCAGATTCCATCAAGCCACTTTGGTGATTTGCGAAAGATAGGAAGGTACTGTTCGAGATAAACGCTGACGCCGCCAAAGAAAACTTTGTCGTAACTGACGTTGGGTTCATCGGTGAGGGTGGGTGTGTAGACCGGCAAGAGCGTTACATCGTGTCCGCGCGCAAGGAGTTCGGTGGCCAGCGCGTTGTCGCGCAGGCAGCTCCCGCAATACATCTGCCCGGCCCCGCCTGTCAGATAAAGAATCTTCATCAGAATTAGGCAGAAGACATATCAAGAAGCGACGGCACGTTGGAAAGCCCGTCGCGCGTAGAGATGTTCGAAGAGATTTCCCTCGTGCGGCTGATCCCAACTGATCTGACTAGTCGGCACAGCACCGATGTTCAGGCGATCTACATTTGGCGAAGTGACAAGGCTATCAATCAACCGATCATCCTCGGTGATAGCGGTGACAACAAGGCTTGGTCCTAACGCGTTCGGAATTTGATCCGGCGTGACTTTCACAACGCTCGTAAAGGGAAACATAAACTCCCGGTTAGCAAGTTTGTGTTCGGCGTTTTCACAAAGAACTACAGTAGGCAGAAGATATTTACAGTTTTGAAAGTCCGCAAGTCGTTCACTCCGACGAAGCGCTGCAGTGACTTCCCGTGCGCCCGGTTCAGCCAATCCTTGATCGATAAGACCCGATACTCGTATCGCTACGTTCGGATCGACGAAGGGTGCCAGTTGCGCTTCCGGATCATCCGCAGCACGAGGCGTGATGTGAATTAATCGTTCAGCAAGCGCGTGGCTTATTTCCTCTGCGTGACGAGTCACCCATATTCCGGAAGCATTGATACAGGACCGACCGCAGTTGTCAGCAACAGATCTAACCAATACATCCAGATGATCTTCCCAGCGATCGATACAGTCGTCGCCGATGATCACTTTACTGAAACCGGGTCCATGTACTTCGATTCTAGGATCGTTGGCCCACCCGCCTGTCGAGCCTACATCGCCAAAGATCATTCCCCGGCCGCACCTATTTAGGATTTCGTTACTGCCCGCGTGATCGGTGGGGTAAAAGGAAAAAACGTCGCGCGGTAGACCCGCCTCGATGAAAGCCTGGATGATTCGAAAGGGTGTCCAGGGTTCGGCACTTCCTGGTTTCAGGACGAGAGGAATCTTTAACGGTATAGCCGGAACCCAGAGTGAGTGAACGCCCGGCGAATTGTTTGGCAGAACTACTCCCAGTGATTCAGTTCGTGGAAAAAAGCTGACAGCGTTGCCCTTTATCATGCCGAAACCTCGATCGAGGATCTCCCAATCTATTTGCCGAGTGAGCCCGTCGAGTACGCTTGATGCTTCAGCAAGGACGCCGTGGATCTTCAACATGTTTCGCCGAGCCATAACGTGAGGTATTCCTGTAGTCGCAGAAACATGACGGATGTAATCGTCTGGCAACTGTTTGATATCACCAAGCGGCAGGGAACCATTCAAAAACGCATCAGCAGCTTTGCGACAGATTTCAAGGAGTTCACTGGTGGAGAACGAGCGAAGCTTATCGTGCGCAGTTTTCTGATCGCGGAGGTCTCGTCTGATCAATCCAGCGTTTGCTTGACTCACCGCCACGAACGGTTCACGTGTTTGATGATGCGGCGCGACCGCTACGTCCAAACTGGTGTATGGTTCGCCACGACGCAGAAGAGGAAGATTGATCGGGTTGGTCATGCTTGGTTATCTTCGTTTCCGATTTTCGATTGCCGATTTCCAATTAATTGTCCGACGAACTTTAGTTTGTCGTGCTTGGGAATTAACGTACGATGTTGTAAATAACGAGTCTCCTAATACGACGATCGACAAACTAAAGTTCGTCGGACATTCAATCAAATCGGCAATTGACAATCGGAAATCGACAATCTCAATACACCCCCTCCACTACATTCGCTTGCAGTTTAGAAAACGGTCTAACATTGCGAACACCGTCCCAGGGGTATTTATCGCAAGGCGGCTCGCGTTCAGCCTCGTCGCGCTCAAGAAATCGGGGCATGAAAAATTCCTTCGTCAATGTGGTCAGACGCACCCGGCCGGTTTGTCCATATTCAACGACGCGATCCTGGTTGTCCGGATCGACGATCTCAATCATCGCTCGTGGCGAAGGCGGGTAATAAATTACAGCGAAATTATCTTCTGCTTGGCGGGGTTTATGAACGGCCAGCCCCATCAAAGTGTTTCCATAGGTCGGCGCGAAGTAGGCGCCTTCAAGTAGCTCTTCAGTAGCGAACCGGTGAAACTGAGGCGTCATTTCAGTGCCACCACAAAACACACCAGTAATGCCCATCTTCTTAAGCGACACTTTTTCGCAGAGAGCCTCGAGCAGCTTCGGCGTTGTGAACAGACATCGTATGTTTTCGTGCGCGCGCAAAAGCGTTAGCCCTTGTTCGATTACATGCTGCTTGTAAGCTTCGGCCATCTTTGGTTGGCCCATTTTCAACAACTTGATTACCCACCGCGGATCGAGATCCACGAGAAAGCAAATCCCGCCGCGATGTTGAGCGAGATGTTCCACCGCGAGTCGCAACCGACGCGGACCGGTTGGCCCAAGCGACAGCCAATCAGCGCCTTTAGGGAAGAACTCTTCGGGTAACGTCTCACTGAAAGCCTCGTAATCTATACGGAAATCTTCAATATTAATTCGCGACTTGGGAACGCCGGTACTTCCTCCGGTCTCAAATGTGAAGACAGGTCGATTTGAATAAGCCTTTGGTACCCACCGTCGAACTGGACCTCCGCGTAACCATTCATCCTGAAAAGGACCTAGACGTGCCAGATGGTCATAATTTTGGATTTCTTTCCGTGGGTCCCATCCGAGTTTCTTTGCGTAGTCGAGCCAAAAGGGGCAACCGCTTGAAGGATCGAAGTGCCAATCAACGACTTCGTGAACCCAGGCATCGAGATCTTCTTTGGCTGTATCTATTCTTGTTTGCAGGCTGAGTTGTGCAGTTGACATGTTTATGCTTTGAAGCGTGGGGTGTCGGCTGACAAAGCCTCACGCAAGGTCGAAGGAATCTCTGCGGCTTTGCCCTTTTGTAAGACGACGAGTGTCATGCTTCCCTCGATAGCTACTTCTCCATCAGAGTTGAATACTTGGTAGTCGTACCGAATTGATGTTCTACCCAATTTACCAGCGGTCAATCGAAGTCGAAATACTGAATCGAGCTCCAATACGCGTTTGAAATTACAATTGATGTTAACGCGTGGGAAATCGTAGCCCATGCTGCGATTCATCGGCCAGCCTATTCGCCGTACCAGCTCGCTTTCAGCTTCCTCAATAATTTCGAAGATGCGCGGGAAATGAAGTCTACCGGCCGCATCGGCGTCGGCCCAACGCAAACGTCTCTCGAGTTCTATCGAAGCAGGCATAGAGCGACTATAGCATTTAAGGTTTAAGATTTCAGATTGAAGATTGTTCTTTGTGGTCGATATCCAGGTTCACGCGTGCAGACCCAACTCGACAAGCTAAAGCAGATCGGACATGGTATTCTTTTTCTCACTTAATCGAATGATAACGAATAATTCAAAGTTGCTCTTCGTGGCGTTGATTGGATTAGCGCTGTGTGTTCAGGCACGCGCTCAGTCTCTGGATCCTTCAAAGCCAACGCCGGTTCGAAGTAGCACTCTGAATGGCCACATCGCGGCACGCGATCTCGGGGACGCCCGCGTTACGGATCACTATTACAAATTCACTGGCACACCCGGTGACCTTTTGATTACCGTTCGCAGTCAGAACTTGAATGGCGATTTGGATGTGTTCACTGCCGTCGGCTTGCGGCCTTTACTGAAGGTCACTTTCTATGCCGAAAGTACCAATCCGATAACCAAAGGAATCTATTTGCGTAAGCGGGAAGATTTGATCCTGCGAATAGAAGCTCGTAGTCCGAACGATGATGAAGGGACTTACGACTTGTTTTTTGGCGGATCGTTTGCGGCCATCACCGGGCCCGATACCGGCGAAGATGAGGCGTCAACGACCGAAACGGCTGTTGCCAGTGCCAATCGGAAGGGCAAACGCGTTTCCTCTGCAGGTGCCCGCTTACCGGAACCTGAACCTACTCCTGCTGAAGTTGCAGCTGCGCCAACGCCTGAGCCGACACCCGAAGCAACGCCTGAGGAGACTGTCACAAAACCCAAGGCCGGGAAAACTACCTCTGTTCCAAGGACCACAGCCTCGCGTACGACGCCACGAACCAGACGTTCAACCACCCGCCGAACCCCATCGCCTACAACGACAAAACCTCAAGAAACTGAAACCACGACGACCGAGGCACCAAAGAAGGAAGAAACGGTTGCCGAAAGTCCGGAACCGACAAAGACACGGCCAGCGCCGAAAACCAGGCGAGGAACAATTGCTTCGCGTAGCACTAAACCGGAACCAGCACCCTCAGAAGCGACTGAGCCGGAAGCCGGCCCACGTCTCGTGATCGAAACGAATGACGGTACGCTCATCAACCGATCAATGAGCACGGTTCGACGAGTGTTAGTTGAGAATGGTTGGGTGGTAATCGCTGGAAAAGATGGGAAGATTGATCGGATTCTGTTAGTGAATGTGGTGAGAATGAGCATTGCACCATAGGACTTATTGGACCTATCCGACCTATTTCCCGGCCTTCAAACTTGCCAGCTTGTCTCTGAACTGCGGAAGATCCACGCTGTTTGGATCAACCTTCTCAAGTTGAGCGATTGCGTCTTCAGCTGCTTTTGCGTCACCTCTCTGCAATGTTGCCGCTGCAAGTCCGGATAAAACCATCGTGTCGTCCTGCTTCATCTTCATCGCGGCGCGATACCATTTCTCCGCAGTGTCGTAGTGGCCGGCATCGAGGTTAACCATTCCGAGAACCACCACTGTTCGGTAGTCAGTAGGCTTTAATTGATTCGCCTTGAGCAGAAAATCGATTGCCTGATCATATCTTTGAATCTGATAGTAAAGCTCAGCTGCTTTAAGTTGTGCGTCAAAGTTGTTTGGCTCTTTGCGCGCCTTATCAATCGACGCTGTTACTTCAGCCTGCATTGCCTGCGGATTGCCTGACGCGGCCTGAGAACCGACGGGCGGATGATCCGGAGGAAGCGCCTGGCTGTTTCCTGCAGTTGCTGGTGCCGCGGCATACTTTTGACTCATCACACTTGCAGACATAAAACCAACTATGAAGCCAAACAAAATCCCGATGATGGCAAACAACAAATTCTCTCTACTCATTCTGGTCGCTCACTTGGCAGTTGATAAATTCTTCGCTTCATTAATCCGCTCTGTTATCGCTTGAGCCTCTTCTGAACCTGGCGGAACCTTGGCAAGAACACGTTGCCACAGTTCGATCGCTTTCTTGTAGTCTTTAGCTGCGAAGGCTGCCGATCCTGACAGCTGTAGTGCCTTTGCATTTTCCGGATCAATTTTCAGGGCATGGTTGACCAACTCCGTGGCTTTACCATCGAAGTTTTGATTGTTAGCCATGGCGGTCACGAATGCGTATTCTGCCCAGAGGTCGGCGTCATTTGGATTCAACTCTGTTGCTTTCGCATATGCGCCGGCAGCCTCACCAAATCGCTCCATCGAACTGTATGACCGCGCCAGCATAGTCCAGCCGGCAGCATCAGAAGGATTTGCTTTCAATCGATCGGCGAGTTTCTGCACGTTCGACGCAATCTGTTGCTGCGAGCGTTCACCACCAGCCACTCCCATTGTCTCGGGCGCCTGGGTGGCTGCGCTGATAATCCCTTGAGGCGATCCAACCTTCAGGTAAAAAACAACGGCAACCAGAGGAATGCCGAGCGCAAGGAGATAAGCTGTGTTGCGGTTCTTCGCCAGGTTCACTTTTGCTGTCTTAGTACTGCCCGAAGTATCTTCCAACAAACGTCTTTGAATTTCCTCCGTGTCCTGATCGAATTGTTCTTTGCCAATGATTCCATTCTGGAGGTCCGCTTTTAGTTCCTGGAGTTGATCGCGGTAAACGGCGACGTTTGCTTCTTTACGTTCGAGATCGGAAGTCTCCTTCTGTTTATCATCTGCCTGCAGAAGAGTAGGGAGCACAAAGGCAAGTGCGATTACGATCAGACCAGCACATATCAACCAGAAGAGGATCATGCTGTTTCCTTTCGTGAGTCGCTGGCCAATAATTCATCTGCGCGTCGCCGATCCTCAGAACTTAGCGGCTGGTCTTTAACGGAATCCCGGTGAGAACGGATTAAGAGAAATAGAACGAGCAGTCCACCAATCAGGCCAACGAACGGACCGAACCACAGCAGATAAGTTGTCGGGGTGACCTGGGGACGATAAAGGATGAACTGGCCGTAGCGCTGCGTTAGAAATGAAATGATCTCCTTATCGCTTTTGCCTGCCTTTATCTGCTCACGAATCTCGCGTCGTAAGTCCTCAGCCAAACCCGCTTGCGAATCTGCCAACGTTTCGTTTTGGCAAACAAGACACCGAAGCTCTTTTGAGAGATTCATTAGTCGTTTTTCGACGACGGGATCGTCACCAGACGCGGGCCTGATGTCCCAGGCGACTACTGTTGCACCGAGACTTAGGATCACAAAGCAGACGAACAGCAGAGTCTTCATTTACTACCCTGACGGTTTAGATCCTGGACCAGCGGGAGAACTTGTTTTGACCAAACGTCCGGCGTGACAGGTCCAATCTGCTTGAATCGAATCGTACCTGACTGATCGATCACGTAAGTTTCGGGCGCTCCATATACTCCGTAATCGATGGCCACACGCCCATCCAGATCGGCGACACTCAACACGTACGGATCTCCCAGTTCACTTAACCAGGCCAGCGCATCATCACGCACGTCTTTGTAGTTCAAGCCGTAAATAGGAACAGCGCCGGTCTTTGCATACTCGAGCAACAATGGATGCTCGTCGCGACAGGTAACGCACCACGATGCCCAAACATTCAGAATCCAGACTTTGCCGCGCATTTCCTGCGCTGAAAAAGTCTTTGCTGGATTTTTAAGCTGTGGAAGTGTGAACGCTGGCGCCGCTTTATTGATTAGTGGGGATGGAACCTCGTGAGGATCGCGATTCAACCCTACCAGTAGAAAACCGGCGAGCACGATGAAGCCTACCAATGGAAGTATGTATAAGTAACGCATGTCCTAACTTATTCTGCTTCAGCCGGAACAGAAGCGACCACGGACGCAGGGAGAGGACTCGTCTGTTGTGCAGCTGCTTTTGCCTCTCGTTGTTTTCGCGCAGCAAGTGCGTAGCGTCTGTCACTTAATGCAAGGCCGCCTCCAAATGCCATCAATAGTGCGCCTCCCCAAATCCAATCTACAAACGGCTTGTAGTAGACGCGCACGCTCCAGGCGCCACCATTCACTGGTTCACCAAGAGAAACGTAAAGGTCGCGAGTGAAGCCGGTATCGATAGCGGTTTCGGTCATAACGTTCCCGCTTGCTGTGTAATTTCTTTTTTCGGGAAACATTCGTTGGGTCTCAGTCCCGTTTCTACTAACGATTATTTCAGCTCTCGCGCCCTGATAGTTTGGCCCAACAATGTTTGAGACACCGTTGAACTTGAATTCGTAACCGCCCGCGTTCACTGCGTCGCCGACATCCATCCTCACGTCCTGCTCGGATTGATATCCAGTCACGAGCGTTACACCCACGATAAAAACTGCGACTCCGAGGTGCGCCACCTGCATTCCATAATAACTGCGGGTTTGCATTCGCAGTTTTTGCAGCGTGGTTAGCTGACCCGTCGTCGCTCGAGTCCGTTCCCACAAATTGACAACAATCGTTGCGACAATCCAGGTCGCCAGCAATAGTCCCAAACTAACAAGTGGTTTCCATTGTCCGAAGGCAAAGGGCAGAGCAACTGCAGTAATCATGCTCACCACCAGTGCCCATCGCAAACGCACCGCAAGATCCGGCACACTCGCTTTCTTCCAACGCGCGATCGGACCGATGCCCATCAAGAACATAGCCGGCGCCATAAGCGGCACAAACACCATGTTGAAATATGGGGGACCTACTGAAAGCTTGCCCATGCCCAGTAAGTCAACAATCAGCGGATAAAGCGTACCGAGGAGCACCGAGCCGGCGGCGACGGTTAGTAAGACGTTATTTGAAAGAAGGAATGACTCCCGCGAAACCAAATCAAACTTACCACCAAGGCCTACGTGCCTCGCTCGCCAGGCATATAGGAGCAATGAACCACCAATCACGATGAGCAGAAATATGAGGATGAAAATTCCGCGCCTTGGATCGGTCGCAAAAGCATGTACCGAAGTCAGCACGCCTGATCGGACAAGAAAAGTACCGAGGAGACTGAGTGAAAACGCAGCAATCGCAAGCAACACTGTCCAGCTCTTAAAACTTCCGCGCTTTTCGGTGACGGCTAAAGAGTGGATCAGAGCAGTTCCTACCAACCATGGCATGAACGACGCATTTTCAACTGGATCCCAAAACCACCAACCGCCCCAACCTAATTCGTAGTAAGCCCAGAAACTTCCAAGGGCGATGCCACAAGTCAGAAACATCCACGCAATAGTGGTCCAGGGTCGAGACCAGCGTGCCCATGTCGCATCCAGGCGGCCACTGATGAGCGCGGCGATCGCAAAAGCAAATGCCACTGAGAAACCAACGTAACCCATGTAAAGCATTGGTGGATGCGCAATCATCGCCGGGTCTTGCAGTAAAGGATTCAGATCGCGCCCATCAGGCGGAGCCGGCAGGATTCTTGTAAATGGATTTGAAGTTGTGAGCAGAAACAGAAGGAAGCCCACGCTGACTATGCCCATTACACTCAAAACCCGCGCAACCATTGCTTCAGGCAGATTCTTGCTGAAGAGCGACACGGCAACCGTCCAGAGTCCAAGCATAAAGGTCCAGAGAAGCAACGAGCCTTCATGCGATCCCCAGGTTGCCGCGAGACGGTAGTGAAGTGGTAGTTGACTATTCGAGTTTGTGGCGACGTTAAGAACGGAGAAGTCGTTGGTAATAAACGAATAGCCCAGGCAGCAAATAGCGATTGCTAGAAAGATGAATTGCGCCTGGCCGGCCGGTGCTGCCAGGGCAATCCATGATCGATTCCCACGTGATGCACCCAGGAGGGGAAACGTAGCCTGCGTTAAAGCAAGTAGGAGTGCAATGATTAAGGCAAACTGCCCGATTTCAGGAACCATTTTTCTGATTGACTAGGTTCGTTCTTTTGTCTTCCTCGTAGTTCGTGTGATTCGTGGATCGTACAACCTCGGAATAAGAAAACGATCCACGAATCACACGAACTAACACAAATTCTGATCACTATTAATTATCGACAACTGTCTTTGAAGCTTCTCTCGCCATCTTCGCTTTATCGATCGCTTCACCAGCCTGGGGCGGCATGTAGTTCTCATCGTGTTTCGCCAGCACCTGATCGGCGTGGAACACACCATCAGACTCAAGTCGGCCCTGGGCCACGCAACCCCGTCCTTCTTTAAAAAGGTCAGGCAAGATGCCTTTGTAAACCACCGGCACACTTGCCGCGGTATCAGTTACAACAAAACGCACTGTCAGTCCGTCTTTGTCACGTTGAAGCGTTCCACCTTCTACGAGACCACCCACACGAAATGTGCGATTGATAGGTGCTTCTTTCGCTGCGACCTGAGTTGGGCTGAAGAAAAAAACGAGGTTGTTTCGAAACGCTCGAGCTACCAGAATCGTGGCAATCGTCAATCCGGCAAGACCAACCAAAATAAAACCGATGCGCCTGTGACGTCGTTTCATTAGTAGTTCCTCTCAAAAATTCCTGGGGAGACTCTTTTCTGCGCGCGACTTTGGGCTTTCTTGCGATGATTCAGACTCACTAACTCCCAAACGATTGCAATCAATGAAAACAGATAGGAACCCCAAACATAAAACCCGTAACCGCCCATTGAGAGATCCGGCCAGTTCATACAGCGACCTCCGCAAACGCGCGCGCGTTTTGCTCACGTTCAAGAATAATGCAGCGCAGTCGAATTAGCACGACGGCGACTGAATACAGCCAGCAGGCAGCCAGCATGATGAGCATCGCCCACAGCATTGAGCCATGGATAGTTGGTTTTTGAAGTATTCGAATCGTCGCGCCTTGATGAAGCGTGTTCCACCACTGAACCGAGAAGTAGATGATGGGAACGTTGATGACTCCAACCAGGGCCAGCACCGCGCCTGCTCGATCTGCGCGCCGCGCATCATCGATTGAAGACTGAAGGGAAATGAAACCGATATAAAGAAAAAGCAGGATCAGAGTGGAAGTCATTCGCGCATCCCAGACCCACCATGTTCCCCAGGTCGGTTTGCCCCAGAATGCGCCTGTGACGAGCGATAGAAAGGTAAACATCGCACCCGTGATGGAAAGAGACGAAGCCATCATCGATGCGAGCCGGGCGTTGAACGCCCATCCGACACCAGCGTAGAGCGCCATCAAAACGTAGAGAAACATTGCCAACCATGAAGCGGGTACGTGAATGAAGATTATTCGGTAGGCGTCACCTTGTTGAAAATCAGTCGGAGCTATGAAAAATCCGACGAATATTCCCAGCGCGAAAAGGATTCCGGCGGGCCACGCGAACCACGGAATTATTTTCCCGGCGAGTGGGTAGAACATTGTGGGTGATGCGTATTTGTAGATGTTCATGGTCTTTGGTTTTTGGTCATGGGTCTTTGGTCTTGATTCTTCGAGTTTGTTTTGATGATTTCGCAAAGTCAAAAGCCAAAGATCAAAGACCTATTCAATCGATATCCTTAAGGCGGCCGCCGTCGCCCATGGTGCGAAGATCAAAGAGAGCAGGGTCAATGAACTCAGTAAATAAATATGTGAACTCGGGCTCAGCCCCATGATGCTCGCCTCGACTGCGCCTGCGCCGAAAATCAAAACGGGTACGTAAAGCGGCAGAACCAAAATTGAAATCAAAACACCGCTACTCTTGAGTCCCAGAGTAAGAGCTGCGCCGATTGAACCGATGACGCTCAGAACCGGAGTGCCTAATAACAAGCTGATGACTAGAATCTTAAGCGTTTCGTTTGATAGACCAAACTGAACACCTAAGAGTGGCGCTATACAAACTAACGGCAATTCGGAAGTGAGCCACTGCGCCGACACCTTGCCGAAAACGACCAGGTATAACGGTTGCGGAGTCAGCAGTAACTGCTCGAGCGTCCCGTCTTGATGATCATTTGCAAACAGCCTGCCAAGTGAAAGCATGGATGCGAGCAGGGCCGCGACCCAAACAACTCCCGGCGCTATCGATCGGAGTAGTTCCGTTTCGGGTCCGATGCCGAGTGGAAACAGACTCACGACAATAACAAAGAAAAACAATGTCGAGAGCGCATCCGCACGCCTTCGCCAAGCCAGGATTAAATCGCGCCAAACGAGCCAGCGCAACATCGATAAACTCGAAGGTGCGTTCACGTTGTGAGTTCTAAGCGTTGCGTAACGCCGCGACTTAACTCGATATCCTGATGAGTTGCCACGATGGCCATTCCGCCGTCCGCCAAATGCTCCTCTATCAAAGATCTGACAAATGCAACGGCTGTTTTATCCAAAGCCGTAAGTACCTCGTCCAACAGCCACAGGCGGGAGGTACAAATCGCAAGCCGCGCGAGTGAAATTCGACGTCTTTGACCCTCGGACAGCAACCTTGCGGCTAGAGATTCACGACCCGCGAGGCCAACCTTCTCCAATGCCTCGTCCGCTTTTTGCCTGGTTAGCGCAACGCCGCTCAGTCCCGCCGCGACTCGAAGATTTTCAACCGTAGTTAACTCATCTTTGATGCCGGACCGGTGCCCAAAATACGTGAGCTGCGTGAAATACTCCTCACCGAGTGAGTGAATATCCGCTCCTTGCCACTTGACCTGACCCTCTGAAGGACTGAGCAACCCACATAGAATCCTTAAGAGACTCGTTTTGCCGCTACCGTTCGGTCCCGTGACCTGCAGAAAGGTGCCAGGGGAGACTGAGAAGTTGACGTCGCTAAAAACCCTGCGATCTCCACGTACGCAGCCGAGGTTTGTGACGTCGAGAATTGTTGCGCGACCTCCAACTAGAACGATTCGCTGTGTGCCGCATTGTAGTGAAGTTTTACTGGTTGTACAAAAAGAAGGGCAGTCAGTAGTCCGTGGTCAGTAGTCGGTCGCATAGGTCCAATAGGTCATTTGAGTCCTATACAACTGACCACGGACTACTGACCACTGACTATCCCCGTGGTCTCGGTTCTACCGGACCTGCCGCCTTTTGCCACTCCCGCCATCCACCTTTGAGTGCGCGAACTTTCTTGAATCCGTTTTCAAGCAGAATCTGCGCCGCCCTTATACTGGCTTCGTCGCTGGGACAGGCGCAATAGGTCACTAACTCTCGATCCTTCGGCATGTCCTTCAAAGGCGCGAATCCGAGTCTGAACTTCAGCTTTCGCACGTTAACGTGAATCGCACCCTTTATCTTCGAGTCACTATTCGCATAACTCTCTGAGCCCCTAACATCAAGTATGACGACGGCTTCGTTCGCTGAGAATTTCGCTTTGAGCTCTTCGACAGTTATGAGATCCACGCCAGTTGTTTTCTTTGGTACATCGTTAACACCCGCTGCCGACAAGGGAAGAATTGCAAGCAACGCAATTAAAAATGCAAATGGTTTCCAGTTCCTAAGCATGACAAATGTTCTCCATTGAATTCGACACATCGTGGCTTTGCTGCGATTCGTGTTTTTACGTGGACCGTTTGTTGAGCGCAGGAGAGACGATACGCACGAAGATCCATCAGCGTCCGCCATGCGCCATCCCAACATCCGGCTTTGGCTTGAATGTCTTCGGGTCGTACCACGAATAATTAGAGCTTGCGTAATAGAGGTAGCCGTCCGAGCCGCGCAAAGTTTCCTGTATGAGATCTCCCTGGGCTCGAGGTAATCGGCGTCCGTTGTGTGCAGTCTGAAACTCCTTTGCCGATTTCACAGATATATTGGAGCCAACAACGTTCTTTAAGAGATATGTTTGTGTTGCTTGCGAGTCTCGCCAATCGTTTTCACCGTAACCATGAATGATTGCAAGAAGAACATCGCGCTCTTGAACATTCAGGTCCGGCCGTTGCTGATTACCACTTAATAACGGGTCCCTAAGTAACCACGAAGGATACTGTTCATTCATTTCTGCGAGTTTGTCCGGTACTGGTTTCAAAATCACGGCCAGGTCCTGCGCCGAATCGCCATTGAAATCTCCCGTTATGAAACTGGGGTTGAAAGTTGAGTCAACGACGGCAGCATCCTTGAACACACGTCGAACTGCCTCCTGTACCTCAGGCAGCTTTGCTGCGACTACGTTGGGCATCTTGACGTGTGGCCCAACAGCAGGCGGTTGATATGCTGGTGGCGCCTCAGTAACTCTGTTGCTGATGCTTGAACAAGCTCCGCCGATGCAACTTAGGAGCATGACGTTTATTAAGGACCAAAAGGCAACACCGAATCGTCGCTCTGCAGTCATCAAGCGAAAACCTCCTGCCTCGTCTAAGAATGAATGCGTGAGCCGAATTAGAACGGCGAGCGAAGCGACCGATTTACCCTCCATCAGCAGTTGTCAATCGCATGTTCAATCGGTCGCTTCGCTCGCCGTTCTAATTCGGCCAATGCACTTATATTTGCCCTTATCCCGATTGCCACAACATCAAAGTGACCGCACTCAACTTACAGAGTGGGGGAATCAGGGGGCGCTGTAACGAAGTCGAGTGCGGTCGCTTGGCCATTGAGGGCTGCGAAAAGATCTTCCGCATCGAATAGGAACTTGATTAGATTGAGCCAAAGCTCGCCGGCTTAGATTGACCGGCGAGCTTTGGGATAGTGCCCAGTCAGTGAGTTCCTTGAGACCAACTCATAGTGACAGGACAAACGCAATCAGATCCGACCTCTGTCCCGCAGTCAACGAGTTGAAGTTATTTCGTGCTGCGGTTGCCTGACCGGCGTGAAGCTGAATCGAATCGAAGATCGTGATGTTGAGGCCTTCGTGCATGAGTCTGTTTCGAGCACGAATTCCCCACAGTGGAGCGGTTCGCATCATGTTTGCAGAGCCTTGGCCGGCATTTTGAACAATCCCGTCACCGGTTCCGATATTGTGCAAAGCAAAATCACTGAACGGGTGAATGATCTTGCTTCCAAGTGCCGTTGGTACTGCAAAGGCGCCGCCGTTAATGAGTGTTCCCGGTGCTGCCGTGGTGAACGTGCGCGTGTGGCAAACTGCACAACCCACCGAGTTAAATAGTGAATCGCCGCGCGTGGCCGCGGCGGGAATCGGATTCTGACGTCCTGGCGCTCTTGTTGCTGCCATGAAATCGGCAAAGGCCAGAACATCTCCACCATCGTCCTCAGGGTCCTGAACTGGATCGAACGCCGAGGGGAAAGTTACGTTGATAACGCCTTCAGCAGTGCTTGCAGGATTTTCCGATGTGCCTGCATTTGGATCGGATGAGCTTCTTCCGCCAAAGCCGTCGAACTTGCTCGTGATGCCCATTTCGTTGAGATAAGCATCCCCAGCGAACGAAAGCAGACTTGCCTGTTGAGCTTTCCAACCAAAGCGACCAACACGGAGTGCGTTATTCGCCTCGACTACGGGCACTGCAGTTAATGTTCCCCGTTGTGCAGCAGGCTGAGCCGCCACATTGTTTTGGAGCGAGGTGTTCGATATGCACTCGACAAATCCGTCACCGAGGGTGCTTGTCGTAACTCGGAAGGCTTTTACAGTTTCAGCAGTAGAAATGTGTTCCACGATATCTGAATCTGTTCCTCGCACATGAATGAGTTGACCACCGGGTGCATCGACAAATTGTCCATTAACGATATGCCCGGCTCTGAATTCCATTGCCTGACTAAACGCGCCAACATCGACTGATTGGTGGCATGAGACACAGGCAACGTCGTTATAGGTTGGTCCTAGTCCCTCATCGATCTCTTCGCGTTCACTGAAAATAAACTTGTTGTCTTCAAATCTGCCGTTACCGCGCGCGGTTGGCGGTTGGGCTTCAGCAACGCACTCGTTGATTGGCGTACCTAGGGCGCCAAAGCCGTTGAAGAGGTCATCGGTTTTGGCATCCATGTCAGTCGTGAGTGCTTCAGTTGCGCCTTGACCTTCGACGGCTCGAGGGATGCTGAGTGGTAATGCAAGCGCCGCCGCGAATAAGAGTAAAGCTAAAACCTGGAGAGTAGTTTTCAAGTTTCACCTCCTGAAACTGCGTAGACGGGTTCCTGAACAGAACGACAGTCCATTGAGTAAGACTGTGCAGTCCTGCCTAAACGGTCATCGACCCTGCTTGTTCCTTAGATCGTCGGGTTGTTCGAGGCAGTCCGGTCTGGGGGACGACCAGAATGATAAGGTTCTCACTGAATAAGAAACTAAGTTCGAGACTTAGTTGTGAGAAAAGCGAGAAGGAAATTCGCTTCTCGAAAGAAATTCAACTGACTGGGCTTGTTATTTTATTAAGGTCGGGAGTGGGCGCACTCTAGTTCATCGATGAATGCATGTCAAGAAAATTTTGGATTTCCTGAGGAGCGATCGACACCACCAGGCTTTAGCCGGTGGTACTTCAATTTCAGAGCTACAAACGGTGGATTAAATCGCAGTGGACACCACCAGGCTTTGGCCGGTGGTACTTCAATTTCACCGCCGGACTCGAAAGACCTGATTGTTTTTCAAGCACCGAAATTGAAACTCCACCGGCTAAAGCCTGGTGGTGTCTCACAGGGTGAACGAACGTCATTGTAGCTTGGAAGTTGAAGTACCACCGGCTAAAGCCTGGTGGTGTCACTTGCCCCTTAATTCTTTTTCCGTTAAAAGACCCGTGTGCATGTCGAAGTCACCTGCCAATAAAAAGAGTTCTTATCAAAAGCGCACGTCTTCACGATCCAGTCCATACCCTTTCTCCGCAATAGTCGGACAGGATGAGATGAAGTTGGCGTTGATCTTGAGTGCAATCGATCCGCATATCGGCGGCGTTCTGATCATGGGACACAGAGGCACGGGGAAGTCCACCGCTGTGCGCGCACTTGCGGATCTACTTCCCCCTATGAAGGTAGTGGTCGACTGCGTTTTTGGTTGCGACCCGGGTGATGAAAGAAGTTTATGCGCGTCGTGTTCAAATCGAGCCAGTTTTCAGACCACGACGAAAGCAGTGCCAATGGTCGACTTACCACTTGGCGCTACCGAAGATCGCGTCTGTGGAACTATCGACATTGAGCGTGCACTAAAAGAAGGAAAGAAGGAGTTTGAGCCCGGGCTGTTAGCGCGCGCCAATCGCGGTTTTCTCTACATAGATGAAGTTAACTTACTTGACGATCATCTCGTCGATATCCTTCTCGATGTAGCTGCATCAGGGTGGAACAAGGTCGAACGAGAAAGCATTTCAGTCGAGCATCCCGCACGTTTTGTTCTAATCGGATCAGGTAATCCGGAGGAGGGTGAACTGCGTCCGCAGCTCCTTGATCGGTTTGGCCTCCATGCTGAGGTAAAAACTGACAACTACCTGGCCAACAGAGTGGCAATTATCGAATTGCGCGATGCTTACGATCGGCGCCCCGAAGCTTTTGCTGCTGCTTATGAATCCGACCAGTTGAAACTCAGACGCAGAATCGTGCGGGCGCAAGCGAATTTCAATTTGGTCAAGGTTCCGAAAGAGCTGTTGACCAGAATTGCGCAGTTCTGTGCTGAACTAAAAGTGGATGGGCACCGTGGTGAGCTGACAATCATGCGTGCGGCGCGTGCATTGGCAGCATTCGAGGATCGCAAAGTTGTTGATGAGGATGATGTGAAGCGAGTTGTTGGGATGTCCCTTCGTCATCGTCTTCGACGCGATATCCTGGAGGAGACCGCCACAACTGAACGCATCGAGCAGGCGGTTGAGTCAGTACTTGATCAACCAAGACAAGATTCTGAGGAGAGTGATGATCGCGAGTCGCGGCCAGGTAATCGTAAACAAAAGCACGATCGCGGACAGGAGACTGATTCGGAAGTAACTCATCCTTCGACCGCCAAAGGAAAAGTGCGCAACAACTCGACGGAAGTGCCTTCGCCACCCGCCGCGAAGGGCGATGGGAATACCACTGACTGGGAAGATGAATTTACGAATCACTCTCGGCCTGGAAAACCTCACTCGCAAAGTAAGCGTGCGCGTACCATGAAAGCTGCGTCGAGTCAGACACGAGGCAGATATAGTCGCTCAGTTGCATTTAAGACATCGGGTTCACGAATTGCGCTGGATGCGACGTTGCGTGCTCTGGCAGTTCGACAGTCAACGTCAGGAGATGCGCTTCGTTACAAACTTCTGAAACACAAAGAGGGCACGCTTTTTATTTTCGCGATCGATACCTCTGGCAGTATGGCCGCGAATCGAATCGCGAGGGCGAAGGCGTCGATCGTCAAATTATTGCGCAAGTCGTACTTGAATCGTGATCACGTTGCCGTAATCTCTTTTCGTGGCACTGAGGCGAACGTTGCGTTACCGCCATCACGAAGCATCCTGCGCGCGCGTCGTGTGCTCGATTCACTGCAGATGGGCGGCAGCACACCTTTGTCTGCAGGGCTCGTTTGCACAATTGACCTGATTCGCCGGTTTCGTGATGTTTATAGAGACACGGCAGTGTTGCTCTTCACTGACGGACATGCCAACGTTGCAGCAAGTCAAAACGGAAAGAAGCTACGCGCTTTACGTCACCAATGCATTGAAGAAGAAGTGAAGCGACTTAGCTTAGCGCTTCAACAAACGCGAACGAGGATCGTGGTGATCGATGTGCAACGTGAATTCGAGTCGAGCGAGGAATCGAAGCGGCTCGCAGAGCTCTTGAGAGCACGATTCGTGAAGCTGGGTGTTCAAGCGAGAACGACAAAGGCTGTAACTGATCTGGAATTGGCTTTGCCGTAAGTTGTGAGGCCTGGCTTTGCCTTGTCGTTAAGGGCTGTCCTTTCACGACGGGCTCTGCCAAAGTCATGGCCGAGGCCCATTGGTTTGGCGTCGTAGGAATAGTCGAAGGCGTAGCCCGACTCTACACAAGTTGCTAACGGCAAGGCACAGCCATGCCTCACAACAAACAACCAAACGGAGGTCGATGGTCTCTGTACTAGCGAATGTCTGACAATAAAATCTCTTCAGAAAATCGAGACGCTCGAGTGATGCAGCTTTATGAAGAACTGCTTGAGATCGAGCAACGATTGATCCCAACAGGTCTCCACGTACTTGGCCGTCCATCCGTCGACTCTGAAAAAACCGATCTATTGAGGATGGTTGCATCGTTTGATCGGCCTGAGTTCGGCGCACGTTCGCTACCTGACGTAGTTGCTGAGGCGATGGGCCTGTCTAAACAGCACGCTAAAGAAAATATCGATCGAGTAGTCACTAACGCAATAAGAAAGCTGATCGAAGAGGGGATTGATGCTGCGAGTGATTTCCTCCTTCGCGAATGCCGAGTCAACCATCACTCTGTTGACGGGATGCTGAGGCTACTGTCCAACATTTCCGCGTCACTCAATACCAATAACGAGATTGATTCGGTAGTGCGAGCATTGCGAGGCGAGTTTATTGAGCCTGGCCCCGGCGCCGACATTGTTCAGAACCCCGCAATTCTGCCGACCGGACGAAATACACACGCAATCAATCCGTACGGCGTTCCTTCGGACGTCGCCTTTGCTCGTGCTGAATCTGTAGCTAATAGTCTGCTCGAGCGTTATCTCAATGAGCACGGTCGCTATCCCCAGGCGATGGGGCTCGTTCTGTGGGGACTCGACAATATCAAGACACAAGGGGAAGGTGTGGCCCAGGCGCTCTGGCTTTTAGGCGTGCGACCTGTTCGCGATGGCTTGAACAGGACAACTAATGTTTCTGCGATTCCTCTGCAAGAGCTGAAAAGACCGCGTATCGATGTGGTAATGACGATTTCGGGGATCTTTCGCGATCTGTTCAGTCCAACAGTACAGCTACTCGATAAAGCCGTGCGTTTGGTGGCGGCGCTGGACGAACCAACTGAAATGAACTTTGTTCGCAAGCACGTCCTTGAGCAAGTAGAGAATGAGGGTTGCGAGCTGGATGACGCAGCAACACGTGTGTTCTCAAATGCACCAGGGAATTACGGCACGAACGTTAACTTCATGGTAATGGACTCACAATGGGATAACGAGGAGACACTCGGAGATCTGTTTGTGACGCGCAAATGTTTTGCTTACGGTCGAGATTCGCTTGGAAGATCAATCGAAGGAGTAGAAGCGCGACAAGCGATGGACAAAGCGCTCTCGAGAGTGGAAGCAACCTATCAGAACATCGATACGTTCGAGATTGGTTTGACTGATGTGGATCACTACTTTGAGTACCTCGGCGGGATCTCAAAAGCTGTTGAAAAGCGCGCGAAGGCACGACCAGCGATCTTCCTCTCGGACAGTTTGTCACCGGAACTAAGAATTCGTTCTCTCGAAGAGACGGTCAGATTGGAAACACGCGCCAAGACGCTTAATCCAAAATGGTACGAAGGCATGTTGAAGCACGGGTTCCGAGGAGTTGCTGAAATTGAGAATCACGTTTCGAACACCTTTGGCTGGAGCGCAACTGCAGACGCGGTCGATGATTGGATCTACTCAGAAGTTGCGAACACTTTCGTTTTTGACGACGAGATGTTGGAACGGTTGCGCAACTTGAATCCCCATTCGGCCCATTCGTTAGTTCGCCGGCTACTGGAGGCAAATGGTCGAGGTTATTGGGACACTGAGCAATCGGCTCTCGACAAGCTACGCGAAATTAGCAGGAGCCTGGAGGATCAGTTGGAGGGAGTGGGGCAGTAGCCCGACTGTCAAGGAGGGCTCGTCGTAGGTTAAGGAAGCAAGCTTGACCCAAGCCCTCCTTGACAGTCGGGCTACTGCCCCGCACTTAGATCAGTTCATGAACATCACTGTCCTCTACGTCGGATCAAGTCTACTCGCTCCGCTCAAAGATGCGGAGCGTGAGATAAACCGTCTTCATAAACTCGATCTGCGCGTCGCGGCCTACAATTTTGGGAGCCCACTCAGTGATGTCGAGTGGGAGAATGTTGACCAGAACATTGCACGTGCAAACATCGTCTTCGTGATCCACGTGATGGATGGTGAAAATGCTCAACGCTTGATGGCAGCACTTGACCGCTACTCAAAAACGCACAACGCCGTTGTCGTCATCAACTGCATGCCCGATCTAATGCGACGTACTCGCATGGGTCGATTGAACATCAGCGATTTTGCCAATGGATCTCGAAATGGGAGTTCGGACACACGACATCCGACAAGACTCCTCGGTTCAATCGGGTCATGGATCGGCAAACAAGCCGCTCGAGGGCGTTCAAAAAAATCCGGTCACGGACAATACTTAAAACTGGCGGATCGATTACCTGGCATTTTGAAGTTCATTCCAACTGCAGGCGCACTCACCGACGCAAAACATTATCTCTACCTGTTCTGTTACTTCCTGCAGCCGACACCAACGAACATCCAATCGATGTTGCTTTACGCGATCAGGTCCTATGTTCCGGGAACTCCGCGTTATCGCATATCTGAACCGGAGCAAATGCCTTCCGTCGCAATCTACCATCCGGAAGCGTCAAAGCTTTTCGAGAAACTTTCCGACTACGAGAAATGGTATCGCCGCAAGAACCGCACATTGGATCCTGATTCGACCATCGGTCTCTTGTTGATGCGGCCTCAAGTGATCAGCAGGACCACAAAACACTATGATTCGCTTATCAATGCAATCGAAGCAGAAGGTTTAAGTGTTATTCCGGCGATCGCGACTTTGATGGATAACCGCGAAGCAGTTTCCAAATTCTTTATTGGTCCAAAGCACAAAGCGCAAAGTACAACGTCCCAAGCCCGCGTTTCGCAAGTCGTGTCTCTTACCGGCTTCAGTTTTGTCGGCGGTCCAGCCATGAACGACAGTGCCGCTGCTGCAAAGTTTTTGGCTCAACTCAATCTGCCCTATCGATCCGCTGTCAGTCTCGATACCCAAACAATCGAACAGTGGAGTGAGTCAGCAACTGGTCTGAATCCGATCCAGGCGGGCATGCAGATCGCTATACCCGAGATCGATGGCGCGACCGAGCCTGTGATTTTTGGCGGGATTCCATTGAAAGGGCAGGAACCGGTGGCTCTCGAGGATCGATGCATGCGCTTCGCGCGTCGTCTACGTCGCTGGAACGATCTCCGTACGATGCCACGTTCAGAAGTCCGACTCGCGCTTGTTCTGTTCTGCTTTCCACCCAACAAAGGCAACATTGGAACTGCCGCTGAGCTTGATGTTTTTCCTAGTGTCTGGGACTTGCTAAAACGATTGTCCGCCGAAGGGTACGCCGTAGATCTGCCGGGGTCCGCTAATGAACTACGCGAACGCCTTCTCGGTGGCAACAGCGAACGCTTCGGAGCCGCCGCGAATATCGCTGATCGAATGAGCACCGAGCAATACAGGGAATTTTGTCCATACGTAAACGAGATTGAGAGAGATTGGGGAAAGGCGCCTGGCTCAATCAACACATTCGCGGGAGATCTACTTATTCAGGGTCTATCACTCGGGAACATCTTTGTAGGTGTTCAACCGACGTTTGGGTACGAAGGCGATCCGATGAGGCTAATGATGTCTCGAAGTGGCGCGCCGCACCACGGCTTCATGGCGTTTTACACTTACCTAACTAAAATATTGAAGGTGGATGGAGTCGTTCATGTGGGCACGCACGGCGCCTTAGAGTTCATGCCAGGCAAGCAAATCGGACTTTCTGGACAGTGCTGGCCAGATCGTTTGATCGACGAGATGCCGAACTTTTATATCTACAGCGTCAACAACCCTTCGGAGGGTTCGATAGCAAAGCGTCGCTCATACGCCGAGCTGATTTCATACTTGACGCCGCCAATTGAGAACGCCGGGCTCTACCGCGAGCTCTCCCAGCTTAAAGAAATGGTGATGAGTTATCGACAGTTGAACAGCGAAGATGATCGTGAAAGGTTGTTTAAGTCGATTGAAGAGCTGAGTGCGAAGTTAAACCTTCAAGGGAGTGTTAACGCACACCAAGCAGTTCTTTAAACCTTGCAGTGTCTACTCGATGCCGAAAGGCTTCGACGTTGTCGATCGTTATCACTGGTATATCAAACTGGTATTTCAAGAGAAGATCGCGGCTACTTTCTATATTCACCTCTTCAAGTGTGAATGCGTTATCACATCCGGAGGCACGAATCGCTTCAATTGCGTCGTCACAAAGATGACAACCCGGCCGCGAGTAAACAATCACATGAGCTTTCGACAACTAACGTTGACTCCTAAAGGTGATATGCGCGCATCAGTCTGGGAAAAATTCTTGCCAGCTAATTACGAAACAAGGT
>DASYPT010000081.1:0-55302 GCA_036006355.1 Pyrinomonadaceae bacterium | reverse complement strand
ATACGGCAAACCGTTTCGTGGTGAGTTGTACCTGGTTTCAATGGAAGAGATGGTAACGCGCTCGATTCGTGCGTGCCTGCCGGCGGCGGAAGTTGCGAAAGTTACGTTGGAGAGTAACGTCGAGGAATCATTACCGAAAGTCCGAATTGATCGACGCCGGCTTTCGAAGGTATTTGTAAATCTGGTTGAAAACGCCATTCAGCACTCACCCGCGGGCGGAACGGTCAATGTGGAAGCAAGAAGAGTGGCAGATGGCAAACAGGAATGGGTCGAATGTGCCGTGCGTGACGCTGGACCAGGAATTCTCGACCAGGATTTTCCGCGTATTTTTGAACCCTTCTTTTCTAAACGCCGCGGTGGTACTGGACTGGGTTTGGCGATAGCTCAACGGATCATGGAGGAACATGCCGGCAAACTCATTGCTGGAAACAACCCTGATGTGGGGGCTTGTATGATTGCGAGGTTCCCTGTTCCCACTGAGGGAGATTCGTAATGGCGAGAAACAAGGTCTTAGTTGTGGACGATGAGCCAGGTGTGCGCTTTGGCATCCGCGACTTTCTCGAGCAGCAAGGTTACGAAATTGAGGAAGCCCAAAGCTGCGAAGACGCCCAAATTCTATTTCGAACCTCTCGACCAGACATCGTGATCGCCGACTACATGATGCCGGACGGAACAGCTCTCGATCTTCTGCCAAGACTTAAGGAAATCGATCCAGATACTCCACTTCTTGTCTTGACTGCACATGGCTCGATCGACCTCGCTGTCAGGGCCATAAAAGAAGGCGCTGAGCAATTTCTGACCAAGCCTCTGGAGTTACCCGCTCTACAGGTGATTCTGCAGCGACTACTCCAAAAACAGCGGAACCACCACAAGCAACTGGCCAGCAAAACACGACAGGTCCGGCTAGCTATCGATCCCTTCATAGGTACCAGCTCGGCAATCAGGGCTCTCGCGGATCAAGCACGAAAAATCCTGAGCAGTGAAAGTCCAATACTGATCCGCGGCGAGACGGGCAGCGGCAAAGGCGTTTTGGCGCGATGGCTCCACGAAAATAGCCCCAGAGCAGATGAAGCATTTGTCGATCTCAATTGCGCCGGATTGTCTCGAGAGCTTCTGGAGACCGAGCTATTCGGCCACGAAAAAGGTGCTTTCACAAGTGCTACTGCTTCCAAACAGGGTTTGTTTGAAGTGGCCCATCGCGGAACGATCTTTCTAGACGAGGTTGGTGACGTCGATCTGCAAATCCAGCCAAAGTTGTTAAAGGTGCTTGAGGAAAAACGATTTCGCCGTGTGGGTGACGTGCGCGATAGACAAGTTGATGTACGCCTGATTGCCGCAACCCATCAGGATTTGGGCCAGTTTGTTCGTGAAAAGAAATTTCGTGATGACCTCTATTTTCGTATCAGCACCATCCCTCTTTCGTTTCCTCCTCTCCGGGAACGAATCGAGGACATACCCATTGTGGCCCAGTATCTGTTGAACAAGGTGTCGGTGGATTTGGGCCGTGGTGAATTAATCCTGGACGAGGACTGTATTAGAGCACTTCAGGCCTACTCCTGGCCCGGGAATATTCGTGAACTTAGAAACGTGATCGAACGAGCCGTTCTGCTAAGCGATCAACACTGCATTACGATCAAGGACCTTCATTTTGATGGGCACGGAAGTGTTGGTGCCCCCTTCCTGGATACTCGCCTTACCCTCCTCGAACTGGAAAAGCAGCACATTGAACGGGTACTACAAGAGGAACATGGAAAAGTGGAGAAGGCCGCTAAACGTCTGGGCATTCCTCGCAGCTCCCTGTACCAGAAGATCAAGAAACATCAGATTGGGCCGTCCAAAGTCTAGAAGCGGTTTCTGAGATTTAGACAGAAATCTAAATTCCACGCCGGAAGTCTGCCCCGATTTGGCCCAAATCAGAAGGTTTCCTGATTCTCCAAGATGGTGCGGCACTTGCAGCGGACGCAGCACGTGCTAATCACTTTAACGCCCTTACCCGACTGAGGGCTCCCGCATGGCTTTGGCTTTTGGGCCTGCATTGCCCCGCATGCTCAAGTAGTGAGAGCTTTCGTATCTCGATCATGATCCCGCAGGTGGAGCGGAAATCCCACCGAACATAAGGAGCTTAAATGACCCACTCTACACATCTTAAGAACCTAGTGTTGGCGTTGGCTGTCTTTGGCATCGTCACATTTGTGTCTGGTAGCGCCAAGGCCGACATCGTGGTGATAACCGGCGTCAATAACCAAGGCACCGATAATGTCTTGCTGAATCCCGCGACCAACGTGACAACAGTCACTGGCACGGTCGGACAGAACAACCTGGTAGTCAACTTCACATCAACTAGTGGCAGCGGTTTGCTGAACGCGAATCCGTCAGGACAGGCAACAGTCAGTGGAGGAACTGGCAATACGTCCTTGACTCAACTGACCTTTGGCTTAGCGAACAGTGACACCTTCACGCGTGCAGTGTTCAATATTAATGCTTCAACTAGTGGCTCAGTGCTGATTCACGTGGAAGGTATCAACATCACTGGTGGCTTTTTCGAAGATGACTTTACGGTTGATGCTAACGGGCAGAACTTTTTCACCGTGACGGCCATCAATGGGCAGCTGATCCAGTCCATTAGTTTAACGGCCATCAACGGAGCCGTGTTTTCCGACGTCAGACAAGTTCGACTTGGCGGTGGCGAGATTGTTGAAAATGTTCCAGAACCGGCGAGCATGCTTTTGTTGGGTACAGGTCTTCTTGGTGCGGCCGGCGCAACCCGCCGAAGGTTCAAGAAAAGAGTTGAATAAAGCAATCGAACGTTTTCGCCTTTTCTCTTTGTTGAGTAGGTTGTAGTCCCGATTTGCGAGCACGCCTAGATCCTGCCTCGGCGTGCTCAAGGGATTTCAACGCGTGGTCCTGGTCCCTCCCTGCCTTAATCCTCGAATTGGAAAAACAAGACATTGACCGTGTACTAGAAGAGGAACATGGAAAAGTGGAGAAGGCCGCTAAACGTCTGGGCAGTCCCCGCAGCTCCCTGTACCAGAAGGTTAAGAAACACCAGATTGGGCCGTCCAAAGTCTAGAACAACTTTCTGAATTCTAGACAACATCGCGAAGAGACAGACTGTCAGGGGAAAAACCTTCGCTGAATCGGGCTTTTTTTTATACGCGGTAGATCGGCCCATGTGGCCCATGCTTTGCACTTAGTTGGCGCGTGCCAATCTACATGTAGCGTTCCTCGAACACACAGGGGGACTTTTTGGCTGCAACACTCAGAGCTTTGCATTGCCCCGCACGGCTCCAATTCGCCCAGCCGCATGCACATTACCAACTTGATGTCTTCCGAGGCTGAAGTTGGATTCAAGGAGAGTCGTAAATGACCTGGTTTAGAACTTTCAAACAAGCAATGATGGCCATCCCGATCCTGGCTATCGTAGTTCTTGCGTCTCACGTGACGGCGAACGCTGACCCTATCTCGGTTTGTACAGGGGCAGGCTGCAGCACGACCAATGTCACCGGCACCATTGTCGCTGGCAACGGAACAGTCACGATTACGCTAAACAATAACCTTACCAACGCCCAGGTGGTGTCAGTAATTCAGAACATCAGTGGCGTTTATTTCCAAGTAAGTGGATACAACGGCGGCGCTGTTTCGCTTTCGAGCAGCAACTCCGCTCAATCTACGAACATCGACGTCAACGGTAACGCGGTTTTGGCAGGCGCCGTTAATCCAACTGGATGGGCCGGTGGCCACAGCGGAAATACGATTACCGTCTGCGTGATTTGTGCGTTCGGAATCGTTTCTCCAGCTGGTCCGGATCAAACAATCATCGGCGGTTCTGGATCCGGTGCGTATGCAAACGCTAACGGCGGCATCGCTGGAAACGACCCGCACAATCCATTTCTCGTTGGTACAACAACATTCACGTTGGTGGTACCTGGGGTTACCGTCAATTCCACATTCAGCAACGTGGTGATTCAATTTGGCACCGATGCTACTCCGCCTCAAACCGAGGTTCCAGAACCAGCCTCCATGCTGTTACTCGGAACTGGTCTGGCAGGAGCAGCAGCAGGTATTCGACGTCGTCGAAACCGAAAGTAGTCAAATGAACGCTGCCTTGGTGCCCCGAGGCAGCGTTCATGTTTTTAGTCTTCGCACAGGTGAAGATGCGGAGTGTCGATTGAGCCTTTGAGATTTGGGGCTCCTTACGACAAGGAAAATCAAATGAAGCTGCAAATCAAGAACCTAATCACGCCATTGCTTTTCGTTGGCGTGATGCTTGTAGCGGCAACCGCAGCTCAAGCAGACCCCGTTACGTTCAGCACCACAGGGGTGTTTAGCATTAGCGGGACCAACGTTGTGAACTTCTCAAGTGTTAACGGCACCACGACCATTACCTTCAATGGTACAACCAATCCGGTAAACACACCGGCTGGAACCAGCTTTGGTGATATCGTTGTTACCACGACAGTACCAGCCAACCTGCAAGGTCCAGCCATCGCAGGTAATTTCACCCTGAACTTTTTTCAGGTTTCGCCTGCCGGGGCAGGAAGTCTGGTAGCAACTCTTGCTGGATCTCTCGGGTTCAATACCGGTATAGCGACGATAACGTTCTCAACCACTAGCGTAAACATTGGGGGATTCACCTATACGGTTAATCCCGTTTACACCATAGCGTTGCCGGTTACAGGTGTCGGTGGTGGAGCAGGAACGGGAACAACAACAATTCAGGGTACCGTTATTGGTGGCGCGGTGCCTGAACCAACGAGCATGCTCCTTTTGGGCACTGGCTTGTTGGGTATTGCGGGTGCGGCACGACGTAAGTTCCGCTCAGCGAAGTAACTGATCGAACTGACTTCCTGTTAATTTTAGTTAGTTGATTTCCTAATCTAAACCGGGCAAACCGCCGGCAAAGAATTTTGTCGGCGGTTACGCGGAGAGAATGTATGTACGCAAAACCAATCATCCTGCCTCTCGATTGCAATGGGACGATTTACGCCCTTCAAGATGAAAAGGGACATACGATCGGCACCGGCACTCGAGAAGTATGCGAGATGTTGCTTTACATAATTAACAAAGCTGACGCGCCGAACGCAGCGCAACGAAGTGTAACACTCCCACAACGACCAAACGTACGGGCAGCGATAGCCATCTAGACTTTCCGCTTATTAGTAGCGAAGCAACTCTCGAGTCTTGGGATAGCAGAGCCGCCTCATCGTTATCACAGTGCGGGCGATGGAAACGATGAGATCAGCAAGAATCATTCGGTGGGCCACAACCACTAACGACTCATCCACGAGCCATTTCTTCTTATTTAACCTCGCAGTCTGTCCTTCGGAGACTGGTTCGAAAGTACTCCCCACGCTCGAAGCAGGTGACGGCAAAGTCTTCCCTGCTTCTTTTTTGGATTCAGAAACAATCGTAATCAGATCTGGCGATTCGAGCGTTCTCGACTACGCCAGGAATCTAGTAGATGTCTTTGCAACTTAGGACCAAATTCGCTCTTTTGACGTACGCTCTTGTGACTGGCAGCAAAACCATTACTGCCCCAGCTCCCGGTGCTGAGACCGTGAAGCCAAATCCTTTTGGAACACTAAAGAGAGTCTCGGGTCGACTTAAACGACTGTGGGTCGGTCGTGAAGAAAACTCTCATAAAGAGGTTCCAATGCCCAGATTATTGGTCATTGATGATGAGGAATCGATCTGCTTTTCTATGAGCGAATATTTTTCGCTGCACGGCTACAGAGTTGATACTGCGCAGGAGCTTGATGAAGCCGAAAAGCTAATCGGTTCACGAGAGTACAAAGTCGTCATCCAGGACTTGCGATTGACCGCTACTCGCAATGCCGATGGTCTCGATATCATCAAGATGATTCGAGGTCAAAACGCATTTACTCGCATCGTCGTGCTCACCGCCTACGGTTCATCTGAAATGGAAGATGAAGCGCGACGTTGCGGTGCTGATGCATTTCTTCGCAAACCAAAACCGCTTTCCCAGGTCGCACAGGTAGTTCAGGGACTGCTTGAATCACCTCCCAAACACGCTGCCCGTCCCGCCTAAGATTTCTAAAACTTCAAATCTGAATTGTTTGAGCGTCACGCTACCTGCGCGGCAGGCTCTTTGGATTCTCGTGGTCTCCAAAGCGCGAGGATAATGCCGGCTAAAGCACATGCGACTAATTGATAGCTCACATTTATTAAATAGAGACCAAGGTTTCTTCCCTCGAACACTACAGTAGCAAGTTGGGTCGTAGCAATAAATCCAAGCCACAACCAGAAAGCCGTTTGAATCGCATCGAGTGCGGTACGGGCCTTGGTGTACTGAATGAAATGAGCAAGGATGTAGACGAGTAACAACGCTGAGAGAAAAGCAATCGCCAACTGCTTTGCCGGATTGTGACTTTCCATCTCTTTTAACTTTTCAGGACTCCAGGCAATCAGCTCAACAAACTTGTTTGAAAACAAAAGTCCGTACCAGAGGCCGCCGATCAGGAAGTGGACAACGGTTGCGATCAGGACGGCAGGATAGTTGATTTTCATGGGGAGCATCTCCTTTTGTGCAAGACAAGATCTGCTGCGTTACTCATCTAAGCTGAGCGCAGCTGTTTGTCGCGTGCTGTTGTGTTAACAAGATATGCCGAACGGCAGAGATTTTTCGCGGCGGATTTTATACGCGAACAGTTGAGACGGCAATGGAATTCTGGAAGGCAATGTCGTCTTCACTTTGAAGACTTAAGACTTTAGATACCTGAAGAAAATGACAAGCGCAAAGATGAGGAAAGCGCCGACCACGGGAATCAGGGTTTGTCTACCAGGGTTTTTGATAGCCTGATACAGAAGACCAGCAAAAACAAGGGAACTCATTATGGCAACATAGGTTCCTCCACAACCGGGGGGTTTCTTATCGCCATGCTTCATTGCTGGTCTAACTCATATCTTCAACCATTCGGAAATTTAATTAATGAAAATCATGTGAGGCAGCCGCCCCAATTCGAAATGTGAATGGCTGTATTCGGCTTGCCTTAACTGACACAACATTATCCTGATTTTGCAGTACACCGTCGATTAAGAGAAATGGCTGCTCAACTACAACCAGCCGGTGCTCGTCAAACACTTGCGGCGTGATGATGATATTGCTGACTCCCGTTTCGTCTTCAAGCGTCAGGAACACAAATCCTTTGGCGGTACCCGGTCGTTGTCGCACGATTACCCAACCACCAACACGCACCGCACTGCCATGACGAATTTTGCCAATATCAATAGCACGCAAAGCGCCTAATTTATTCAACTCCGCCCGATGGTAAGCCACGGGATGTTTGCCAATGGTCAAGCCGGTCCCACGAAAATCAGCATTCATCCGTTCAGGTATAGACATGCGCGGCAATGGTGAATTTCCATCTTGCTCCAATAACTTTTCATAGAGCTCACCAGCAGGACGCACAACGCGTTCGACCTGCCAAAGCGCATCGCGACGATTGACTCGTATCTCTTTTTCTTTCGGTGTTGGATCCTGAATGAAATTCAAAGCTCCAACTGCCGCTAACTTTCGCAATTCATCTCTACGAAGCTCACAAACACGATTACGTAAATCGTCTATCCCTGCAAAAGGAAGTAGCGTCCGCTGGCGAACGATCGCCATCCCTGATTGCTGACTAAGTCCCTTAACGTATTTCAGACCGAGACGAAGAGCGAGGGTGGACGAGGGGGAGACGCGGGGACTCGTAGACACGGCGACACGGAGATCGGGAGAATCGGCGAGTGGGCGAGTGGGCGAGTCGGCGAATGAGCGATCTCCCAATCTCCGCGTCTCCGCGTCGCCCCCTCGCCCACTCGCCCCCTCGGCCATTCGCCTCCTCACCGACTCTATCGTGCACAGCCAATCCGAGCGTGTTACATCGATCGGCAAAACTTTCAGACCGTGACGCTGGGCGTCTTTGATCAGCGTGAATGGTTGATAGAAACCCATCGGTTGATTGTTAAGTATTGCCGCAGTGAAGGCTGCCAGATAATTACACTTCAAATAGGCACTCGCATACGCAATCAAAGCGAAGCTTGCCGCGTGCGATTCCGGAAAACCGTAAAGAGCAAATGAACTAATCGCCAAAACAATTTCTTCCTGTGTCTTTCCGGTAATTCCATTCTTCTGCAAACCGCGGCGAAGTTTGACTTCGATCTCCTTCATACGTGCCTCTGAACGCTTGAATCCAAACGCCCGACGGAGTTCTTCGGCTTCGCCACCTGAAAAGCTCGCGCACTCCATCGCCATCTTAAGTAACTGCTCTTGAAACAAGGGAACTCCAAGTGTTCGTTTCAAAACCGGCTCGAGCTTCGGGTGCGGATAAGTCACAGCTTCTCTTCCCTGACGCCGCTTGAGGAAAGGATGAACCATGTTACCGACAATTGGACCCGGGCGAATGATTGCTACCTGGACAACAATGTCATAGAACTTCTGCGGCCGAAGTCGGGGCAAGCAGGACATCTGCGCACGACTCTCGACCTGAAACATTCCGATCGTATCGGCCTTTTGCAACGCTGAATAAACAGCTTCGTCATCCTGCGGCAGATGTGCCAGATCTACCTCTTCGTGATAAGCCTCGCGAATTAACTTAATCGAATCTTCAAGGACCGCCATCATTCCCAGTCCTAACAAGTCAACCTTGATCAGCCCCAGATCCGCACAGTCTTCTTTGTCCCACTGAACAACAACTCGTCCTGGCATTGATGCCGGTTCCAACGGAACAACCGAATCAAGTTGTCCCTGACAAATCACCATGCCACCGGAATGTTGTCCCAAATGTCGAGGTAAATCCTGGACCATTTGATAGAGCTGAAAAAATTTGCGAATGCGAGGATTCGTTAAATCGAGGCCTGCATCTCGAAACTGACGCTCCGTAGAATCTTTTGGGTCCTTCCACTCCCATGTGTGAACCAGACCCGAAAGTCTGGCGAGCGTGTCGTTGTCAAAATCGAGAACTTTCCCAACCTCGCGAGCAGCTGATCGTCCTCTGTAAGTAATAACATTCGCAGTCATCGCTGCGCCTAGTTTGCCGTACCGCTCGTAAACATATTGAATGGCCTTTTCCCTTTGATCGCCGCTCGGAAGATCCAGATCTATGTCCGGCCACTCGCCTCGCTCCTCTGAAAGAAAGCGTTCAAATAACAGTTCCATTCCAATCGGATCCACTGCGGTGATCCCAAGTGAATAACAAACTGCACTATTAGCAGCCGAGCCGCGGCCCTGGATCAAAATTCCTTCGCGACGACAGAACTGAACTATGTCCCAAACAATCAGAAAGTAACCTTCAAGTTTCAACTTTTCGATTAATGCTAATTCGCGTTCGAGTTGCGGCCGTGCCTTGTCATAGGACGGGGCTCCACGTTGTCCGGTGTAACGCTGACGCGCACCTTCTTCAGTGCGCGCGCGTAAAAACGAGGTCATTGTTTCGCCTGCACCAACCGGATATTTCGGGAATTCATAGCCAAGATCTTCGAGAGTAAATTCCAAACGCGTCGAAAGCTCTGAAGTGTTCGCAATGGCCTCCGGCAAATCCGCGAAGAGTTTTTCCATCGACGCAGCAGACTTCAGATAGCGCTCGGAATTTTGTGCAAGTAATCGACCAGCCGTTTCCAAACGCACATGATTTCGAATACAGCTGAAGACATCTGAGACTTCGCGACGATGAGGTGTCGCGTGGCAAACTCCATTTGTGGCCAATAGTGGTAAACGATTGCGCCGAGCTATATCCAGAACGACTTGATTCCTGGCCTCTTCTTCACGGTTGTAATGTCTTTGTAATTCGGCATAGACATTTCCCTGACCAAACACGTCCAGTAGCCATTCGGTAGTCTCTTGAACTACGTTCGTGTTTCGTTTTTCAGCATCAATCGATCGCGCCAGTGGTCCATCAGATCCACCAGTCAAACAAATCATACCTTCTGCATGTGCGGCCAGCTCTTCGGGAGTAACAACACATTCACCCGGGCGGGCGTGTTTCGGCACACGCAGCTTCATTAAGGTAATCAGACGGCAAAGATTTTGATAACCCTTTCGACTTCTCACCAAAACGGGGACTGAAAAGATCGACTTTGGACCTTGGACTTTGGACTTTGGACTCTGATCTTTGGACTTTGGACTTTGGACACTGATTTCTGCGCCGATATGCGCCTTAATCCCATTCTTTTTTGCGGACAGATGAAACCGAGGCGCGCCGTAAACGCCATCGCGGTCCAACAAAGCCATCGCCGGCATATTCAATTCAAGCGCAACAGCAATTAGCTCTTCAGGAACTGACGCTCCTTCCAAAAAACTAAAAGCCGATCGCGCATGTAATTCTATATAGCTCATAACTTCAACACATTGGCTTTTGGCCTTTGGGCTTTGGTCTTCAGTCTTCTTGTTGGTTGGAAGGTCGTAATAACGACTGTGGAAGATGGAAGACCAAAGGCCAAAAGCCAGAGATCAAAGAAACATCAATCATAATTACCTTCAATAAACCAAGTGCCACTGTTCAATTCCCGATAAATCCGATACGCAGCTTGTTGATCTCTATTCGACTCAACTGTTACATCCCATTCATCTCGAGCCCAAAAATCGTTGCGCCACCAATCACCTGTGGTTCTCCATGGTCCAGCCAGATTAATTACTCTTCCATAAACACTTCGTTGCTTTCCCCACGCACTGATTTGTACTGGCAAGCCATTATTCACCTCCACGATTGCGCGCAGCGGAGGACGAAACATACGAAAGCCGAGGCATTGTCGAGTGCCGATTTCCGATTGACGATTTGAAGAGCGCTTGCCGCGTTTACGTATCTCTTTTGAATTAACGACGAACCGCTTCATGGAAAATGCTTCGGGCCGGTGAGTATCAAGCAACATAGGTGAGCCGATGTTTTGTTCACCAACGAGTTTTGAGAGTCTGGCCAATGTGAGTTCAAGCTTGTCCGGCGCAGGAGCTAAAGGTATGAATAAGCCATTCTGCAACACTCGCGGTTTGACCGGTTCACAATCGATCGAGACCGTGATTACAGCTGCTTGAGGTGGATGCATTTCAATATCCAGCAACAGCAGCTTCAAAAAAACTTTGTGGTCTCGCATTGGGTAAGGCAACACCAATTTCCGTTCGTGTAAAGATTGATCCTCGAGTTGCATTCTCACTAACAATTCGTTCGTTGCTAATGCATATGAATTGAGACTGGCGCAGATTTGATTCAGTAGCCGCGCAAAAATAAAAGACAAGGGTTCCAGTTCAACTATTGCATGTTCGAGCTCAATTGAACTGGCAAAGACAGGCGAAGATTGTTTCAGTTTTAGATGTCGGTTTGTCTGGCCCTGGGCGAGTGTTTGCAATCGAATTCCTTCAGGACCCAAACGTTGAGAAATGCCTGGCAATGGAAGTTTGGCAAAATCACGAAAGGTTCGAACACCCCAAAGTCTTAACGTCTCGAAGATCTCTTCCGCTCGCTTTGCATCAACACCGACCAGTGAGCAATCCAAGGCCTCTAAAGGAAACTCACCCAAACACGTCAATTCTTCATTTGGGGCGACGAAAGTAATCCCCTTTAAGAATCGCGCAGCATGGATTGCCGCATCCGGATTTTCGGCCAGAGCGACATTTACTCTTGCATCGAGTCCACTCTCAAGCTTTAACCTCTTCGCCTGCTGTGCTATTTGGTTCGCGAGTTGATAAGCAGAGCCGAATAAGAGATCACACCCTGAAACGTCGATTACAACCGTATTTGGACTGGTTTCTTCAACAAGCGGCGAAAAATTATAGGCAAAACTGGTTAGGGTTTCCCCATCAGCAATGTCAGGATTATGAATACAAGCAAACATAAGCACTCTTTCCGCCTGAGACGAAGATTAATGAAAATTAACGAAAATTGTCAACGCCCAGAATGGAGTCATACCATCTCGCGGTAGCGGGTGGGTGCGGAAGCCTTGATTTGTCGAGTCCATCTGAGACTTGGTATTGACTGCATCCCGGGGTTGAAAAAACACTTGCGCCTGACGTTACGTCAGGCCGTAGAGTGTCGCTAACCAGTTAGCGATGGAGTGCCGAAAACGATGAATGAAAAGCACTATCAGGCTATCGAGTTCGCTCAACTCGCCGGAGTCACCGTGCGAACGCTTCATCATTACGATCGAATAGGTTTACTAAAACCGAGCGGCTACACGAATGCGGGTTACAGACTTTACGGCAAAGGTGATCTTGTTCGTCTTCAACAAATCGTTACTTTGAAATTCATCGGCTTCTCGTTAACGCAGATCAAGAACCTGCTAAACAGCAATTTCTTTGATCTACAAGTCGCGCTCAATCAACAAAAGGCGATCATCGGAGAAAAGCGTCAACAGCTTGGCCTCGCAATTAAGGCAATTGAGAAAGCACAGAACCTGCTTGCGATAAATGCCGAACCTGATTGGGAAGCTTTCAAACAAATTATCGAGGTGATTAATATGCAGAACAACATGGACTGGACGAAAGAGTATTACTCTGAAGAAGCGAAACAAAAGATTGCGGAACGTGCGGCGACTATCTCACCCGAAGCAATAGAACACGGTCAGCGAGATTGGGCCACGTTAATTCGTGAAGTCGAGAATGCGGTTAAGGAAGGTGTGGATCCCAACAGTGAGCAAGCTGCTTCATTAGCTGTGCGCTGGAGTGATTTGATCAGAGCATTTACTGGAGGCAACTCTGAAATTCAGGCAGGACTAAACAAGATGTATGCTGATCAAACAAACTGGCCGGCAAATTTTCCGAAGCCTTACAGCGATGCCGCTGGTAATTTCATTCATGAAGCAATGGCCGCGAAGTTTGGCAAGAGTTGTGAGTGAATCAGTGCGGAGCGAGGTGACCGAAAGTGTTGCCGATTTCCGATTGCCGATTGTCAATTTTTTGAAGGCCCGACCGGTTCTTAAAATCGGCAATTGGCAATCGGCAACACCTTCGGTCGCTTCGGTCGTGTCAAAAATAGTTACTGCTCATAAATTGGCTTCGATTAAGACCAGGCACGATTGGCCGACGTCGATCTATTTTTATCGAATTACCTCGCAAAAGATTTGCATGACTAACCAATTCTGATCTTTGCACATTTGTTTTTACCCATTCCGCAAAGCCATTCAATTCCACAGTCAGTGAAGCACACGAGCGAGTGCAAGCTTCGGCAGATACAACCACGATCGCTGTAGGTGTGTTTTCTACTGTGCGCCGAAAACGATACCACCATGACGAAATAATTCTTTTCGCATCTTTCCCAGTCACATCACCCATGTCCAGCACTACAAGACCAAATCCACCAGCGTGCAATATCAGATCAGTTGCTTTAAATCCATGTTCGAGATTGCTATTACAACGCACCCAGAGGAAACGATCTAAATCGATGCCGGCTGGAGCAGCAGCTGTTGGTGCAAACACGTTATTGATGTCGATCAAGGCACAGATTTCGTCGTGCGTGGTAGCGAAATGAAGCATTGAATACAACAGACTCGTACGTCCTGAGGAAGCTGGACCAAATATTTCGCTTAGAGCTCCACGAGGAATGCCACCGGTTAAGTTATCGAGTTCTGAGATTCCAGTAAGAAGAGTTAGAGCAACTCTCTTTTCAGGAACTCGAAAGGCATCATGAAATCGAGTAGCCAGGGCTGCCTGAAATTTCGATTTTGAAAGTGCTGCACTCATCTCACCAGGATTTCACAAATAGGTCCAATACGTCCTATATGACCTATTCAACTAACTCCCGACACATTTGCAAAACCAGTACCTACTAATCTCCCCAAAGATCATGCCAACTCGTAAATCGCGTTCGTCTGAAATTTCAGCTACCGACTTTATGCCGGAGCAGTTAACGTTGCCTTCTCTTAAAGCTGCGGCGGCTGATTGCAAAGGATGTGACCTTTGGAAAAAGGGCACGCAGACCGTTTTCGGAGAGGGCAAGCGTCGAGCAACAGCTCTATTCGTAGGAGAACAGCCAGGCAACGAAGAAGATCTGACAGGCAAACCCTTTGTAGGACCGGCAGGACGAATATTTGATAGTGCACTCGAAGAAGCCGGAATCAATCGCCAGCAAACTTACGTCACCAATGTTGTCAAACACTTCAAGTGGGAACCGCGAGGCAAACGCCGCATTCACAAAAAACCCAATTCGCAGGAAATCAATGCCTGCCGTCCCTGGCTCGAAGCTGAGATCGCAGTTGTCAAACCTCAGGTGGTCGTGGCGCTTGGAGCAACTGCAGCCCAGGCGCTGCTTGGCGCGCAGTTTCGTGTCACAAAAAACCGAGGCGAATTCCTGGAATCAACTCTGGCTCCCTACATTATGGCTACCGTACATCCCTCTTCAATTCTTCGTGCTCCAGACGATGAAACACGGCGGCTTGAATATCGACGCTTTGTCAATGACCTCAAGAAACTTGCACGTGTTCTGTCCGACGAACTTTAAGTTTGTCGCGCGTCGCCAACTCTGACCAACAGTTAATTTAAATCCTCATAATCCAGACTCCTCTTAGCTCACCACGACAAACTATAAAGTTCGTCGGACAGTTCGTCGTTTTAGCCCGGTGGGGTGGCTTCTAATTACCCGCCTCCGAAAAGTGGTCGAATGGTTTTCCGGAAGTGTGAGGGAGTAAATGATCACCGGGCTAAAACCACGAAACGATTAAAACTTCAGTATTTCATTCTGTCATGCCTCTCTACTGCCGAAAAATAATGCTTGACGGCCACGCTCATTTGTTCGAGAATGTTCGCCAGATTTTCGGTTGTCAACGAAAATTATTTTAGGCGTTTTAAACTGGAGGAAAACGCAATGGCCATAACTGCCAAACAACGTCGCATCTATGACTTTATTCGACGATACATGGAATCAAACCAGGAACCCCCGACAATGGCAGAGATCGGTCGTCAATTTCAGATGAGTTCTTCGGCAAGCGTTCACGGAATCCTTTTGTCCCTCGAGCGTGAAGGACTCATCAAACGTATTCCCAACGTCAGCCGCGGAATCGAACTTGTCGAACAACCTTCGAACAATGACGAAAATGCAATCCCGCTTTTAGGGACGGTGGCAGCCGGACAACCGATTGAAGCGATTCTCAGCCACGACACGGTTTCCGTCCCGCGCGATCTCAACGGACGAGGAAGAACTTTCGCTCTTCGTGTACGTGGCGACTCGATGATTGATGAAAATATTCAGGATGGAGACATCATTATTGTTGCTTCACAAAAGACCGCAGAGAATGGACAGGTGGTAGTTGCTTTAATTGATGGGAACTACGCAACGGTTAAGAAGTTCTATCGTGAACCCGATTTCATTCGGCTTGAACCGGCCAATCCACAATTCAAGCCGATCTTTGTCAAAACTCCTGAACGGATTCAAATTCAAGGCGTGGTTCGCGGGCTGATCCGCAAATACGATCAAATGTTGACTGCATAGTAAATGATTCAATCAATACAAAATGAAGTTGAGTTTGTGGGCTTTGCTTTAAACGATTGCACGGTCCGCGTGAATAACACTGCAGCAAAATACATGCGAGTCGTCCATCGCATTGCGCTGGAACTGGCCGTGCCAAATCAATTCGGAGCCGAGGTAGGAGGATTCTGGTTACTATCAGATCAAATAGAACAGCTGCGAAAGCTTCCGTTGTATTACTCGAAGAGTGAAGCTCCATTTGTGAATGCCGCGGTGGAGGCCTATCTTGCCGCACAAGTCGAAACATTCTACGTACAAGAAAGTGCTTAAGCACTGGTAATTAATTCTTCGGCTTCCTTTTTTGTCTTCCTCACAACAATAAAACCAATGCCCGCCATGATCATCGCTCCACCAGCAAGTGTTCGCCAATTCAATTCTTCACGCAACACGAACATTCCAAGCACGACCGCCACCACGGGAGTAACTAAAGCAATCAACATCGATTTCGTGACGTCCATGTTGTGCACCAACCAGTAGTAAAGCAAAAACGCCAGCACGGTTCCCACAAGCGCTAGATACAACATCGCGACTACAGACATCGTGGTCCAGTGAAAACGTAACGGTGATCCCTCGAGTCCCAATCCAATTACCAGCAAGGGAATCATTCCGAAAAACATTTGACCGCCCGCGAGTATTGCGGGATTGAGTTTTTGACCTCGAGCCTTAACTAACACGTTTGAGTACGCGGCAAAGAAAGCACTCAAAACTAAAGCAATGGCGCCCGCCAGAGCTCCGCCGCCAGCAATGTTCAATTGATTCGAGAACACGACTGCCACTCCGAGCACGCCAAGGATTACGCCGGCAATTCTCGTCCATGTCATTCGTTCGCCGGGCAAGTAGAAATGCGCGATAACTAAACCGAATGCCGGGAGAGTCGCCTGTAGTAGCGCTGCCAGGCCGGAAGATATGTATTGCTCACCCCAAAACACCAGTCCGTAATTCAACGTAAACGAAAGCACTCCAGTAATCGCAAGAAATACCCAATCACTTCTGTCACGCGGCAGCGTAATCCTTCGCAAACAGATGAACGCAAACAGAACCAGGGACGCTATAACAAATCTGATACCCGCAAAAGTAACTGGCGGAAGATCATTGAGGCCTAGTTTTATAAAGAGCCACGTTGATCCCCATATGCCACACAGGATGAGCCAAACTATGCGTGCCTTCATGTCTTATGCAGTAAGAAAGAAGCGGCAAGATCGAGACTAAAGGAGGTCTCTACTTGCCGCCTCTCTAAACAAGCTGGTTCCAAATCTACGGTTGCGGGTTATCGAGCTTGATGATCGCGAAGCCTGCTTTCTGCGGATCCGTCAAGATCGCGAACCTGCCAACTCCTGGAATGTCCTCAGCCGGTTTACAAACTGTTGCGCCGAGTTCGGTGGCTTTCTTAACCATGGCATCACAATCATCCACAGCAAAGTAAACCAACCAGTTGGGAGGAATCGGCCCCATTTCAGGTGTTATCTTCAACATTCCTCCGGCCCCGCGTTCGCCATTGGAAAACATCGTGTATTCAAGCGCGCCAAATTTCTCGGTCTTTCGCGTCCAACCAAAGAGGTTCGAATAGAACTCTCCGTCGACTGTTGTGTCGGTAGTCATCAGTTCATTCCAAGTGAAAGAGTTTGGAACGTTGTAGATGCCTGAACCGTGATGTGTTCCGGGTTGCCATAGAGCGAAAACGGCTCCGGTTGGATCCTGGATCACAGCCATCCTTCCGATTGTGTATACATCAAAAGGTTCTTTGAGGATCGTCGCTCCTGCCGCCTTTGCTTTTTCTGCAGTTTCGTCAGCATTGGATACTGAAACATAGCTCAGCCAATTTGGCGGAACACCCTGGGCGACTTGGTCACTCATCAATCTAGAGAGTCCGCCTACGTCTTTTCCATTCAGTTTAAGCATGGTATAGACCATGTCGGGTCCCATTGGATTGTCTATGTATTCCCAACCAAAAAGCTGTGTGTAAAACTTTTTCGCAGCTTCGCTATCGCTTGTAGCCAGTTCTATCCAACAGAATGTTCCTGGTTTGTACTCCGGAGTTTCTTGCATTCTTGCTTCCGTCATTTGGATCAAATCCTCCTTAATCTCGACACTGATCGGCTGCTTAGTCAATCACAATCCTGACAGGCGTCAGGCGGGGAGCGCGTTTCGGGAAAACTTCCATCCTCGCCACTGAGATGGCGACTGCTTGCCTTAAGCTTTTCGGAATGGTGCTAAATCTACCAATCCCTTTGGCGCTTAGCAAACTTGAAAAGAAGATTCGCTGAACTTTGAGCTTTAGCATCTTACGACTACTGAATAGAGGGAGGTTCCAGTCTTGTGACGAACAGTAGGAGGAACGGGATGACGGTTGAGTGGTTGGGATGAGTAAAAAACGAAATGCGCTACCTCCAGCAAGCTGAAAGCAGCGCAATCCGTTTTTCCTATATTGAGCCGAAGCTCCCTACAGGACGGTAACAAGAGCATGTACACGCTCAAGTCACCTAATTTGTATCCCGGTTACCAACTGGCGGTCAGTTTGATCTCCGGTCAGCACTCGAATCGTTTTCACAACTCTCACATTCTTGCGAATGTGGTGCCGTTAGGTTTTTGGTTTGGTGGCTTTTCCTCCACCGCCGGTTACGCTCCGGCAACGAGGCTCAACTTGCGTCGAGCTGCATCGCCCCCTTTGGCGGGTCCTTGCCTTAGGGTTCCACTCGTTTTTATTCGAGTGGCTCGAGAAAGTCTCGCAACCTTCTCTAGCTGAGCCTTTCGGCTCCGATTTAGGGCGTCAATAGAATCAACAGCCGCCTGTCTTTTCCCTCGCTCGGGCGTCACCGCACCGATTGCCGATCCCTTCTTCGGTCTCAAACGCCGTAACGTTCGTGACAGGATGTTTATACGCTCCTATGAGATTTAGATCAAATTTTCGCGTGTTTTATTTTTGAGAATTTATTTTTCGCGAATACTCAACATTGTGTCGATAAAGGATGAACGTTATCGCCCAGTTTTTAATAACTCGTTCTTGATCCGCTCAACTGTTTCAAGCATTTCCTCTTCCGTTTTGTATTTTGTTCTCGGCCAAAAGAATCCCTTGAGGCCATCCTTCTTCTTTCGAGGTACTACGTGCACATGTAAATGCGGAACACTTTGACTTACTCGATTATTCATGGCGACAAAAGTTCCTTCCGCACCCATTGCGCTTTGCACAACTTTCGAAACTAGCTGAACCTTTTTGAAAAACGGGCCTACTGCAGATGCAGGCAAGTCTGCCAATGTTTCACAATGTTGATGCGGTACAACCAGACAATGACCGGGAAATAGCGGACGGTGATCCAGAAACACGAATCCATCTGGATCATCGTCAACAATAGCAGCAGTCTTGACTCCAGACACAATACTGCAAAACAGACAACTGTCATCGATCATCGAAGATTTAGCCCTCTTATTAATCTAATCAGTTTACCTGGCCAAGCACTTCATCAAAGCCCGGCCGGACAAACTCACGAGCATCGGGAAATTTTCGTTCGACCCGATATCGCAGCGTTTCCAATTGCAAAATTAATGGAACGATTGAGTCTGCGCGTTCAGGAACGGATAGCTGCATCAAACGCCAGGCGGCAATCGATCGATCTATGCCAAGCAGTGCGACTTTGGCAGACCCATCAGAATCTTTCGGAAACTCGTCTCGTTCTTCCTCCAGCTCGTCATTGCGACTTGAAAGTGCCCGCATAGTCTTAACCGCGATCTGATATTGATACCAGTAGATAATCTCACGAGCATCAACGAGTAGTTCCCCTTGCTCTATGTCGGATTCGGTTTTTGCCAGATCGCTGACCTCTACCACCTGGTCAAATTCGCGAAACCAATCGCTTGCTGCGTTTGCGTATTTCTTGCCGGCCCGGGCCAGCGGATGATTATCAGCAAGCCGATGTCTCCTCCGCAGTTTGACTTCATCGTCTTCACTCAATTCAGCGAGTTCTACGCCCGCCTGCTGGGCCCATTCCAACACCATTTCACGGGTTTCCTGAAAGATGGAACTTAGTTTTCGCCAGAAAGCTTCGTTTTGTATGTCACGACTCTCTGGTGAATCGACTTCGTCTTCCTGTTCTGTTGCGTATAGCAAGCAACGCGACGATAAAGGACATCGTTCGCACCAGCGATCGCAGTAGTTGTAGATTCCTGAGATTAGATCGGGATTTCGAGCTAACTCGGTGAGGTTTCTTCTCCGCATTAGATTGTCTCCTTGAGTATGAGGTTAAGGTGGGGCTCATTGTAAGATACGTCGTCGATAAATGACAGACCGAAAACACATTTTGATCGAGTCTTAAAGGAATTGACCAACATCGGCTTTTTGCATTGATCACCTTCCGTGGCAGACATGATGAAATGAAACTCCTGCGGCTCGCTTTTGTTTTTCTTGTGCTCAGTTGCGGCAGCGTCACCGCGCAACGGAGCATTGGGTTTGTAAGTCCTAACACACGAGAAGACTTAAAACTCATAGAAGCAATTCAAGGCATGAACTCTCCAGAAGAGTTGAAGTTGCTATCGAGAGCGAGGAGTCTGGGGTGTGTCATCAGACGAAAAATCACCGCAACGGAGGCAGTCGGCTCGTGGAGCGATGGTGCTGAACATTCCGTCTTGATTCGTATCAGTGCAGACGAGTCGACTATTCGATATCTCATGTCTCGCCTGGGACGCGATGCAAATCAAAAAGCCGTAATTTATTTCCACCCCAGACCACGACGCCTCGCCAGACTTTACGTTATCGATCACATTCTGGATCGCAACTTCCGCCAGCTTGGAAACGTTCTTGACGAAGAGGGAATTGCCTTCAGAACATTAGTGCCGGCACGGCATCGAACGATGATTTACATCATCGATCTCGACAACACGTTGGGTCGCAAAGTTCGCGAAGCCGCCAAGCGCCTACGACAGCGTGTCACTTCGCAAAGAGGCGATGCTGCCTTCATTGGCGACGACTCCTCGCGAGACAGGGGTCAAGCAGTTTTTGCACAAGAGATCAAAAAATACGAACTGAAACATCCAAAACTTCCGCCACCCTGTGAGGGCAACCAATGAAATCGAACAACCCTTGTCTTAAGGCCACCGTGGAAAACGCACTTCTGCGTTTGCCTGGTCCAGACGGTCAACGCTTTGCAACGGTGTTCCAACATGGCAGCCTGCTCGTTGAAATCTATGCGCCGCGTGGAATAGATCCGCAAAAACCTCACACGCGAGACGAAATCTATTTTGTAGTGACCGGCACCGGTGAATACGTTTGCGGTGACACACGGCAGTCTTTTGGTCCGGCTGATCTATTGTTTGCCCCTGCAGGAGTCGAACATCGATTTGAGGATTTCACTGAAGATCTAACTGTTTGGGTGATCTTCTATGGTCCAGAGGGCGGTGAGGAAAATGGATAAAATGCCTGAATACAGATCGATCTCGCCGGTATTCCTGGTGGCAGATGTCGGCGCCACAATTCAATGGTATCAATCGAAACTTGGATTCTGGAGCGATCCATTTCCTTCCACTGAGCCGTACGTTTTTGCGATTCTCTTTCGCGACCACGTCGAGATCATGTTGCAGCGACTCGAGAATTATCAAAAGCCAGATGACTACGCACGACGGCCCGGTGGTGTTTGGGACGCATATATAAGGACATCGGGATTGAAGGAACTCTACGATGCGGTCAAAGATGAAGTGACGATTGTGCAACCTCTCCGCCAACAACCTTATGGCGCGTGGGAGTTTGAGTTGAGAGATCCGAATGGTTACGTGCTGGTGTTCAGTGAAATTGAAGAGTGAGGTTTACTTTGGAGAAGTAAACCTCAGGCGGGTCTGACAGCTTTGGCAAATGCGTTCGCCGGCAGCGCATTTAAGACTTCACCCTTCCGCACCCAACCTCTTCTCGCCATCGCGACTCCGAACTTCACATTGTTCAAAGCACCAGTAGAGTGCGCATCAACTGAGATCACAAACTTGATCTTGCGTTTGCGTGCTTCGCGAACCCACCGCGGCTCGAGATCCAATCGATAAGGGTCGCCATTTATTTCGATGGCCGCACGAGATTCTGCAATAACATCCAAAACTCGTTCTACATCACATTCAAATGGTGGTCGCCTTTGCAGCAGTCGTCCAAGCGCATGTCCCCAGATCTTGAAGACAGGCTGGCGCATCGCAGTGATGATCCGCTCGGTCATCTTTTGCTTATCCATCTTGTAACGCGAATGGATACTCGCGACGATTACATCAAACTGTTCCAGGATGCGATCCGGATAGTCGAGCTTGCCGCTGGCAACGATGTCTGACTCCGTTCCGCGCAGAATCCTGATTTTCACGCGTTCCTGCAAGGCGGCGATCTCATCCCATTGCCGTTTCAAACGATCTACTGTCACTCCACCGGCATAGAACGCGGTCGGCGAATGATCTGTAATGGTGATGTACTTCATCCCCATGGTCTCAGCCGTCATGACCATCTCTTCCAAAGTGTGTTTGCCGTCAGAATACGTTGTATGACAGTGCACCATGCCTTTGATGTCGTCGACATTGAGGAGATCTTGCGGAAGTTTTCCTGCGCGAGCTGCTTCAATCTCGCCGTGGTCCTCACGCAACTCTGGAGGTATGAACTGCATATTGAGCCGGCGATATATGTCTGTTTCACTTTGAGGAGGACGGCCAGCTGAAATCTTTTCGAGATCGCTGCCTGTTCCGAGCTTTTCCAGATGCGCAATGGATCCAGTTTGAATGAACAGCGATGCGGCAAACTCTTTCGGTGTAACAGCCGTTAACGAAACGGATGCGCTGTCAGCTAATTCGACAGTGCAATTAGAATCTTCCGATCGTGCTGACACGATTAATGGAAATTGAAGGAAACGCTTCAACAGCGCTCGTGGATTCTTTGCACTTACTACGATGTCGATTACCTCGATGGTTTCCACCCGCCGGCGCAAAGAGCCAGCGAAACTGATCTGGTCAATTCCATCGATGGCCTTCAGGTATTCGATAACTCGATCGCCAATGTTCAATGCATGGTGGAGATGAAGGCGCGGCTTCGGCTTGGTTTTCCTGTTAGAGATAGCTTCGAGTAACTTCTGCTCCGTCTTTGCACCAAAGCCTTTTAGATTTCTGATCGTTCCCGCCTCGGCTGCCGCTCTCAAGTCTTCAACCGATGTAATGCCAAGTTCTTCCTGAAGCTGTTTGATTTTTGGAACGCTCAAACCAGGCACGGTGGATAGTTCAGCAATTCCCACCGGAAATTCAGCTTTCAGTTCTTTCAAAACTGACGATTCGCCAGTCAAATAAAGCTGTTTGATTTGCGAGGCCAGTGCGTCACCAACGCGTGGTAACGATGTCAGGCGATCCTCAGCAACTAACTGGTCGAGATTGTTAACGCCTTGAATCGATCTCGCGCCCGCGTTGTAAGCTTTTGCTTTGAAACGATACTTCCCTCCCTTTAAATCCATCAGCGCAGCGATCTCCTGCAAAGCTGCTGCAATGCCGAATTTGTCCAGCTGGGTTTTCCTAGAATTGGTCATGTGATCACAAGTTTCGCTTTTCATTAACACAATTGCAAAAGAGGTCAGTGGTCAGTAGTTAGTGGTCAGTAGTATAGGACCGGAATGACCTATAGGACCTATACTACTGACTACTGACCACTGATCACTGACACCGCCAAGGAAATCATCATGGGTATCGCATCAATTAATCCAACCACGGGAGAAACTCTCAAAACTTTCGAAGCTCTAAATAAGAGCCAAATCGAAGAACGACTTGCATGCAGCGCTGAAACCTTCAAGACGTATCGCAGGTCTTCGTTTTCAACACGCGCCGAGATGATGAATCGCGCAGCCGATGTCCTCGAGCGTGACAAAAGTGAACTCGGCAAACTGATGACGCTCGAGATGGGCAAGCCACTGAAAGCCGCTATTGGAGAAGCAGAAAAATGTGCCTGGGTTTGTCGGTACTACGCTGAAAACGCGCAGCATCATCTCGCCGATCAGATTGTAGAAACCAACGCAACGAAGAGTTATGTTCACTTTCAACCGCTCGGTCCAATCCTGGCGGTCATGCCCTGGAACTTTCCGTTCTGGCAAGTCTTTCGATTTGCCGCTCCAGCGCTAATGGCCGGAAATGTTGGCTTGTTGAAACACGCTTCGAACGTTCCGCAGTGCGCTCTCGCTATTGAAGACATCTTTAGACGTGCGGGCTTTCCAGAGGGCGCTTTTCAAACGTTGCTGATTGGTTCTGACGCGGTTGAATCAATCCTGAGTGACGTTCGTATAGTCGCGGCTACCTTAACTGGCAGTGAACCGGCAGGAAGAAGTGTTGCAAGCATCGCCGGCCAACAGATAAAGAAGACAGTACTTGAACTCGGGGGCAGCGATCCGTTTATCGTAATGCCGTCGGCGGATCTGGCCAAAGCCGTCGACACGGGTGTCAAGGCGCGCACGATCAATAACGGTCAGTCGTGCATAGCGGCAAAGCGCTTTATAGTTGCGAATGAGATTTACGAAGAATTCACCGAACGATTTGTTCAGGGCATGAAGAAACTTCGTGTAGGTGATCCAATGGAGGAGTCAACCGACATTGGTCCACTAGCCACCCCTCAAATTCTGAATGATCTTGCTGAGCAAGTTGAAAAGGCAATCGCCACTGGAGCTCGAGTTTTAACGGGAGCGCGTAAGTTAGATCGTCCGGGCAACTTCTATGAACCAACCGTTCTGGATAACATCGACCCCTCAATGCCCGTTTCGTGTGAGGAGATATTCGGACCAGTGGCAATGCTTTTCCGAGTGAGGAATATTGAAGAGGCTATAGCTATTGCCAACGCAACGCCGTTTGGACTTGGTTCTGCAGCCTGGACCAACGATCCAGCGGAACAGTCGAGATTTATTGAAGGTATCGAAGCTGGCAGTGTTTTTATTAACGGCATGGTAGCCTCGGATCCGCGATTGCCATTCGGAGGAGTAAAAAACTCCGGTTACGGGCGTGAGTTGGCAGGGTTTGGCATCAGGGAATTTGTAAACATCAAGACGGTTTGGATTGCATGAAACATTCGCGATTGCCTTAACCACATTGCCACCCTGCCTGCGACAAGCAGTTGATTGAATGAAACAACATAGCGATCGTCTCTGCGCTTCCTCTGCGCACTCTGAGTCTTTGCGGTGTACTTGGTGTGTTTCGTGTTGATTCGTGGATCGTCTGTTATTCACGTTTAGACGAGCATGATCCACGAAATGACACGAAACACACCAAGTACACCGCAGAGACGCAGAGTGCGCAGAGGGAGCGCAGAGAGTTTTAAGAAGTCACCAAAGTTCGGCATTACTTTCTCATTTAGTGTCCTGGTGTCTTCGTGGTTTAATCTGACGCGATAATGACTAATCAGGCCTATCCGTTTGCAGACGTGTCGCTCGCGCGGCGACTTGAGAACGCCGAAGCGCATGGCAATGTCCTGTTTATTGAAGCGCGCGCCAGAGCCTTTCCAGACAGCGGCGCTAAATGGATGGAGGTCGCCGGCACCCACGCGATGTTTGATGGCATCGACTCTCCGGTCACCCAGACATTCGGCCTGGGAATCTCTCAACCGATCACGCCCGCTGATCTTGCTACGATCGAGCATTTCTTTCGGCACCGTGGCGCACAGGTTTTTCACGAGGTCTCACCACTTGCCGATCCGTCAACCTTTGGCTTGCTAACTGAACGTGGTTATCGGCCTATTGAATTTACAAACGTACTATTTCGACCGATCAGCAGTGACTTGCGTTTGTCAGTCGCTCCTAATGAAAAAGTCGATGTACATTTGCGGACACCTGAAGACGAAACCGTCTGGTCGGAAACTGCCCTGCAGGGTTGGAGTGAATTTGCAGAGTTGATGGACTTCCTGCGCGACATGGGTAGTGTACACGCAAAGTCGGAATCGCTCGGATTTCTTGCGACGCTCGATTCAAAGCCGATCGCAACAGGGATGATGTCGATTCACGGGGGCGTCGGTCTATTGGCCGGAGCGAGCACCATTCCGGAAGCGCGACGTCAGGGAGCGCAACTCGCGCTGCTTGAATATCGACTACGTTATGCTGCCGAACAGGGTTGCGATATTGCAATGATTGCGACCTTACCCGGCAGCGCGTCGCAACGTAACGCGGAACGACATGGGTTCCGAATCGCCTACACACGAATCAAGTGGCAACTCGTGAGTCACTGATCGTGATGTTCCTGTTAATTCGTCGAACAGAAGTCCCAATCCCCCTAACACACGAACGCTCTTCTGTCGGAGCGCGGCCGTCCTCGGCCGCCCCCGTCGATCAGAACCACCATTCCCTAACACACGAACGCTCTTCAGCCGGAGCGCGGCCGAGGACGGAGGCGGTTCGATTGAAGAGCTTTCGTGTGTTAAGGGTTGGGATTTCTGTTCGACGCGGTGGCCGGAATGTCGGAACGTATAGAAAGGAATTGAACGATGCGTTCAATCCACTGGCAAACTCGTTTCGTTCTATGACAGAATTCGCAGCAATTAAGCCAATCATAGGTCAGTGATTTCAAAGCTCGCAGAATTTGTCTGTCCGGAGGGCCAGCTGTGAAATACGGCATTTCCATCACTTTGTTGTTTATTGCTTTACTCCTGCTCGCCGGATGCAAACACCAGGCGACGACGCCACCATCGTCATCTCCAAACTCCAACAGACAATCGTCAGCGGCGTCCAGTTCACCGTCACATGGCCTTATCGACATCAACTCCGCCTCCAAAGAAGAACTGGAATCACTACAGGGTATCGGCGAGGCTTATGCACAAAAAATCATTGACCACCGTCCTTATAGAGAAAAGAACGATCTTGTCAGACTAAAAATCATTCCCGAATCAACCTACCATGCAGTTTCCGACAAGATCATTGCTCATCAAAAACAGTAAGCATTCATGGAGAGATCATCATGCAGGACTATGAAAAGCTCGGCGCTTTCTACCTTGGCCGACCCTATGACTTAAAAACGAAACAAGCAAAAGATGGGCTCTTGCTCTACGACTCAAAGGATTTGGTGACGCACGCGGTCTGTGTAGGCATGACAGGAAGTGGCAAAACCGGACTTTGCATTGCTCTGCTCGAGGAGGCTGCGATTGATGGAATTCCCGCAATCATTATCGATCCGAAAGGTGATCTGTCGAACCTGTTACTGACTTTCCCTAATTTGAATGCTGATGATTTTGCGCCCTGGATTAACGAAGAAGATGCTCAAAAAAAGGGTTTGTCAGCTGCGGACTTTGCGTCCCAACAGGCTGAATTCTGGAAAAAGGGTCTGGGCGAATGGGGTGAGGACGGTGAACGAATAAAGCGGTTGCGCAACACAGCCGATTTTCGAATCTACACTCCGGGAAGTAACGCAGGTTTTCCCGTTTCAATACTTAAATCCTTCGCCGCTCCACCAGCTGAAATTCGCGATGACAATGAGTTGCTAAACGAGCGGATTAACACTACCACGACAAGTCTCCTTGGCTTGCTCGGTGTTGAAGCAGACCCAATAAGAAGTCGTGAACATATCCTCGTCTCAAACATTCTCAGCCGCGAGTGGACGGCAGGCAAAGATCTGGATGTTGCTGGTTTGATTCAAAACATCCAATCGCCATCGTTCACTAAAGTTGGTGTGATGGATTTGGAATCGTTTTTCCCTGCCAAGGATCGATTTGAGTTGGCGATGTCATTGAACAACCTTCTTGCGTCACCAAGTTTTGCAACGTGGATGGAGGGCGAGTCGTTAGACATTCAACAGATGTTGCATACAGACAGTGGGAAACCGCGTCTCGCCATCTTTTCGATCTCGCATCTTTCGGATGCTGAACGAATGTTCTTCGTTTCGATGTTGTTGAATCACGTGCTTGGTTGGATTCGGACGCAATCAGGAACAACGAGCCTTCGCGCAGTTCTCTACATGGACGAGATCTTCGGTTACTTCCCTCCGGTCGCGAATCCTCCGTCAAAATTACCTCTATTGACCTTGCTCAAGCAGGGACGAGCATTTGGCTTAGGCGTTGTTCTCGCAACTCAAAATCCTGTTGACCTTGATTACAAAGGACTCGCAAACACCGGCACGTGGTTTATAGGTCGCTTGCAGACTGAGCGAGACAAGGCACGCGTACTCGAAGGGTTGGAAGGAATCGCAGGGGGAACGGGTCAAAAGTTTGATCGCCAGGAGATGGAGCAAATTCTTGCCGGACTAAGCAATCGCATCTTTCTCTTGAACAATACACACGATGATGCTCCCGAAGTGTTCGAAACGCGCTGGGCGATGTCGTACTTGCGAGGACCGTTGACGAGAGTACAAATCAAAGCCTTGATGGATCCTATGAAAGGGCAGAGTGCAACAGCTCCAGTGTCTGCTCCAGAACCAGCAAAGCCGAGCGCGCCACCACCGTCGTCTGCGGCCCAAAATCAACGGCCGGTCTTACCGCCTGAAGTCACTCAATACTTCATTCCGGTTCGATCTTCGGGCGGTGCCACGTTGTCGTACCATCCGATGATTATTGGCGACGTTGAAATCCATTACAGCGATTCGAAGAAGGTTGACCTAAGTCAGAATGTTACGCTCCTCACCTCGATTGTCGACGGTCCCGTGAGTGTTGATTGGGACAAGAACGTAGAGGCCGATTTGCCGGTTGAGGATCTCGAAAGCGAGCCACAATCAGGTGCGCAATTTGGACAGGTTCCGTCAGCTGCCGGTAAAGCTAAGAATTACGATGCGTGGAAGAAGGACCTTTCAAACTGGGTTTACCGCAATCAGCGCCTCGAACTGTTGGAGAGTGAAGCGTTGGGTGTTGCTTCAAATCCAGGTGAGAGCGAGCGGGACTTCCGCGTAAGACTACAACAACTCACGCGTGAGCAGCGCGATGGCGCGGTTGAGAAACTGCGTCAGAAGTACGCGCCCAAAATCGATCAGTTAAATGAAAGAAAGCGACGTGCGGAACAGGCAGTCGAACGAGAAGCCGAGCAAGCAAAGGGTCAGAAGTTACAAACCGCGATCTCTTTCGGCGCGACTCTGCTCTCTTCGTTCATGGGAAGAAAGACTGTCAGCCTTTCGACGCTGGGCAGAGCAACAACGGCTGTGCGCGGCGTCGGCCGTTCAATGAAAGAATCAGAAGATGTTAGTCGCGCACAGGATAATGTCGCGGCTATTGACCAACAACTCGTTGCTCTTGACCAGCAGTTTAAAGACGAAACCGCAAAACTCGAGCAAGCATACGATCCGCAGACCGAAGAGTTAGGTAAAGTAAGTCTTAAGCCGACGAAGACAAACATTGCTGTGAAGTTCATGTCGCTGGTGTGGGCGCCGTACTCGAATGACAAACCAGCCTGGGAATAGATTGTCCGATATGCTTTAGCTTGTCGTGACGCAACCAACCAAGCCCGCGTTATTAATAGAAACACTAATCACTTGGGGGCTTGGTTGGTTGCGTCACGATAAGCTAAAGCATATCGGACATTAAAAGGAGACGACGATGGAAGAACTAGTCAAACAAGTAGCACAACGAACTGGCATTTCAGAAGACAACGCACGAACCGCAGTAACGACTGTGCTTGGATTCTTAAAAGACAAGTTGCCTGCTCCGATTGCTGGTCAGATCGACAATGTAGTCGGTGGCGGCGGAATCGAGGGCGATCTGTCCTCAGCTGTCGGAGGACTGTTGAAGTAGAAAAACAAATAGGTCTTCTGTGATGATTCTCTCCCGAGTAATTGCCCTCTGCCTGCTGATCGGCACTGCCAATCTCTCATGGTCGACGTCTGCTCAAAAACCAACTAACCGCGATCTCGAAGTCGCCTCCAGGTTTGCTCCGGTCTTCTATCAGGCACTTGGCGACAAACCCCGAAATGATTACATCACCAATTTCGACTTCGACGGTGATTGGCGGGGCGATAACAATTGGAATAACGCCGCAAACAAAGACCTGCCTCTGAAGGCCTACATCTATTTTTCAGTGTGTGAGACTGCCACCCACTTCTTCATTCATTATGCCGTCTATCATCCACGCGATTACAAAGGTGGTGAACGCAGAGGGGCTCTCTTAAGCGAGTTGATCCGGGAAGGAGCAAAACGCGGCGGAAAGTACGATCCCACCGGTCTCGCTGATGAAGCAACTCTGGCCCACGAAAATGACATGGAAGGTGCGCTCGTGGTCGTGGAAAAAGATGGAAAGGATCTCACCGAGGCTCACGTCGCTTTTGTTGAGACGCTGCACCATAACAACTTCAGTCATTACCGGCCAGGCGATCCTCAAGAAGGCGTATTGCCAATTAAACTTGAAGATAAGCGTCCGTTGCTATACGTAGAACCAAAAGGTCACGGAATCGAGAGCTTCGATGGTGACGAAAAACAAACGGCGAAGAAGACGTTTCTGCGATACGTCTACGCGGGACGATCTGATAATCCAGCTCAAGGCGACTTCGTTTGTAGTGATCTCGAAAAGACGCCGTGCAATAAATCGGTCGGCTATCAACTCATTCCGCTGGCTAGTCTTTGGGCAAAAGTCGCGGCCGAACCAAATCAAACCTACGGGGTGGTGTTTGACTACGGTGAAATCAAACTAATGACAAGCCTCACAACCGGTGAACCTAAGGAACAGACTTTCAAAGTAGGAAAAGTTGGATGCGCGTTTCTGGGCAAGGTTGGTGGCGTTAACATGGCGAGGCCACCCTGGGGCTGGTTTGATCGGGACGAACGGGAGCAAAAGTTGGGTCTGTGGTTTTTCGATCCTGCGACGGTGATCAAGAAGGATTTCAAACTCGACGAAAAATTCTCGGTCGTATATGTCCGAATACCATTTTGGGCAAAGAAATAACCACAGATGACACCGATCAAAACACTATTTCTGTTTCTGATCTGTGTGCAATCGTGAAATCTATGGCCGTATTTCCTTGTAACTTAACCTCGAATTAGTTTATTAGGCACTTATGAAAATCGCTCTCAGATACGGACTAATGATTACGGCCGGCGTCATTGCGTGGACGCTGATTGCGCATGCATTAGTGCCAGATCCTCGATCCGCTGTTCACACTCTCGGCGCGTTCACGTTCTTTAATCTTTTCCATTTCGCGTCGATATTTCTCGGAATCAAAGCCTGGGAACGTGAACACGATGAAAAACCAACCTTCAAAGATGGAGTGAAACAAGGTGTCTGGATCTCTGTGGTTTACGCAGTGACAGCATCTCTCTACTTCGCCATAACTCTAATGGTAATCGGGACAAAGTGGATGGCTGCGGAAGCAACGTCGCCAAATGAGCCGATGTCCAGAGTGGCTCTGAAGGCATTTGCAGGATTGACGTTGATGACAATCTTTTTTGGTCTTATCTATTCCACACTGATTTCGTTTGTCCTGGCGAAGCGTCTCTCAACCGAGCCTTAGTCATTCAATTAGCCGTTTCCTCCCAAACTCCGAACGGGTTTCGTCTGCACGCATCCCGAACGTCCTCAAGACACCTTGTTCTTATGAATTAGTCTCTGGCTGCATGGCCCTCAGTTTGCAGTTTGAGCAGTTCGCGCTAACAAAGCGGTGGCAGGCCACCGCACTCCAGGGAGCCGTGTTATCCTACGCCGCCATGAGTAACTGGACCGACCTACTCGAAACGGCTGTCCACGCTCCTTCACCACACAATGTACAACCATGGCGCATTAAGATTCTGAGCGAGACTCAAGCCGATCTCTTCATTGACTCTGCTCGAACCCTGCCAAAAGAAGACACAACCGGCAGTTTTATCATCCTCACCATGGGGATGTTCATTGAAGCGTTGCGAATACTGGCTGCAAACAAAGGCTTTCACCTGAAACATTCCATCTATCGCGAGCCCTCCTGGTATGCACTCGAGATTCTCAATACAAAAAGCCAGGTTTTTCTACCATTTGCTCGACTGCAACTGACTGCCACTGCCCCGATTCAAGGTCTCACCGATGCGGCAACATTTCTCAAACGGCGCACGTCAAGGATTTCACTTAAACCAGATCCGATTCCAGTGGAGGATGTTGAAGCCCTCCGGTTACTCGCTGACACGTGGAAACATCGATTTGAAGTAATAACCGACAAAGATTCGATCGAATGCATTCTAAAGAAGAATACCGAAGCCGTGTTTGAGGATCTAAATCATCGCGATTACCACGATGAGATCGTCGAATGGTTTCGTTTCACTGACAAGAAATCTAAGGAAACTCGCGATGGACTCGACTATCGCTGCATGAATACTTCTCGAAGTGCATTCTGGTTATCAGCTCGCGCGCCAAAACTTCTACAGCTACCGTTGACGAGCGCACTACTCGCCAACGTTTACAGGCGGCAATTGGGTCTGGTGCCAACTCTTGGCATGCTGGCCGGACAGTTTTGGGCCGCAGAGCATGCGTTCGAGACTGGAAGTTTTCTAATGCAGTTCTGGCTAGCCACTGCTGAACACAACCTCTATATCCACCCATTTGGAAATCTGGTAACAAACAAAAAAGCGGCAGCGTGGCTGTTGAATGAAACTAAAGTCCCTGACATCTGGTTAATCTTTAAGATCGGTTACTCCGATGAGCCACCAAAAAGTTACCGTCGCTCAGTAAAGGAGATACTGCTTGACTAGACGTTTGCTTCGTTGGTCAACACTCTGGATCCTCTGGGTGCTCAGAGTTTTTGTCAGCATTGATCGTCGAACCTACATGCTGCTGAGCGTCGGCCGGCTTCAACCTTTACTATCGCGAATTGGCATGATGCGCGCCGAGGCAGTTTTCTTCAAAGCTAAAGATCGATGTCCTGCCTATCAACAGTTTTTGGCAAACGAACATTACGAGAATTCCGGCCGCTGGTCGTTGTCATCTGTTCCAGTGATGACAAAAGAAAACTACGTCAAAAGATTCAGCATTGAAGAACGTTGTTACGACGGCCGAATTCCAGCGGAGGGAGTAGTTATCGATGAGTCGTCTGGTTCGTCAGGCGTACCAAACAACTGGGTGCGCAGTCTTGAAGAACGGCAAGACGTCAAACACATTCTGCAACTGAACTATCAGCTCATCTATCGGGATACCGGTTGCATTCTACTGAACTGTTTTGCACTTGGACCGTGGGCGACAGGGATGAATGTATCCATGTCGCTCGTCGACGTGGGGATTCTAAAATCGATCGGCCCTGATCAGAAGAAGTTGGAGAATACGCTTACGATCTTCGGCCCTGATTACCGGTATCTGATTTTCGGATATCCACCGTTCATCAAATCGTTTGTCGATTCAACAAAACTTGATCTGCAGCGCTTCCGGATGGATCTGATTGTTGGCGGCGAGGGAATATCGGAGAGTCTTCGTTCTTATTTGTTGAATACCTTCAAGACCGTTATTTCGTCGTACGGTGCTTCAGACCTCGAAATTAATATCGGTGTGGAAACGCCGCTCACTATAGAACTGCGACGTCTCTGCCTTAAGGACCGGCAGTTGTGCGAACGTCTCTTTGGGCGACAGTCTCCACCGATGATCTTTCAATACAATGCGCTCGACTACGTTATCGAGACCCAACAGAACGGCGAGCTGCTCTTCACGATTGGCCGCCAAACTAGCGCAGCACCCAAAATCCGCTATAACCTCAAGGACCTTGGTGGAGTGATGTCGCATCACGCGCTGCGCACGAAGCTGGCTGAGCAAGGATTGAAGATTGAAGACCTCCCCGGTCCGCAAAGCCACTTTCCGATCCTGCATGTCTTCGGTCGAGCGGATCTAACGGTGCCGTTCTATGGCGCAAAAGTATATCCAACCGACATTGAGAACATCATCAATGCGCACCCAGTATTGGTGAAAGAGATCAATTCTTTTCAGTTGTCGTCGTATGAAGACCAGGGCTTAAATCGACGGCTCCAGATTTACCTTGAAACACGAAAGAACTTCGAGGGCAGGCTGCCTGACGAACTACGAGATCTCTTTTTCGATGGTTTGTGTGACTGTAACCAGGATTTCCGCGAGGTCACACGAATGTTTGAGCGCGATTGCGTTGAGATTGAGGTGCATGAATTCGAAACTGGACCGTTCGCGGGAAGGGATATCAGGATTAAGAACAAGTACATCAGCTAAGTCTGGATCGGGGCAGTAGCCCGACCGTGAGGGAGGGCTTGAGTAGGAATACCAAAGCCCCTTGACAGTCGGGCTACTGCCCCGGACCATCCGGGATTTTATAGATGCGAACCATTCACTTGATATGTACTACCGTGAGCCTCGCAGTGATGCTCGCTTTGTGTGGCTGTCGTTCGAATCGAGAGCCCTCCCTCAAACAACTCACACTCGCCGTGAACTCCGGCGTTGAAGGTGACGCGCTCAAACAAGCTGCGCTCGATTACGAAAAGCAAACCGGCGTTCATATCAACATCGCTGAATTTCCTTATGCGAACCTGTTCGAGAAAGAGCTCATAGATGTCAACGCGGAGACAGGCGCCTACGACCTGATAATGCTCGATGATCCATGGTTTCCGCGCTTCGCCACAAAGCAATTCCTGACTGACCTCGGCCCGTTAATGCAGAAACGCGGCCAGGCCGGCCCCGACCCGGATTTCATTCCGACCTCGATCGCTCTTTGCCGATATCCTTACCAAACCGGGGCGCTTTATGCCTTACCTTACGTTGGCAATTCGCAGTTGTTTTTCTACCGCAAAGACCTTTTTGAAAAACATAAACTCAACGAACCTTTGAAGTGGGATGATGTGCTCGCGGCCGCGAAAACAATCCAGGAGAATGAACACGAAGGCGGTAAGATTTACGGCTACGTCATGCGAGCTGCTCAAGGTAACGCTGCAGTGGCCGACTTTATGCCAATCTTCTGGGCGTTCGGTGGTGAGATGTTTGATGGTTCAGGTATGCCAACAGTCAATAGTCCGCAAGGGATCGCGGCTCTAAAGTTCATGATCGAGCTGGGGAGGTATTCCCCACCCGGTTATCCGAGTTTTAATGCAGATGAGGTCGGCGCACACCTGTTGCAAGGCACTGCCGCGATGTCGATTAATTGGCCGGCATGGATCAGTTCATTTAGTGATGCGACGAAATCGAAGGTGATTGGGAAGATGGCGTTTACGACCTTACCGGCAGCAGTGAAAGATGGGCAGGCGGAAATTGGTAACTGGCTGATTGCGATTCCAAAAGACTCGCGCAACGCTGAAGCTGCGATCGACTTTCTGCTTTGGACCACTAGTTCTGCACAAATGAAGCTTTCCGCGCAACGCGGTAATCCGCCGACAAGACGTTCGGTGTTTAGGGATGCTGAGCTCGTCGCAAAGTTTCCGTCTTATCCGGCGCAGTTGAAATCTCTCGAGACTTCGCGTCCAAGACCCAGAACTCCGCAGTGGAATGAAATCGAGAATGTTTTTGGGATCTTTTTATCCAAGGCGAATAGTGGTGAACTAACGGCCGAGGACGCAATGAATCAGGCGAATGCCGAAATTGAAAAGATCGTTCAGCGCGCACAATAGTCGCGACCTTCTCTTCGCGCTCGTTTTGATTACGCCGGCATTGGTCGTGCTGCTTTCGTTGTCGATCTATCCTCTGATCTACTCAATCACGATCAGCCTGCAAACCGAAACTGCTGATGGCATAAAGTGGGGCGTTTCAAACTTTACCCGTCTTATCTCGGACGCCTTTTTCCTCACTGCAATGGCTCACACGTTCATATATGCGGTGGTCGCGCTTGTCTTCGAATTCTTAATCGGCTTGTCACTCGCACTTCTATTGAACAGTCAGATCCGTGGACGTACTTTGTTTCGCGCGGCCCTGCTTGTCCCGATGATGTTGCCGACAGTTGTTGTCGGCGTCGTTTGGCGATTGATGCTTAATCCAAACTTTGGCGCTATCAACGGGACACTTAAAGAGGTCGGGGTAAACACAGAACCACTCACCTGGACTGCTTCACCGAAATTGGCATTGCTTTCAGTAATCGCGGTTGACGTGTGGCAATGGACCCCGTTCGTGTTCCTCGTCTTACTCGCAGGTCTTCAGGCAATTCCGCAAGAACCGTATGAAGCAGCCCTGATCGACGGTTCAAGTCGTTGGCAAACCTTTCGGTACGTGACTCTGCCATTGCTCAAACCAGCCATTCTCATTGCGCTGCTCTTGCGCACTATGGATCTGCTGCGAGTCTTTGATCAGATCTTCATACTTACCGAAGGCGGGCCCGGATTCGCCACCGAAACTATCAGTCTCTATATTTACCGAACCGCGTTTCGCTTTTTTGATTTTGGTTACGCCGCGGCAATGTCCTTTGTGCTCCTTGCTCTAACCAACGTGATCAGCACCATCTACATTCGTTTTCTGCAGACGAAGCAGACGCCCACTTAGATGAAACTTTTGTTGAAATACCTGTTCCTGATAGTCGCTCTGCTGAGCGCACTTGTTCCCGTCTATTGGATGGTAACGATTTCGTTGAAGACGGAAGTAGATCAATTTGCGACGCCTCCACCCTGGCTAATCTTTTCTCCAACTCTCGAGCATTACTACGACGCCTTCTTGTCACGATCGTTCGGGCAATACCTGATAACCAGCGCTGTTGTAGCTGTCGCGTCAACTGCCATCGCCTTAGTTATCGGAACACTCGCTGCGTATTCATTGGCGCGCTTTCGTTTGCCATATGGCCTTGATAACAAGTTGTCGCTGTGGATTCTCTCGACGCGAATGTTTCCAGCAATCGTTACTGCTGTTCCGTTGTTCCTGATGATGCGCGACCTGCGTCTACTCAATACCAGATTGGCATTGATAATCGTTTACACCGCGTTCAATTTGCCGTTTGTAGTTTGGATGATGCGGGGATTCTTCGCGGAGGTTCCGCGAGATCTCGAAGAAGCTGCCCTGGTGGATGGTGACTCGCGTCTTGGCGCTTTAAGAAGAGTTGTGTTGCCGCTGGTGACACCGGGCCTGGCGGCAACGGCAGTGTTTTGTTTGATCGTGTCGTGGAACGAGTTTCTGTTCGCGCTGGTGTTGACTCAAACGGACGCCGCGATGACTCTGCCGGTTGGCATTGCCGGACGAGTAACGCAGTATGAAATTAAATGGGGCGTTATGAGTGCGGCAGGTGTGGTTGCAATCGTCCCGATACTCGTGTTTGCGCTGGCTGTGCAGAAGTATTTGGTTAGAGGATTATCACTCGGAGCGGTGAAAGGGTGAGTGCTTGGCCGTGACCAGAGTTTTTCCTCTCATTCTCACCGGGCTTCAGCCCGGTGAGAGCTGATTTGGGGAAGCTTAACCGTTTTAACGGTTTTTTGCGGCCGGGTTAATACAATCGCGCGATCATTGGCAGCTAATGACCACCGTCCTAAACCGTTGAAACGGTTAGCGCGATTTGTAGCTGATTAGCACCGGGCTAAAGCGCCGGTGAGAATGAGAGAACGACGGTTCAGCGAAGGTAGTTAGTCGGTAGTTTAATCATGTCGATCGTTTTTCAAAACGTAACCAGGCTCTTCGGCAACACCAAAGTCGTCGATGATCTCTCGTTGACTATCGACGATGGTGAGTTTGTGGTCTTGCTCGGACCCTCAGGCTGCGGAAAGACCACAACGCTTCGGATGCTGGCTGGTCTGGAGACGGTATCGTCCGGAGACATTCTCATTAATGGTCAACGCGTTAATGATGTCCCTGCGCAACACCGCGATCTCGCAATGGTGTTTCAGAGCTATGCTCTCTATCCCCACATGACTATCGCCGAGAATATTGGTTATCCGTTGCGTGTGAGGAAACTTGATGTGAACACTCGCGTGGATCGCGTGAAGAGCGTCGCGGCAATGCTGGAGATCGATGAACTTTTGCAACGTAAGCCGCGGGAACTGTCCGGAGGTGAGCGACAACGAGTCGCACTTGCGCGTGCAATTGTCCGCGAGCCGCGCGCCTATCTGATGGACGAACCGCTTTCTAATTTAGATGCGAGACTTCGGGTGCAAATGAGAGGCGAACTAAAACACCTGCAACACGAACTGGGAACAACGACAATTTATGTAACCCACGACCAGGCTGAAGCCATGACGCTCGCGCACCGGGTCGCGGTCATGCGTAAAGGGAAGCTCCAGCAGTTCGACAGCCCCATGAAGATCTATGAACAGCCGGCGAACAAGTTTGTTGCAGAGTTTGTGGGCAGTCCGAGCATGAACTTTGTTGACGGTGAGATCAATAGAGACACTTTCGTGAGCAAAGATCTGTCGTTGCAGCTCGCCAAAGAACAAAGTGAGCGACTGTCTAGTCATATCGGTGCCGGAATTACTTTAGGGATTCGACCGGAACACCTTCATGTCAACGAAGAAGCGCGCGAGGGTTCGTTGCCGGCAAAGGTTTATGTAACCGAGCTTATGGGCAACGAGACTCTGGTATTTGTAACAATAGGCGAGAACAAATTCATCGCGCGTGCAGCGGCCGGGTTTCGTGCTGAGCTTGAAACGAAAGTATGGCTGAGCTTTGACGCTGAGCAATTTCACTTTTTCAATGGCCAAACTGGCGCACGCATTTAATATCGCGTTCGGGACAGGGCATCACTGGGATGGAGTCCAGGTTAGATTCAATTCGCACACAAAAAAGCGCAGGCGGTGAACCTGCGCTTTTTCTTGTTCCTAAGTCTTTTGAGTTTACGATGCGGTCTTTGCGCCTTTATTAGGTTGCGGCGTAATTCTCAGGTACGGCTTGGGAGCTCGCCATCCTGCCGGAAACTTCTCTTTCGCGGCTTCGTCTGACAGCGAAGGCACGATAATTACATCTTCGCCGTCTCTCCAGTTCACGGGAGTAGCGACGCTGTAGTTGGATGTTAACTGCAGGGAGTCAATCACACGCAGGATCTCGTCGAAGTTTCGACCACAGCTCGCAGGATACGTGATGTATAGTTTGATTTTCTTATCCGGGCCAATCACAAATACCGAACGCACAGTAAACACATCAGAAATCTCTGGGTGAATCATGTCGTAGAGTTCAGCGATCTTATGATCGGGATCCGCGATAACGGGGAAGTTCAGGGCCGCACCCTGCGTTTCCCTGATGTCCTCAGCCCAACGTTTATGGGAATCGGTTGGATCTACGCTGAGGCCAATAACTTTCACGCCACGTTTTTCAAACTCGGGTTTGGATTTAGCTACATAACCCAGCTCGGTTGTACAAACCGGTGTGAAGTCCTTGGGGTGTGAAAACAGTACTGCCCAGCTATTGCCGATCCATTCATGAAAATTAATCGGGCCTTCGGTAGTATCTGCTGAGAAATCGGGTGCAATATCGCCTAGTCTTAGCGCCATTTTTGTCTCCTTTACTTGACGGAAAACATATCCTGATCAAGTTGATCGGGATTTCTTTAACCTGTACGGAACCACGAGGCTTTTACAACGTGCGTAGCTTTAAGTCAAACGGGCAGGGATATTTCAGAAGCAGACCCACACCACCGGGCTTTAGCCGGTGGCACTTTAATTTCACAACTACAAAGATGGGAAACAAAGTTGGGAACACCACCAGGCTTTATCCGGTGGCACTTCAACTTCCGAGCTACAATGAGATGTTCCCGAAGATAGCTATGAAATTGAAGTACCACCGGCTAAAGCCTGGTGGTGTGGGTCCCGACAAGCCAAAACATATCGGACATTAGCAAGGTGGCACCAACTTCATTATCGGCGTCATCGGCGTAATCTGTGGATAATGCTATGCTTCGGTAGAAACTCAAAGAACCACACAAAACGAAATGAAACTGGCGTTAAATGGCGCGACGACGATGCGCGCTGACTTGTTGACCGATATCGAGGCCGCACAGGCCGCCGGCTTCGATTACCTGGAAATCTGGGCGTCAAAACTGCGCGATTTTCTCAAACAGAAATCCGCAGCCGATCTCAATCAACTTTTTCTTGCTCATAACATTCGTCCGCTCAGCATCAATTCAATCGAACACATTACGTTTCGTGACTCTGAGGCTTACCAATCGATCAAGCAACAGTGTCGGGAGCTGAGTTCAATCGCCGCCCAGATCAACTGTCCATTCATTGTGGTGGTGCCCGGAAGAATTCCGCTGCAAGGCGCAACGAGGATCCAGGTGATTGACGAATCTGTGCGTGTGCTTAACGAGCTGTGTGATATCGCTGCTGAAAAGGACGTCGCACTTGCTTTTGAGTTCTTAGGTCAAACGGATTGCAGTGTGCAGACGCTGGAACTCTCTCACGAGATCGTTCAAACAACGAATCGAACGAACCTTGGACTCGTGATTGATAGTTTTCATTTTTACGCTGGAGACTCAAGTATTCAGATGATTGAAGCTCTAGATCCAAACCTGCTCTATGTCTTTCACATTAACGATGCTGAAGATCGCCCGCGAGAAGAGTTGAACGATAGTCATAGGTTGTTACCTGGGCTTGGGACTCTTCCGCTCCGAACGATGATCTCTGCATTCGGAAGAATTGGTTACGACCGTGTTGCCAGTGTTGAAATATTTCGTCCTGAGTATTGGGAGATGGATCCGTTCGAACTAGCAAAGCAAGCGAAGCAAGCTACGGAGCAGGTGTTGTCGACGGCTAACATGAGTGGCGACTAGGAGTTAGTCAGATAGGTCCTATAGGTCAAATAGGTCCTATACTCTCCTGGCAATTCACGTTCACATGTTATGAAGATCAAAGTTGGAATCATCGGCGCTGGATACATCGCCGGCGTTCACGCAAGCATTCTAAGAAACGACGCCCGTGTTGAATTGGCTTGCATTCAAGACGTAGTACCTGCGAATGCTGAGAAACTTGCGCGATCGTGCGCAGTTGAGATTAGTCAAACGGCCGAACATCTTATCGATTCCTCCGATGCCATCTACATCACGACGCCAAACACTAAGCACGTGCCGCTTGCCATTGCCGCGATCGAATCCGGGAAGCATGTCTTCTGCGAGAAGCCACTCGCAACCAACGTTGCCGATGCTCAAGGGGTGTTTGAAAAGGCGCAATCGAGTCGGGGCGTATTTCAAGTCGGGCACAATCGCCGCTTCGCTCCGGTGTACGCAACTCTGAAACAAATCTTAGGCGAGACCCACACGCCTCACTCAGCGCACATCAAGATGAATCGCGGTGAACTATTGAAGCCGGTGTGGACGGGTGACCCTGCAGTTACCGGGGGCTTTCTTTTTGAAACTACGATTCACATGTTTGATATGGCAAGGTTCCTCTTCGGCGAAATTGAAAGTCTGATCGCGATCGGGTCAAAACACGAATACGCCGAGGTTGACGACTTCTCCGTACTCCTGAAATTTGTGAATGGTATGCACGCCACACTTTGCTCTTCGGCCGATGCGAGTTGGCTATTTCCGTTCGAACGCGTGGAAGTTTTTTGTCATCATGCAACACTGGTAACGCGCGAGATGGAGACACTAGTGTGCAGTAGCAATCTCGCCGGGCATTTCAGCGAACAATCGATGCAGCAATTGCCCCGCGATGAGAAATGGGGTTACGTTCAGGAAGACCGCGCATTCATCGACGCCATCGTTAATAACTCTGCTCCGCCGGTTACTGCGTTTGATGGATTGATGTCAGTGAAACTGGTCGAGGCGGTTTATAGATCTGTGAAGGAAAACGGACGCTCAATCCAAATCGAATAGGTCCTATAGGTCGAATAGGTCCTATAAAATCTTTGACTAATCATGAACCGCTGTCACTGGGCCAAGACCCCTTTATCAATCGCCTACCACGACGAAGAGTGGGGCGTTCCACAACACGATGACCGGACCCTCTTTGAGTTTCTGATCCTTGAAGGGGCCCAGGCCGGCCTGAGCTGGGAAACAATTCTTCAAAAACGGGAAAACTATCGCAAAGCCTTCAATCGTTTCGATCCAGCGAAGGTCGCCAGGTATGACAATCAAAAGATCGCTGAGCTTCTGAGTAACGCAGGAATTGTTCGTAACCGTTTGAAGATCGCTTCAGCAATTGCGAATGCCCAGGCTTTTCTAAACGTGCGTCGCGAGTTCGGCAGTTTTGATAAATACGTCTGGCAATTTGTGAATGGCAAACCGATCAAGCGCAAACGCGGTCAACCAGTGCTGGCGAAAACTGATATCTCAGACGCGCTCAGTAAAGATCTGATCAAACGCGATTTCCGTTTTGTCGGGTCGACAATCTGTTACGCATTCATGCAGGCAGTGGGAATGGTGAACGATCATGATTGGAACTGCTTTCGTTATCGCCAGCTGTGAAAGGAACCGTGAATGTCTCAACTACGCGTGTTCGCAATGTGCGTTTTCAGCCTTGCTCTGATCAATAGTTGTCAAAGCTATACTTCTGGCTTACAGCGAAGTGTCGTGCGCGCTAATGAAACAGCGGCGATAGCACTCCTCAGAACCATTTCTATTGCAGAAAGAACCTACAGCCTCAGTAATGATGGCGAATACGCAACACTGAAACAGTTGGTCGACAACGGCTTCCTCGATGCCCGATACGGTGGAGAAAAACCACTCAGGGATTATGTAATCACTCTAAAGGTGACAGCCAAGACTCCGGGAGCAGCAGAAGGATCGTACACTTGTAATATGGATCCTGATACGGCCGGTGAAATCGTCGGGCGACATTTGTATATTGATTCAACCACCAGCGGCATTCATATCAATGATAGTCAACCCGCAACCGCGACCGACAAGTTCATCGATTGAAGTACAGCAGTAACGCCAGAATTGGAACGGTGAGCGAAGGGACCGATTGACCTCGCTTACTATTAAGGCCAGATCAGGTGAGGTCAATCGGTCGCTTCGCTCACCGTTCTAATCCATGTCACCCGATGTTGATTGTTGAGAACCCGCAATGCAAAAAATCAATCTTCAGCAAAAGCTCTCGCTAATTAACGATCACTGGAACCCAAGAATCGCCGGCGAACTAAATGGCCAGTACATAAAGTTGGTGAAATTCAAAGGACCGTTTACCTGGCACCACCACGAAACAGAAGACGAGCTGTTTATGGTGGTCCACGGTCGATTCCGAATGGATTATCGCGACGAATCAAACTCGGACCAATCGATTTGGATTGAACCAGGCGAAATGATCATTGTTCCGCGAGGCGTTGAACATTGCCCGGTAGCGGAAGAGGAATGCGAAGTCCTTCTCTTTGAGCCAGCCTCAACTTTGAACACAGGCAACACAGAAAACGAGTTTACGCGCAAGACCCTCGACCAAATCTGAGACCCTCTGCGCTTCGCAGAGGAAAACTCCCAGCCACAACGCTACTCAATTTTTCTAATGCAGCGGAGTCTCCTTTCATGCGAGTATTAACAAGCTTGAAAGGAGAGTTGAATGAACGTTGCTCAATTGAAGTCCCTACTTACCGTTCTTGCAGTTGTTCTCCTACTGGTACCAATAACTCACGCACAGTCTGCATCAACATTGGCCCAGCTTCCTGAGGCTGATTCTGTCATTTACCTGAGTCCTCAAAAGATTTTCAACGAAGTCGGTCCCAGGGTAATGGATCCCACAGAAGTAACGAAAATGCGCGCCTCATTCGCAGACATCAAACGTAGCATCGGTATTGATCCTGCGAGTGTCGAGTACCTGGCGATTGCAATTCGGTTTAATAAACCCACTGCGGATTTAAGTTTTTCACCGCCGGATCTTCTAACAGTTGCTGGTGGAGATTTTAGTGCCGACTCTCTGATTACTTTGATTGGTTTGTACCTGCAGGATAAAGCACGGACGGAAAAACACGGATCTAAGACACTGACAGTCCTGAAGATCGATCCGATTGAGGAAGCGGCCGCTAAAAATCCTTTTCTCAAATCCTTTGCAGAAATAGCTGTCGTCGCGCTGAATTCGAATACAATTGCGTTTGGTAACGTCAATTACGTGAAAGCGGCGATCGATGCGAGTGAAGGCAATGGTCGTCTAAGTTCGAACACCATTACGTCGCTGCTGCGGAATCCCAACACTCTGATCAGCGCCGCTGGTTCACCGCTGACTGCGTTCGCAAAAAGTTTTGGTCTGCTGGGCACGCAGGCCGTTGCTCGTGATCCCAGGTGCGAGACTAAACTCGGTGACTTTTATGCGGCGGTTACATTGGAGGGAACAAACTTCAATCTGCGCGGCGCGATGAATGCAGACAATCCCGACACAGCAAAGATCATGAACGGTCTCCTCTCGGTGATGTTCCAACAGGCTATCAACTACATTCCCGAAAAAGAGACACAAAGCGCACTCAAGAACATCACGATTCTTCCAAAGGAGAGCGAGGTTGTTTTTGAAGCTGACGTTCCGCAGTCGACGGTAGCCACTTTTATTCGCAACCTGACACAACCGAAAAAAGAACTGATGGACGTAACATCAACCACGCCGAAACCGAAACCAAAGCGGCGAGTGCGTCGTAAGCCTGGAACAAAATGAAAATCTATTTTGCCGGCGCCATCCGTGGTGGTCGCGACGACTCAGATATCTACCTTCAGATTGTTTCAATGTTGACGCGTTACGGAACGATACTGACCGAACATGTAGGTGATCCGAATCTGGACGTCAGAGGTGAAGAGCTTTCCGATCAGCAAATCTATGATCGTGATCTCGAATGGTTGAGGAGTTGTGATTGCTTGGTTGCTGAAGTGACTAAGCCAAGTCTTGGCGTGGGTTTTGAGATTGGTAAGGCGACAGAATGGGAGATACAAGTCTTGTGTCTCTACCGCCCATCCGAGTCGCGATCACTTTCAGCAATGATCGCGGGATGCGATAAGGTTACCGTTGAGACTTATCGCAGTGTCGATGAATTGGATGGTATCTTTGCACGGCACTTGAGCAGATGAACAACTCTTCTCTGCGTCTCTGCGTTCTCTGTGTCTCTGTGGTTAAGTCGGTCCAGCCACGCTAACACCGCAGAGACGCAGAGCACGCTGAGTTACGCTGAGACTGGTTCTAAATGGCCACCATCTTAACTGCCATCGAAATTCGCACACTTGGATCACTTGTTGAGAAGCAAGTGACCACGCCCGAATACTATCCACTGTCTCTGAATGCCCTGACTCTCGCTTGCAATCAAAAGAACAATCGCAATCCCGTAACCTCTTATACAGAAGCGCAGGTTGAACAAGCAGTGGAGACTTTACGTGAAAAGAACCTGGCCTACGTTTTTTATGGCAGCACGAGTCGCGTCCCCAAATACAAACACGTGCTGCCGGAAGTCATGCACTTAAGTCATCCTGAAGTTGCCGTAATGTGTGTCTTGATGTTGCGTGGCCCACAGACTCCTGGTGAACTAAGGGGCAATGCGTCGAGACTTCATGAGTTCACGGGACTTGAAGAGATCGAACAAACTCTGAATGGTTTGATGACACGTGATGAACCATTAGTCGTCCGATTACCACGACAGCCGGGCCAGAAGGAAGTCAGATTTGCACATCTGCTGGCTGGTGATATCGATCTCGAGTCGCTCGCAAGTGAAGTTGAGCACATCGCAGCAACACCGAAGCGTTCCAGCCATGAACAGGTCGAACGTTTGGAACAAAAGGTAGATTCACTGGCTACGGAAGTTGAAAGTCTAAAACTACAATTCGAGCAATTCAAAAAGCAATTTGACTAGTGGTATAGGACCTATAGGACCTATTCGACCTATACTGTCTACCGATCACTGATCCCAAAACCATGCTCTTCAAACTCCATTTCCCCAAGCCCCCGCTCTCCCAGTTTGTCGAGAACATCTGGTATTACGACGGTCATCACGTTGACTACAAACGCGAAAAAATCCTTCCCGACGGCGCAATCGAACTGATCATAGATCTCGACAGTTGGTCGAAAAAGATCTTTCCTGATGAAGCCGCCACCGACAAGTTCCGCACTGTAAGGAAAGCATGGATCTCGGGTGAACGCACCCGCTACATCATTATCGGGACCGACAACACGCACATGATCGGTATTCGCTTCAAGCCCGGCGGCGCGTATCCCTTCTTCGGTTTTCCGATTTCAGAGTTAACGGAATGGGTCACTGAATTGGATCTGATCTGGGGCAGGCTGATCTACGACATTCGGGATCAACTTCTCGAGATCAATTCACCTGAAGGGAAGCTGTTGCGATTCGAAGCTTTCCTTCTCGAGCAGACAAAACGCAGCCTTGAAACGGATCGCACGATGAGCTTCGCAATCCATAGGCTGCAGCACTCACCTCAGTTTCTTGCGATTCGAGATCTAGCCAGCCAAATCGGTATCACTCAGAAACATCTGATCTCGCAGTTTGAGAAAGTAGTGGGTCTGCGACCAAAGAGTTTCGCGCGGATTTCGAAGTTCAACAAAGTTCTTAAAGTGATCGAAGAGCGCCAACAGATCGAGTGGGCCTCCATAGCGTCTGAGTGCGGTTATTACGATCAGGCGCATTTCATTAAGGAGTTTCACACCTTCTCCGGCCTGAATCCTTCTGCGTACCTGACACGACGCGGCGAGTACCTCGGGTATATTCCTATCGACTGAAGTGGTCTTAGGACTTTGTCCTTTGGGCTTTGACCTTCGGCCTTGCCTTGGATGGAGTCAGTACCACCTCGCGGTAGCGGGTGGGTACGCAGTATTGTAAAGGTCGGTCTCACGCTTCGCACCCACCCGCTACCGCGAGGTGGTACTGACTCCATCCAAGACAAAGGCCAAAAGATCAAAGGCCTAAGACCAAAGTCCAAAGACCACCCCTGGTTAATTTTTTACAATACAGCCCCGCCGCCCTTTGGTAAGAAGTTGCACGTTACCGATGACTTCATTCCAAAGGAGCACCCCCAATGGATTTCTCCAAAATCAACTTCATCGCGGTTTTCGTCGCAGCACTCTCAACCTTCATTCTCGGCGGACTCTGGTATTCACCGCTGTTGTTCGGTAAAGCATGGATGCGAGTGAATAACTTGTCTGAAACTGACGTCGCAACCTTCAGTAAAGCGCGGATGTTTGGCTGGTCGTTTATCTTTGCACTGGTGATGTCGCTCAATCTCGCGATGTTTCTCGCGGCACCAGGGACCAATGTCGTCTGGGGCATCGCCGCCGGTGCGCTCGCAGGAGTCGGATGGGTGGCGATGGCAGTCGCGATAATTGGCGTATTCGAAAACAAATCGTGGGCCTATATCGCCATTAACGGCGGATATATGATTCTCGCGTTTTGCGGAATGGGAGCGATACTCGGTGCGTGGCGCTAACGTCGCCGTAAGAACCAGGCACACATCGAACTTACCGGACACTCTTCGCAACGAGGTTTGTTTGTCTTGCACAGAGTCTTGCCGTGCTGTCTGAGTAGTTGATGGGCTTCGATGAGAGACTCGCAATCGCGGCCCGTTTGATCGGAAACGGCTTCTCGAACAGATTTATAACTCGCGGAGTAGTTCTTCTTTTCTTCGCCAAAGCCGATCCGCAACAAGACTCTCAATCCGTTGGAGTCTAATGCCAGAACCGCATAGTTCTTTGTGAAGAGGAGGATCTTCTCAGCTCCCGGCTCACCGATACCCGGAAATTGTTTGAGTGCTTTGATGGCCTTCGAAGGAGGGAGCTTGCACGCCGAAGAAAGATCCCCGCCAAATTCATTCAACGCGATCAGAGCTGATTCTCTTATTCGAACTGAGCGGTAATGAGGAGCAACACCCCCCAATTTTGTTGCTTCATCAATTTGCGAGGGCGATGCGTTCAAGATGTCGCCAGGCTGCAGTCCAACCGTTTTACGTAAATGCTCCAGCGCCTTTTCCCTTCGCTCGTCGTCTACCAGGTAAGCAATGCCCTCCTGCAAAATTAACTCAAACGGATCTGTAGTCTTCGGTGGCAACGGCTCTCCATAGAACCGCTTTAACTTCTGAATGATCTTGCCTAAGTTTGCTGCCATCTCATGAATTAACCTTCGTGACGTTTCGTGTTTTTTCGTGGATCGTTTCTCTCCCGTCTGAAAAGCCGATCCACGAAATACACGAATCAACACGAAGCAACGGTCTGTCCGACGACCCGCAATGCGACGCACGACAATCTAATGTTCGTCGGACAACCAGCCAAATCTGAAATCTTCAATCTTAAATATTTCTTGTTTCACACCTGGGCACGTGATTCAGCTATGCAAAACTAACACGGTCGCACTATAATACCCTTCCCTATGAATTCGGAAATTTTTCATCCAGCGGTAGCCCGTTGGTTCGAGCGAACTTTTCCCGCGGCCACTGAGCCTCAGCAGCAAGCCTGGCCGCAGATCAAACAACACCGCAACACTCTAATAGCCGCTCCGACCGGATCTGGTAAAACACTCGCAGCCTTTTTGTCAGCAATCGACGACCTGGTACGCCTGGGCGTCGAAGGAAAACTCGATGACTCAACCCATGTCATCTACGTTTCGCCACTGAAAGCATTGAGCAATGACGTGCAGCGAAATCTCCAATTGCCGTTGGAAGGAATTCAAGTTGAATTGCGTTCAATGGCACTGCCCGAGGTTAACATTCGAACACTCGTGCGCACCGGCGATACACCCGCTTCAGAGCGCACGGCGATGACGAAGCGGCCACCTCATATCGTTGTAACTACCCCAGAGTCGCTCTACATCCTGCTCACCAGCGAAGGTGGGCGACGTATGTTGGAAACAACTCGAACGTTGATTGTCGATGAGATACATGCCGTAGTCGGCAACAAACGTGGCTCCCATCTCGCGCTGTCAATCGAACGGTTGGAACAACTCGTTCGCCAGCACACAGAAAAAATCGGAAATCGGAAATCGGAAATCGGCAATCCCGACAAGTCGGGACTGGTTCGCATCGGCCTCTCCGCGACTCAAAGTCCTATTGAAGAAGTTGCTCGTTTCTTAGTCGGCACTGAGAATCTCGACGCGGGCGGCAAACCAAACTGCACCATCATCGATACTGGTCATCGACGCCAGCTTGATCTCGCCATTGAATTGCCCGACTCGCCGCTCGAAGCAGTGATGTCTGGCGAAGTATGGAACGAGGTCTACGATCGACTAGCGCAACTGATTCGGCAGCATCACACCACGTTAGTATTCGTCAACACGCGCCGTTTAGCCGAGCGTGTTTCTCGCCACCTTGGCGAGCGAATCGGCGATGAGAATATTGCTGCTCATCATGGCAGTCTGGCGCGCGAACAGCGTCTCGACGCCGAGCAACGATTGAAAGCCGGCGAATTGAGTGCTCTCGTTGCTACTGCATCACTCGAGTTGGGAATCGATATCGGGGATGTCAATCTGGTTTGCCAATTAGGCTCAACCCGCTCCATTGCCAGTTTCCTGCAAAGGGTTGGGCGTTCCAATCACGCCGTTGAAGGTTTTCCGAAAGGCCGAATCTTTCCACTCTCCAGAGACGAGTTGGTTGAATGTGCTGCCATCATCGATGCAGTTCGACGTGGTGAACTCGATCACCTCGAAATACCGGAACGGCCACTCGACATTCTCGCTCAGCAGATAGTAGCCGCGGTTGCAGCTGAAGAATGGGGGGAAGATGCGTTGTTCGAAATGATTCGACGCGCGTATCCCTATCGAAACCTGGAACGAGAACAATTTGATGCTGTGGTGCGGATGCTGGCGGAAGGATTTTCAACCAAGCGCGGCCGGCGCTCGACCTATCTTCACCACGACGCGGTCAATAAGCGTCTCAGAGGGCGGAGAAATGCGCGCCTGGCGGCCATCACTTCGGGTGGGGCAATTCCTGACACTGCTGACTACGCGGTTGTCCTGGAACCAAGCGAACTGGTCATCGGCTCAGTGAATGAAGACTTCGCGATCGAGAGTCTCCAGGGTGACATCTTTCAGTTGGGCAACACTTCGTGGAAAGTCCTGCGAGTCGAACAGGGCAAAGTTCGCGTTGAAGACGCACACGGGCAACCGCCATCAATTCCGTTCTGGCTCGGCGAGGCCCCTGCACGCACGCAGGAACTTTCGGTTTCCGTCGCGAGACTTAGAGAAGAGATTACTTCACGCGTCATTGATGTGGTGCATGATTCTCGAAGTGAAGATGAAGAAGCCGAAGACAAACTTCTCAAGAATGTAGATTTGGATTTGGCAGTCGCGTGGCTAACAGATGAAGTTGGAATCTCGCGACAGGCCGCCGAGCAGATCGTCGAATATCTGGCCGGTGCAAAGATTGTTCTGGGTGTGATGCCATCTCAGGACAATCTGGTACTCGAAAGGTTCTTTGACGATAGCGGCAGCATGCAGTTAGTTCTTCACTCTCCATTTGGTAGTCGCCTTAATCGTGCCTGGGGATTGGCGTTGCGCAAGCGCTTTTGTCGAAAGTTCAATTTTGAGTTACAAGCCGCGGCCACCGAAGATGCGATTGTTCTATCGCTCGGACCAACGCACAGCTTTCCTTTGGATGAAGTATTTCACTATCTCAATTCGAAAACCGTTCGACAGCTTCTTTGCCAGGCATTGCTTGATGCGCCGATGTGGAACATTCGCTGGCGTTGGAACGTGACGCGTTCACTTGCAGTTTTGAGACGTCGAGGCGGCAAGAAGATTCCTGCCCAACTACAGCGAATCGATGCAGAAGACCTACTGACCGCGATCTTTCCTGATCAAGTCGCGTGCTTTGAAAACCTTCCGGCCGGGGAACGGGAGATTCCGGCACATCCACTCGTCGATCAAACGGTGAAGGATTGTTTGGAAGAGGCCATGGACATTGACGGTCTCGAGAAACTACTTGTTGCTATTGAACGGAATGAAAAGAATCTTTTTGCGCGCGATGTAATCGAAGCATCACCCCTTTCCCAGGAAATCCTTAACGCCAGGCCCTACGCATATCTCGATGATGCTCCACTTGAAGAGCGTCGCACACGAGCTGTGTTCCAGCGTCGCTGGCTGGATCCTCAACAAGCCAGCGATATGGGCAAGCTCGATCAGTCCGCGATCGATCGGGTCCGTGATGAGGTTTGGCCGGAACCAAGGAATGCCGACGAACTGCACGATGCTTTGGTTGAACTTGGATTTCTTACCGAAGCCGAGGGCGCTCAGTGGCAGCAGTTCTTCGATGAATTAAAAGCTGAGAATCGTGCAGCCACACTGACACCTGCCGAAACAGCAACTAGGTTGTGGATCGCTGCTGAACGTTTACCTCAAATCAACGCAGTCTACCCCGCGGCCAATTTGCAGCCTTCGATCGCCGCTCCAGAGAGTGTCTCCCGAACTGAATGGAAGTTCGACGGCGCCCTGGTGGAGATTTTGCGCGGACGTTTGGAAGGGCTGGGTCCTGTGACGGTTTCACAGCTAATTCAGTCATCGGCCTTGAACAAGCTCGAGATTGAAACAGGTTTGCTCAAGCTGGAGTCGGAAGGTTTTGTTATTCGAGGTCTGTTTACACCTGGAACGACGGAAACCGAGTGGTGTGCGCGACGACTCTTAGCGCGTATCCATAGCTACACGCTCAACCGTCTGCGGCAGGAGATTGAACCTGTTTCAAGTGCAGACTTCGTGCGTTTCATGCTGGCGTGGCAAAAACTTGCGCCTGACCATCAGATGGAAGGACCTGAGAGTGTGAGAGCCATCATCGAGCAGCTGGAAGGATTCGAAGCACCAGCTGCTGCATGGGAAGGCGAACTGCTGCCGGGCCGTCTGGTTGAATACGATCCTGCATGGCTCGACGCGTTATGTCTATCGGGTGAAGTTGTTTGGGCACGACTAACACCACCGATTCGCTCCACCGATGAAGGCGCGGAGCGACGACGAGGTGGCGCACCAGTTCGCAACACACCAATCGCGCTGTTACGAAGAAAGAATTTTGCACTCTGGCGCTCGGTCTTTCCGTCACCAGCACAGGGTGTGAAAGAGTCAGACTTCTCAACAACAACTCAGATGGTTTTTGAGTATCTGCAGGATCGAGGAGCCTCGTTCTTTAGTGACATTGTTGAGAACACTCGCCTACTTCGAAGTCAGGTTGAAGAGGCTTTGGCAGAATTGGTTGCGAATGGCGTTGTTGTGTCTGACAGTTTTACAGGTCTTCGAGCCTTGTTAACGCCGGGCAGTAGAAAGACTCAGGCAGCCGCTCGCCGAAAGCAGCGTCAACCTGTGTACGACATGGCCAGTGCAGGTCGCTGGTCAATCCTACGTCGCAACACAGACGTAGAAGTTGCTTCGTCCCAAAGAGTGTTTGATCCTGAAACGACTGAAGAAGTCGCCTGGGTTTTGTTGAAACGCTATGGTGTGGTCTTCAAGCGGCTGCTTGAACGCGAAGGGATGTCGATTCCGTGGAGAGTGCTGCTGCGCGTGTATCACCGGCTGGAAGCTCGCGGCGAGATTCGTGGTGGACGCTTTGTAGCAGGAATCTCAGGTGAGCAGTTTGCGCTACCCGATGCAGTGGGAATGTTGAGATCGATGCGTCGCCAGGGTGTTCAAGATAGTCTGATTTCCGTCAGCGCTGCCGACCCTTTGAACGTCGTTGGAATTATCACACCCGGGAATCGGATTACTTCACATACGGGCAATCGCATCTTGTATCACGATGGGGTGCCCGTCGCGTCGCTTGAGTCAGGTGAAACTAAGTTCCTCGTTGAGTTGAGCCGCGCTACTGAATGGAAAGCAAAGGCGGCTCTCGTCAGGAAGGCAACACCACCAGAGTTAAGATCCTATCTTCAAAGACCTGCGTAGAATCGTCAGTGGTCAGTTATAGGTCGAGTAGGTCCTATAGGTCCTATCGTACTGACCACTAACCCTACTGACTACTGACCACTGACCACTGACTACTCCGATTAACTCCTGACAATACTCCCGCTACACATTTGCAACTTAGACGCTTACTTACGATGTCGGTTATGAGGGCACGATATCGTGTTAATTGCGAACGCTTTGTTTTAGAAAACGCGTATTTTTAGTCCCAATGCCGGCGGGCACGGCAGTTGCCGATGAGACGGCAGGGGAGGTATCAAAACAAGTGAATTACTCGAGTAAAAAATTAGGTGGGCTCTTACTGGCATTCTTTGTCGTTTTAGGTATTGCGACAATCGGAAGCGGTACTGCCCAGGCGCAGTATCCTGATTATCGACGGGACCAGTACCCTGACTATCGACGGGACCGCGACCGTGATTACAGACGAGACCGAGATGATCGCTATCGCCGAAACGATCGATATGATGATCGGTATGGGTATAACAACTCGTACCAAATCGCCCAACAACAAGGTTACCGGGAAGGGTTATCGACTGGCGCAGCTGATGCCCAACGTGGCCAAAGCTACGATCCGCAACGATCACACTTCTGGAAAAACGGTAGTGACGGTTACGACTCGCGTTACGGAAACAAGGGTCAGTACAAACAAGTTTTTCGCAACGCATTTGTCCAAGGCTACAACGAAGGTTACCAGCGTTACGGTGGGTACAACCGCCGCGGTAACAATGGACGATGGGGAAACGGCCGTATTTGGCCCTGGTAAGTAAACAGCAAAATCAGTAAGGCAACCGCGAATGCCACGACTACTCTTTAAGGAGCGTCGTGGCATTCGTTTTTTTTGGGCCTCAAAAACTGGAAACGGATGCCTATTGAACGTTGTTTATCATACGGGAGGGAATGAAAGTGAGAGTATTTGCCCAGAAACAAAGTCACCTTTCGTTAATACCGGCCGTTCAAATTCAGGCCGCAAAGTCTGAATTCACCAAACCCGGCACGCTGCGGGAATCTCTTGACGGTTGGCTCGAATCGATCTCACCAACTGCAACTTTATCTGTAACTTTGGTACCTCGCCTCACGGCTATGGACGTAATGCGAGTTAATCACGCGACAATACGTGAGGGCGAATCTCACCGCGTCTGGCCACCATCCATCTTCGAGAAGTTCTGGTCCTCAAAAGTGATCACAGATACGAAGGTGCAGCACTATCAGCTTAAAGATGCGAATCTGCGTCGGGTCTCGTAATTTAAGATTTCAGCTTGAAGGATTGAATAGGACCTATAGGAACGTATAGGACCTATTCGACCTATTCTGAAATCTTCTTGTTCTGCTCGTCCAACCACGTCTTCAGCGGCGCGAAGTAGTCAATAATCGCAGTCGCGTCCATCTTGTCTTCGCCTGTCATCGCCTTCAACGCTTCGGGCCAGGGCTTGCTCAATCCCATCGCCAACATCGTCCGTAGTTTCTCCCCCGCTTTCTTGTTGCCATAGATCGAGCATTGATAGAGCGGACCGTTGAACCCTGCCTCGCGACACAACGCGCGATGAAACTGAAACTGCAGGATAGCGGCGAGGAAGTAACGAGCATAAGGAGTATTGGCCGGCACGTGGTACTTGGCGCCAGGATCGAAGTCTTGTTCACTTCGTGGAACCGGTGGCGCAACACCCTGATACTTCTCACGCAACTCCCACCACGCTTTGTTGTAATCCTCGGGTCTTACTTCACCCGAGAACACTTTCCACCGCCACTGATCGACCAGGTAGCCAAACGGTAAGAATGCCACCTTGTCGAGAGCACGGTTGAGCAGGAACCCAATGTCTGAGCTCGGCTCCGGAACTGTGTCAATCAATCCCAACTGCTTCAGATAAGGAGGCGTCACAGAAAGCGCAATAGTGTCGCCGATCGCTTCGTGAAAAGCATCGTTCGCGCTGTCACGAAACAGAAACGGCTGGTTGGCATAAGCCATCTGGTAATAGTTGTGGCCTAACTCATGATGGACGACACTGAAATCCTCCTCGTTGATGTTGACGCACATTTTAAGTCTGACGTCTTTCTCATAATCGATGTCCCAGGCGCTGGCGTGGCAGACTACCTCATGGTCCGTCGGCTTCACGAAGAGAGATCTGTCCCAGAAAGTTGCCGGCAGTTGTTCGAATCCAAGTGAAGTGAAGAACCCTTCACCGTAGCGAACCATTTGCTTTGCGTCGGTGTTTCGAGCTTTTAAGATCTTGGTCAGATCGTAACCACGATCCGCGTTCGCAGGCGCCAGAATTGGATAAACATTACCCCACGTTTGAGCCCACATATTTCCGAGCAGGTGTGCGGGAATCGGCTTGTCCAGTGCCACCACGTTGCTGCCGTACTTCTCTGACAGTTTGCGTCTCGTGTATGTGTAAAGAGAATCGTATAGAGGTTTGACTTGCTGCCACAGGCGTTCCATCTCCGATGCAAATGCATCAGGTGGCATGTCGTATTTCTCACGCCACATCGCACCGGTATCTTTGAAGCCCATTTCCTGCGCGCCCTTGTTGCTGAGCTCAACGAACCGCACATAGTCTTTGCGAATTGGAACGGCTATCTGATGCCAACCAACCCACGCTTTCTTCAACTCTTCGGGATCACGACTGTTCGTCATGATCTCTTCGAGATCAGGCAAGCTCAAACACTTTCCCTTGTCGCCTTCGGGACAGTATTTGCCCTTTCCATAATCGCCTTCCATTCGCGCTGCGATTTCAGTCAGCTCTTTGCGCTCGGCTTCGTTCTTTGGCGCGGGTAGAGTTAAAGACAGCTTTAGTAATTTGAGCTTCCGTTGAAGATCGGCGGGAAGATCCACACCATCAAATTTCTTTGCCTCTTCGGCAAACTCCGTTGTGGCCGCTATCAAATCGGTGTTTGCGCCGGCAGAGATTTTTTCCGTGTCGTCAGTGATGTAGGTGCTTCGCACCCAATCAGCGCGACCGGATTTGATGCTGAGTTCCATCAGCCGTTTATCGACGTTCGCCATAAATTTGGCAGCTTCGTCTGCGTTAGCAGTTCCTCCAGTGTTTGGAACATTAGTACAAGACGACATAAGCATTAGTCCTGACGTAAGAAGCAGAAAGGCGCCCAGTAAAATTTGGCGAGTGTGAGTCATGCACTCGTGACCTCCATTTTGACGTTGCCTTGGGGAGTTTTTGGGGAAGCCCAATATAACCAATGGACCGTTGATGGTTCAAACGATGAGATTGATTGAGTGGGCGAGTGAGTCGGCGAGGGCGTGAGTGGGCGAGGGGATGAGTGGACGAGTGGGTGAGTGGGCGAGGGGTGAGGGGGTGAGTGGGCGAGGGGGCAAGGGGGTGAGGTGATCTCCGAGTCCCCACAAC
>DASYPT010000080.1:0-7147 GCA_036006355.1 Pyrinomonadaceae bacterium | reverse complement strand
ACACCTGGCGAAAACTTGATTGACTTTGGAGTGCGGCGCCTGCCGCCGCTTTGTTACAACGAAAAGATGAAAACGAAAAGTAGTCGATTTGATTCAGACCGAAATAACAAAGCGACGGCAGGCCGTCGCACTCCAAAGCTGATTCTTTTTCTACTTCTACTACTTGCGGCGTCGTGTCACCGTCCACCTCCAGCATCGCAAAACGCACAAGCCACTCCAAGCCCGAGTGCGAGTGTAAGCTCTCAATCGTTTCCTCAACGAGTCGGACTGGTTAACGACTTTGCCAACGCGTTCAATGCTTCGCAGAAGAAGAACCTCGAATCAGCATTGACTCAAGTGAAGAGTGACTCTGACGTTGAGTTTGTCGTTGTTACCGTTGATTCAACGAATGGCCAATCATTGTTTGACTACTCGCTAGCTCTCGCGCGCCAGTGGGCGCCAGGCGGAGACAGTAGAAGAGGGCTCGTCCTTGCGCTCTCGATCAAGGATCGGGAGTGGCGTTTGCAAGTTAGCCGGGCACTTGAAAAAGTGTTGCCGGATGAAGTTTGTCTTAGTCTTGCGGAACCTGCGGAGGATCTTTATCGACAAGGTAAGTATGCCGAGGGTGTGGAGGCGTATGTCAAAGCTATCGGTGATCGGTTAAGAGAGAAACACTAGTCAAGCCTTTTGGTCATTCGACTGAAGTTCACCCAAACCATTGACATAATGCGGTAGCGAGGATAAGGTCTGCGGCCCACAAAGGAATTTTCCGCGATACGCAGCGTATGAAGCCGCAGCCCCCTCAAGAGATTTCCATCTGTGCTATCGATTCCAACCACCAACTTCGATGTCGAACACTAGGAGACAAGACAAATGAAAAGATTCCTCTTCAGGCGAAAGACTATCACTATCAGCATAGGACTAACGCTCTTGATGGTCAGTTTCGCAGCAGTAGCGTTTTCGCAGGCTCTTACCATCACCACCAACGATTTCATTCCTTTTTCACAGCTCGTTTTCGTCCCGTGTGCCAACGGAGGTGCGGGGGAGGACGTGCTGGTTGAAGGTATTCTTCACCTACAGCAGCACATTACTATCAACGACAACCGGGTGACCCTAAAGACTCATGCTCAGCCTCAGGGAGCAGACGGCGTCGGGCAAACCACCGGCGACTTATACCAAGCGGTTGGCGTAACGCAGGAGGTGGACACGCTCCCGCTCATAGGCGGAGCAACCGAATTTACATTCGTCAACAACTTCAGGCTTATCGGGCAGAAAACCGATAACAACTTCCAGGTACATCAGACGGTTCACGTGACGATCAACGCGAATGGTGATGTCACAAACACAATTGTCAATGAAACCGTAGACTGCAACTAGCTATCCCAATCACGAACGTCAGCCCCAGGTCAGGTGCGAGGCCTGGGGCTGAGTTGTTTAAATCAATCTTCGTCTTAACAGATCTAACGCCGCTTGCGTCGCACGCCAGCGAATCAGATTTCGATCACCTGGCAGCTTCAATCTTCGATGTTCAGTTCCCGCCTCTGAAGAGATGGCGATGAAAACTGTTCCGACGGGCTTATCTTCAGTACCACCGTCTGGTCCCGCAATTCCAGTAATTGACAACGCGAAGTCAGTCGCTGCGCGATTCCGCATACCTTCCGACATTGCTTCAGCAACCGGCCCACTGACCGCACCGTGCTCCAATAACAAGATCGGTTCGACACCCAGTAGACGTGTTTTCGACTCATTGGAATATGTAACAACACCTTCGATGAAGTACTTTGATGAACCTGGTACTTCCGTCAAACGTTCCGCCAGCAAACCACCTGTACAACTTTCAGCGACGGCCAGAGTGTAACCACCGACCGCGAGCTTTAGTCCAATAACCTCCTCCATCTTCTCGCCGCGAAACGCGAAGATTGCATTGCCAAGTTGTTCCTCAATTTCGAGAACGACTCGATCTAGCAACTGATTCGCTTCATCCTCAGTTCGACCACGCGCGGTCAGGTGGATCTCTATCTCGCTTTGATTGAACAGAATCGTTGTTTGCGGATTTTCATACTTTGTGTAAACAGGTGCGATCTTCTCATCAACCGCCGATTCACCCATGCCAGCTACACGCAACATCCGCCGGACAACTCGCACACTCCCAGATCGTTGCTCCAGCTTTGAAACGACGTGATTGCTAAACATCGGCTGCATTTCTCTTGGCGGACCAGGCAGCAAAACGATCGCGGTGCCATTGTGTTCCAGAAACATGCCCGGTGCAGTACCGTTTGGATTTGGCAACACCTCAGCATCCTCGATAACCATCGCTTGTCTTGAATTCCGCTCTGGCATCGTTACCCCAAAGCTTTGAAACCGTTGCTTGATTTCGGCGAGCACGTTTTCATCAAGTAAGAGACGCCTGCCAAGTGCACGTGCGGTTATCTTTCGGGTGATGTCATCTTCGGTAGGCCCTAGACCGCCGGTGGTGATTACGACTTTTGAGCGCCTGGTTGCGTCTTTGATTGCTTCTTCGAGGCGTGCATCGTCATCGCCGACGATTGTTTTGAGTTTGACTTCGATACCAAGCCGGTTGAGTTGTTCGGTGAGCCAGAGGCTGTTGGTATCGGTTCGATCGGGCGCTAACAATTCCGATCCGATGGCAATGATTTCGGCTGTTAGTGTTTCAAACAAATGAACTGAGATCGAACTAGTTAGTAGGGGATTGATCGTTCTGATAAATATCTTTCAAGAGATCGGCAATCGGCGTACGTACCGTTGGATTAGTTGCGGGCTTCGTTTCGAGCTTCATCTGCTGATCACTCGTCGCGTTGAGCTTCAATGTCTTGCGACTCTCAGTCAGCATCGCGAATGCCTGGCGGCGACGCATGCGCTCGAGAGATCTAATCGCGCCAAGTGTCTCGGGAGCCAGCGAAGGTTCCATTTCAATCTTCCTCAGCAAGGTCACATATCGTCTTAACTGAGGGGACGCCATATCGCGATTGCGTTCATTGAAGTGTTCGTCTTCAACGATGGTTGAAAGATACTCGACCGCTGAAGCATTGTTTCCAATTGAGTGATGCAGGGCGCCGAGGGTGAACAAGTGGATTGGGGGTGGATCAGGCAGGCCTTCCAGAACTAATTCGCCTTGTTCGATCACTTCGCCAACTTCAAAGCCATACCACCGTCGCTCCTCGTCACGGAGAATTGACTCAGCCGTAACAAAAAAATCGAACAGTCGCTCCACCTCGCGATTCTGCGCCCGTCTCGTCACCAGAAATACAACGAGCACAACTACGGAGACAAACAACATTACGATCGGCGCCACTCCCGCGCCGTAAAGCATCGTAACTATTACAACTCCTGCAATGATTTTTTGCGCGAATCGCCTGTTACCTGACTTCATAACACCTCACTGCTTTCCGAGGTGTGCAATTACTGCACTCCCTGCCTGTTCTGTTGAAAGATCACCACCGAGATCACCGGTCGTCTCGTTTGCAGAAACGGCCGCACGAACAGCAACTTCAATCGCGTCACTCTCTTTTTGGAAGCCGAGGTATTCTAACATCATCGCTGAAGTCAGAATAGCACCTATCGGATTAGCGATTCCTCGCCCTGCCAATGGTGGAGCACTACCATGTACTGGCTCGAATAAGGAGACGCGGCCGGGATGAATGTTTCCCGATGCAGCGAGTCCAAGACCTCCTTGAATGGCCGCACCAAGATCCGTCAGGATGTCGCCGAAGAGATTGTTGCTGACGATTACTTCATACTGCCCCGGGTCGAGCACCATAAACATCGCCATCGCGTCGACGTATTGATGATTTGCTTTGATGTGTGAATATCCGGCAGCGACCTCCCTAAAGACTCGTTGCCAAAGATCACCGCCGAACCTCTGCACGTTGGACTTGTCGGCCATCGTCACACTCTTGCGCTGGTTGTTTTCAGCGTACTCAAAAGCAGCGACGATGATTCGCTCAACGCCGTGGCGAGTATTGATTTCTTCCTGAAGCGCAACTTCGTTGTCGGTGCCTCTTTTCAGAAATCCGCCCGCTCCGCAATACGCGCCCTCGGTGTTTTCTCTGAACACTACGAAGTCGACATCCTCCGCTTTCCGATTTCGAAGTGGAGTAAGTCGCTCGTGTAACAGACGGACAGGCCTGAGATTTATGTAAAGATCCAGACCGCGACGCATTCCGAGAAGGATGTCTTCGGCATGTTTGTTCGAGGGGATTCGAGGATCACCGAAAGCTCCGGCAAGGATGGCGTCAAAATCACTTGATAGCATCTCGAGTGCGTCTTCAGGAAGGCTAACGCCGTCTTTCAAAAACTTATCGGCGCCCCAATCGAAGTGGACGAATTCGAGTTTTAGATCATTTGTGGATTGAAGATGCTGAAGCACGCGGACCGCTTGATTTATCACTTCGGGCCCGATCCCGTCTCCAGGAATGACTGCAATCTTTTTCGTGTTTGTATCAGGCATAGGTCCTATCAGTCCTATAGGTCCTATTCTTAGAACGGCACACACAATACCGGTACGCGCGATCCGCGGAGCACTTTCTCGGCCGTCGAACCAAACAGAATCTCTTCCGGTGGTGTGGATCGACCGCGCACGCCCATTACGATCATGGGCAGATCGAGGTCGCGAGTTATCTTTAGAATTTCAACAAAAGGCGCGCCGACAACAATCATTCTCTCTACATCAACTTTCCCGGCATCGATATCCGCAAGGGTTGCGTCGAAGTTTGCTTCTGCTTGTTTTCGAAGACGCTCACGAATCTCTTCTGTAGTTCCAAGACTTGCCACGACAGCATCCTCGACGAAGTGTTCATCGATAACGTGCAGCAAAGTTAGATCGCCATCAGGTGAAGCCAAACCAAGAGCAACTCTTAACGCATTGATAGAGCACGGAGAAAAATCAACCGGTACCAGAATCTCAGGTGAGTTCAACATCTGACTGCTCCCGAACGACTATTGTGATGCCGATGGCCGCGTGCCAGCTGAAGGATGCGCCGCGATGCGCGGTAAACTCGCCAGCACAGTTTCACCAACGATCTTCATACTCTGCGCTGAAATTTTATCAAGAGTGTCTTCCGGCGTGTGCCAATAACTGTAGTCGTTCAACTGAATCAGATCGACTGAGTCGATTCCCGCGCGGAGAAATGGTTCGTGATCGTCGCCACCAACACCTTCGGGACGATCCACGAAAATTTTGGTGTAACCAAGTTCACGACCAGTTTGCCAAATGATGTTCTGCAACCAACGTGACGACATCGTATCGCGCCCCAACTCCAGTTTTGTGTAACCCATCATGTCGAGGAGGATGAGCGCCTGAACATTTTGTGCTTGATGCCGGTCAACCAGTTCCTGCGCGTACTGACGACTGCCGTACGTGTGATCTGGATTCTCTGGTGTGCCGCAATCGTCCCACCCTTCACAAAACGCTTCTTCGCCGTCGAAGAAAACGAAGCGATAAGTCGATTTCGGTTTAGCTGACGAGCTTGCGGCGACTCGCGCGATTTCCAGCAAGGTTCCTACAGAAGCGCCAGGATCATTCGCTCCGACAAAGTGCAGGTCCTTAAAAAATTTCGTGTCGTAATGACTGGCAATGATAATGACGTTCGTTGATTCTCCGGGAATTTCGGCAATGATGTTTGCCATCTTCTTCCGTCCCTGAGGAGTGTTTGCGACAAACTCATCCGTGGAAACAGTCAATCCATACGACTTCAATTCGTTAACGATGTAATTGCGGGTTTTGACGAGCTCAGGCGTGTCAGGCGGCCTGGGACCGAACTCCAACTGTTTCTTTACGTGAGTCATGGCGCGTTCGCCATTGAAAGATGTTGGAATTGGAGCAGGACTCGGACTCGGAGACCCGATGGATATACTAACTGGCTTGTTGCCCGGAGGCAGTTCCCTCCGAGGGCAGCCACCGATCAATGGGATAACGCTAAACAACGCGAGAGCCACGAATGTCTTGGGCTGGGACCGCGCGCGTCCTCGCCTGCTTCTCGCCCAACCTTGAAGCGCTGAGAAAATCAAGCTGCGTCTCATCTGTTCGATCACTGTTTTGCTTTCGCGTTCGTCTTTGCCGCACGAGCACGACTCACAACTGAATCGAACGCACGAGTCCCGACCGCTATTGGTTTTTTAAGTGCAGCATCGAACGCCTCTGACATCGTGATAGCTTCAAACTTCAGCAATGCCGCGATCTTTTGATTCAGACTGAGTTCGCCAAATTTCTTTTCAATGTCTGATGGTAGATCAACTGGGGGCGCCTCTTGTGGGCGAAAGGCTGTCACCATTAATACGATGTCGCCCTGGCCTTCTATCTTTGCCTGACAAGCCATCCGCAAAGAGTCAGTCAAACCAGCTATGCCAAGCAGTTTATTTTCGACGCCGGTTGGCGGCGATAACAAACTTGCGCCGGCTTTTATGGCAACAACGCAAGACGGACAGTCTCCTTTCCCGGCCAAACAACCGGCACCCAGTGGAGCACCCATTCTTCGTGCTGCGTCGATCAGGTATGTGCCCTGAGCAACCAACCCGGAAATACCAGAAGGTTCGAATGTGATGGAAACGTTCATGGGAATCACCAAACCTCAGTTAGATATTTAAAACTGAAGTTACACCGGTTGAGGAAGGAAGGCAAAACCTTTGGAGTGCGACGGCCTGCCGTCGCTTTGTTATAGCGAACTCCGTAAGCCGAAAACATAGAAAACTAAGCACAACAATTCCTGCCACAAAGGCCCTGAGATACGAAGGCACAAAAAATCCTGCACTTTTTAATAATCCCTCTTTGTGTCTTAGTGTCTTTGTGGTTGGTTTTTCGCGAGGTCAATCGAGCCTGACATTATCTGCCCACTCGTCCGGCAACGCTCAGTTTCGTCGGAGATTGTTCCGTGGTTGGATTCTGTTTCTTCGCGCGCCGGCATTCAGCGCAGATCCCGATGATACGCAAGAGGTGTTGGGTAACTTCAAACTTATGTTTTGCCGCCATCGCATCTTGAATTGCTTCGAGTTCAGCAGAGAAGAATTCGATTATCTTGCCGCACTCCGAACAAATCATGTGATCGTGGTGCTGGTGTTTGTAGTTATGTTCGTAGTGCGTGCGCCCATCTCCAAAGCGAACCTCACGCGCGAGCCCCGCCTCAGTAAGTAGCTTCAACGTTCTGTAGACCGT
>DASYPT010000079.1:0-16612 GCA_036006355.1 Pyrinomonadaceae bacterium | reverse complement strand
TCGTTGCGGATCGTCCTTCGATACAAAGAGGCGGTAATTAAAAGGAACACGAACCGAGTTGAAACCAGATTGTTTCAGAAAATGAATATCATCTCGAGTGATGTAGTTGTCTCTGTAATTTTTCCAAAAGCGGCGCGCTTCATCTTCACCCACAAGTTGATTGATCACGGTTTCAATCAGCCGTGGTGAATTCGCGCTCTTGAACTTGAACATGTAGCCTTCCGGCAATAACCAATTACCGAGGTTAGTGCCTCGTAGCAGGAGCGGTTTGCCGTCAGGAGCGATGAACTGCTTGCCGCGAGTTGAGACGAACTGTGCGCGTGTGGTTGAGGTGATGAGGAAACTGAGACAAAGCGCTAAGGGGCAATATCGTTTCATATGTATCTCTTGAAGCTCTTCTCTGCGGTTACTCTGCGTTCTCTGCGTCTCTGCGGGGTCCTTCCTGACAATTTGTTTGATTCGAGTTTTGTCTAAAGGCCAGGAAGAACACCGCAGAGTCGCAGAGAACGCAGAGGAAACGCAGAGAGTTCCTAATACTTCATTCCCAGCATTCACTTAGTTAACGGTCGAGTTATCTGCCACTTCACCTTTCCAGCGAGCGGATCGGTTTTCAAAGTGTAGCCTCGGCCTGCGTTGTTTAGTTCAAGCTGGACCAAATCATTCTGCGGGGAAGTGAACCATCCGGAAACCGATCCGTTGTCAGAGCTGAATACTTTCAATTCCACATTGTTCCAATCCATCTCGGAAGTGCTTTGAGCGACCTTGAGGTGAGGGAGCGCCGTGTGATCTTTAACCAGCAGAATTACCGGGATCTGCCCGGCAGTGATCTGGTGCCACTTTGCCCCTTCATAACTTTTGTTGCTCTGGTAATCGATCCAAGTTCCCGGTGGTAAATAAACTTTACGTGCATCACCCGGTTCGATCAGCGGAGCGACCAGCAAGCTTGCACCAAACATGTACTCGTCATCGATCGTCCATGATGTTGGATCGTTCGGATACTCGAAGAACAGTGTGCGCAGCATCGGATAACCATGTGCAGAAGAGTCTTTGGCTTGGGCATAGATGTAGGGCATCAGTGAATATTTCAAGCCCAGTGCGCGACGAAAATCCTCCGTCAGCGCCTCGTCGTATTCCCACGGCTCTCGCGGCGGTGCACCGTGTGCACGTGTGTGTGAAGTAAGAACTCCCCACCCTAGCCAACGCCGGTAGAGATCGCGCGGGGCCTTTTGCACGAATCCGCCGACGTCGTGACTCCAGTAAGTAAAACCTGATAAGCCAAACGACAAACCACCTCTTAATTCACCAGCCATAGCTGAGTCAGTGTTCTCGGCGTCGCCTCCCCAGTGAAGCGGATAACGTTGACTGCCGGCCCAGGCACTGCGTGCCCAGATAACATTTTCACCTGTTGTCTGCTTTGTGATTTCGGCGACTGCCTTGTTGTAGCGCAACGGATAAAGATTGTGTTCGTACCATCCGGTACGTCCCGAAGCGTATTGACCAGTGACAGGCGCACCTTCTCCGAAGTCCACTTTGATTGCTCCCACACCCATCTTCAGCAGTTCTGCCAACTTTGACTGATACCACTTCACAGCCTCAGGATTGCTGACGTCCAGCGTTGCATCTTCGAAAGGTAGTTGACCGCCCTCATTCTTAACTGCGTAGCCTTTATCAACCATCTCTTTCCAGAGATTGTTCTTGCTTGTGAAATAGGAATACTGCCAGAGACTCACATGGAAACCCTGCGCCTTTAAATCCGCGAGCATCTTTGCGGGATCTTTAAAGCGCGACGAAGAGAATTTGAAATCACTGCGCCAATCAGTTTCGAACCAACCAGTGTCGAGATGAATCACATCAGCTGGAACCTGGTGCGCTCTTAGTTGTTTTGCCACTTCGCGTACCTGCTCCTCGCGGTCATAAGTTATGCGGCTCATCCAGAAGCCAAACGACCAGAGCGGTGGTACAGGACTGCGACCTGTGAGCGCCGTGTATTCGGAAAGAATGTCTTTGGGTTCACCCAGAAAGATGAAGAGGTCGAGGTTCTCGTCTCCAGAATAGATTACGTTGTGCGCGTCGTAATACTTTCCAAAATCAAAGGTCACAGGCGCGCTCGTGTGTACAAACATTCCGTAGCCATTGCTGCTGAGAAAGAACGGAATTGGCTTGTACATGTACTCGTTCTGGGTGCCCATGCCATCGCGGGTCCAAACATTGATGTGTTGCCCACGCTTATCGAGACGCGTGAACGATTCGCCGCAGCCAAAGATCTTTTCGTCGTGTTGCAACAGAAACGTCGCGGCGATTCTTCTGTCTAAGTCAGACGAACGACGAACGAACGAGAAAGGAACGGGAGTGATAAACGTTGCCGGGTCGCCCATATTTTGGGTTCGAGTTAGGAGATGTCCTGCCTTGTCATAGAACTCGATGTGCCAGGGCTGCCTGATAATCCGCACTTCCCCATAGGCGCTCTTGTAACTTATTGTCTGATCGTTCTGCTCGACTCTCCAGGAGTGGTCGGATGGTACTGGGCCAGCAAGCATTAACGATGTTCCGTCACGCATCGGGACAGACCTGGTCGACAAGCGGAGTCGAACAGTGCGCGGACTAACGAAAGTGATGGAAAAGGGAAGTTGTGGATCCTGATCGTACTCGGTTCCAGGAAACTCCGTTGCCCGGCCGCGTGCAAAACCGACGTCGATCTTGTTGAAAGAGAGCGTTGTGTTCCTTAGATAACGATCCCATTGAAGCATTCCCTGGCCGGTTGATGCGTCGAAGTTTTTCAGCGCGCTGCCTACAAAGTAGACGTTCTCCATCTTCTGGAAATCGAGACTGACATCGACAGGATCTCCGAGAACCTGCGCGTTAAGGCGGCTACAAAACAATAGACAGAAGATGGAAGCGGCAAGCACGGCTGCGCAGGGAAGGGAAACTAGTCTGCTCGTCATCACGATTTACCTTTGGCTTGAATTAGGTAATGGCTTTTGCGCACAGATACAACAAAGGATGTGGAGTTGGCAATGAAAAAGATTGGACACCACCAGGCTTTAGCCGGTGGTACTTCAACTTCGGAGCTAGTCAAAAGGAGGAGGAACAAGCGAGAGATCACCAACTGGTGCTGTCAGAAAGAGTTTGGTTTGTTGTTGTAGCTGCGAAATTGAAGAACCACCGGCTGAAGCACTGTGGTGTTAACTAACTTATTTATTCGCCGTAACCGGTTCCGTCATTGGGAACGCATCCTTCAACGAACGCACCTTCAGTTGCTTACGGAATTCCTCTAACGGCAAATTCACCTTTGTCCGGAACTCGATCTGCACCGGTTTGTCCGGCAAGAGATCAAAATAGTTGTTAGAGAAAAACCCGTCGGTTTTAGCGGAGAGATACACAGCCTTTGCCAGTTTGTCAGAGGTTAACGTGACCTTGTAGCCATTACTTGCTTTCACCGCTTCGACGCTGATCTGCGGTGTCGGTAATGCAAGGCTTTTTGCGGGCTCGAAAAAATATTCATTGCTGGAGATCACCCGGCCATCGGCTGAAAGCAACTCGCAATAGATCATCAAATTCTTCGAATCTCTATTTGCGAGAAATTGACTGACTGGAACGGAGAGATATGGCCGGCTCTGTAGAGGAGCAATGACAACCTCTTTTCTCACGTTGGAGAGTTTGTTGCCGTCAAGATCCCGCAGTTCGACATTCAACACAGCCTTTGTTTCCGTAACGAGATCAGAAACAACATAAAATCTGAGTTGCTTCTCTTCTGAGGATGGACTCAACAATACAGGTGAATAGAAACGCTTTGCGTAATACTGCAACGCCTTCCACCTACCGTAGTAGTCAATGCTGGACCATGATGCGACGGGCCAACAATCGTCAAGTTGCCAGTACAACGAGCCCATGTTGCGCGGCATGATTCGCCGCAGGTGTTCCGCACCGATCTTGATACCCTCGGCCTGCAGAACCTGCGACAGATACAGAAACGATTCGAAGTCTTTGGGGGCCGGATATTCGCGGAGCATGTACTCCTTAATCAGCTGATTACCACGTGGATGGCGCTGATGGGCCATCATCACCGGAGACTGTATGTCGTGTTCGCTCGGCAGAGTGTAGGTTTCGACGGTTTCAATCTGCGGAAACGATTGAAAGCCGTACTCACTCATGAACCGTGGAAATTCTTTTTGATAGTCTGTGAAGGGCGCCGCAGCGTGCCATACTTTCCATGAATGCGTGTCACCACTTTTTTCGGAGTTCAGATCATCGGGCAGACCGCCGTGCGGTGAACTTGGCCAATACAAACGGCTTGGATCCAGAGTTCCACAAACCTCTTTCAGAACGCCATCGAAGATCTTTTGGTAATCATCCCAAACGGATGAAGGCAAGCTTTTTTTCCAGCCCCAGTTAAACCATGCCGTCTCGATCTCATTGTTGCCCGACCAGATTACGATGCTCGGATGATTGCGAAGACGACGAACGTTATCCTGAGCTTCTGCACTGACGTTATCCAGAAACTCCTGATTGCCAGGGTACATGCTGCAAGCAAACATGAACTCCTGCCAGAGAAGAATTCCCATCTCATCGCACATTTCGTAGAACTCGTCAGTCTCATAAATGCCGCCACCCCAAACACGAAGCATATTCATGTTTGCATCAGCAGCAGACTTGATTAGCCAGCGATATTTTTCGCGAGTCATACGCGTCGGAAAACTATCGGCTGGGATCCAGTTCGCGCCTTTTGCAAAAACAGGGACACCGTTAATTATGAAAGCGAAGCTTCTACCCCAGGCGTCATCCAGCTGTCGTACTTCGAGCGAACGCAAACCCGTTCGCACAGATCGCTCATTTGCTAAATTGCCTGCGATCAAAATTCGAGCTCTGAATGTGTAAAGCGGATGTGCGCCCAGGCCGTTTGGCCACCAAAGTGAAGGAGTCTTAATTACAAAATCGAAGCCGATTTGATTAGCGCCTTGCGTGAGCTTGATCTGTTTACGCCCGACCACTGTCTTATGGCCGACGTCTTCCAGAATCAATTCGGCTTGCGACTCGCCGGTCGAAACCAGATCGATGGATGCAGTTAGATTTGCTTGTTCTTTGGTGACCCTTTTTTGAGTAATTTGAAGATCGTCGATTCGGGCGTTGTCCCAGGCCTCAAGAGAAATCGGTCGCCAGATCCCGCTCGTCACAAAGCGCGGACCCCAATCCCATCCAAATTGATAAGGAGCTTTGCGCGTGTGTGGCGAAGTCTTCTCTCCTTGATCGTTTCCAGCAGGGAGCTCGTACTTCATTTTGGCCATAAGAGGCAGGATTTCGTTGATGGGTGAACGAAACTGGATCCTCAGAGTGTTATCGCCAATCTTCAAATTGCCGGCGCAGTTAACTCGCCACGTGCGAAACATGTTGTCAGCCTTGATAAGCAACTTTTCATTCAGGTAAACGTCGGCGTAGGTATCGAGTCCTTCAAAGACCAGCTCGAGGTTCTTGTGATCCAAAGTTTGCTGATTGACTTTAAAGGTCGTGCGATATTCCCAATCTGTTTTGCCGATCCATTGTTGCTTCTGTTCGTTGTCGCGGTAGAAAGGATCGCCGATGACTTTGTTCGCTAGTAGATCCGTGTGAACAGATCCGGGAACAGTTGCGGGATACCACACGTTCTTGTCTTTCTCGTGAAATTGCCAGCCGTTATTTAAGGGAATCTTAACCAGAGTCATTTTTGAATTTGACTGTGACTTAACCGTTGGTGATAACGTCAAGCATAAGGCCAGCATCAGAAAAAAGCCGCGAGTTATTCGCAAGGTTCACCTCGTTTTGTTTTCAGCCAAGATCGAAATGAGGAGTTACTTCTTCTCTGTGCAACCTCTGTGTTCTCCGCGTCTCTTTGGTGCATAACACCTCCCCGACTTAACCACCACAGAGACACTGAGAACACAGAGGTCGCGCAGAGAAGAAGCACAGAGTCCGGCTTGCGTTAAATATTCACCGCTGCTAAAAGGAGCGCATGCTCAAGCCAATCTTCGGGCCTGTACTTGCGGCGATGATATTAGTTACGACGGCGCAGGTGTCAACCGCAAACAGGGCTGAACCACAAAACTCTGAACCATCCGCGACTCTGAAAGCACGTTTTTCGAGACTTCGACACGGAATAAATCTGAGTCACTGGTTTGCGCAATCAGGCAACAACGATTATTCGAAAGCGCATCTGGAATCGCACACGACACCAGCCGATCTCACCCTAATAAAAAATCTGGGTTTTGATCATGTACGTTTCACAATCGAACCCGCCCCACTCTTCAACGAGTGGGACGATCCATCGAAGCTGAATGTAGAGTATCTAAAATATCTGGATACGGCTGTGGACAACATGCTCTCCCGAGACCTCGCGGTCATTATTGATATTCATCCTTCCGATCCTTTCAAGGTCCGCTTGAATACCGAAGATCGGCATGTCGAAGCATTCGCAAAGTTCTGGACTTCGCTCGCGAAACACCTTTCAACGCGAGATCCCGAACGAGTCTTCTTTGAAGTCATCAACGAGCCGATGGTCGAAGATCCTTATCGATGGTACGGAATTCAAGCGAAGCTTATTGCGGCAATTCGCCTGGGAGCTTCACAACATACGATTATTGCATCCGGCCATCGATGGTCGGGTTTGTATGAGTTGCTCGCACTTCAGCCCTATTCAGATCCGAACGTCATCTACAACTTTCATTTCTATGAGCCGTTCGCCTTCACGCACCAGGGAGCGACGTGGGCAGGTCCTAATCTGCCGTTCTATCAAAAGGTACCGTATCCTTCGACGATCGATGCCGTGAAGAAGATGATGGACACAGTTGCGGACGAGACTGCACGTTACAACTTACTACGCTATGGTGAGGACAACTGGAACGCCGAACGCATCGATCGCGAGATCGGCGTTGCTGCTGCCTGGGCGGCGAAGCGTCATGTTCTGATCACCTGTAATGAGTTTGGTACTTTCCGACGGTTTGCCTTACCCGAAGACCGCGCGACATGGATTCGGGACATGCGCGTGGCCCTGGAAAAGTACGGAATTGGTTGGACGATGTGGGACTATGCTGGTGGGTTTGGTGTTGTTAATAAAGTTAACGGTAGTGCCACCGCGGATGAATCGGTTGTTAAGGCGCTCGGTCTAAAATCGTGATCTTGTCCGACAAACTAAAGTTTCGTCGGATATATTTCGGAGTCACTTCATGAGACACCAACTGCTCCTGTATATGCTCGTTTTCATCACACTTCTAACAGCTGAGGGATCGGTTGTGTCTCAGACAAAGACCGTAGCAGAGCGACTCGGTTATCCGGCCGATAGCAGGCTGGTGATTGTACATGCCGACGATCTCGGTATGTCACACTCAATCAATGAAGCGACTGTCAAAGCATTTTCATCAGGCCTCGTTAATTCCGGCAGCATCATGATGCCATGTTCGTGGGTACCTGAAATCGCTGCTTACGCTCGAGCGAATCCGCAGGCCGACTTAGGACTCCATCTCACACTGACCAGCGAATGGCAGAAATATCGCTGGAGACCTCTGTTAGCGGGAGGCAGTGTTCCGTCTTTGCTCGATGCGGATGGATACTTATATCTAACTGAGAGCGAAGCCGCGTCTCACTTAAATGTTCCTGAGGCTGAGAAGGAGATTCGTGCCCAGATCGAACGCGCTATCAAACTTGGCATTCGACCCACGCATCTCGATTCACATATGGGTACGCTTTACCAGACCAAAGAATTGTTCGAGATGTTTGTGCGGGTCGCACGAGAAAACAAACTACCGATCAGAGTCGCTAAAGACATGTCCGGACGAATGCCTTTTCTGTCTCAGATTTTGAAACCGGAAGATATCCTTATCGATGGCATTGTTAGTATTGAACCGTCAGTGGCGGCCGAAGGTTGGGCAAACTTTTATATCGACGAGTTGAAGAAGTTGCCTCCAGGTGTAACAGAGCTCGTCATCCATATCGCATACGATGATGCGGAGATGAAGGCAGTCACTTTTGAGCACCCGAACTGGGGAGCGGCGTGGCGCCAACGTGATTTTGATTTCTTCACGAGCGATGCATTCCGAAAGGTCCTGGAAGAGAACCACATCAAGCTGATTACTTATCGTGATCTGCGGAAGCTGCAGTATGGAATGTAGGGATAGGCTGTTAGCCTGTCCTCGTTTGGATCAGATACACGACGAACATCAACACGACCGCTTCAGGCTACCAGCCTGTCCTACTCCCTTATGAACACAAGACCACTTACTGCTTTGTTAACAATTGTGCTTACAGCCGTAATGCCCCCAGCCGTCTTTACTCAACAGCAGGTGCCCGACGTTCTGATCAAGTACCAACATAATTTGATGCCGGTGCCGTCGTTCGTCGAGTTTCCTGATGGCAAGGTTCCGATTACCGATTCTCTGAAGATGGTGGCGTCACAATACACAGATGGACGATTGCAGGCTGGTATCGATCGGTTTTTGAAGCGCCTTCAAGGTCGAACAGGACTAACATTTGGCCAAAGCAGCTCGGAGGCCAGCAGTATCGAGATTCGATGCTCGAAGGCTGGTGAAACCATTCCGGCATTAGGTGAGGATGAATCTTACGACCTTGATATCAGTCTCTCGACGGTGTTGCTTACAGCGCCTACGGTGGTCGGTGCTTTGCGAGGTTTGGAAACTGTCCTGCAACTCGTCAGTTCCAGCCGAGATGGTTATTACTTCCCGGCTGTGAAGATTAAAGATCAGCCGCGGTTTCGCTGGCGTGGTTTGTTGATCGACATCGGCAGACATTACGAACCGCCAGAAGTCTTGAAGCGAAATTTAGATGCAATGGCAGCGGTGAAACTCAATGTCTTCCATTGGCATTTGACTGAGGATCAGGGATTTCGGATCGAAAGCAAAAAATTTCCGAAGCTGCATCAGATGGGCTCCGATGGTCTGTTCTACACGCAGGACCAAGCGAAAGAGATTATTGAGTATGCCCGCCAGCGTGGCATTCGCGTTGTGCCTGAGTTCGATATCCCGGGACACAGCACCAGCTGGCTCGTTGGACATCCAGAGTTAGGAAGTGCGGCCGGGCCATATAAGATCGAACGACAGGCCGGCATCTTCGAACCCGCGCTGGATCCAACGCGAGAAGATGTCTACAAGTTTCTCGACGTTTTCCTTGGAGAAATGGCGGCACTGTTTCCTGACGCGTACATGCACATTGGCGGAGACGAGAATGAAGGTAAGCAATGGGATCGCAATCCGAACATTCAAGCCTTCATGAAAGAAAAGGGAATCCCCAACAACCATGCGTTGCAGGCTTATTTTAATCAGCGACTGCTGAAGATTTTAGAGAAGCATAAAAAGAAGATGATTGGTTGGGATGAAATTCTGCAACCGGAGTTGCCAAAGAATGCGGTAATCCATTCGTGGCGCGGAACGGCAGCGCTCGCGGACGCAGCAAAGAAAGGCTACGACGGAATTCTCTCGAATGGTTACTACATTGATCTGAGCTATCCAACCTCTCAGCACTATGTTGTCGATCCAATCCCGGCCGATACCACTCTTACTGCTGAGGAGCAAAAGCATATTCTCGGTGGTGAAGCAACAATGTGGGGAGAGTACGTCAGTCCGGAAACTATTGACTCACGGATTTGGCCTCGGACCGCGGCGATAGCTGAGCGTTTGTGGTCACCGCGAACAACCACAGACATTGATGATATGTATCGAAGGCTGAGCATTATTAGCGTTCAGCTGGAGGAGTTGGGACTAACTCACGAAAGAAACGTCGATGTTCTTCTGCGTCGATTGGTCAACAGCAAAGATATTGCACCGCTCAAATTATTAGTTTCTCTTGTAGAGCCGGTGAAAGAGTATCGGAGAGGAGAGCAACGTCCATCCACCATGCTGAGTCCATTAACCGGCTTCGTTGACGCAGCTAGACCGGACAGTGAAAGCGCACGCCGGTTGCGGAAAGCTGTGGATGACTTTCTTTCCGACGCCCCGAGGTTTCAATTGCGCGCAAGCGATCTGGAGAAGACGTTCAAGGAATGGCGGGATTCCGAGCCCGCACTAACCGGTTTAATAGATCGGTCCATGGCGTTACATGAAGTCAAGCCACTTGCGATCGATGTGCACAATTTGAGTAATGCGGGTCTGGAAGCGCTCCAATTCATCACAAGCGGGCAAACACCTCCGCTGGAGTGGTCGCAAACGAAGAGCGCGTTGCTCAATGAAGCAGCTAAACCTAAAGGGGCTGTTGAATTGGTCGTAGTGACGAGTGTGCGACAGCTCGTAACTGCCGCTGCTGAATTACCGCAGTTGAAAACGATGTCGTCCGCCGAGTGGAAGAAGCATGTCAGTGCGTTGGCATCGGGTTCTGCCAGGTAGTTACTTCTGAAACACCAGATTATCTACGACAACTGTACCGTGCTGAGGCGTGCAATCGTTGCAGTATGCACTGATGCTAACTGCAGTCAGTTTTCTCATTACCTCTTTTGGATCGACGCGTTGCTCCACCCACGATGGTTGTTGAAGTCCTTTTAATGGAATTACGTAAGTGTTCAAACCCGGTTTCATCTTGATAACGAGTTGCGGGAACCCGGCCTGCAAGAGGATTCCTTGATCGTGGCTGATGAATTCGACACGCAAATATTCAGCACCGGTTGCGTACATCTGAACCGACAGATTCTTGTAACCACTGACGTCATCGGCAACCTGTTTGCCATCCTTCGAGGGGCGGCCTTGAATTTCGAGTGTGACGTTTGCCCACTGATTCGGTCCTGTCATCGAATAATCAAACGCGGCAAGGTGGTTCTTGTCATTATCCTTGGAGCGAACTAACTCAGGGGCAGCTGGTGAAGAGTTCGCGACACCTTTGAACTGCACTGGAGTCGATTCCTGGCCGCCGAAAATTTGTATAAAGCCGCCGTTGTTGCTTACCACTCGTCCGTTTTCAACTCGCTCAAAATCAGCGTAAACGAATTTGTCGCCGGTAGGCTCTTGAGCCAATGAAGACACGCTTCCCAGTGCGACGATTGACATGCACAGTGCCAAACAATACACAGAAGAAATCTGTTTCATTGCGGTTTCCTCCTAAAATGCGTCTCTATTTTGCACCGGTTGTCAATGGTACTGCAGAGTGGCTTACATTCCGATCCAAAATTGCGCTCGAGTTTTATCGGTCTTGACTGGTTCAACCGTCAAGACTTAATCTCAGGCGCTTGCAGAATTGAGTGCAACGAAATTATTCCCCATTTTCCCCTGGATGAGCGCACAACTTGCGACGCATAAATCTCAAGAAGGCAAATGTCGCACGATCAGATACGATCAGGTATATCAATCGACAGATTGTTCTTAACTACGTAAGAGAAAAGGAACCAATCTCACGCGCTGAAATCTCACATGAAACAGCGCTCCAGCGGTCCACTGTTTCGCTGATCGTCGAAGACCTTAAGAATCAGGGCTTAGTCTACGAAATTGAAGGCGAATCTACTGGAGGTAGACCTCCGACTCTTCTTAAGCTTCGAGCCGCCGGTTGCATCGCGATCGGTGTTGATATTGGCACGGCGAGGACTACTGTTGCCACGGGTGACTTAGTAGGTCGCATACTTCGTCGTGAAGTATTTCCCACGGACTCAGACCGAGAGACAACGTTTCGACTCATCAGCGATTGTATTCAAGAGTTCATTAGGAGCGAGCCGACGATTGAAGGCGTTGGGATCAGTGTACCAGGCCTGGTTGATGCTGAAACCGGCACCGCTTTGTTTATTCCACACTTCAAATGGAGGGACTGGACAATTGCTGACGAATTGAGATCGGTCACGGGTGTGCCTGTTTCTGTTGATAACGATGCGAACGCTGCAGCTCTGGCAGAACTCTGGCTTGGTAGACCGGAAATACGTGACGTACGAGATTTTATTTTGGTGCTTGTTGAAGAAGGTCTTGGCACCGGAATCATTTTCGATGGCCAGGTTTATCACGGCATGGAAGGTGGCGCTGGAGAATTCGGGCACATGACCATCGGAAGGGGTGCTCCTGTATCGTGTGCTGCTGGTAGTGAAGAGTGTTGGGAGGCGTTTGCATCCGAGCGTGCAGCGCTTGCACGCTATGCGGCTAAATCGGAAAACGCACACGCTCGAAAGATCACATTCGATCAGCTGATTGACAATGCTTTCAACGGTGACAGGGCGGCAAGGGAGTCGCTTGTAGAAACAGCGCACTACCTGGGGCTGGGAATTTCTAATCTCACAAAAGGATTGAGTCCCGAAGCTGTAATCGTTGCTGGGCAGATAGCGAGAGCGTGGCCTCTGGTGGCAGATGAGTTGCACACAGCGATCACGCACAACAGCATTTGCCGCGGTCTCGCGTCGGCGCCGACTTTCGCTTCAACTCTTGGCGGAGATACCCGATTGTTGGGGGCATTGAGTCTAGTGTTGGCAGGAAAATTCGCGAGCGTCGTCCCGGCCTGATATCCAGAAATTAGGACGGCCCCCAAAATTTCCAATGTTTCGGGTCTTTGAAGATGGGTTGATGAATTGTCTCAAATGTGCGATCCGCTAGGCGTTACCGTTAACAGACGGTAAGTCATCAGGCTCCTTAATCCTCGGCATTCGCATTGCTAATGGTAGTTTAGGATCTGCAACGTCCTTGGTCTTTAGCTTATTGATAAAAATTTGCACGGCTTAAACGAAAAAACTCTTGACAAAGAGTTTGGCTGGTAGTACTAAGGCTTTTGTCTGGTCTTGCAACAAACCCTAAGTCGCTAAAACTGAATCCGAATTTACAAGTGAGCTGGCTCCCGCCGGCTGCAATTCGAAACTGAAGTACCGGGCCTCTCAGGCCCGCGAAGCCCTTATTAGCTTTGACTGATCTGTTAGCTAATTGATTCGTCGAACTGCTTGAGTTCTTTCCTCTCCCGAAGAGAAGGAAAGGGAGGTTTCTAAAACAATGTACCCAATGACCACTCGCCTGATTAATCGCCTGGTATTTGTTGGCATACTTTTGGCTTTGGCCAGTATCACCGCATTCGCTCAAACCACTGGTAGCGCTACGTTGCGTGGAAGCGTTAAAGATCCCGCAGGTGCCATCATACGCGGAGCCACAGTCACATTAAGTAATACGAGAACAAAAGAAGAGCGAAAGACAACGACCAGCGATGAAGGTACGTATGTCTTCGCTGCCGTAACACCTGGCGAATATTCGCTGAAGGTGGAGGCACCTGGTTTTAAGACCTCCGAGCTGTCTAAAGTGGCACTGGAGACGAGTACAACTCGTGCACTCGATGTCATAGCGGAGATTGGTCAGCCGACAGAGACGGTGACGGTCACGGCCGGACTCGATCAGGTACAGACAGAGACCGGCGCGAAAGAGAATGTTATTTCCGCTTCTCAAATTGATAACCTTTCCATCATCAGCCGAAGCGCTCTCGAACTTCTGCGTATTCTTCCGGGGGTGGTAGCGCCGGACAATACATCGCTTGAACAGGTTTCATTCGGTGGCGGTGCCAACCAAAACAGCGCGTATCACGTAAACGGGTTGCGCGGTGAAAACAACAATGTGCAGATTGATGGCGCCCGCATGATTGACTTTGGTTCAAACAACGGAACTGTTATCACTGCGAATCCGGATATGGTCCAAGAAGTTAAGGTCCAGACGAGCAACTACGCCGCTGAGCACGGTAGTAGTGCAGTGCAGATCAGTGCTACCACAAAAGGTGGTAGCCGAGATTTTCATGGTTCGGTGTACGACTACATTCGCAACTACCATTTTCAGGCCAACGATCGCTCCAACAGCATCAATGGCGTCGTGCGGCCAAAGAGTCAATATAATTACCCGGGCGGCAATATTGGTGGTCCTGTTCTGCTTCCTTGGACCAAGTTCAATCGAAATCGAGACAAGCTCTTCTTTTTCGTGGGATATGAGTACTACTATCAGCGAGTGGACGAAGGTTCTTCATTGTTTACCGTGCCAACCTTGAAAGAGAGAGCGGGTGACTTCACTGGATTCCCCGTAGTCTATCCACGGAACTGCGTCATTAACGGCGTTAACGTTGCCGGACAGCCGGCGACTAACCTATCGGCTTGCAAGAGTAATCTAGGCGCAGCCCTGCTTAACCTCTATCCGGCTCCAAATCGCGACGGTTCTCCAAATTACGTCTACAGTGTCTTGAGGCCGAACGATAGACATCAAACGACGTTACGCTTTGATTACAACGTGAGCGACAAGACAAAAATCTACGTTAAGTATGCTCAAGAATATGAGGAGCAAGGATTCCCTCGCGGGCTGTGGTGGGATTCGTCGAACTTTGAGGTGCCAGGAAAACTCGCCAGCAAAAATACCGGAAAATCGTTCGTCGCTAATCTAACCAGCATTATAAATCCGACTATGACTAACGAGGTTTTGTTTGCTGCCAGTAAGCTCGACCTTCAATACAATTACACCGAGCCGGACAAGGTGTCTTTTTCGGGTCTGGGTTTGACTGAGGCAGATAGGGTCGGTTTTCACGGGCAGCCGAGTTCGCCTGTTTGTAATAATTGTTCGAGCATCAATTTCGCAGGCACTAATCCATTCGTTCCTATCGGGTACACCAATGCCTGGTGGGGTGGGACATTCATCAACGCTTATGGATTTCCAATCTCCTCACCGTATAGCAGTTTCTCAGTAACAGATAACGTGTCTAAGGTCTTCAATACGCATACGCTGAAGTTTGGCGCGTTCATCGAACAGGCTAACAAGAACCAACAGTCGAATCACGATACCAATATTATTACTTCGGGGTTTTCAAATATCTGTGGCGGCTGTGGTGATTCCGAAAAACACGGTGGAACTGGATATAACTTCGCTGACTTGTATACTGGGCGTCCTCAGTCATTCACCCAGGCGACAGATCGCCCGGCCGATCACTTCCGCTACTACAACTACGAGTTCTACGTTCAAGACAGTTGGAAGGTGAAACCGAATGTTACTTTCGAGTACGGGCTTCGAGTTGATTATCTGCCTCACAACTACGAGAGGAACAGCCTTGGCGTATTGTTTGACCCGAGCTCTTATGACAAGACTCAGGGGGTATTCATAAACAAGGATAGTACGCATCCTAATGGGTTCAAGCTTGCATCGCGCGGTGAGATTCCTAAGGGTGTTCTTCCGAATCCGGGTTTGGCTTATATGCCCAGATTGAATGTTGCCTGGGATATCGGTGGCAAGGGCGATTTAGTGCTCCGCGCAGGCGCCGGATTGTTCTACAATCGAGTTCAGGGCAACTATGACTACTACTCAAGCGGTCAAATGCCCAACACCTTCGGCGCCACGGTTAACTGGGACCAGGTGCCTGATCTTGATTTCAGAACTCTCAATACGATTGACCCGTTTGCCCTTGCTAGCTTCAACGTAAGCTCGCGCGACTTAAAGTCAAACGATCTTCCACGAACGGCGAACTTCAGCTTCACAATCGAGAAGAGGTTACCTGGAAGCAACATTCTGTCAGTCGCTTACGTTGGCACCCAAGGCCGACACCTGCCGCAACAAAAGTCGGTAAACATTATTCCGCTGGGAACCCTAAACCACGGAACTGTGAATGGGGTCGACCTTTCAATTCCGGCAAATCGAGCGGGACTTGCTCCTTCGGTGCTAAATGGGTTCAGACCGTTCCCGGCGTACAATACCATTGGGTTCTACCAGTTCACAGGAACTTCCACTTATCACTCACTCCAGGCGACCCTGAGTCATCAGTCCGGTAAGAACCTTCAGTATTTTCTTACTTACACCTTTGGCAAGGCTCTGGGAACCGTCGCAACCAACGAAACGGACGGATCCGCTTGGGCAGATCCGATTGACACACGTGGAAGAAGCTGGGGAATCCTTCCCTTTGACCGTACTCATGTTTTCAATGCTTCGTACAACTATACATTGCCAAAATTGGCCCGCGGGTCTCTGGACAATGGGTTTACTCGCGCCGTTCTCAACGGCTGGCAGATGTCTGGTATCACGACATTCCAAACTGGCATACCGATTCGGTTGCGGTTTAGCGGGGACATAAATGGTACAGGGTCAGGACTGGCTTGGTTCGGTACGGATGCCTTCAACATCCTGGGACAAAGCGTAGGAGCTGTCGCCCCTGTATATCTGGGTAATCCATCTGTGGGCGGCGACAAGCTTGGTGAAAAGTATTTTGACTTGAGCAAGCTTGCAATTCCGACATTCCCGAACACCGGGCCGGCACAACCACCCTTCTACCTAAGGGCACCTAGCCGAAGCAACTTCGATGTCTCTTTCTTCAAGAACTTTAACTTCAGTGAATCGAAGAAGCTTCAATTTCGTGCTGGATTCTTCAACGTTTTCAACCAGGCGTACCCGACAAACATTGTAATTGATACAAATAACCCTGGAGCGAGCGATATCTATGTAACGATCAATACAGTCTGCAAAGCAAAGGTGGATGTTCCAAACGGACTTGGGGGAACAACTAATGTATGTGACCCACTTGCAGGCTATGATTACGACCAGTCCACCAAAGATAACTTTGGGAAGGTCTTACATAAGCACGGACGCCGAATAGTTGAGTTTGCTTTCAAGTTTTACTTCTAAGCTCAAAACGGCAGAGTGGACTCGTAGCGGCGCGAGTGGCGACATAGCCACTCGCGAGA
>DASYPT010000078.1:0-20393 GCA_036006355.1 Pyrinomonadaceae bacterium | reverse complement strand
CCCGCTACCGCGAGGTGGTACTGACTGCCTCCCTCGGCGTAATCTGTGGATGTTAACGTTGGTTTAAGGAGTTAAATAGCAAGGGGTAAGTCGCGAGTGATTGGCCGCGGTATTGGGGGCGGAAGCCGAAGAGAATTATGCGGCCTTTGCCCATTGTGACTTCGACGAGCGCGGCCTTGCCTTTGATGCGTTCACCACCGAGTAACCAGCCAGAGAGCAGTGGATCTTTATTGCTTGGATACCAACCAATGATTTTGACGTTTGTTGCCGGAACAGAGCTGTTTGGATCATTGGTGATTTCGAATACCGGAGACTCTTCAGCCCACGCGATCGATTCTTTCGGCATGCCTTTGGCGATGGGATGCGTCGTGTCGAGTTCCAGACGAAGGATTGAGCCGGGAACATAGAATTGAGTTCGAGCAAGTCCGGCGACGACATTGCGCAACGGGAGTTTGAATTGATCGATGGCGAATTCAGATGCGCGGTTCAGACAAACGAGCGTGCCGCCATCTTCGACGAAGTTTCGCAGAGCCTTGACACCCTCTTGACCAAGACCGCCTGTGAGTTCAGCAGGCATCGTGCCCGCGCGATAGCCGTTTAGAATTGTACGCGGCGGCTGGTCTGGGATAATCAGAGTGCGCGGAGGAGTGGGCTGAGGAACCTTGATAATAGTCTCCACAACAATCGGCCAGGTGTTCTTCTCCAAGAGTCTGCCCTTCCGTATACCTTCGTCATCGACCGTGTCGTAAGGAATCTGCGCTTTCATCTTCGTAGACTCTAACCACCATCGCGTCCAGCCTTCATCGATAGGGGCAACATGTGACTTGTAAAGGACTCTGGGTGCTAAGACGTCAGAATTGCCTCTAACCACAGTTCCACTAGTCATCCGCGGGCACCGACCCTTTGACTGTAGGGAACCATCCGAGACGAACTTGAATGGAGCCAATACCGGCGTAAACTCTTCCCCATAAAGTAACGAGAGCGTATGCGCCGTATTGTCGTATGGTGCGATTGGGTGACCTAAACCATCACGAAGGTTCGGATAACTCTGCCTTTCTAATAACGCCTTCGCAAAACCTCCGTATGGTTGACTGATCTTTATGAGCATCGTGGTTGGAGAAGCGGCACCATTCGTTTGCGTTTTCCCATTACGTCGGTATTGGTGAACGTATTCAAATTCAACGCCAGCTCTTTGCAGCGTCTCTCCGGTGCAAAGGTTCGCACCTCCTATGAATCCAAACAATTCTCCTTGTGCTCTAGGCCTAACTGCCTCTCTTCCAATCGCATAAAACCTTCGCAGCCACGTCTCCCGTTGCTCCGCCGCATTCTTCAACAACAAGAACGCACACGTAGTCATTGTGTTCGTAATGTCTCGTAGCTTCCATTCACCACCCTTCCACAATGGACCAAAGTTCGCCGACTCCTTCTTTGGGTCGTACCCTTCGCGCGAAGTTAGATCGTCAAACTTCACATTAATCGGTGACGCGATGCGTGCTGACGCTGTTTCCGAAAGGATGCGTACGCCTCCGTGATAGTGCGAATAAGCACGGGAAGGAGACCACGCATCATAGGTCGAATTCGTTGTCACTCCCTGGAAGCCCTTCGCACGCATCTCCTTCGCGAGGTAATTGCCGAGCTTCGTGTAACCCTCAACGATCTGTTTTGGAACGTTCGGTTCCACAGGCTGCATGTAAGGTGGAAGAAAAAGACGTGAGCCAAACGAACCCTGCTGATGAATGTCGTGAACGATCTCTGGGTGCCAGACGTTGTGAATCTTGTCGACAGTGATCTGGGTCTCTACTTGCGTGAATGCATACCAATCGCGGTTGTCGTCGTGGCCGGTGTACTTGTGATAGAGCTCTGGCGGATCGGTTCCTTCGTATGGAGTACCGAGCGTTTTGTCGTACCAGTTCTTAACGATGTCCACGCCATCCGGATTCAGAGCGGGAACAAGCAGGATGATTGTGTTGTCGAGAATGTTTTGAATCTCGGGATCATTCGATGAGGCGAGTCGATAAGCAATCAACATACTCGATAGATAGGAACCTACTTCAGTCGAATGAATTCCACAGGTGATAAGAACAATTGTTTTGCCGCGCGCGATTAGATCTGCAGCTTTCTTATCGCGAAGTCCTGGAGGCCCCAACTTACGTGGGTCAGCGAGTTGTTCCTGGATCTTTTTGTATTCATCCAGCTTCGACAGGTTATCTGGTGAGCTGATGGTTGCCATGACGAATGGCTTACTCATCGTTGATTTTCCCAGCTCTTCAAACACGACTCGATCGCTGGCCTGATCGAGTCGTTTGAAATAGTCGATTACTTGATCCCACGAAGCGAGTTTGCGATCGTCACCAGGCGTGAAGCCGAGAACGTCGGCGGGTGAGGGAATAGGAAGCTGATCGGCGTGAGATCGATGCGTGACGAAAGAAAAAACAGCTAAAGTCGCGATTAAAGAAAGACAAACCAGGCCCAGTGTTCGGGGACGCATTGTTGATGTTTCGGAAGATCAGGTTGGTGGAACAGACGTGAGTTTAATGGAAGTTGGATCGAAGTCGAAAGGTAAAATCAAAGGTGAAGAGCGCAGTTGGGAAGGGGGCAAGCAAGCCAAACACGATTCTGCTTAGATAGCGCAGTTGGGAAGGCGGCAAGCGGTCCAAATACAAACCAAAACCAACCAAACCCTGAGCGCGCCCCCGCAGGTTCCAGGCCCCATTTCCTTTTAAGCTGTGTTCTCAATTCAAGCTTGAAGCTTGGAATCTGCGGGGGCGCGCTCGGGGCCTCGTTGGTTTTGGCTTGTGTTTGGTCTGCTTGGCCCTTCCCAACTGCGCTTTCAATATCGGGTTGTGTTTGGTCGCTTGCCCTCTTCCTAACTGCGCTTCTGCAATCTGAAGTCTGAAATTCACTGGCAACCAATCGTCTACAAAATGCGGTCAAATACTCCAGAATTCAGGCCCACGGCCCTGATAACCTGCTTGCCGAAGCAGGGGTGCCCGTGTAAAGTAACGAGCGTTTCAAACCCCGCTCTCCCAGTAACAAAACCTGTTGGAGGTCATCCGGATGTCCAGTGAAAGCATCCCAGCAAACGAGTACCCAGACCGCGTAGGGTTCAAGCCTGACAACCCATACCTGGCGACATTTCGACCTTACATTCCCACTGGAGTTCGGTTGCGTGAATTGACTCCGATACCGCTCGTGATGGGCACGATACTCGGAATCATCTTTGGGGCCTCTTCGCTTTACCTGGTATTGAAAGTTGGATTGACGGTTAGCGCATCGATCCCGGTGGCGGTTATTTCCATCACACTGTTTCGCGTACTGTCTAAGCTGGGACTGCGCGATGCCACAATCCTCGAAAACAATATAGTCCAAACCGCCGGCTCTGCAGGTGAATCGATCGCATTTGGTCTTGGCGTAACGATGCCGGCGATTCTGATACTTGGATTTGATCTCGAGTTTACGCGAGTGATGCTCGTGGCCGTGCTCGGCGGGTTGTTAGGCATCCTCATGATGATTCCTCTTCGTCGAGCACTGATAGTTGCACAGCATGGTTACTTGAAGTATCCCGAAGGAACTGCATGCGCGGAGGTACTAAAGGCCGGCGCTTCTGATGAATCACGTGCAGCGGCCGCCGAGGGCGCAAAAGAGACTGGAATCGTTGATGAAGCGACGACCGGTGGCAAAACAATCATCACGGGCTTTGGTATTGGGTTCTTGTATTACGGCATCGAGCAAATCTGGAAGACGTGGAAAGAGTACCCCACGAAAGTTTTCGGTAAGCCCTTTGAAGGCGGCTCAATTTCGATAGAGAACAATCCCGCGCTCCTCGGTGTCGGCTACATCATTGGCCCACGAATCGCCTCGATCATGGTCGGCGGCGGTGTTCTTGCCTACCTCGTTTTGATACCGGCGATTAAATACTTCGGCGGCGGTTGGATGACTCCGCTTGCTCCCGAAACTACTCACCTGATCAAAGACATGAGCGTCACCCAAATCCAAAAGGGCTACATCCTTTACATCGGTGCGGGCGCTGTGGCCGCGGGTGGAATCATTAGCCTGTTTAGATCGCTGCCAGTTATCTGGAGTGGATTGAAGGGTGGTTTGGCCGACTTAAGAAGTTCGGGCAGTGCTTCGACTGCAAATGCTCCGCGTACGGATCAAGACCTTTCGATGAAGTTCGTCTTGGGCGGCATCATCGTGTTGATTCTCGTCATCATGGCGGTGCCGCAGTTGAATCTGCGCTTCAACATACTAGGCGCCCTCCTGATAATCGCGTTTGGTTTCTTGTTCGTGACGGTCTCCTCCAGGTTAACCGGCGAAGTTGGATCGTCTTCAAACCCAATTTCTGGAATGACGGTAGCTACATTGCTGCTGACTTGTTTGGTGTTCCTCATCATCAAGTGGACCGCACCTCCCTATTTTGTCACAGCGTTATCGATCGGAGGCATCGTCTGTATAGCGGCCTCGAACGGTGGAACGACGTCGCAGGATTTGAAGACAGGTTTCCTGGTTGGCTCAACTCCCAAGTATCAACAGATTGCAATCCTGGTAGGCGCGTTGACTTCAGCAATCGCCCTTGGACCGATTCTGTTGGCGATGAACCAATCAGGCAGTGTTTATGTGCCTGTCGCGCAGAATAAAGATTTTTCGTTCCCGGCTGGTTTCCACTTCAGTTCTGACGAATATGTACAGAGTGGCGGGGCTGCTAAGCGAGAAGCGTTGCAAGGTGGTCAGGCAAGTTCCGACACCAATCAATATTACGTTGTTCACAAAACTACGACAGCATACGGTCCGCCGGGACGCTACCTCGTAAACGATCAGGGTGTGCCGGTGTATCTCGCCGATCCAGGAATCAATGGTATTTACGACAAAGTGCCGGGAACGAATCAAACAGTCGCGAAGTTTACGGCGCCCAAGGCGACTCTGATGTCTTACATCATCAAAGGCATTTTGAGTCGAGAGCTTCCATGGGGTCTCGTGCTCCTGGGAGTATTCATTACGATCGTTTTAGAGCTGAGTGGTGTACCCTCGCTTGCTTTTGCAGTCGGTGTCTATCTACCAATTTCAACTTCTGCACCGATCTTCGTGGGTGGTGTTGTGCGATGGTTAGTCGATAAATACCTGCGAAAGAAACCAGAGAACGCTCGCCTTACTGAAGAAGAAATGGCCGCCGAGACTGATAAGAGTCCTGGAGTGTTACTCGCATCAGGTTACATTGCCGGCGCAACGTTGGCCGGTGTCATCTATGCTTTCCTGAATTTGAACGAGAGAATCGTTACGAAACTGAAAGGCTATGAAGACTGGGCCACTAATAACAATCCACTCTTCGAAGGACCGCATTCAGACTGGCTAGGCCTAATTCCGTTCCTGATATTGACTGTCTTACTTTACTTTGTTGGTAGGGAACTGTTGCTGACACCGAAACCCTACCGGAGAGAAGAGTGAGCTTACCGGCCCTAATGTTCTGGATAAAGCGCGCTGCTAAGTAAGGGCGCGCTTTTAATAAATCAGGTTCTACTCTTTATGTTGCACCGAACTCAAATCTCAGTTTGCCTTCTGCTGCTTCTAACACTAATTGCGACGCCAACTGTCTTTGGTCAAAACACTCCGCGATCTCCTAGTGAAACGATGCGTATGTTCTATCAGCTGATGCGCGAGAAGAAGTTTCGCGAGGCGTTTGCGCTCTCGATTTATCGTGCATCGATCGAAGGCCTGTCGCCAAAGGAGTTTGAAGATCTACGCCCTGATTTCGAGAAGATGGCTGCCGCAGTTAGTGAAAGGATTCCTGACAAGGTCGACATCTCGGGCGAGCAGATCAGCGGGGATCTGGCTACCGTATTCGTGAAAACGGTCGACGCCGACGGCAAGGAGACCGTCGAACCGGCCGCCTTAATGAAGATCGACAACAACTGGGTCGTCGGTGATAAAGACAGCCTCGCAGTGGTGAAGAAGGCGGGGAAGCAGTTCTTCTTTGAGGCTCGTATAAACGCACATCACAGCGATGTGCAAGACATGCTGACACGGATCTCGCTTGCGGAAGTGGCATACAGCCAGGGTCACAACGGGCAATTTGGCAACACGGCTGAGCTGATCACTGGTGGTTTCATTCCGAAGGACCTCGAAAGCACGGAATCCACCGGTTATCGTTTTAAAGTTAACCGGGCCCCCGACGCCAAAACGTGGTACGCCACGGCTGAGCCTGCGCAGTATGGCCGCACTGGAAGGCTGTCGTTCTACCTCGACGCCTCTGGAGTTAGAAGTGGCGATGTAGGGGGAAAACCCCTAATCGTTAAGAATTGAAGCCTCATATGCTCGGACCGCAGGCGTCCCCGCCTGCCCCACTCCCACCTAAGCCCATGTTGGCAATGGGGGCAGGCGAGGACGCCTGCGGGTCCCAGCACCAAAATTCACCTTCCTCACACGGACATTTCTATTGCGTCGCATAAGCCTCGTTTTCTAGAATGGACTTGCGGCCAAATCCCCCATCGCTGCTCATTGCCCTTCCTCAATCGGTCCGAGAAAACTTCTTGGTACCTAAATGTCGGGACTTTCGCGCAGGCTTGTATCCCATTTACGCCGTTACATTGCTAACCGGCGTCGAACTAAACGTGCGCGCGCGAGATTGGACTTCACACTCAGCTTTGAAGATCCCAGGACAAGCTCAAACGGTTGGCGGCGTCTTCCATCGTTGAATGGACACACCCTGGATGTGAGCACCAGTGGAGTTGGTCTGGTCGTGTCTGCTATTCGAATTGGTGAACACTACCTCGTTGGCGCAGAACGACGGCTACACCTGAAACTGAACCTGCCTGATGGCCCAGTAGAATTGAACGTTGTCCCCGTCCGATATGAAAGTCTTGAGGAGGATCCGGAGGAAAGCGGTTACTTAATCGGCGCGCGGATCGCGGACGTGAACGAACAGGATCGATCGCGTTTCATTGAATACGTTCAGAAGCTGTTACGTAAACAAGGTGGAAGCTAAGTTACTTGAATTTGACTAGACCAAACGCTGACGGCACGTGAAAGTTTGGTTGAGCCGTTCTCGTCGGTCGCCAGGCGAGATATCGAGTTTCTTCGTCAGGGCCAACACACCGAAAGAGATTTATTCCCCAGTTGTCGCCACTTTTGGGTTTTGGGATATCGTCGCTCCAGGGAATAGTGATACCAACTCTGATTTGCCGCTCTTCGATTTCAGCGATTGCCGTCATTCCTGATTTGTAGTCCCAATCAGTTTTTCTATCCCGGTCGGTAAGCACTATTCCCAAGTCAACCCACTCACCTGTCGGCGCTGCTTCGAATTCGTAGTACCGGTGCGGTTCTTTGAGATCTGGCGCTAAGAAAACTTCGCAAACATCTCGGTCCCACAGTCCGATGGTCTTTACGTTTGTTTGCGGAGTGTTCGATAAGACAAGCGGCTCGTGTTGTTCACATACAAAACGGACGTGCAATGCTTCTTCACTCCAGCATAGTCGCACCTCAGCATGACGCGTGGCCGGAGCAAGATCTCCTGACCAGTAGTGTTCAATTCGAACAGGTTCACAAGATTCCCAAACTACATTATTCAGGATCGGCTCGGCAAGCTCCTTCACGTAAGAGGCGACAACTATGTTGTTTGAACTAGTCATCCGTTCTCGAGGGCCTCTAAGCAGAGATCGAGTAACTTGTTTGGATCATCATTCGTAAATACTCGAGCACCCGTACGCTTCCCAAATTTCTGTACCAGCGCGTCCGTCTCGTCCGCGACTCCGCCTGTGCCGGAGAGACTACCAATGATCTTTCCTTCGTCGTGAGCAATCGTTAATTCGTTGAGTGAACCCATTTTGCCCGAGATAACCAAAACGATGTCGCACGAGCGTACCAGGACAACGTTCCTGCCCTTCAAGCCAAAGCCTGTATAGACAATTGCGTCGCAAGCATCCGTAGGGAGTTTGTATGTGTCGATGTGTTCTTGCTGATTACTTCCGGGCGAGATGCCGATATGAAAGGCGCCCTCATCGTGTGCGGTTTTGCCGACGACATAAACTACGCCGGTTGTTGCTCCCGTCAACAGTATGACGTCGCGCTTCGCGATTGACCGCGCCAGTGCTTCAGCTTTTTCGGTGAGGGTTTGCGCAGCTTCTGGTCGCGCAGCGTCGATAGCGGAACCCCCCATCACTCCGATTTTTGTTTTCATAGGTTAACGTCGAGCAATCATGCCCATTTCCGGCCCGTTGAGCATTCAAATGAGAACGTAGCAGACGTCGAACAGAGGCACCATCCCCTAACACACGAGAGCTCTTCTGTCGGAGCGCGGTCGTCCTCGGCCGCCCCCATCGAACAGAAGTCCCAAGCCATAAGACACGAGAGCTCTTCTGCCGGAGCGCGGCTGTCCTCGGCCGCCCCTGTCGTAACACACGCCTCGGCCTATTCAAGTGTTGTGAGTTGGCCTTCCTCCGTTTCTAATTTGCCAGGTACAGTTCGAAGGGGGCGGCCGAGGACGACCGCGCTCCGACAGAAGAGCTCTCGTGTGTTAAGGGAGAGTGACTTCTGTTCGACGGCCGTTCTAATTCGATTCCGAATTCAATGACTCACTCCACCGATTCATGTACCACTGACAGCTCGTGTCTATCGTCAGCTTTCGCTCGCACCTCTTCGCGGTCCCATAACGACCTTGTTACGAACCAAATGATCCCGGGCAATAAAAAGAAACTACCAATTCCAATGGTTACTATTCGTGGAGAGATGCCGAACCGGTCGAGTAATTCGCCCGTTACGTAATTCGAAGCTGCCATTGTCAACGTCAGTAAAGCCAACTCCGCAGCGAACACGCGGCCTCTGAAATTGTCCTCAACACTTCGCTGCAGTAATACAGTGGAAAACACCCAGAGAATACTGCCGCCCATATGGGCAATTCCCAGGACAATCAAAGCAAACACAAAACTGGTTGACGCACCAAACGCGATATAACCGACGCCGGCAATCAGGAACGCAATCCCTATCGAAACCGTCAGGCTACTCTTTCCCTCGCCGGCGAGACGCCGCGCGGCAATTGGGCCCACCGCAGTGCCTATACCTCGAGCAGCGAAAAGAACACCGATTCCAGTTGCGGCACTTTTACCGACCGGAAATATGCGTTCCCCGAAAACCGCAAGTAACGTCATTATTCCTCCGCCCAGTCCCCATGCTGGTTTCACCAGGAGCAGGGCGAGGACGCCAGGACGTCGTTTGACGTATCGCGCGCCCTCCAGGGTTTCAGAAATACCCAGTGCCTGCAAAAGACGTAACTTGCGCCGTTCACGCTTCGGTCTCTTTGGTAAGCGCACATTGAAAATCAACACCGCCGAGAGCACATAACTTAATGCATCAAGAATGAACGCGGCGTTGGTACCGAACCAACCTGTGATTATTCCACCAATTGCCGCACCTAAAGTCAGCATGACGGACCACGTCACGGACGAGATAGAATTGGCAGCTACCAACTCGCGATCAGCAACGAGAGAAGGCACGGCAGCAGTCTTCGCTGGTTCAAAGAAGGTGGAGAGTGCTAGTTGGAGAACAGTTAAGACGTAGATAATCCAAAGTTGATCTGCCCGCCTGACAAACAGAAACCCGAGCACAACTAATGCGCGCAACAGGTCCGACCAAATCATGATGGTTCGCCGACTGAACCGGTCGGCGACCACACCGGAAACTGGGCCGAATATAAAGCTGGGCACGAACCGAGCGACCAGGAGTAAACCCACGTCGCGCCCAGAGCCGGTCAGATTGAGGATGATCGTGTAGAGCGCAATCGTGTCGAACCAGTCGCCCATCTGGCTGACGACTTGACCCAGCCATAACTGTCTAAAGTTACGATTGCGGCGAAGCAGATCGATATAGCCGACCGTGTACTCCGGAGTTTTGAAAGGTTTGAGAGCCAAGAGTCAAAGTCCCAATGCCCGACGAACTTAGTTTGTCATTACGACCAACTCAGATCGATGATTGAGATAGGAACGCATAGAACTCACCCTGTTTGTTTCGCGCACCACGACAAACTAAAGTTCGTCGGACACCTTGTCAAACCGCTGTCCGCACCCACCTTGACCGAAATTATCAATCTGACCTGTCAACTCGCTCAGATTGACCAGCAATGATAAATCACGGTGCTGAATCATGAGTTTTCACTAGCATTTCCCGCGTTATCCGAACGGCACACCACTTGAGAATGGAAAGGCGCGGCGCAGAGGCTTTCGAGCCTCGCGGGCTCTCCGCACGGAGCCCGTAGCCGCCAAGTTTCAAATGTCCTGTCATCTCACCCAGCGCGGCGGCTCGAAGGAAAAGGGCCGCCACCTTGCCCAATTCGCCGGAGGCGCTTCTGAGTTGCTCCCAGATCGTCTCCGGCAACCTATGTTGAGATGACTTGCTCGAGTTGAGAACAGAAGGTCGAGTTCGTAGGAGAACAAATGCTGCTATCGCCCTCCCAACGCAACCGCTCACCAGTGGTTAATGCTTCTCTGCGTGACTCCCTCCTTGTTTGCTGGCAGAAATATCAACTTGCTGTTTCGTGGACATTACTAGTAGTACCGCTTGCTGCCGCCATGTTCTACAGCACTACTCTTCAGCCTCTTTTGCCCTATCTCTTCATTTCTCCCATATCGATATTCGCAGGCTACTTGATTTATCGCAGCACTGTTTCGCGATTAAAGATCAAAACAGATGAGGTTGTAGCGCTGAGCAAACTTCATCTCGCAACGGCTGAGGCACTCGCGACAGCAATCGACGCAAAGGATCAGGTTACGCATTGTCACGTTCGCCGCGTGCAGGTTTACGCCGCGCGGATGGGCGAAGTTTTTGGCCTGTCAGATAACGAAATCTCAGCCTTGAAAGCTGGTGCGCTGCTGCACGATATCGGCAAACTCGCCGTGCCTCCACATATTTTGAACAAGCCCGGAAGGTTGACGCCCGCAGAGTTTGAGAAGATGAAGATTCACACGGTTGTGGGTGCGCAAATACTGAGTCGCGTGGACTTTCCTTATCCAGTCGTGCCGATCATCCGTCATCATCACGAACGCTGGGACGGTCGCGGATATCCGGATCGCCTAAAAGGTGAACAGATCCCAATAACGGCAAGAATCATTTCTGTTGTTGATTGCTTTGATTCGGTTCGTGAAGACCGGCCGTTTCGTCGTGGTATGACAATCGACGAGGCCACTGCATTGCTGAGACGTGGCTCCGGAATTCATTTCGACCCTCATGTCGTGAACCAGTTCCTAAGACATCTGTCCGAGTTTGACGCGGAAATAGCAGCTCTTGGTCTACAGCCGGCATCGACCGGTTCAGTTCATGATCAGCCGATGCATCTTAGTGACGTGGATATGACACAGACGCGAGAACGCGGTTCTTACATGGCCTACGATCAGATCAAGAAAGCCCACGGCGAGGTCTACGCCCTGTATGAGATTGCGCGAACCTTCGGAACGTCTCTGGACCTTGAACACACGCTCGAGAGTATGGTCGATAAGGTTGGACACGTCGTTCCTTTTGATACTTGCGTTGTCTACTTCTACGATGAGCTGAAAGGCTACGCGACTGCACGTCACGCTGTGGGTAAATACTCAGACCTGCTTAAGGGTCGATGTATTGCTCCAGGCGAGGGCGTGACCGGTTTTGCTCTCGCAAATCGTAGTGCTGTCAATCAACTTCATCCCAGCCTCGACTTTACCGATCTGAACCCGGCCGCCGGAATCAAATTCCAGGCAATGGCTTCATTGCCGTTGTTCAAAGATGATTTGTTGCTCGGTGCCCTCTCGGTCTACTCAAACGATCTCGAGCAATACACCCACGATCACATGCGGCTGCTCGAGACTGTCACGAAACTAGCCTCGGATGCTCTTGCCAACGCAATGCAACACGCCGAAGCCGAGTCGCATGCACTTACCGATGCGATTACCGGCTTACCAAACTCTCGCTCTCTGTCAGTGCGTTTTGAGGAAGAGGCTGCGCGTGCACGACGAACGGGACGTAGCTTCCAGGTTGTGATGCTCGATCTTGACGAGTTCAAGAACGTCAACGACAGCTATGGCCACAAACTTGGCGATAAGATGCTTCGAGAAGTTGCCTCATTGATTCAAAATCAACTTCGAGAATATGACTTCCTCTGTCGTTATGCCGGTGATGAATTCGTTGCGCTTGTGCAGGAAGTTGTCGGTCTTCAAGTGGACGAACTCTGTCTGCGCATCGAAAATGTTGTTTCAAAGTTTTCTTTACCGGTCGGACGCAATAAGGAGGCACGCGTCGGCATCAGTATTGGTACGGCGACCTTTGCCACCGACGGCGACACGTTGGATCAGCTACTCAACGCCGCGGACGATAAGATGTACAGAATGAAGTCGATCCATCGTCTTGAGCGGAGTATGCCACCATTGCCACCTGCCTCTGAGTCAAGTGACGTTGTGCCTGCGTCATGATAGGACCTATTCGACCTACAAGACCTATTCTACTGACCCCTGACCCCTGACTACTGACCGCACCCAGATCATTCATCTTGACAGCATCCGTCCTCATCGCTTTCAATCGAGCCTGAGCACTCTTTCAAGTGCTTGCCCCGTAGGGATCCTGCAACTTGTTAGCTCCGGCCTGTTGAAGCATGGCAGCTCCTGCCGAAAATCAAAGCGCCACTCTCCTAATTGTTGACGACGACCAATCGACTCGGGAGAGGCTGCGCGAAATCTTCGAAAACGCCGATTATCGCGTCGTTACGGCGACAGAGGCGTCGTCTGCGCTGCGCGTCTTGAAAGGCGTTCGGTGTGACCTGATCGCTCTTGACCTCGAAATGCCAGGAGTAGACGGCCTCGCACTCTGCAAGTTACTTCGTGCACAGCCCACCACCGGCAAACTTCCGATCATTGCGTTATCAGAAAGTGATGACGAGACTCGCAAAGTGCAGGCATTTACTGCCGGCGCCGACGACTACATCACTAAACCCTCAACTCCCGGCGAACTCCTTTCCCGCGTCAGCCTGCATGTTCGGACCTCGCAGCGAGAATGGGCACTGATTGGAAGCAATCGTGAGCTGCGATTTCTATCCGACCTTGGCCGCGGGCTATTGCGCGCTTTGGAACCTGAACAACTTGTGAGACGAGTTGCCGGGGCTACCTACGACGCGATGGACGCATCGCTGTGTGCCGCTTATGTCAATGTCGGTCGCGACAAACACGTGGTTTGTGTTTTCGATCGAGAGGGAAGCGCCGACGATCCTTCTCTACTAAACGACGGCAGCTTGCATGATTGGCTAAGGTCTTCAAGTTCGGCGAACTCATTAATGTTAACCGAAAGGAATGAGCTGCTTCTTCAGGATGATCTGCATGCGATTGAGTATGTCGCGCCGTTTCGATTTGCGGGTCGCGCAAAGGGGGCATTGATAGTTGCTTTCGATCGTCGTGAAGATTGCAATGAAATAGAACGGCGATTGATTGATGCGGCGGCTCAACAGACTTCACTCGCCGCGCATATCTGTTCACTGTATCAGGCAGCGCGCGACACATCGTTCAGTCTGGCCAAAGAAGTTGAAAGACGAACTGCTGAGAGTGAAGCGCAGAAGAGATTCATTGAGGCAATTATCGACAGCCTTCCGCTGTCACTCTATGCCGTCGATCGTGATTACCGTGTAGTCGCGTGGAACCGCAATCGCGAACTTGGTGAACTCGGTATTCCTCGTGGTTCAGCGATCGGTCAAAACGTTTTCAAAGTCTTGACGCGCCAACCACGAGACGTTTTGGAACAGGAGTTTTGTCGTGTCTTTGAGAGTGGCGAAATCGAACGTATCGAGCAGGAAACTACGACCGCGAAAGGCGAAGTAAGGTACTGGCTGATTAGTAAGATACCGATGTGGGCGGATACAAGCGGCGAAGTTACTCACGTGATCACCGTTGGCGAAGAAGTAACGGATCGCGTCGAAGCGAATCGCGCCGTTGCCCGCGCGGAAAAATTGGCTGCCGTTGGCCGTCTGGCTGCCGGCGTGGTCCACGAAATCAATAATCCGCTGGCCACAATCTCTGCATGTGCCGAATCGCTCGAGTCTCGTTTGAATGAGGGCGCATTTGATAACTCTCCGGAGGTTGAGGATCTGCGCGAATATCTCGGTTTGATTCGCAGTGAAGCTTTTCGCTGCAAGTCGATCACCAATGGACTTCTTGACTTCAGTCGCACTCGTGCGTCCGATCATTCCTTCGTCAACCTGGGTGAAGTCATTACTTCTGCAATTCGCCTCCTATCGCACCAGAAACGTAGTTCAGCCGTCGAGTTCAAAGTCGAAATCGCCGAGAATCTGTTACCCGTATCCGGTGATCCGGGCCAATTGCAACAAGCGATCATCGCGCTCGCGACTAATGCGCTTGATGCAATGGTCATCAATGGCGTGCTGACCATCGTCGCAAAGAACAGCGCTAACAAAGTCGTCGTTGAAGTAATCGACAATGGTGTGGGCATAGAGGCAGAAAACCTTCCGAAGATCTTCGAGCCTTTCTTTACGACAAAAGAGATTGGAAAGGGAACTGGTCTCGGCCTCGCAGTGTGTTATGGTATCTTAACTGAGCATGGCGGTACGTTGGACGTGCAATCGACCCAGGGTGTTGGAACCACATTCACGATTACCCTTCCCGCAATTGGTCTAAATGAGGAATAGAAGGCTTGAGTGAACAACAACAGCCGCGAATTTTGATTGCCGAAGACGAAGCCAACCTCAGGCTGGTGCTGCAGAAGGAACTCGAACGATTAGGTTATCGAGTTCAAGCGGCGCCGGACGGTGAGGCAGCTCTTAGAAAGCTCGAGGAGAGTAATGTTGATGTGTTGTTGTGTGATATCAACATGCCTCGCATGGACGGCATGGAACTTTTACGACGAGTCCATGAACGGCCAAACCCCCCTGAAGTGATTATGCTCACTGGCCAGGCCACTGTTGAAACAGCAGTGGAAGCCATGAAGCTGGGAGCTTACGACTACCTCACAAAACCATACCGAATTACTGAGCTCGACGTTCGAGTCAAGCAGGCAGCGGACAAGCGTAAGCTTCGCGTTGATAACGTGAGGCTACGTGAACAACTCGCCCGGCAATCAGCGTTACCGGAAATCGTTTCGGTTTCAGAAGTCATGAAAGAAGCGATCCGGCTGATTGAACGAGTTGCTCCCTCTGAAGCATCGGTGTTGATTACGGGGGAGTCAGGAACTGGTAAAGAACTGGTCGCGCATGCCATTCACCGTCTGTCCGGTCGTTCAGATGCTTCCTTTGTGGATTTGAACTGCGCTGCGTTTCAGGAATCGTTGCTTGAGTCGGAACTGTTTGGCTACGAAGCAGGCGCCTTTTCCGGAGCGAAAGGAAGGAAACTTGGTCTTATTGAGCTTGCGGATGGCGGCACCTTGTTCCTGGACGAGGTTACTGAACTACCTGCCCAGCTTCAGGCAAAACTCTTGCGGGCCATTGAGACGCGCACGTTCTTTCGTGTAGGTGGAGTTCGGAAAGTTGAAGTGAATGTACGGATTGTTGCGGCCACGAATCGCAACCTGGAAACGGTTGTTAACGATGGTATCTTTCGATCCGATCTGCTTTACCGCGTCAATGGATTTCAGATCACCCTTGCGCCGTTACGCGAGCGTCCCGAAGACATCGAACCACTTGCTCGCCATCTTCTTAAGCAAGTGGGGGGCACCAATCCGCCAGAGCTAACGCCTGACGCATTCGCCGCGCTATGTGCTTATAGTTGGCCGGGTAACGTTCGACAGTTGAAGAACTGTCTGGAGCGTGCAGTGATTCTTTCGAACAACGGCAGGATTACTGTTTCAGAATTGCCACCGGAAGTTCTCAGACCGGCAGTTGCAACCCCCGGAACAATTGCGGTTTCGCCGAATGCCGAAGTTGCAGTCGCTGCTGGTTCCGCTGCTCCCGGTTCTCTCCGTGAGGTGGAACGTCAACAGATCCTCGCTGCGCTTGAGCAAACCGGATGGCATCGCGGCAAGACCGCTGAAATCTTAGGTATCTCTCCTTCAACACTCTACCGCCGACTGCGCGACTACGACCTGGAACGGCGACGGTAGTTATCCACAGATTACACAGATTACGCAGATTGTTGCCTCAGATTGAGGCTGAGTGTGACTCTCAAAACAAATCTCTCGCTCAAGTCAAGTAAAGAATCTGTGTAATCTGCGTAATCTGTGGATAACTAGATTTGTTTGAGTTTCTTCCGATCTGTCTTGCCTCGATCGTTCTTAGGAATGCTGTCGATAAATACGATCCAGCGCGGATACTTGTATGCCGCGATTCGCGTCTTCACGAAAAGTTTGATCTCTTCGGCTAGCTCTTCATTGGCAGCATAGCCTTCCCTCGGAACAACGAACGCCTTCGGTTTGGTCAATCCGTCTACTTCATGACCCACTACGGCGCACTCAAGAACCGCCGCATGTTGTAGCAAACAATTCTCAATTTCGGCGGGAGCGACGTAAATTCCCGACACCTTCAGCATGTCGTCGGTGCGGCCGTGATACCAGTAATATCCATCCTGGTCCAGGTGAAATTGATCACCACTTGTGCACCAGTCACCAGCGAACGTCTCCTTTGATTTTTCATGGGCCTGCCAGTAACAAAGAGCCGCTGAATCACCCTTTATCTTCAACGTGCCCATCTCTCCTACAGCCACTTCGGTTCCGTCACCGTCCACTATCTTTGCCTCATAACCTTCGACGATTCTTCCCAGGCTGCCCGGCTTTATATCGCCCGGCCTGTTCGTTATGTAGATATGAAACATCTCTGCTGAACCAATGCCATCACAAATCTCTACACCGAACGTCCTGGTCCAACGTTCATAAAGCTCAACCGGCAGTGCTTCGCCGGCTGAGTAACAGAAACGCAAACTCTTAACGTCGTCAGCCGATGCGTCGTCTACATTCAGCATCGAATTGATCATTGTCGGTACGGTGGTAAGGATGGTGGGTCTGAAACGTTTGATAACTTCAAACATCTTCTCGGGAGTGGAACGCTCTGCAAACAGTGCAGTGGCACCGCCGACTGCAAACGGAAACAAGAGGTTCGTGCCTGTTGCGTAACCGAAGAAGAGTTTCGGTACTGACACTGTCAGATCATCAGCATTAACTCCCATCGTCGCTTTTGCAAACACTTCTGTGTTGTAAGGCAGATCGTGTTGTAGATGGACCGCGCCTTTCGGGTGGCCCGTTGATCCTGAAGTGAAAAGCCAGATCGCAATATCGTCGCGGCGTGTATCGGCTCGTGGACATTGATCACTTCCGGAATTAACCGATTCGTCAAAGTTTGCCCACTTGATGTAGGACAGACTCTCAGCCTGTCCTACAGTAGTTCCGCCGACCACGAGCACAGCGCGAAGATACCGACTATCCTTCGCAGCTTCTGCAAACGTTTCGGCGATTGAATGATGCACAACAGCGACTCGTGCTCGAGTGTAGTCGAGATAGTATTGATAATCGCTCGCCGGAAGCATTGGGTTCACCATAGTGATAACTGCTCCAATGCGAGCCGCTCCAAACCACGTCCAAACAAATTCAGGACAGTCCGGCAGAACCATCAGGATTCGTTCCTCGACATCAAGTCCGAAATCACGCAGCACATTTCCGGTCTTATTTGACAAAGACGCAACTTCACCATAGGTCCATTTACTATCTTCGAAGTACAGGCAGACTTTCTCATTACGACCTTCATCAAGATTGTGATAAAGGAAGTAGTCGGACATGTTGAAATGTTCGGGGAAGGTTACTGACATTTTATAGGACCGATCAGACTCATTCGACCTATTTCATGATTCATTCAACCAAGAACAACTCACTGCGGTGATTGTTGTACGATGTAATTGATTAGAAGTTGTTCATCCTCATCAGAAATGGAATTGAATCTAACGGCAAAACCTATCTCGGATGCGGCATCAACAACCTCGCACCACATATGAATCCACGGCTGATTCGGCAGTTGAATTTCCAGCGAGATCAGCTCGCGCACCTCAACGGTACCGCCAGTTAAGACGAAACATCCATTAACACTCAGATCCGTAACGGCGGCCTCGGTGCGGTTCAGCACGCCTTCCCAACGGGCAGGCAAATTAACGCGAATCCGTGGTGCGGATCTCCTGTCCTTATTCATAGTCATTTTCTCTAATCGAATTCACTGACTTGCAAAAGGGCAACCGCTCTCCCCGTGATTGAGGTCGAGGTAAGTACGCGCTTCCCAAAGTTCAGGGAAAAACTTTTTGTCGAGCGTTGTCTTTAAGTAACCGATGCCTTCAGATCCGCCTGTCCCTTTCTTGGCGCCGACCATTCGTTCAACCATCTTGATGTGGTGCGATCGCCAGAGCGAAAAGTATTCGTCATGTTCTAAAAGCGCTTCCGTTAATTGGAACTCTTCATAGCGTTCCTCGAAGTGTGTCAGAATCTCGAGTATCGCCTCCGTTCGCTTGCCGTAATTGCTCTTTTGCGTGTTTGGATCATCTCCGACATCACGAGGCACATTGAATCCTCGTCTTTCCAGTGCCGTAAAAAACGCGTCAGCTACTGAAGGATTAGCCGCACGATTCTTCAGCCGTTCATACGCGAAGCTATCTCGGCCGAACTCCTCGAGAATGTGTCGGTCCTTTAAACCGGATGAGAACTCGATTTCTCTGAACTGCATTGATTGAAAACCGCTCGCAGGGTTCAGTTGATCTCGAAACGCCAGGAAACTAATCGGGGTCATACTCTCGAGAATATGGATCTGATTCACGAGCAGCTTTTCAATATCGACCACTCTTTTTATGGCACGCGTGGCAACAGGAATACGATCATGGTTGAGTGAAGCAATTGCTGCATCGAGTTCGTGAAGAATCTGCTTGAACCACAACTCGTACGCCTGATGGACTGTAATGAAAAGCAGCTCATCATGATGAACTGGATCTGAGAGACAGTTCTGGAGGTTAATGAGGTCCGGAACCCGCAAGTACTTGTTGTAACTGAGTGGTGGATTATCGCCGTAGTTTTTGGGCATAGTTTCAGATCTCAGATCCCAGATCTCAGATCCCAAATCTCAAACAGGTACGCCAGAGTTTTATTTGAGATCTGAGATCTGGGATCTGAGATCGATTTAAAATGCTGCTCCAGCAGTCTCGTGCAGTTCAAACGCGCGAGTTTCTCGAATCTTCTTCATCTCCTCGATCACCAGCATTAGCTCCTCGTCTGTTGTATAGAAGTGAGGCGAGATTCGAACACCGGCGCCAGGCCGATAGTCAATGACGAATTCGCGTCGTACAAGTTCTTTCGCCATCGACGATGCATTTTCGTGCGCAACAGTCACGGTACCTCCGCGACGCTCTGACTCTTTTGGACTGGTAACCTCAAAACCTGCTTCCTCTGCCAGCGCGATTAAAAGATCTGTCTGGCGGACACTCTTCTGTCTTATACGGTCGACGCCGATCTCATTGACGATTTTGTAACCAGATTGGGCTGCGTACAAAGCAGGAATCGCGGGCGAACCATGGAGAAAACGAGTGATGTTTGATGCATAACGCAGCGAGGTATCGAATGCGAAAGGTGATTCGTGCGCCATCCATCCAGTTGTTTTAGGCTCAAGCTTTTGCTGCAGGTCCGGCCTGACGTAAAGATAGCCAGCACCCGGACCACCACAAAGCCACTTAACAGAACCTCCAGTAGCAAAGTCAGCATTCAATTCTTTGACACTAAATGGAACTGTACCTGCTGACTGGTAGGTATCAAGAACCACCATCGCTCCGACTTCATGAGCACGGTCGATAATTGCCTTTGCGTCCTGAAGGAACGCGCTCTTGAAGAGAACATGCGAGAACGGAACAAGCAGGGTCGATTCATCAATCGCTTCCAGCATTCGCTCGAGCGGTATCGTAATTCCATCATCCGATTTGACTGTTTCAATGCGCAACCTGCCATCCCGAGCATGCGCCTCGTACACGTACATCACTGAAGGGAAGTTGAATTCTGAATAAACGATTTTGTTCCGCTGAGGTGTTGGCTCGAGACATGAAATAATCAACGACTCGCAAATAGAAACGTTCTGATGCATCACCACAGTACCCGGATCGGCGCCGATGATCCGAGCAACTTCATCGCCTACCGTCACAGGCATGTCCCACCAACCTTCAGCCCACGCACGCACACCGCGCGTTGCCCAAATGTCGGCGTATTCATGCAGCCGATCGTAGGTTTCTCTGGGCATAGCTCCGAGACTATGCGAAATCAGTTAGACAGTTTTATCGAGTATGGGAAACTCGCGTCGCCAATGTAAAAGTTCGTCGGTCAAAAGAGTGCCTCCTGAGCTTTACTTTAGCACAGCGGCAGTTGGGAACGGGCAAGCGGCGAATGTCCGATATGCTTTAGCTTGTCGTGACTTGAAAGCGGACCCGATCGGTTTCAATGATCGC
>DASYPT010000077.1:0-20764 GCA_036006355.1 Pyrinomonadaceae bacterium | reverse complement strand
ACTCACCCCGCGCATGATTGCTGTTTGCATATCAACCCTGGTAACTGTTTCCCGACGAATGCTTCAGAAGATTTGAATACACTTCAGCATCCACGTTGCCGCCAGAGATAACGCAGCACACCGACTTTCCGCGAAATCGTTCCGCTTCAGTTATAAGCGCTCCTACACTAAGCGCTCCTGTGGCTTCAGTTTTTAAGTTCGACTTTGCGTACAGTAACCTAACTGACCTCTTTTGAATCCATCAGCGCCAGGGGTGTGCCGTTGGCCGCATCCGCCAGATAGATTGCACCTTGAATGTTCGGTAATCCGTGGCGAATCTGGTTCTGAAAAAACCCGCCATTCACTTTCAGACCAAAGTAAGTTTTGTCTGAGCCTAGTCCACCTGCCTTGATGTGAAACTCTCCACCCTTCCCATCCACATGAAGCAATCCGGTTCGAAGAGTTTTGCCTTCCGCATAAAGCCTGAACGCCTCTTCAACTACTTTGATGTAGTCTTCGAGCGCGAGCAGAGACGATATCTCAGTTCGATTAAGCAGTAACATAGCCGTTATCTTGCCTTAATAAGCTTCTGAATAGCGTCAAAGGTGCTTTCCAACACTTCTTCGCTCGCGAGATAAACCAAACGAAAGTAGCCATCAAACGGATCCAGTCCAAAACCCGATCCATGCACGACTAACACTCCAGTCTTCTCCAGCAGTTCAAGTGCAAACTTTTCGTCGGTTCTATTCTTTAGATCAGCAACTCTCATCATCAGGTAGAACGCCGCAGACGGAACATCACTACTCAAACCACTGATTGCCTTGATCCGTTCGATTGCGTAATCTCGTCGCTTTCGGATCTCCTGGACGAACCCTCCAAGAAATTCCTTAGTGCCCTCGAGAGCTGGTCGAATTGCATATTGTGTTGGTGTAGGTGAACACAACCTTCCACTCGCCAGCTTGCTGATCGCGTTAACCACTGAGGTAATCCTTTCAGTGTTGGTGAAACGCATCCAACCAACCCGCCACCCCGGAATCAAATGGGTCTTCGACAAACTCTCTAATGTGATTAGTGGGGTTGATATAGCAGGCGCCATCACTGAAGCTGACGCGGGCGGACTTGTGAAGCATAGTTCGCGATAAACCTCATCGCTGATCACGGGTACCTTATGCTCCGAAGCAAGCTTCAATAAACCATAGGTTGTATTGTTGGCCGTGACCGAGCCTGTGGGATTGTTTGGATTGATAAGAATTAACGCGCGAGTTCGTTTATTAATGAGTGAGCGAACTTCACTAACGCTTGGCTCCCAGCCACGGTCTGGATTCAACTGATAGTATCTGGTATCGACACCGAGCTTACTCAAAATTGCCGGATAGAGTGGATAACCCGGTGAAGGCACCAAAACCTCATCACCACTGTTGACTAGTGCCGTAAGCGCAAGTTCAGCAGCTTCCGAGGCACCTGAAGTTAAGACGACTTCTTCCGGTGAAGTCGGAGCACCCAAAGCAGTCGCATACGAAGCAACGGCCTCCCTAGCCTCAAGCAATCCAGCCGAAGGAGCGTAACCCGTGAATCCATCCCGTAAGGCACGTTGTACCGGTTCGATGATGTGTTCAGGAGGTTTGAATCCGAACGCTTGCGGATCGCCGATATTCAAATACGTAACCTTGTGGCCTTCTCGCTCTAACGCACGAGCCGCAGTAATAAGACTTCGAATGGCGTAATCGAAGTTTGCAGTTCTTCTTGAAGCATCAATCATTGGCGTCTTTTCCTTAACTCTATATATCAGGTGCTCTCAAGTAGCCGATATCTGCAAAGCGACACCACAGAACATACGGATGCACACAGGTCATTTATTCAGATCTTCTATTTTGATCTCTCTAATCCGTGCCCATCTGTGGCTGAAAAACTCTGGTTAATCGTCTTTACCCTGAACTAAATTCAATTTTATTGACGCGCTCGTAACACGTGTCTACATTGCTGTGTTCGGATTGACAGTTGGACGTGGCGATTTATGGTGACTTGCTCCACGTAAAAAACTGCTAAAGAACTCTGGGAGTTTCATTCAGGCTCTTACGCATGGTTCGTTAGCGTAGGGGCTTTTTGTTTATGAAATTCAGCAAGTCATCTTTGCCGAATTAAGAGTTGCCACCAATGCAAGCACTACCAATAGAACCTTCCGGACTTTCTCATAGTGAACTCGTATCTCGCATAGGCAATACCCCACTCTTTCGTCTCTATCGTTTGACCAAAGGAATTTCACCCGGCGTTGAGGTGTACGTGAAGGCAGAGCATTTTAATCCCGGCGGCTCCGTAAAAGATCGCGCCGCGCTTTATATGATCGAACAGGCGCGCCGTTGTGGTTACCTCAGGGACAATAAGACGCTGCTTGATGCAACGAGCGGAAATACCGGTATCGCCTACGCAATGATTGGTGCCGCCTGGGGACTCTCCGTCGCAGTCTGCTTACCGAAAAACGCCAGTCTCGAACGGAAGCGTATTCTCCGTTCCTACGGAGCAAAGATCATCGAGACCGATCCAAATGGGACCACTGATAGCGCCCAACGCATGGCGCGCGAGTTAGCCGCAAAGTTTCCTCATCAATATCTCTATCTCGATCAATACAACAACCAGGCAAATTGGCGAGCACATTACGAAGGTACCGGCCGCGAAATCTGGCAGCAGACAAGAGGTCGCATCACACACTTCGTTACCGGCTTGGGCACAACCGGAACTTTCATTGGTACCAGCCGGCGGTTGAAAGAACACAGACAAGAAATCCGGTGTCTCAGTGTGCAACCAGAATCACCGCTCCACGGCATCGAGGGACTGAAACATTTACCCTCGGCCATAGTTCCAGGCATTTACGACGCTTCGCTCGTAGATGAAGAACTTAGGCTGAGTACGGAAGAGGCACAGGAAATGGCGCAACGTCTAAGTCGTGAAGAAGGATTCCTCGTTGGCACCAGCTCAGGCGCAAATGTATTCGCCGCCCTGCGTCTCGCGCACACCCTTCCGTCGGGCTCAGTTGTCGTAACCATTCTCTCTGATAGCGGTGAACGTTACCTGAGTCATCGAGAGGACGCGTAATGATTCGCTTCTCGCGCCAACACATCGAAGCTATTAAAAAGCACGGCGAACGTGATTATCCACACGAGTGTTGCGGCCTCTTGATTGGGATGGTTTTAGAACAGGGCGACAAGCGTGTCTTCGAGACGTATCCAATCTCAAATGCGCGCGAAGAGGAACACAAAAGAAATCGCTTTCTCATTCGACCGGAAGAGTTGTTGCGCGGTGAGAGATATGCACAAGAGCGTGAGTTGGATGTAGTGGGCTTTTATCATTCGCATCCAGATTGTGAAGCAATACCATCGCAGTATGACCTCGATCATGCATGGCCCACATACTCTTACATCATTGTTTCGGTGCGTGAAGGCCGCGCCAATCAATTGGGTTCCTGGAAGTTGGAACCTGACCGATCACGATTCAATGGCGAAGAGATCCAGTGTTGCTTGGAAAACTTCAAACCGCCTGAACTGTTTTAGCTCGCGCTGTGGTGTGTGTTTAAAAGTCAACCAATGGATTTCATAAGAGGGACTATTCAATGCCGGCAACAATCAAAATACCTAACGCATTACGCCAGTTCGCAAACGGACAAGTTGAGTTCGACACTGCTGCGCCAACCGTTGGTCAGGCGCTCGCCGAATTGACTTTAGAACACAGCGACTTGACACCCCATCTGTATCGGAATGGAAGCGAACTGCGGAACTTCATCAATGTCTATCTTAACGATGAAGACATTCGCCACCTTCAAGGCCTCGACTCACCTCTTAAAGACACCGATGTCATCTCACTCGTTCCATCAATTGCCGGTGGATCTGGTCAGGGCGAGGGTTCACTATGGATCTGCTTAGCCCTGGGCTTTTGAACTACCCGGGCAGTCCTAAATACTCTCTCAAAAACACAAGGCAGTCCTTTTATATATAGGTCGCTCGAAAAAACCGAGGTAGGTTATTTCGCGGCGAAATGTTTAGGTAGCGACAAAGAGTAAATTTGGAGGGCTAATCTAACGTGAGCGTGGAAAGTTTACCGATTTGTGCCCTTTATGACAGGGTATCCAGCAGTCCACCTATATATAAAGGACTGGGACTCAGATCCTTTCCCGCCGGCACGTTCGGTTAAGACTTTTGTATCCTGGCATGGCTTTCCACAAAAATGCGGAAATCCCGCCGACGAGAATTGAGGAACTAGCCTACTCGTTAACCCTGATTCCATCCGTTCGCGTCACGAGGCGCACCGCTCGCGTATTTAATCGTTGTAGCGTAGATATTCACGACCTAGGATGCAGGCGCTCGGCTTTCAAATGCGAATCACAACCAACCTGAAATCGCGAACCGATCAACTTGTATTCTGATAGTGTCACAGAGGACTCAGAACTGACGGTTTTCCGAGCCTCTTGCGGTTCACTGCCTCGATGCGACCGCTGACGGACTGGATCTGATAACAATATTTGGTTTGGTCAAGAATGATTTGACATCTCCGAGATGTTGTTCGACAAATGTCGCCAATGCTCAATCTTGATCGTTGGTAGGAATATCTAAGGCCTCGAGTCCCTATGACCCATTCTAACTTTCATCAAACGGTGAGGTCGAACGCACACTCGAAACGGCTTAGTGAGGGCGGACGATGGCGCGCAAGGTACAGCCTTCAGTTTGCCATGCTGATTCTGCTTCTGCCTTGTTTGGAGCTGTCGGTCTCTCAGCCATCGTTGGCTCAAACCGAGCAAGAGCAGGAAGCACACAACGTAGCAATTTCCACTGTTGAGTATCGGGGAAGGCAGCCCATCAGGGTCGCCGCGCCGCACGCCCCGAACCCCATGTCGTACGCGATGAAAGGTGCCAGCTTCCGCAGGCTGCAGTCGACTGCCGATCGGACCATCGATACTACGATACAGACCTTTGTGATTGAGCGTCTGGCCTCCTTAATTGAAACCGGTTACGTCGTTCCTGAGACAGGGCAAACCGCGGTGCGGTACTTGCGAAGTTCGCTTGCTTCAGGAAAATTCAACGACATTGCGAGCGCCATCCAGTTCGCGGCGAAGCTTACCTCGGAGCTGCGCTCGGTCACCCGTGACAAACACATCGCGGTGTACTTCTCTCCCGAGGAGAATGCATCCAGCATGTCACCCAAGTCATCCCTTGCCGTTCGTGAGCGTTTCAACTTTGGCTTTGAGAAAATTGAGCGTCTCAGCGGAAACATTGGCTATCTCGATCTGAGATCGTTCGCGGACGCGGAGGCCGGGAAGGAAACCGCTTCCGCGGTTCTTAGCGCGCTCGCGAATACCGACGCCATAATAATTGACTTGCGACAAAATGGGGGCGGCAATACTCCAATGGTTGCCTACATTGCAAGTTACTTCTTTGGCCTCAAACCAGTTCACTTCACCGACATGTTTTGGCGCGATCAAAACCGCACGGTTGAGTTATGGACCTCCGCAAGCGTGGTAGGTCCGAGATCAGAGAGGCAGCCACTGTTCATTCTCGTTGGACCATCAACCTTCTCAGCCGCCGAGGACTTCGCTTACTCGCTGCAACAATTGAAGCGGGCCACCATCGTGGGGGAAACAACGGGTGGAGGTGCACATATGGGTCGCGGCCTGCAACGTCTCTCACCCCTATTTAGTGCGTTCGTTCCGACGGGGATGTCGGTTAACCCCATCACAAAGACAAACTGGGAGGCGGTCGGCGTCAAACCCGACATACGGATTTCCCAAGACAGGGCACTCGTAGAAGCTCATATATCGGCGCTCCGGATTTTGATTGAGCGCGAGAGTGATCGGGATTGGCAGGATAAGTTACGCCGGACACTTGTCGAGGTATCTGGAGCCAGGTAGGTAACACGCCAGACCACTCGGTGTTGTTGACGACACTTGTGACTGTGGCGCCGCCGTAGCGATGCTCAATGCATTGTGAATTGAGGTATGAGATCTACACTTCCGCTCGGGGGAGCTGGCGAAATGGGTCTACAGATTCCTTAAGAAAGGAACTGCGCGAGCGCCGCGAAGTTTTGGTATCCATGTCATCCTTCGGCATAGCCACGAAATTAATTTTCATCGTTGTGTTGACGAATATCGCCGCGGTGAATAGCGATGCTGGATGGAACCTGCGTACACAGAGAACACCTCCAAAAGAGATTCAAGAAGAACGTTTCGTCTCTCTCGGTGGTATCGACCAATGGATCACCATACGAAGTGCAAACAGCGCCAATCCAGTGTTGTTAATAGTGCATGGCGGGCCGGGCGACGCGCAGTCTTCTCTGCGCAGTGTCTATGCGATCTATGAAAAGGATTTCACAATCGTTCAATGGGATCAGCGCGGCGCAGGGAGAACGTTTGGAAGGAACCCCAGCTCACCGCCCAAACCTGAGCGCGTTGAGTTGGACGGTATCGAACTTGCGCAGTACCTCTGCAATTATCTGGCAAAGAAAAAGATTTTGGTGTTGGGTCATTCGTGGGGAAGTCATCTGGCAATCGAGATGGTGCAGAAACGTCCCGATCTCTTTGCTGCGTACATCGGCACAGGACAGGTAGGCAGTTGGCGCTTGAATGTGCGAGCGCAATTCAATTTCCTTCTCGCCAAAGCGCGCGCTGCCAATGACCACAAAAGAGTGCAACAACTGGAAGCGATTGGCGCCCCCGACCCTAATGATGCAACGCAGTACTTCTCCTGGTGGAGCATGCGCAACCCTTATATGCCGGCTGATGACGCGAAGTGGTTTCAAGAACTCCGGGAAATTGCCAAATCCGATCCGCAGTTTACAGATGAGTTCCTGAAGACCTTCGGTGAAGGCATGAAGTACTCCGGTCAAACGACCGTAGGCGCAATGCTGGCAACGGAGCTGCCAACAACAGCTAATAGATTAGAAGTTCCGTTCTTTCTGATTCAGGGCAAGGACGACATGGTCACTCCCACATCGGTAGCATTGCAATACTTTAATGTTGTGAAAGCGCCTAAGAAGAAACTTATTTTGATTGACCACGCCGGTCATTTTGCGCTCGTCACGCATCGCGAGGAATTCTTAATGGCGCTGGTCAAATACGTGCGTCCTTTGGCGAAAAGGGTCCAATAGTTGATCGGTGGTCGTTGGCATCTTTCCTTCTCAGAGCTAACATTTATGAGCTCTGAGAAATTTTTCGTGCGATTGACAGTCTAGCAGTAGAAAGGAAGGAGTGAGCGGGCGTTTTTTGTGTCTCCTCCGATTAAATGGTCACTGCGGCTGCGCGGTTCTTCATATGCTGGTTGTCCTTTATATATAGGCGGACTAAAACGAGGCTTAGAATCAGGCTCCTGTTTCTGTGCTGCGCAACTGGTTCTTTTCGCTACCGCCGACGCAACTCCCGCCAACATCGAGTCAAGATCCGGCCGTTCGAGCACCCTGCCCCCGATGACAGGCACCAGCGCTCGCAAGCACGAATGCAGCAGGGCTCGCATACGGCGCTTATTAGCTGCTATTTGAAGTTCCATGGATCGAGTTTTTCCACACTCTTCTGGTTAAACTGTGCGTGCATCCTGGTCGAAAGTGCCTTTAAACCCCAACCATGTTTCAAGGTATAGCGCAGTACTCGAAAATTGCATGTTCGGCCCCGGATATCCAGCCCGCATCGCTTCGAGGTTGGCCCGGAAAGCTTTAGGCTCAACGACACCGAGTTCGCCTAACTGATCGCCGGTTACGAAATGCGAGAGTCTCGGCCAGGCAGCGCGCAAACCTTCGAGGAGTGCCGCGGAGAACGCAGTCTGAACTTCTCCTGTCCGCACGGCTTCCGGTAGGATGCCACGCAAACTCCGGCGCATGAGAACGCGATTCTCGTTGGGATGCACGATGTAAAGCCAGTCAAGTCCGAGGATGAACTCGACAAGAGGCCGATATAGAAGCGGCATCCGTTCATCAGGTAGCGACCGCCCAATGTATGGGATAAAGCAGAGCGTCCACCGATACATACGTTCACGCGCGTCACTTCGAAAGGTGCGTGGGCGAGTGTGCAGGTACTCGTGATTGGCCTGCCTAATCTCCTCACGAAATGCGGGAGTTATCCAACTGGGGATCGATTCACGAAACTTTCCGGCGTACACGTCCAAACTGCCAACCGTGCAGTCTCGTAGCAGATGCCACGCATTGAAGGAACCCCCTTTCAGATATGCAACAAAATGCCGCGCCCAAGCCGTGAACCGTCCCTCTCTTATCCAATCCGACAAATACACCGGCGCCTCTCCGCCTTTGTTGAAGAGCGCATCGGCTCCTGTACCTTTAAGGCGTGATCGAATTCCCCGCGCGCTGGTGAACTCAAGTAGAGCGCGCTCGACAGATCCCTGCTGAACGAACCCTAAGGTTGGTATTTCTGTGTCGGTCAAGGTCTGGAACGGCAGATGACTCTCCAGATCGACTGTATGCGACTCAATCCGATATTGGCGCCTGACTGAATCCTGAAAGGCACCCTCGTCCGAACGACTAACCAGGGACCAACCGATCACGGGTCCAAGGCTTTCGCTGGCTCCAGTCAGCAGTGCAGCAACTGAGCAAATAGTGGACGAGTCGTAACCGCCAGAGAGGTCACAGAGAACAGGTCCGGGAGACCGAAGCGCAGCGCGCACCGCGTCGAACAGAAGCACTCGAAACATTTCATCGACTTCTGCGGGTGACCTGAACCGTTCTCGCCGACTTGGATCTGGTCTCCAAGCCGTCTGTTCTTCCAGCTTCTGCCCTCTTTGTACTAGCACGCTTCCACGGCCGAGTTCACGAATGCCTTGCCAAATGGTGCGCCCAGACCAGGGCGTCATGATTCCCGCAAAGTACTCACGCAGGACCTCGCGGTCGTACTGAGGGCGTGTTTCTGGAAACTGTTGAAAGAGCAATCGCAAATTGGAGGTGATCAAAAAGCGTTCTCCGATGGTGCAATAGTAGAGGCGACGCACACCCAGGCTGTCTTGCCCAGCGACGAGCCGCTGTGTGCGCCGGTCGAACGCGACATATGCGTACTCACCAATTGCTTTTGCCGAGAGCCTTTCTCCCCAGGCGTCATAAGCGGCCGCAAGCACGGCACCGTCCGGTTGCTGGGCCAGTCGAGGAAGTCCCAGCGCATAACCAATCTCCTCGCGGTTGTCGACGCGACCTTCATACGCGAGAACGACTGTAGGTGTGATAACCGGCTGATCTTCGCTCGCTGATTCCGGTGTGGCTGGATAGCGACGAACAACAATGACCACATCCTCGCTTGTTGTCCGGGAAAAGTCGCCGTCTCCGACGCGGTGGAAAATCTGTGGTCGGCTCAACGCGAACCCGTGCACATCGATGACAAACCCGTAAGCGGTCGCATTCTCAAGGAGACTAGAACCGGCCGATGATCGCATATCGTCCGCAGCTCCTAGGAGTCTCGTTCAGCACGCGACCCTCGGCTTCGACCCAGGCGTGCGACGAAAACGGCAGATCGATGATTCCGAAGCACAGATCGGCGTTCACACCTTGCCGTCGAAGGAGAGCTGCGAGCGCGAAAGATCGGAAGAGACAATCACGTGCTTCTGCGCCTTGTCGGAAACCACGTCGCAAAAGGTAGTAGTTGCGGACCGTCTTCATGATGGTCGTTTCTGCTTCTACTGCTGGCGGTCCGCATTCGCTTTGCAACGTTACGAGCGCTACTGCAAGTCCCCTTCTGGAGATTGTGCGGCGATATTTCAACTCCTCGTAAAAGAGCAGAGCCGCTAACCAGGGGACCAATGGTTCGGACTCGAGTGACTCCATCGAGAGTTCGGTAGCCAATCTGGTGAGCGATGTCTTGGGCTGGGGAAGCGGTGAAGCCGGCTGACGACATTGGGTCAACTCAGCGTTTTCCCAGCACAACAACTGGCGCCGCAATAGCGCCTCTGCCTGGTCAGCGCGCACACCTCTCAGGCTCGAAATCTGATCGATAATGTCTCGGATGTTATGACCAGAAGCCAAGCCGTTCCAAATCGTGGCGCTTAACGGCGTCAGCGCAACGAAACGATCCGCCGCGACGTCCATCAAGATGCCACCGCTCAGGGTTGGCAGAAAGAGCACGCCCGGCTTTAGACTCACCGTTTCGACGGTCATGATGGCACCCTAAATGAAAGGTGGCTGCGGGCGATGGAATCTGCAAACCGCAGCCAGAAGTGAGCCAATAATGTGTAGTGAGACTCAGAAATAGCCCCACACGATATTGTCTTCCCCGCCACCACCGCCACCACCGCGAGTCGCCTCAGTGACTTGAGCAAGAAGCATTGGTTCAAGCTCCTGGTCGTCCTCGAGCTCGACAGTCTTGTTGAAATCCAGATTGGTACTTTCCATACCGCCTCCTTTGCCGATGTAGATTTGAAACAAGCGAGGCGCAGTCTAGTGAGTGTGCAATTGCGGGGCAATAATTAATCCGCGAGCGGCGTTCTGACTGATGGGAACGGGTCATTTCGTACTCTCTTGCTGGCTCGAAATCCCGCGACTACCCTTGGCGACTCCGCGTAGGTCGGACCATTTTTGGTTTGGCAATTCGGTCCAGCAGGACCATCTTCACAACTGAGCCAGCGTCAAGCATCACTCGAAGGCATTCCGGGAATCGATCCGATCGCGTATACATTTCGATCAAGATATCAATCGGCAGCTTCCCCTTGATAGGCTCGACAGCACTGGCACCGGGTTTCCGTCGTCACTAGCAACTGCAGTCCGTGGCATTATGGACCATGAGGTTGTTGCGCTTAATGCGACAGCCAAGACTGAAGTACAGGCGTTTCGGTCTCCGGTTCGTTAGAAGCCTCTTGAAAATTGACCCTAGTTCGAATGTATTCGACGTGCACCCTCAAATAACCTATCCGGGTCGTAAATGCAGCAATCGCATCATCTGCTAGTTTCGGCTGGTCATCCAGAATCAATGCTCGAGCGTCTGGAATCACCACCAGTTGGACCTTGGGATTTTTGGAAAAGGCTTGCCACCGGTCCTGAAAGACGATTTTGTAAGAGCTGTTCGCAGGATCGGCAAGAAACTTATCGTTAAAACCCGGTATGAGCGCTAATAGGGGCGTCGTAAGGTTTCCATAATCACTGGTGAGATCTGATGCCATTGATTCGCAAAGGTAACGAATTTTCACTTCCAGCGGCGTGGCTTCGCTTTGTTGACGCACCTGCTCGCCTCGACCGAGGTCGTTAGTAAACATTTCTACTGGGTAGTTATTGCTTTCCCAAGTTTCGTTCGTGACGTACTTGAACCACTTTTGCGCCAACGCATTTACAAATTCAACGCGCTCATCAGGAGTACCTGACATCTTTCCTGTAGGATCTTTGGGCGATGGGAAGAACCGCGCCGGCATACTAGCAACGTCAATTACTCCCCCGATTGCTTCAGGATGCCGGATAGCAAGTTCGTCAACAACTATCGAGCCAGGATAACCGTGGGCAAGAAGCACCGGCTTTATCAGCTTTTCTTTTCTGATCAGATCGAGAACGTCGCGCTCAAGCCGCCGTGTCCAGTTGAGCTCGCCGTAGCTGCTGTTTTCTGGAGGCATCGATCGCGCCGGAGTCCCGTCCAAGCCTGGTGGCGTGACAATATAGAACTTGTATCGTGACTGATTTCGGGCAATGAATCTGGCAAACGTGTCATGACCGGAATAAACGCCCGGAATCAGAATCAGCACCTGGTGACCACTTCCAGTCTTTACGATTCGAGGTGGCCGATTTTCTGCCAAGGTCTTGTACTGCGAAGGAAAATGGAGATTGTTGCGGCTCAGATCTAACTCCCGAAGGCCACGGCTTGGTCTGGGAGCAGTTAAATCGAGGGTCGCAGATCTGAGGTTCGGGATATCATCGTTCCAACGCTGGTTCGAACCCACCGCGGCAATAAGGTTCATCTTCATCTTGTCCGAAATATCCGTGCGTTTTACTCCAATGATAATTGAATCACCTTCGATTCGAATCTGCAGATTGTTTTGAAGCAAGTTGTTAAAGTTCTTTGCTTTTGCTCCTACCGCATCGCCCACTCCGATCGTGCCTTGATAGCCACTATCAGCCTGCGTTACCCATACAGTGAGTAATCTATCGAACCGAAAATCTTTGTTTGCGCCCCACCAATTCATCTTGGCGGATTCGTCTGCGCCGGTATCGAAGGCAATGTTGACACCGAACACTCTCTCATTTGGAGTACCATAAAGAGTTACACGAAACCACAACTCGTCTTGCGTAGGGTCGTAGCGATATGAAAGCTGTGCGGCATCTGCAAGGGAAGGGTCGCGACCGTCGCCCTTAGTGTCGGCAGCTAGAACGGTCCATATCTGGTCTCGCGCTGAAGCTTGACTGCGGTTTCCCAGCGCCACACTCCGAAGAAATGTCTCTGAGCGAGCTTGTGCTCCCGTCTTGATTAGAGACGTGCTGTCAAAGTGCATGGGTATTGCCAAAGTCAGCAACACTATTAGTGCAAGGTCGCGCATTAACAAATGATTCAGTTGCCCTTTCGGCCTCTCAAGAAAACATTATCTGCATTTTGAGAATGAGCGACTGCATCCTACGAGGTGAGTACCGACGCTACAATATTGAATCCGCGGGCGGCGCTTCTCATGACGCGAACGGTCAAAGACACGAACTTCACCGTTGCGCGTAAACTGCGACCGCGATAGTGTGGGCCGCGTGCGATTCCAGCCCCGCTTTAGACCATGGATGCTCGTTTCGGTTGCCTGGATCCTGCCCGCCGTATTTGCCGTCCTCAACCGGATTGCGCAGCCACGTCTCAGCGGTTTGGACCCTTTCACCGCACATGCTCTGTTGCGGGCGAATGGTGATTGGCTCATTTATGGATTTCTAACGCCCGGTGTCTTCGCCGTCTCAAAACGGTGGCCGCTGACGCGACCCCATCTAACACGCCGGGCCATGCTCCATCTTGGCCTCTCTTTATTGTTGTGCGTCGGCTGGGCCACCTGTGCGTACCCGTTTCGGATGGTGCTGGTGAGCATTTTCGCTCCGAAACACCTGAGTGCTGCTATGCAGGGCAGGGCAGTTTACTTCTGGCGCTCGATTTGAGAAGTGACGTCTTCAACGGAAATACATCTGGAGATTAAGCGTAGACGGAAAATCATATATTCTCGGTTTCTTTATATGCTAATACCCTTTGCGCTGACGTCCATTCTAGCTTTGCTCGGGGCGCCTAGAGTCTTGATTGGAATCGGATTTGTAGGATTCGTTGTCGGCATTGTGGCCTGGCAGATTTCTTTTTACCGATACAGTCGCTGTCCGGCATGTAACGCACTGCTTTTTCGAATCTATCAATGGCCGCCGCTTTATGAACGTTGCCCTTACTGTCAAGTCTCATTCAAATGATGCTTCGTCACGAGACTAAACTCTTCGGGCGAAAATCCATTCGTGCTACTTTGCTTTTGTCACTGAGGCGGGAGAGAGCGGAGAGACGATGGTGGGAAAACCAAGCCGCCAGGATTCTCCTGAAACAGTTTCGTCTCACGCCTGGCCAAGGTCAGCCAGTTATCAACATTGTTGCGACTGGTCCGAAGGACTTGTGCAGTCTCTGTAGGGTAGTAACCATGAAAGAAACGCAGCAACAAAATCGAATCCGCTTTAGAAGTCTCCTTACGAATGCAGGCGTATTCGCAAATCGAACGTAGTTCTATCAGCGCGACCTCCATTCTCCCTTGCACCGTCTTGAACCTGAATTTCAGCGCGGAGGTTCGACGCCCGCAAACCAAAGACCATTGAATCGTAATTTGCGATTGAGCTTAATTGACTTCTGCGGCTCGCACGACGCACTTGTGATAGACGCAAGTTGCGCAGCGTGACATATAGATAGCCTTCTGGGTTGGCAATAGAGTCGAGATCTGGTCGCTGTAAGGTGAATCGGACAAAAGCATCATGCAAACGTGTGATGAGTGCCGAATGAGTTTTGTAGCGAGGTCGATAGAAGTCGGACTAAAACATTTGGAAGCGATCACCATAAACGGACTGATAAGCATCTATGGCTTCCTTGATCGCACTCGGAAGCTTTGCTCTCTTGTTCAGTCTCGGTAATCGTTCTCGTAAATAATCAATAGCTCCAGCCTCAGCCCAATGTTCCCGGTGTTGAGAAATGGATACCGGAGTGCCACCCAAGTGACGACTCAACGCCAGTAAGCTCGGATCATTGATGTCAAAACCATTTCCATTGAAGATGTGCATGTACTCGAGCATTAACCTGTTCTGAAGCTGATATATCCCGCCATCCATGCTCATTACTTGATTCAAATGGCCAAACTCATGTGAGAGTTTTGTCGCCGCCAGGATCTCTCCCTTGACTTCCGGTGGCAGATCTCCCGTGGAAAGAGAACAGGTTATCGGATAGTTGATGGCACTTGGATAACCAGAGTCGAGTTTGTCTCCAAGGGTTATTGCCGCAGCAACCAGGTGGCCAAATTCATTCCAATGAAAGTCGACCTTTGCCCCATGTCCTTCGTGCTTCGAGACTGTGATCGTCAATTCGAAGTGCGGATTCAAGGCAAATCGTGCCCACTCCTCACGTCCAACCGCAGTCGATAGATACTCATTCTTCCACTTCTGGTAGCGTTTCCTGTATTCCGGGGAAATGTATTCTCGGACAGTACTTCGATCGGCCCGTTCAGCCAGCCAGGCGCTCACTTCGTTCAGATGTGCTGACTTCAGAAACGGTGTGGCTGTAATTGAGAAGGAGTACAATGGACAGAAAAGAAGGATGGCCGCCAGAAGAATTAGAGACGGCAGGTGTGCCAGCTCGCAGCGAATTCTCGCCAATGGCTTGCCCTCCTCGGACAGGGATTAGAAGGAGAACGACGCCTAAACCTAGCTGCCGCAATGCAACCAGCGGAGAGCGTTGTTTAGCTCAACCGATCCTGTCATGGATGCTCTAACTTGCGTACTGTTAATTCTGACAGGCGTGGCTTGGAATACATGCGGGGAGTCGCCACTATACATCAAACCTTATTCTGCGACGATATTCATCTCTCCAGAGAAAGCAAAAATTGTCATTGTGTAAAAATTATTGACTCCCTTTCAAAGGGTGCGTGTGAGATTTTTCATTAACATTTTTGACGATGCGAAAGTTTTTCGATCCCGAACCGGAAGCTGAACAACCAGTGAAGCAGCCAGGTTCAATCTGGCTAGGTAAGGTTCTTGGCTTTGCTGGCAGTGCGGTTATTTTGTGGATTGCCCTGCGAGCACTTGGGCCATTTCTAGCCAGTGCATGGGGCATTTCACAGCTTCAAAATGCCTGGATCCGTGCGGCCGTGGTGGTTCCTCTGGCAGTGCTAGTGACGATTATGCTATCTCGAATCGAAGGTACGATTTGGGCCAGATACTACGTAATCATCGGATATCTATTGTCGTTCGCTTTGATCGTCTGGATCATCTTCCGGTTACTCGGCTACTTCTGACGGTGCGTTGTCCCTTTCGAGAGGTAACGAAAACCCTCGCTCCTCTGTTGTATCGTAGGTCGTCGCATCGGCAAAGTTATCGTTAGTGAGTGACCATGTTCTCTATGCCTGATGATGTCAGTGATCGTACCAAACAGCAGTACTCCGTACGCGAGAAGCTACAGAAGACCCAAACCCACCTGACCCAGAACGAAGCGATGCAAACCTGGAACAGCAACTATTCCGATTACGCCATTAGCAAGACCAGTCGAGGATCTTTTCTTCCCCGTCGATAAGCAATAGCAAATTGCTGAATATCTACCTCAGACATCCCGCTTGTGAGGCGCTCGTCAAAGAACCTTTCGGCTTCGTCCAATTCCGGTAACCAGTAAGAAATCATCGACGGCATCTTAACCGCACGTGCATTCTATACGCAGCGACATATAGAGTCTTAGGAAAATGGAGTCGTCGTTGAAGGGTAGGGTTCAATTACACCGATCAGAACAAAACCAGCCCAGTAGAACGGATGTCGATACCTTAGATCTTTGAGCAGCCGTAGCGATGCTTGTCGTAATGCTTCCGATTTATAACCAGCTTCAGGTTGCCTCGTGAGCGATTGGTAAAAATTCTTCATCAAGTAGAGACGTACTTGCGGAATTTACTCGCCACTGGCTTACCACTAGCGATCGAGTTCCCGCGACGAAGAAAGCCCAGGACATTCCAATCACTCCCTCGCCCAGACTGATCTTTCCATTTCCAGTTTCGCAAGCAGACAGAACCGCCAGATCAGCATTGAGACGCATATTCATAATCTCGCGCGCCTCCAACAAACCGTCGTTTTCTACGTCGCCGTCTGTTTTTGTAAGCAACAGATGAGAATACAGAGGATCTCTGTTATCAATCATTCCATGTGTTGCGAGATGAATAATCGAATATGCTGGCGCAAGAGTCTTAAAGAACGCGCAGCGTGTGCCGAACGGGCCAACGAACCAGACCAAGAGTGACGCGGCGAAAGATGCTCAGATCATTCGTTTCAAAGAACGCATCAGAGCGCTTGAAGAACAAGTCCTATCACTCCAGGAAGAAAACGAACTGCTCTACGGCAAATTGAGTGACCGGGCTTGAGGTTGTGCGACGTTCCGCGCCCTGCAATTCTTGCTGAGTCTTCGAGTTGAGACCGTCACTTTGCTTCGTTTGGGCATCTTGAGTAGCTGCTGGCTCATTCGTATCGCAGCGCCACCAGCGGATCGACCCTCGCCGCTCGTCGCGCGGGCAAGTAACACGCGATAAGGGCCGCTGCTGTCAAGAGGACTGTAATCAACAAGAATGTCAAGGGATCGTTGGCGTTCACGCCGAAAAGCATATTCTTCATGGTGCGCGTCAACGCCAGCGACGCAATTGTACCGATTGCTGCGCCGACAAACGTCAGCTTCATGCCCTGCCCAATTACCAGTTTCAGCACATCACTCAACTGCGCGCCCAGCGCCATCCGCACTCCGATTTCGCGCGTCCGCTGGACGACCGCATACGACATCACGCCGTAAATCCCGAGGCTCGCGAGCGCCAGCGCGACGACGGCGAAGATAGTCAGCAAGAGCATGGAGAAGCGCCGCGCGGCGACCGATTGCGCCAGGATCTGTTCCATCGTGCGCACGTTGAAGACCGCCTGATCCTTATTCAGGGCCACCACTTGGGCGCGTACCGCCGCAGCCAGGCTCAACGGTTCGACTTCAGTGCGCACGAGCAGATTGATGCTCTCAAGACTGTTTGGCAGCGTCTGCAAAGGAGTCTGATTGGAGTTTGTGTAAAACTGCGACTGGGCTGATCTTTGTCCGTCCAGGTTGTAGTGTTCGACGTGCCGGACGATGCCGATGATTTCTAAACTCGGCGAAGTAGGTGTTTCCTGCAACCGTTTGCCGAGCGGGTCTTCGTTGGGAAAGTACCGCCGAGCGAGGACTTCGTTAATGACCGTTACGGGCTGACTGTCGCGCGTGTCCTCGGCAGTAAAGAAGCGGCCCTTGATCAATTCCACACCTAGCGTCCGGAAATAATCAGGACTGACGTTGTAGCGCAGACCGGATGCCTTTTTCTCGGTGGCCGGACGGCCTTCAATCCTGAAGGCCGGGTAGTTGGCGGAGCCGAACGGAAGCCCATCCGCCACGGCGACGGCTTTGACGCCCGCCAGGTTGCGAATGTTTTCCTCCAACTGCGCCAGGAGATTCGCAAACTGTTGACCGTCTGCCTGATTGATGGAAAATTGCAGCGTCAGCAGGTTCTGCGCCTGGAAGCCCGGATCAACTTGCAGCACGCGCCGAAAGCTCTGCATCAGCAATCCCGCACCAACCAGCAGCATAAGCGTCAGCGCAACTTCGCTCACAACCAGCGCGCTGCGCAACCGCTGGCGACGTGCGGACGAGCCGCGCTCGCCTTCTTTCAAGCCTTCGCTCAGATTCGGGCGTGATGCCTGCAAAGCCGGAGCTAGGCCAAAAAGCAATCCAGTCAGCAAAGAAACAGCTAACGTAAACACAAGCACACGCGCATCAACACGGGCTTCCTGCAACCGTGGAATGCCGTTCGGCAAGTGCGCCGCGATGAAGCTCGTGCCCGAGAACGCGAGTAACAGGCCAAGCACTGCGCCCAGCACCGCCAGCAACACGCTTTCCGTCAGCAGTTGCCGCACAAGCGTAGGGCGGCTTGCACCGAGCGCTACGCGCACTGCCATTTCTTTTTGCCTTGTTGCCGCCCGCACCAACAGCAGATTGGTGACATTGGCACAGGCGATCAACAACACCAATCCGACCGCGCCAAGCAAAATCAACAGCGGTTGCCTTACGTCGCCAACCACGCTTTCGTACAGCGACAACACGCGCACGCGCCGTCCTTTGTTCCTGTCTGGATACTGCTGTTCAAGTCGCACCGCGATCAGATTCATCTCTGTCTCGGCTTGCTGTACAGACACGTTCGCTTTCAATCGCGCGACGACTCCGGTTCCAGGGTCTCTACCACGCTCTTTGAAACGTTCTGCCTGAAGACCGATAGGCATCGTGACATCGGCGTCAGTGCCGTACTGAAAATTCGCGGGTGTAATGCCGATGATGGTGTAGCTTTGCTGATCGAGCGTCAGCGATTTCCCGATGATGCTGGCATCGCTGCCAAACCGCCGTTGCCAAAAACCGTGGCTCAAAATCACTGTCGGCGGCGCGCCAGCACGATCTTCATCCGCGAGAAAATCACGTCCCAGAAGCGGCTTGACACCAAGCGTCGTCAGGAACTCCGCCGAAACCAGCCGACCTCGCAAGCGCTCTGGTTCGCCCGTGCTCGTGAAGTTGAAACTCTCGTCGTCGTCGCCTCGTACGGCGGCGATGGAATCAAAGACTGCATTCTGGGTACGCCAATCAGCAAAATTCGGATAAGATGGCGAGAAGCCATCGCCGCTACTAACCCGCTCCAGCAGGATCACCAGCCGCTCCGGTGTTTGATACGGAAACGGACGTAGCAACACCGCATTGACGATACTGAAGATCGCCGTGTTCGCGCCGATGCCCAAGCTGAGCGTGAGCACAGCGATCAACGTGAAGCCAGGCCGCTTCGCCAACATACGCGCGCCGTAGCGCAGGTCTTGCCAGAGGTCTGCGACCATATTTGTCCTCCGATTGGTTCCGAGCACGATTGGTTCTGGCGGGACTTGCTGCTCCGCGCGTCGCAGGTCTTGCGCCAAAAATTCGCCGCCGCTCAATTCGGCGAGTGTGCGCTGATACGCTTCTAGTGGTGTCGCGCCACTACTTAGCAGCTCTGCATAACAATCATCGAGGTGCTGCGAGAGTTCCTCGACGATCTCTGCCTCGCGCGTTGGTGTTAGCTTCAAGCTCGCCAGCCGGTTTCTGATCTCGCTCGTCCACTCGCGCAAGACTGGGTCACCTCACGCTGGATTAATGCCGGCCACGAGATCAAGCGCGGCGAAGAAGTCTTTCCACGTGCGCCGCTGTTCCGCCAGGACCTTGCGGCCTGCTGGCGTCAACGTGTAAAAGCGCCGCCGGCGTTCTCCGGCCTTTTCGACCCAACGGCCTTTAATCAAGCCGCGTTTCTCCAGACGATAAAGCAGTGGGTAGAGCGACGCGACATGAAATTGCAACACACCATGGGAGCGCTGCTCGATTAACTTCCCGATGTCATAGCCGTGGCGTGGCCGCTCCTCCACCATTGCCATAATCAGCATTTCCGTGCTGCCTCTTTTTAGATCGCGGTCAAGCATACGGGCTGTCTCCATATATGGTTACGCCATATATACACCGAACGGAATTGCAGATCAAGACTCTTCACACTCTCCTGAGAAGGAGATGATGCCCGCAGCCTGCTGCTTCAAGCTTTACATGTTCTAATTCAATAAGGTTGCAGCTGCATTCGACTCTGCTTCAATCCAGCTGCGCGAGCCACAGCAAAAAGACGGCCGCCGCCTTTTCTTACTTCCCCCTTCCTTCGTTCTCATCTTCGCACGGGAGCCTTGCGACGCAACCTCCATTACGCAGGCTCCATTCCGGTTCTCCACTTCGTTACGACCTTGCAGGTGCATCGCTGTGCGCCATCCGTGCTTCGTCTCCACTACGGAAAGGGGAAAACGCATTTTTTAGACCAATGTACCAAGAACCCGAACACGACGAAGCTTGAACCCCTTGAGTGCCACGACACTGCAACACGTCGCTTACTTCGCGAACCGCAACCAGCAGCGATTTATCGCGGCCCCACGTTGAGAACTTCCCCTAACGTTCGGGCACCCACTCGACTCACTGAAACTGGATGCGATGCTTTCACCATCGCGCAGTTACTCGGACACTCAGACATTAGAGTGACGATGCGTTATGTGCGTGCGGTTGAAAGCAGTAAACGAGTGGCAGTTGAAGCAGTGAGACTAAATTCCGGAAAAGTTGGTCACGTTTTGGTCAGTTGGCCAAAACAGCCGCCTGTGCCGGCGGCTGTAAATGGTTGAATCGAAATGGTGGAGCAGAGGGGGGTCGAACCCCTGACCTCCGCATTGCGAATGGGTTTGATGGTCCAAGGCATAGTCTGACACTCGATGACATGCAGTGACATTAAACTAACAATTCTTCAACAGGTTGCAGCCGTTACGGGACCACTTCTGTTGTCATTCTTTGACATCAATTCTCATCGATTTGCATCGAGTCAAGTGACGAATCGGTGACATACAATTGAAGGCAGACATTCAGCATTCGCGAATGTTTCCTGTGGCTCAAACAAAAGCCTCTTGGTGCTCAAAAGGAGCCGTTGAATATGGGCCTCGGCTCTCCTACGTCACCCCCACTTTGTCTGCTCTTTGAGCAGTTCCCTGTAGGATATTACGCGTATCGGTGAATCGT
>DASYPT010000076.1:0-17898 GCA_036006355.1 Pyrinomonadaceae bacterium | reverse complement strand
TGTAAAAGTTCGTCGGTCAAAAGAGTGCCTCCTGAGCTTTACTTTAGCACAGCGGCAGTTGGGAACGGGCAAGCGGCGAATGTCCGATATGCTTTAGCTTGTCGTGACTTGAAAGCGGACCCGATCGGTTTCAATGATCGCTCGTGTTGGTCACATCACGACAAGCTAAAGCATATCGGACACTCGCCGCTTGCCCCCTTCCCGACTGCGCATTCAATTGGGTCGTGTTAAATTGCTTGTGAGCCTATGTGGAAGTTTCCCAAGCCTATTCGTCACTCGATTCCAGATACAGTCTGGCCGACGGTTGAAGAGGCAGCCGAGTCGCTACTCTTTCAACCGATTCAGATTGGACATCTGACCGCGAGAACTCGAACCTGGGTTCCAGCTATGGTTCCGTGGCGAGCTACGGAAGATGGCTTTGTAACCTCTGAAAACCTGGACTGGTATCGTCGTTTCGCTGAAGGCAGACCCGGAGTTCTGGTGGTTGAAGCAACAGGCGTTCGTGATATTCCCAGTGGCCCTCTGCTTCGTATCGGAGATAACCGGTTCCTGCCGGGACTACGCAAGTTAGTCGAGGTTGTTAAAGAAGCGAGTGATGGAGAAACGTTGCTGTTTATTCAGATCATCGATTTCCTTGCCGTTAAGAGACGACCCGAGAAAGACAAATACTTCGATCGTTTTCTGAAAATCAATGACTCGCATCGAGAAGCGTTGGGTCACGTGAGCGGTAATGCGCAATGGCAAACTGCTTCGGACATTCAAGTGCGAGAGTTCCTTAAGAATACTTCCGATGACATCATCGATCAGGTTTTGAGTGAACGAGAGATCGAAGCGCTGAGATTTGGATATCGTGAGCGTGTTACCGATACTCATCTCCCACACATTAAGAACCTTCCAAACGAGTTACCGGCAATCTTTTCCGCAGCAGCCGAACGCGCGCGTCTTGCTGGCTTTGACGGTGTTGAGCTCCATTACGCGCATGCTTACACCATGGCAGGATTCCTTAGTACTCAAAACAACCGTAATGATGGATATGGTGGCACACGCGAGAATCGGGTTCGCTTGCCGATTGAAGTTTATCGTGAGGTCCGTAAGCGAGTGGGTAACGATTATGTGGTCGGTGTTCGCTTTCTCGCTGATGAAGTGATTGCGGGAGGAAGCCGGGTGGAAGATGCCACATCCTATGCCGTCCAGTTTGCACTTGCGGGCTTTGATTTTCTTTCACTCTCAAAGGGAGGCAAGTTTGAAGATGCGCAACAGCCGAAAGTTGGACAGGCGGTTTATCCATACACGGGACAGAGTGGTTACGAGTGTATGCCGACGGTGTTGTCAGATGAAAGAGGTCCATTTGGAAGAACTGTTCCGTTAGTCGAAATCATCAAGACGCGCGTAAACGATGCGGGGTTTAAGACTCCCGTTGTCGCGACCGGTGGAATAAGCACCTTTGAACAGGCTGAGGCAATATTAAGAAGCAACCAAGCGGACATTGTTGGTATGGCAAGGCAAGCTCTGGCTGATCCCGATTGGTTCATAAAAGTGAAACTGGGGCGCGGCGATGAAGTGCGAAGGTGCACGTACACAAACTACTGTGAGGCGCTCGATCAAGCGCATCGACCAGTTACCTGCAAACTTTGGGACAGGGTTGATTTGGACGAACCAGGAATCGCACTGATTGATGACGGGCGTCGCAGACTGGAACCGCCGGCGTGGAAGCCCGATCCGAATTAGAACGGCGAGCGAAGCGACCGATTGACCGTCCCTAATCTGAACGTTCGTGGTTGTTGAGGTCAATCGGTCGCTTCGCTCGCCGTTCTAATTCGACGACGATACTCTTCGACAAACGCCGGATCACGCTTCTTCAGATCTTCAAAGCGAACCCGTCCACTCCGCATCATTACTGAAAAAGCGAGGTCGTACGGCGAGAGATGCATATAACTTGCCGCATTCTCAAACCAGATCATGCTGTCGAACGCAGCAGCCTGGTAGTCTTCAATTATCGGTTTTCGTTTCAGCTCAAAGCTCCTCAATGCATCATTGACGGTCGGAGTTTGGGCGAAGCATTGAGCGAGCTCAATAGAGTCTTCCATAGCCAGCTTGGTTCCCGAGCCAATTGAAAAGTGTGCGGTGTGAAGAGCGTCGCCGAGAAGTACGATGTTCTCAAACCACCACGCGCGGTTCTTAACCAACAGGAAATTGATCCACTTCGAATTATTTGAAAGGAGTGGTTCTCCTTCCAGATCCCTCCCGAAAACACCAGCCAGATATGCACGAGTGTCCTCATCAGTCATCTCTGCGAAACGGGCTTTGTTCCATGTTTGCGGGTCGCATTCAACAATGAACGTGCTGGTGTCGTTGTTGAATTTGTAAGAGTGCGCGGCGAATGTTCCCGCCGGGTTTTGACGAAAGGTGAGTGTCAGACCGTGAAACAAATGATGAGTGCCATACCAGATGTAACGGTGAGCGCGGGGGTCGAGTGTCGGATTGAACTCATGCGTATAGCGATTTCGAATGAGGCTGTTTACGCCGTCGGCGCCCACCAACAGATCGCACTCTTGTCTCAAAATATCAAAGTCGCTGATCTCGCTGTGAAAGTTAATTTCAACGCCCAGGTCGAGCGCTCGCTTCTGGAGAATTTTCAGAAGGCGGAGACGTGCTATACCGGAGAAACTGTTTCCGTGAATCGAAATCTTACTGTCGTGGTGAACGACATCAACATTGTCCCAAGCCTCGAACTCTCTCGTAATAGCTGCATGTGATTCCTCATCAGCCGCCCGCAGGTTCGCCAGCGTTTTACCTGAAAAGACGACACCCCAGCCAAATGTGTCGTCAGCACCATTGCGTTCGAAGATATTGATCTCCTGAGCTGGATCTGCCTTCTTCATGAGGATCGCGAAGTACAAACCCGCCGGCCCCCCACCGATGATGTTGATTTTCATTTCTGGCCGAGAATAGGACCTATCTGACCTATAGAACCGTCTAGCTCTCCTTCAGCAGTTGGCTCGCAATCACGATCTTCTGAATCTCGGAAGTACCTTCGTAGATCCGAAGCGCGCGCACGTCGCGATAGAGCCGCTCAACCACACTCCCACGCACTAAGCCGGAACCACCATGGATTTGCACCGCGCTATCAATAATTCGACCAGCAGCTTCGGTCGCAAATAATTTCGCCTCGCTTGCCTCGCGTGTCACTCTTTGCGAGCCTGTGTCTTTCAGATAGGCGGCACGATAGACGAGCAGACGAGCAGCATCCAATTCAGTCACCATGTCAGCCAGCTTTTCCTGAACCAGCTGATGTTCCCCGAGTAAACGTCCGAATTGTTTTCGTGACGACGCGTAACGCACGGCTTCATCGAGTGCACGTTGCGCCATTCCGCATGCTGCTGCTCCCACGCTGGGACGAAACACATCGAGTGTTTCCATTGCCAAAGCAAAACCGTCGCCTTCGTTACCAATCATGTCTTCGATTGGCACTCGGCAATTCTCGAATTGAATTTCGCCGATTGGATGTGGTGACATTAGAGCGGTACGTTCGACCACTGTTACACCCGGCACCTTCGCACCGACAACAAACGCGGACAAAGCTGCGCGTCCACCTTCACGAGTTCCGGTTCGCGCAAACACCGTGTAGAAGTCGGCAATGCCTGCGTTTGAAATAAACCGCTTGCGGCCATTGATGACGTAAGTATCACCCTCAGCCTGAGCCGTGGTTTGAATTGCGGAAACGTCGGAGCCTGCGTCCGGCTCCGTTAACGCAAAGGCAGCGATTGCACGGCCACCCGAAGCGCGGGTAAGCCAAAATTCTCGGATGTGATCGTGCGCGGCCTGACTAATTGCATACGTGCCGAGTCCCTGCATAACGAACGCGAGATCCGCGAGTGAAGATGAATACGCGAGTTTTTCGCGAATCAAACAGACGGTGCGAATATCGAGTTTGGAGTGCAGCGGAACTGAGCAACCGAGCAAACCAGCTTTAGCAAGTACTTCGACGAAATGACGTGCAAGTCCTTCAACGTCGTCTTCGTCGGTTGCCCGTGGTTCAATCTCAAGTCTTACAAACTCATCGACCTCTTTTGCAAGTTTTCGATGCTCGGCACTGAAAAAGGGGAGTGTTTCGATCATAATTCTTCGTCAAATTGCTAATTTGGTCTTTGGTCTTTGGCCTTTGGGCTTCGGTCTTGCTCTTCGGGTTTTCTCAGATTTGAACCTGCTTCAGTCCAAGGCCAAAAGCCAATCATTCAAACTTCGGTTTTCGCTTCTCAACAAACGCTTCATAGGCTTCACGATAATCCGGATGTTGCATACAAATAGCTTGAGCGAGCGCCTCCGCTTCCAGCGCTGTATCGAGACTGCTGAAGAGTTCACGATTCAGCATCTCTTTCGTCTTCGCTAAAGCGAAGGCCGGACCCTCTGCCAGTCGTTCAGCAAATTCGCGCGTTGTGCTGGCCAGCTGATCGATAGAAACCACGCGATTGTAAAGACCAACTCTTTCGGCTTCGACTGCGGAAATGAATTCGCCCATGTAGAGAAGTTCGGTTGCCTTTGCAAGTCCAATCACTCGTGGCAGCAGATAAGCCGCGCCCATATCAGCACCAGACAATCCTACCTTTACAAACAGGAACGCGATCTTTGCCTCTTCACTCGCGATGCGAATGTCTGAAGCTAATGCGATGCACGCACCTGCCCCTGCTGTTGTGCCGTTCAAGCTCGCGATGATGGGTTGGGGCGCAGCACGAATGTTATGAACTAACTCGCAGGTCATTCGTGTGAACTCGAGCAACCCTTCCATATCGCGATTGAAGAGTTCACCAATGATGTCATGAACATCTCCACCTGAGCAGAACGCTCGTCCGGCTCCGGTGATTACAGTTACCCGTATGTTTGTTTCAGTGCGAAGATCCGCAAAGAAATCTGTCAACTCACGGTACACGTCAAACGTCAGCGCGTTCAAACGCTCTGGTCGATTGAGCGTTATTGTGGCGATGCCTTTCGAGTCTACTTCGAACTGGAAATGCAAAGGCTGCTTCATGTTCTTTGGTGTTGCAGGCAGGTTAGGTCAACACAGCAACAGCTTCAATTTCAACCTTGGCAGCGTCGTCTAACAGGCCTTTCACTTCGAGAAGGATCATCGCGGGGTAATGTTTGCCCATGTGTTTTTGATAACGTTGACCGACCTCTTTTGTGCTTGCCAGGTATTCTGCCTTATTAGTCACGTAGATCCCGAGACGCGTGATGTTGGTTGGATTGCCGCCCGCTTCAGTTAAAACAGAAATCACATTCGCGAGAGCGCGGTCAAACTGTTCCACGAAACTATCGCTCACGATCTGCTGATCTTCATTCCAGGCAATCTGGCCTGCAATGAACAGCAACTTACCATTCCCATCAACCAGAATTCCGTTTGAGTAACCGCGTGGAGAACCGAGCGCGGTGGGGTTAATTGTTTTGGATGACATCGACCCTGAAGGTTAAAGGTTGAAAGATGAATAGTAAATAGGGTTTTGAGGTTGGTCAGTGGTCAAGGGTGTTATGGGTCCTATACGTCCTATAGGTCCTATCCACTGACCGTCAAAACAAAAGAGCTGCCGATTGGCAGCTCTCTCTTTTAGAACCACCATGGGCTTCACAGAATACGATCGAGTCGTGAAGCTAATTGGGTGGTCAGGTTGCCACTTGGATCCAGACCGCCAATTGGACCGCCAACAATATTGCCTTGTTTGTCCAGAATGATTATTGATGGCAACTGATCCACACCCATGCGTTTCGATACCACACCGTCAGGGTCACGCAGTACAGTGACCTTCAAACCATACTTCTGTGCGAAGCCGCGCAATTGATCGTCACTCGCGTAATTTTTTGACTTTGAATCTTCTGACTCAGTGCTGACCCAATAAACCACCACGCCGCGTTCGCTGTACTCGTCAGCCAGCTTCCGAACACCTTGAAGCTGCGTCTTCGATAACGGTAACCAGGACGCGCCAAAGGCCATGACTACAACCTCGCCCCGCAAGCTGTCTGAGGTTACTGTCTGGCCATCGATCGACCGCAGCGAAAAGTCCGCTGGAGCGCGGTTCTGGACTCCCAAAGCGAGGCATCCAGCCAATAACAGTAGCGAGCCCGCTACAAAGTGTTTTCGTTTGCTCAGAAGCATCTCGTCTCCTCTGCCGAAAGGCCAGTTGAGTCTTTCGGCAATGCTTGGATGAGCCCGCGCGACTTTTAGTTGGAATTCGGCCCGCTGCGAGCCGGCGCGGATATATCGAAGATTTCCGAGTGAAGACGCTCGTAATCATCCCACGTATCGAGGTCTCGGGCAACGTAGGGGGAGTCTACCTTGATGCGCCGAACCTCATTTTTGTGACGGTCAAACAAACCTTTCAAACCGGTAGCAGGTTCAAGCTTGAGCAGGTCAGCTCTAAAACTAAGATCGACGAGAACCGGGTGTCCGCCACGGCCTTGCCACGTTGGCTTTACCAGGCGGTAACCTTTGGACCATTCGCCCAAGATGGAGGCAATTACCGCAGGCGGAATTGCCGGGTAATCAGCCGGGGAGATCAATACAGCGGCAGCCGAGTCTGGAGCCTTTCGGACTCCGGCAGCAATTGAAGCCGCCATCTCACTTGCAGGATCGGGATTGACTGCAAACAGAACTGAATAGTTGGAGAGTTGTTCACGAATGTCGTCAGCGCGATAGCCCACAACGATTACAACGGAATCAACACCGCCCATTGTAAGGTACTTTAAGCAGGACTCAATGACTGTGGTTTTGCCGAAAGGAAGAAGTGGCTTGAACGCACCCATCCGACGCGATTGCCCGGCAGCGAGAAGAATGGCTGTGACCGAACTCGGATTGTGTGTCATGGTCAGTAGTATAGGACCTCTGTGACCTATATGACTTATCCCCGGCTATTGACCAATGACCTCCCAAGGCAAAGGCCCAGGACCAAGGCCAAGCCCTAATCCCCAACCAACTCGTTCAATGCCTTAATCGTGTACTGTCGCGCCATCTGCTTTCGCCATTGATAGACGAAGTCAGTGTTATCCAGCGGACGTGCTTTAACATACGCAGCCTCAGCCGCGGCTTGAATGTTGTCGTGGTCGAGTGGCTTGCCAATCAGTATGCTTGCCGCTTCTTTAATCTCGATTGGTGAAGGAGCAATGCCACCCAGGACCACTCTTGCTTCATTCACTGCATTACGATCGTGTTTGATGTAAGCAGCCACACCAAGGACCGGAAAATCGAAGGCCCCGCGACGTCTCAGTTTTTGATATGAGGCACGCCAACCGTTCGTAGGAGGTAATTCGATACTGACCAGCAATTCGTCAGGACGCTTACGCAAATAGTCGATACCGTCGTCGTTATATAACGCCGCGGCATGAACAACACGATCCCCGAGAGTCGACGTGAACTTGAGCTTGGCACCGATTGCGACCATTACCGGAACAAGATCGGATGACTGAACCGCCCAACACTTGGAGCTACCAGGCGCGACCCAACACACGTCGCCATCTTTCTTCAGACAGAAGTTAATGCCTTTGCGCCACTCGAAGTTCTGATCGTAATAATTACATCTTGTATCGAGCAGGAGATTGCCGCCGATCGTTCCCATGTTACGAAGAATGGGAGTCGATATTGTTCTGGCGGCGTGCGCCACGACGGGATAGGCACGTTTGATGATCTCGTTTTCGCATACTTCCGTCAGAGTTACTGACGCGCCAATTTGCAAACCATTACTGCCATCGCCGGTGATTTGATTCAACTCATTGAGACGCATTACCGAGATGACGGTTTTAGGTGTTTGTTGACGTCGCTTCATGTTTGGATAGAGATCGGTCCCTCCAGCGACAAATTGACCTTCTGGGCCAACATCAGCCATAACCTTCACCGCCTCCGCGATAGTCTGCGGCGTGCGGTATTCGAATTTGGGAAGACGCATCATAAGTTTCTAAGAGGAGTTTTCTTGTGCTTCGATCTTTTCTAATCTCCTATCCAGGTAACGCTGGTCCGCTTGCATCTCCAAGAACGAGTCGTTGAGCATCTCCATTTTGCGCGCGACGCGCCGAAAGCCATCGTCCATGTCCGTTTCGAGCTTATCGAAACGAGAGTCGACACGGTCGAACCTCGCGTCTATTGCATCAAACCTGGCGTCCATTGCATCAAACCTGCCGTCCATCGACGCGAGACGGGAATTTATCTCAGCAATTGCGACCAGAACTTGTTCCCAGATTGGCTTCGTATCGTACTGCCGTTCCTCAAGTTTGCTTATTTTGATCTCCACGTTAACGAGACGTCCTTCGATTCTTTCAAACCGCTCAAAGACTCGCTCCTCAAAAGACTTCGAGCCATTCATTTCCTTTGTTTTATCTTCACTCATTCTTGCCTTCCTTTCTCTTAGGTGAGGTAATCGAAAGCCAGGCGGCTTTCATCTCCTTTAACGATTAACTACGTCCGCAAGTTCATCTAACACCCTTCGTACTGGGACCGCAGGCGTCCTCGCCTGGCCGCGTCCAACTCGAGCTCATGTTGGCAATGAGGCAGGCGAGGACGCCTGCGCTCCCAGCACGATCACGAATGCACCGCAACCCTGGGCATCTCTTTACCGTCTCCACCTTCTGCCGGTGTCAACACTCGCAGCGGCTCAGGCCAATCAACGTTCGGAACCGACATCGGACCATAACGTCCATCACGTCCACGAGATTTTTCACGCAATGCCTTCAACACTTTCTCCGGCGTGATTGGAACTTCATCAATCCGCACACCGACCGCATCGTAAACAGCAGTCGCAACCGCGGGTGGAACTGGTAACAACGGTCCCTGCCCAACCTCCTTCGCTCCATAGGGCCCGTTGGGATCCGGGTCTTCGATTAGATATGTTTTGACGTCGCACATCTCCAACGTTGTCGGGCTCTTGTATTCAAGCATCGACGGGAACTTGTGAACGACGTTCCGATTGCCGCGGTATGTCATCTCCTCCATCAAGGTTTCGCCCAAGGCCATGTACACGCTGCCTTCTACCTGGCCCATCACCAGCATCGGATTGATCGATTTACCTATGTCATGTGCGATCCAAATCCTCTCAACCACAACGATTCCCGTGTCTGGATCGACATCAACTTCCGCAACTGCAGCTGAATAACTGTAGGCAGGTGATGGGCCGACGCCGGAACCTTTGTATTTGCCCGGTGAACGCGGCGGTGTGTAGGAACCAACTGTTCCGATTGTTCCAAACTTCGACTCAGCAAGGACCACCGCTTCGGCAAACGAAACTCCAGTGTCTGGGTTTTCCACATCAAACACGCGGCGCTCCGCCAATGAAAGATTCTCGATCGGCACACCAAGTTTTTCGGAGACTGCCATCACCAACAACTCGCGTGCTCGTTCCGCGGCTTGTATCGCGGCATTCCCTGTCATCAGTGTTACGCGACTCGAGTAGCTTCCAAGATCTACTGGAGTCAGATCTGTGTCAGCAGTGACTACGCGAATGTCGAAGGGATCGATGCCGAGAATTTCCGCAACGATGTAGGCAAGGATTGAATCTGAGCCCTGCCCGATGTCGGTCGAACCACACATAACGCAAACGCCACCCTGCCGGTCGAGGCGCAATTGAACGCCCGATTGCGGCATGTTGTTCCAGTAGATCGGAAGTCCGGCGCCGCAGATGTATGAACTGCACGCGATGCCAATACCTTTTCCGAAGGGAAGTTTGCGATTCGATTGATCCCAGCCGGAAAACTTACTCTTCCAATCAGAGCCTTCGACGACCTTGTCGATGCACTGGCCCAAGCCCATGCTGCCGATGCGCAAGTAATTCGCCGTTGTGGAATTTGGCTCGACGAGATGATTGCGACGAATAGCGACAGGATCGAGCTTGAGTTGCTCTGCGATCTTGTCGATTTGAATCTCGAGACCGAACCGGGGTTGTGGCGTGCCATGTCCTCGCTTCGGACCACACGGAGGTTTGTTTGTGAAGACTCGGACGCCGTCAAACTGATACCGAGGCACGTTGTAAGTAACGGTCTGCAGCGCTCCGGTATAGAACGTACTCGCAACGCCGTAGCTACCGTACGCGCCACCATCAAGGAACGATTGAAAGTGCATGCCGGTGATCGCGCCATCTTTTTTAACGCCTGTTTTGATCTTCATCAGAACAGGATGGCGGCCACGATGACAGTAAAACACTTCTTCGCGAGTTAACGTTACTTTCACAGGCCGGCCCGTAATCATGGCCAACTTACAAACGACGACTTCGTGATTAAACGGATCGCTCTTGCCGCCAAAGCCACCTCCATTTGGAGTTGCGATTACGCGAATGTGGCTGGCGGGCATTTCCAGAACTTTGGCGAGTGCCCGGTGAACATAGTGCGGAGTTTGAGTTGAACTCCACAGCGTGATCTTCTTGTCCGAATCATAATGAGCAACAGCAGCATGTTGCTCCATCGGCAAGTGGGTGTTGCCCTCGTAAAAGAAAACGTCTTCACGTACGAGATCGGCTTCAGCGAATCCAACTTCCACTTCACCGAACTCGAGCGATACTTTCTTGTGAATATTTCCGGAGTCGCCATAGTCATGAATCCGTGGCTCATCAATCATTACCCCTTCTTCGATTGATGAGATCGTATTGAGTGGTTCATATTCAACCTCGATCAGATTCATCGCGTCGAATGCAACGTCTTCGTCGATTGCAGCCACAGCTGCTACTGGATCACCGATGAAGCGAACTTTGTCGATGCAGAGTGCGTGTTCGTCCTGGCTGACAGGCAAGATGCCGTAGGGAATCGGTAGGTCTCTGCCGGTTATAACCGCGAATACTCCGGGCAAAGCGAGAGCCTTGGAGGCGTTAATGCTTTTGATATTCGCATGAGGCACATGGCTCCGAAGAATTTTGCAATAGAGCATTCGAGGAAGAACGATGTCGTCAGCGAACTTCGTTTGGCCGACACATTTCGCCCGCGCATCGACCTTCCGAAACGGCTTTCCGACTACATTCAATGATTCGTTCTTCTTCATCCGATCATTTGTCCGACGAACTTTAGTTACTCGTGCGTCGTCTACTTGTACTTTGAAGAACTCGAGGGCCAGGAATCGATCCACGACAAACTAACGTTCGTCGGAAAATTCACTCCAGGCCATACACAGCTTCACGTGGTAACTCGTATTCCTCACCCCGCATGCGTGCAGCAGCCAACTCAACTGCTTCATAAATCTTGATATACCCGGTGCAGCGGCAAAGATTTCCGGAGAGAGCCTCCTGGATTTGTTGCCGATCAGGCTTTGGATTCTTTTTCAGCAGTTCCTCGGCGACTAGAAGGAACCCCGGTGAACAGTAACCACACTGCGCGGCGCCCAGGTCTGCAAATGTCTGTTGCAGCGGATGAAGCTCTGCACCTTCCGCCATGCCTTCGATCGTTTTGACTTCACGACCTTCAGCTTCGAGCCCGAGCATCAAACACGAGAGGATGGATCGACCGTCAACCAGCACTGTGCAGGTGCCACATTCTCCAAGCTCGCAGCCATGCTTTGTTCCCGTTAGATTCAGATCTTCCCGCAGCACTTCGAGCAGTGTCTTATGCGGCGCAAACGCAACTTCAGTTTGCTCGCCGTTGAGACTAAAGGTGATGTGTGCCTTCTGCTTCATTATTGCTGATCTACAAGTTGATTATGCACAGAGATGCGATCAAAGTCAGCAATAGATACTCAAGAACTAAAAGGGGACTTATCTATTTAAGATTTAAGGTTTAAGATTTCAGATTGGGAATTGCGGGGAAGAAAATCTTAAATCTGAAATCTTCAATCTTAAATAGGATAAGTCCCCGTTCTAATCATGCTTTACTGCCAACCAGCTCTTTTTTCGACTTATTCAGAATCGTATTGTCGATTAACCGCGTCTTACCGATGTAGGCAGCGACCGCGATTAAGATCGGTCGATCATCAAGCTTGTCGAGATGTTCAAGCGTTTCCGCATCAACGACATTAACGTAATCAACTCGCGCTCGCGGTTCCAGTTCAATAGTTGACCGGACGAGAATTTCCAATCTTCCAGGACTGCGCTCACCTTCTTTATATGCAGTCTTCGCTCGCATCAGTGCTTGATGAATCACTGCCGCAGCCTGTTGTTCGTCCGCGTTCAGATACAAATTGCGCGATGAGATCGCGAGTCCTGAATCTTCGCGAACGGTCGGCAAGAGCGCGATCTCAGTATCAAACGCCAGGTCTTTAACCAGGCGTCGAATGATCAGAGCCTGTTGAGCATCCTTCTGTCCGAAGAACGCGAAGTCTGGTCTAACAGTATTCAGCAAGATCGTTACGATCGTGGCCACACCACGAAAATGTCCCGGACGCGAACCACCTTCAAGCTGTTCCGATAAACCTTCAACGTTGACGTATGTCGCAAAGCCTTTCGGATATATCTCGTCAGGAGTCGGCGCAAAAATGTAATCGACGTTGTAGTCCGTCAGTAACGCAGTGTCTTTGGTTAGATCTCGCGGATACTTTTCAAAGTCTTCTCCTGGTGCGAACTGAGTGGGATTGACGAAAACAGATACGACGACGATGTCGCACATTCGTCTTGCCTCGCGCACCAGACTCAGATGGCCTTCATGAAGCGCACCCATCGTCGGCACCAGGCCGATGGTTCTGTCCTGCTCGCGGCGAATTTTGCGCGCGACGGAACTCATGCGCTGGCGACGATTGATAATCTCCATAAGTTTGGGATTGGTTCAGGACTTCTCGGTTTTCAGGTCCTTTGGGATGTCGATATTCAACTCTTCAGCGGCGTCCGTTGGGAGTCCATACGATTCTTCGCTCGACGGATACGTGCCATTACGTACATCGTCAGCATATTTGCTGACCGCATCGGTAATTACCTCGCGAAGGTTCGCGTATGGTCTGACGAAGCGAGCTTGCTTTCCGAACGAGAGTCCCAACATGTCGTGAAGTACGAGGACCTGAATATCACAGTGAACGCCGGCGCCAATACCGATGGTGGGAATGTTGACGCTCTCAGTAATTAATTTCGCTATTTCGCGCGGCACGACTTCCAGAACGATTGCGAATGCGCCGGCATCTTCGAGCGCTTTCGCGTCGTCGATTAATTGTCTGGCAGCAGTGGCAGTTTTTCCCTGGACTCGATATGCGCCAAGTTGATTGATTGATTGCGGAGTCAGGCCGATATGGCCCATGACACTAATCTCTTCATCAACCAATCGCTTTACGAGGTGCACACGCTTATGACCACCTTCGAGCTTGATTGCTTCAGCTCCACCTTCCTTAACAAGCGTCAGAGCGTTTCGAACCGCGTCGTCGTCACCTGTGTGGAAAGTCCCATAGGGCATATCCGCGACTAACAATGCACGTTGAACAGCACGTCGTACCGCCTTAAGGTGAATCAGAATCTCATCAAGCGTGACAGGGACCGTATTCCCGTAACCCAGCACTACATTTCCAAGACTGTCGCCGACGAGGATTATGTCGATGCCTGCTTCATCGACAAGTCTAGCGGTCGGATAATCGTAAGCAGTCAGGCAAACCAGGCGCTCGCCTCTTTGCTTACTGGCGCGCAACGACGGGGCACTGACCTTTTCAGGTCGTTCAGGCTTCAAGTACGGCATGGCTCAGCTCTCTTTACACGATGAGTGGTTGGACAAGTGGTTTTCCGAACGGCAAGGGCTGAATTGTCGCGGGCGTGCTAACAAGTGAAGCCATTATAACGGGAAAGGCCTCGAAACAGGAAAGGTGGGAAGACATTTCAGATTTAAGATTTCAGATTTCAGATTGGACTTTGGCCTTTGGTTTTTGGTCTTTGGCCTTCCTGGTGGACAATTCTCTCTAAAGGCCTAAAACCAAAGACCGAAGACCATCAAATCTGAAATCTTAAATCTTAAATTCCTTGCGGGTTCCAGCGCTTTACCATGGATTGATCTTCGCAGTTAGCCAGTAAGTCACTAATGCTTTGCTGTAAAACCGGATGAACGAGGTTTGGCACCAGCTCACTCAAAGGTACCAGTACAAACCGGCGTAGGTGGAGACGCGGATGTGGCAGCGTCAGGAACTCTGTGTCTCGCTGTTCATCTTTGAATAGCAGTAGATCCAAATCGATGGTGCGAGGACCAAGGCGAATGTCACGTGTGCGACCCAGAGCAAACTCGATACGTAAGAGTCGTGCGAGAGTTTGTTCCGGCGTGGGTAGAGTCGAACCTCGCAACTCCGCAGCGAGATTGAGAAACACCGGTTGTTCGGTATATTCGACGGGCTGGGTCTCGTAAATACTTGAGAGCCTGATTACGTCAAGACCAGCCGCTAACATCCCACGGACAGCAAGTAGAAGAAATCCGGCGCGATCACCTAGATTGGAGCCGAGGGAGACGTAAGCGTTTTGGCGCATGGGGGAATTGTTAGTGGTTAGTGGTCAGTGTTTAGTGGTCAGTGGTCAGTAGTTTCAGTGGTCGATGATTATAGGTCGGATGGGTCTTATACGTCCTATACTATGTTGAGACCCCAAAGACCAAAGACCATTTCGCAATGTCTCAATTCCTAACCCTTATCTGGCTCAAATCGAAGCTCCTTCGGAATTCGCTTCGCTCACGTAAGGCCGTCGTGAACCAAGTGGCTTCGATCCTCGGCGTGTTGGTGACACTCGCAATCGCTCTGGCTGTAGCAATGGGATTAGGCTTCGCTGCGTACTTCACAACCAAACCAGGCGTAATGTCGGAAGCCTTTCGTCGCGGTGCAACCCGTGAAGGATTTGGTTCGGCCACTGCCGAACTAGTTTTCTTTTCGATCTTCTCGTTCCTTTATCTGATGTGGGCGACGGTACCGTTGAGTATCGGCAGCAGCAGGCAGTTTGACGCTGGCCGTATGCTGATCTACCCGATTAGTCTCAAGAAGCTGTTTGCGATTGATTTCATGAGTGAGATCACGACGCTCGCCTCAATGTTTGCAATACCTGCGATCGTTGCAACGAGTATTGGTGCAGGTCTTGGAAAAGGACGACTGGTTCCCGCACTTGTTGCCGGCGTCCCGGCAATAGTGTTCGGTATGGCATTGTCAAAATGGCTTTCCATAACCATTGGCTCACTCGTTCGCAGGAAACGCGCACGTGGTGAAACGATCGTCGCGTTAGTTGGTGCGATTGCAGGTTTAGGCGGTGCACTGATTGGCCAGGTGGGTCCCGTTTTGATCAAGCACGCTGATAAACTCACATCACTGCGATGGACCCCGCCCGGAGCAGCTGCGTACCTTTTGGCCGGAACTCCCGACGCTGCAACCTACGCATTTTTCCTGGCGTCACTCTCGGCGTACGCAGTTCTTCTCATAGTGGCAGCTTATTGGATTGCACGTCGATCAGCATTGGGTCTGGGTGGATCGCAACGCAGAAGAGTTGCAACTGAAAATCAGGACACGCCGGCACATACCGGATGGCAATTGCCGCTCGTCTCTCCGCAGTTATCCGCAGTCATAGAGAAAGAACTTCGTTATGCAGTGCGTAACGCCCAGTTGAGGATGATGGCCTTCATGCCACTGATTCTCGTCGTTATTCGTCTGGTGAATTCGCGACGGTTTGGCAGCATGCGAAGTGGCGGCACCTCACATGCGGCAAGAGATTTCATGAGTTACGGTTCTGCCTGGATTACAACTGGTGGAATTCTTTATGTGTTTCTTCTCCTCGCCGGCCTTTCATGCAACTTGTTCGCGTTTGAGGAGGGTGGGATGCGTACGCTGGTGCTCTCGCCAATCGACCGACGTAAGATTCTTATCGGCAAAAACATCGCAGTGACCGTGATCGCCGCCCTGTTCTCGACGGCGCTGCTGACGGTCAACGCAGTAGTGTTTCGCGACTTTACCCCTCAGGTGATTGTCTTCGGTGTGCTCAGCTTCCTGATTTTTACTTCTATCGTCGCCGTCATTGGTAATTGGTTCTCAATTAGTTTTCCGAAGCGGATGGAGTTCGGTAAGCGGTTGAATGTGTCTGGAGTTGCCGGGCTGTTGTTGATACCGATGATCTTAGTCCTGGGATTATTGCCGTTTCTGGCTACGCTTGCTGGTTATTTGAGCCGGAGTTTTCTGGTGGAGTACACAGTTCTCGCCGTCTTCGCTCTGCTGGCTATTGGTTTTTATTTATTGATGGTCAATTTTCAAGGACGTTCACTTGCAAAACGTGAGCTGGAAATATTGGAGGCGGTGAAGGAACCGACGAATTGAAGATTTCAGATTTAAGATTTCAGATTGATTATAGGACCTAGGTGACCTATAGAACCTATTCTAGTGACTGCTGACCAGTCTGAAATCTTAAATCTGAAATCTTAAATCCCCGTGTTACACTCTCCTCGTTTGAAAACTTGAATCCAGTGATGCTGAGCTTCGGCTCACATCCGGGCGGGTTGAGGCTGCGTAACCCCGACGCAATCGCTCAGAGCCCCGTCAATACACAAATGGCTCGCAGAAGATTTCGCAGCAACCAGCGGCACGAACCAACCACCGAACGTTCGTTTCAGGAGTACATTCTTTCCACTCCCGCACCGCAAACCTCCCGAACAGAACTACTGCGTCTGATCCGCGGCGGTGAAGACACTTTTCTCGAACTAAAGGTAAAGCTCTCTAATTCTGAAAAGATAGCGCAGGAGATCGTCGCACTCGCCAACACCGGAGGCGGAGTCATTGTCTTTGGCGTGAACGATCAGTTGAGAGTTGAAGGTGTAGACGATCCGGAAAGCGTCCAGGACGAGCTGGTGCGCATCTGTCGTGAAGAAGTTCAACCATCGCTTGTTCCTTTCATTGATCGAATCGCTCTCGACAATGGGCGGCGGATTGTCGCACTCGATGTGGAAGGGAAGCGCCGTCCTTATCGAACGCGTGATGGACGTTTCTACGTTCGGATAGGCGCCGAGAAACGCGAAGCTTCACGCGAAGAACTATCTGCACTGTTAGACGAGTCGCGTCCCATACGCTACGAGAGTGTGCCGGCTCTTGACGCTAAAATGTCTGACATCGACGAGGCTCATTTATGGAGCTTTCTGCGTGAGTTTGAAGGCGGCGCATTCGAGGTGGCAAATGCAGTTGGTTATCCGACAAGTGAAGTGCTCGAACGCGATTTATTGCTGGCCACACAATGTGGCAATGATGTAGTTCCAACTGTCGCAGCAGTTCTTCTTTTTGGTCGAGATGATCGCGTGGCAGAACTGCTTCCGAGGGCGGCTGTCGTTGCGACGCGATTCTCCGGGGACTCTTTGCAGTCGCCGATCATTGAGAAGATCAAACTCACTGGAAACATTCTTACTGTCTACGAAGGATTGCTTCGATTCATCAACCGCTACTGCGATTTGCGCGACGCACGACCAAAGGTCTTGCAGGACGAAGCATCACCGGTGCCCGCTCGATCAAACTATCATCGAGGCGTTGTAAGTGAAGCTGTGGCGAATATGCTTGCGCATCGGGATCTTGCACTGCGCGATCAACCGAGTCGGGTGCACATATTCGACCGGTCGCTGGAGTTTGTTAATTCGCGCCGGAGCGCAGGATTTTCGCCCGTGGCGCAAAAGGCTATTCGTTATGGCCTGCCGCAACAACTGAATCCGCAACTTACAGCAATCCTCACAAGTCGTGCGTATGGATTGAAACTAACGTTGCAAGGATTGCCTGAATTACTTCGCGAAGCTCGAAAGTTCTCTAATAGGAAAGCTGAGATCGTGGCTTTTAATGACGAGTTTCGCTTGCGCGTTTACGGCGTTTGAGACACCACCGGCTGAAGCCTGGTGGTGTCCGCGAGCGGGTTTGGCTGTTTCTGTAGCTACGAAGTTGAAGTACCACCGGCTGAAGCCGGTGGTGTGCTAAGCGGCAAATCTTCAATCTGAAATCTTAAATCTGAAATTCTGTTACTGTCCGCCCGTCTTTGCGGTCGCTGCCGGCTTCGG
>DASYPT010000075.1:0-11298 GCA_036006355.1 Pyrinomonadaceae bacterium | reverse complement strand
CCATCTGGGGGGGTTAACCGCCCTTCCCTACTTGTTCTTTGCCGGTTGTTCTCTTCCTCCTATCCACTGAGTCTCTGAGCGCGGGCATCAAACTTTCACCCTCACGCGGTTCTTCAGATCACGTAAAGCTAAAATGTTCTTATCTCGCAGCTCAAATCTACTTTGGCCTAACTGCATCTCGATCGCTTCAGCGGCGGCGATTCTTCTATACGCCGCGTAGGACATATCAACTTCAAACGTTTCCCTCATTGGTACGCTCACCGTTTGACTGACCAGTCTCATTTGACCAGCTTTGAAAGTTGTAGTGTCTGCCACAATAGTTAGTTCTCGTTGTGCCAGCGGATGCCGCTGACCCCAATCCTTCGCTGCGAATTCGAGCTCGAGCGTAACGGTCCGTACGTTCTCGAGCTGAATCCCCGGGCAGTGAAGCGAGACAGCCATGCTTACGCAGGATTCGGTGAAGTTACCCTTCATGCCAGGACAGCTGACATTCATCTTTTTCAGCGACACAACAGTCTCTCGAGCGAACCCGTCGTATTTCATCTCGATGACCCCACCGTGATCTGGAGTCTGAGGAGGCTCGACTCCGGCAGGTGTTGCGGAGACTCCAATTGTCGACAGGCATATGCCAAGTGAAAAGTATAAGATTGAGGCAATTACTTTCATGAAGGTTTACTCCAGGAACCGTCTATTAAGTCGGTGAGATGTAGGCAAGAGATCGCAGGAAGGAATTCTTCAGCGACAGCAAAACCATAACGAGTTGGTCGCGCTCCTGTCAATAAATGATTTTGTGAATTCCAGGAATGCGCTTTTTAAAGGGCGGGCGTGTCGACGGTCGAGGGACTTCTGTTCGACGGGGGCGGCCGAGGACGGCTGTGCTCCGACAGCCGGAACACGAGTCAAAAACTAAACGAAATCACCCTGAACCAGCCAACCGCAGACTCGGCGCGATATCCTTTTCGTTTTTCCGGAGACCGTTTAGACTACCGCCGAGTCAGCTTGCTGGTTATGCCGCACCTTTCTTATCCAACAGCAGTCTTTTTAGTCGCCACCTGTATTTTCGTGATTCTGGCGAAGCTGTTAAAAGTTGGGAAAGGTGCAGTTGCAATGGGTGTCGGCGTTCTAATCGTGTGGTTGGTTCTTCATTTCACAGGATACGAAGAGACTGTCTACAACATTATTTTTAACCCGCCGCCAATCCAGCACGCCCAGCCCGAGGATTTGATAAAACGCTAACTGGCTTTCATGGTTCGATAAACTCATTCCGTAATTTTGGGCGGACATTTAAAACGCCAGAAACGAAGAAGAAGGCATCCTATGTTTCACTTCCATTTCTCTCGCAAACTTTGTCCTGGAAATCGTCTCGCCTTGCTCATCTGTTTTGCATTTGTAATCGCCATTCTGATCGTCAAGTCATCCGAACCGATCGTGGCGGCTCAAAAAGTGTCGACCCCTGAAGAAGTAACACGTCAGTTTTATAGCTGGTATCTCAAGGCGCATATTCCGAACCCGAAGCGGTCAAACATGGCAACGTTTCGGAAGTATGTCACTTTGAGCTGTTGGAAACGGGCAACGGCAAAAGATATCGAGGCCGTTTTCTTCATTGATGCGCAGGATACTGATGAGACTTGGGCAAACAACTTCACTGTTTCGACAGCAAAGATCGACGCCCAGCGAGCGACGCTTGAAGTCGACCTTAATGGAAAAGAAATGAAACGGAACCTTAACGTGACGTTGCGACGAGAGGGAGGTATCTGGAAGATTGACGACGTCAAGGGAATTGATTGACGCTTCTAAAACAGTCGCGTGAAGAATCTAATTCCCGCGATTTTCATCTCGCCACCTTCGCGCACCACGGTATAGCCTTCAATCTGATAATAGCTTTCGCCTTTAGTTAACACCTGTCCGCCTCCATCATATTTCAGTGGCTTAACAAGCGTAGACTTCGGCGGTCGAAAATCGCCGGTGATCATACAGAGTTCGAAGCGGCTCACTCCGGAGGAGTGGAATGTTTATAGATCTCGGAGACTGCGCGGAGTTCCGCACTCCTTTAGGTGTGCCATGTGCGTTGGATAGCGGGATTAATCCGAGCCGCTCGATACAACCGTTGCTCCCGGAACATTGCACTCCTAAAGGAGTGTGAGACTTCGGAACACTCGAGAACTATAAATATCGCACTCCTCCGGAGTGCGTGTTTCATCATGCTCTTTTCGGATCTCACAAGCGTATGACTCTTAACATGAGCAGCCCTATAAACAAAAAAATCACACCACCGACAAGGAGTTGCACTCGAACCGGGGGCTGATTCTCATGTTTTCCAGTGTCCCCGAGGAAGCCGACGACTTTGTCCATTTTGTCATGAGGCAGCAAACCCGTGATAAGCATTCCGGCTCCTGCAAGACAAAAGACGAGAGCGAATTTTGTAATCATCGGGCTAAGTATATGGTAAGCAACAAACAAGTATCCTATAAAAATAAGTGACTCATCTCGATTCTTCTGCGGCGTTCGCTTCGGGACTCCGTGCTTAGTGTGTTTCGTGGTATTTCGTGGATCGTACTTTCAAAAATAAATAAACGATCCACGAACCAACACGAAACACACGAAGTCTTGCTTGCCATCTCAAGAAAGCAAATCAGTCTTCGCTATTATTCTAATACCGTCGTTTTTCCAGACTTGATTTCGGAGGATAGGTAGGAGGTTGTGGCGCCAATTGAAGACGACGAGCGGAATCGAGTTTCGCAGACTCGGTCGAGGTTAAAGGTAACAAACATTTTCTTTCGTTCGCGGCCCATCTCTTCAGGCCAGCCGAATACAAGTTTGCCGAGGAATGTCGTTAATTGCGTTTCCCGGCTCACTGCCAATTGCCGCATCGGATAATAGATTAGACGTTGTGGTAACCCAAGTTCAGCACGGATCGAGTTCAGGAAACGTTCGCAGGAGCCGAGTTGATCGCTCTCAGTTAACGGATCAGGATAATTAACTACTGCATGGACCAACTCATGGAGTACGCCAAAACCTGGTCCGAAGGAAGCTAGCGCCTGCTTGTCGCCCTGGAGCTCTTCAAAATCTGCGAAGTCAATTCTGATCTGCCAATCCTCATGCTTGTTTCCCATTCCATCGTCGTAGCGAAGGATCGATTCAAGTTGTGCGAAGGCAACTGTATTCGAATGGTTAGTGGCAGCGATTGTAAAAGAATCGTTACTCTGAATGACTGCGCGAATCAGCTCACGAGCTGTGTTGGAACCACCATCCGGATGATGGTCCGTGAAAGTCAAATTGCCATCCTCGTCGGCGTGCAGATCAAGTGCGGTAATACTTCGCAATTCAGCCAGGATGAAGCGCCGCTCGTGGTTGGTGAGACATTGTTTCCGACTAAAGTGAATGCCGGGATGAAATCGATAGATCGGGTCGTCGGTCGCTGCCAGAACAGCGGGTAAGGTACAAAAGCTAGCCGCTATAAGTACGGCCAAGGTGCAAAGCATTCGCCTCATAGTCTTTCTCAGAGGCTAATGCGCGAAGCGAAACAAAAAGCGGTAATGAAAAGTTTTTCAGCGCAAAAATATTTGAATAGTGTGCAAGCACTGATCGCTATAATCTGCGGTGCGGCGGTGTTATGTCTAAGAGAGCGGAAACTGAAATTACAGACTTGCTGCTGGCGTGGAACGAAGGTGAGCCATCTGCGCTGCAGGAGTTGGCTCCGTTGGTTGATGCGGAGTTGCGCCGTTTGGCTAGAAGCTATTTACGTCGAGAACGTGCTGGTCACACACTCCAGACTACAGCGTTAATTAATGAAGCCTACGTTCGTCTCATAGATAGCAGGCGCGTTCGTTGGGAGAATCGCGCGCACTTTTATGGCCTTGCGGCGCGCGTGATGCGCCAGATCCTCGTCGACTTTTCACGTCGGCGTAATTACCAGAAACGTGGCGGAGGCCTTCATCAAATAACTCTGGTCGAAGCGTTCGCAGTCGAACCTGGAAATGATCCGGACCTTCTGGCGCTCGATGAAGCCCTGCGAGAACTGGCCACAGTTGATCAACGTAAAGCACAAGTGGTTGAGATGCGCTTCTTTGGCGGTTTGACGGAAAAGGAAGTGGCGCTTGCCTTGAATGTTTCTCCCGAAACAGCCAGGCGTGATTGGCGGCTCGCGAAGGCGTGGCTGCTGCGGAGACTGAGCCAGAAGTCAAAATGATCGAAAAAGAGCGCTGGCAAAAGATTGAGAGTATCTATCACGCAGCTTTGACTCGCGATTTGGATCAGCGCACGGCTTATCTGGATCAAGCGTGCGAGGGCGATACCGAGATCCGCCGTGAGGTTGATTCGCTACTCGAGTTTGATGACAAGGCGGAAGAATTCATCAAGACCCCAGCCATAGCCGTCGCAGCCAGAGCGTTAGCTGCTGAGCAGTCGCATACCGGTGGACCACGGCATCCCGTTGATGTTGGTCCATATCATCTCTTGCGACTACTCGGAAAGGGTGGTACCGGAGATGTGTATTTGGCGATCGATACGCGACTGGGGCGAAAAGTCGCGATTAAACTGCTGGCTTCAGAATTGGGTAATGACGTCGAACGCATTTTGAGGTTCAAGCAGGAAGCCCGAGCTACGTCGACCCTGAACCATCAGAACATAGTTACGATATTTGAAGTCGGCGAATTCGAAAATCAACATTACATCGTTACGGAATACGTTGAAGGGGAGACGCTGCGGGCGTTTCTGGAAAACAGGTCCGGCGGATTGACCGTAAAGGAAGCGCTGCCAATAGTCGTTCAACTCGTAGATGCGTTAGACACCGCACACAGGGCCGGCATCATTCATCGCGATATCAAGCCCGACAACATCATCATCCGCAACAACGGCTTTGTCAAAATTCTCGACTTTGGCATCGCAAAGTTAACCTCGCCGGGTCATACCTCTCAAACAGATCATCTGACGACCCGGACCGGGATGGTGATGGGAACGGCCAACTACATGTCTCCTGAACAGGCGCGCGGACAGAAGGTTGACCATCGCACTGACATCTTTGCCGTTGGTGTGCTGCTGTACGAGATGCTGTCAGGATGCAAACCATTTGCGGGTGATACCTGGAGTGACGTGATAGCGGCACTATTAATTAAGGAGCCGGAGCCATTAAAGCTGGTCGCTCCGCATGTGCCACCTGCGTTGCAAAGCATAGTCGACCGATGTTTGCAGAAGTTACCCGAGAACAGGTTTCAATCAGCTGCCGATTTGGCGTTTAGCTTGAGATCGATTTCAGAGAACGCAACATCTTCGGCAAAGACTGATGGAAGACGAGCCGCGTTTCTTAGCACAAAAGTAATTTGGGTTGCCGCCGTCATCTTTGTATTAGCACTGACCACAATACTAGTTTTAAGAAAAAAGCCCGGGCAGACACCATCAATAGTCGACGAAAAAAAGCGGGTTGCTGTTCCAACTGGAAAGACTCGACTGAAATGGGTTGATCGTTCGGGTCAGGAGTTGTCGATTGTGGGAGCGCCAGCCGAATATTCTGGTCCAGCGCTCTCTGCCAACGAGGATCGGATTGTGGTGGCTATCAATGATCCGCAGACGAAGAGTCGCGATCTTTGGATCCTTTCCGGGAACTCAGAATTGAAGGCACGCCTGACCAACGAGCCCTCTGACGATCTAAATCCGTTGTGGACGCCTGACAACCGCTGGATCATTTACACTTCAGAGCGCGGTGGCTTTCGCAATATCTATCGCAAACGAGCTGACAACAGTGGGGACCCAGAACCTCTTCTGCAAGCGCGCCAGGATATGAATTTGGAAGACATTTCGAGGGATGGGCGGATGCTCATCTTTAACGTTCGTAACAAACGTGAGGATGCCCCTAGTCTTGATTTGCTCTCACTCATTGATGGCAAACGCACTCCGCTTACTCGGACTGTTTCACGCGCCGCTCGCTTCTCGCCGGATGGCCGTTGGGTTGCTTACGAAACGATGAATGGAATCGTAGTTCGCAGCGCCAGGCCAGGTAATTATGGATTGTCGACAGAATATTCCATTACTAAATCCGGAGGAGCGACTACGCCGATGTGGCGCGGCGATGGCAGGGAATTGTTCTACCTGGATCACCACACGTTAACGGCGGTGCAAATCAGTGTCGACGGTACGAGACTAACCGCAAGTGTTCCTGAGTCGTTGTTCACGGCAAACTTTGAGGACGAAGAAAGACGAAATCGTTATGTGGTGACGAGGGATGGACAGCGGTTCCTGGTTATTGTGAGGGATTCGGAGCTCGCTGAGGCAAGCGGGCAATAGCATGGCTAGTCGTTAAGTTGCTTCGCCACATTATCCGCTATACCGAGAATCGGATCTCAACGCCACCACTTGTTCGTGTTGTTTCGTGTGATTTCGTGGATCGGTTTTTCGCTAACATTAACACGATCCACGAAATCACACGAAACACACGAACAAACAATGGGGGACTTCACTATTTTGGAGATCGGAAACCTTTCAGATCAATTCTGTCAGACTTCCGCATTTGCCAAGGCGGAAGGATGAAGCGAGAACAAGTTCAGCGGTGAAAGTTGAGACCCTCACGCTTCATCCTCCTGCGTTCGGTGGGATGAAGAACTATTGATTCAAACGGACTACCCTGCCCGACGGCACGAATGCTGTGCCATCTGAGACAAAGACGCTTCCATTAGGAGCGACGGCAACACCGCCAGTGAATGAAAGCCCACCGCCTGTCAGGAAAGTGTGCGAGCTTGGATCGGCGAATGGGATTTTTACAACATCTCCCATCGGATGGTCGAAGTCATCATTGATATTAGGGTTCGTAAATAACTGCGAAGCGTAGAACGTTCCATCAGAACCAAACGTGCAGCCGTTTATTGGCCACAGCCCCGCCGTCCACAGAGTCATCGGCGTCGCGGTAGGATCACTCAAATTCGCCTGCGACGGATCAACTCGATAAACCTTTGCCGAAGGACCAAACACAAACGTATCAACCAGTGCGAGTGTACCAACATAAAGCGCGTTGTCGGGACCTTGCGCGACACATGTGGGGATGGCGTCGCGAATGATCTCGTTTGGAAAATAAGCGAGGACGCGCACGCTACCATCGGCCAATACTTCATCAAGTGTGTTCGCGCCGGCATCCACAACATAGATGTGACCAGGAACTGCTAGCACGCCGTAAGGATTCGTATCCGGAAACTCTTCCCACAGACCACTATGATCGGCAGTCCATTGGAAGTCGTAGCTTCCTACATTCGTGATGTTCTGCACTGTTCCGTGCGAATCCACCCTGAACAAATTTCCGAAAGCATTGTTGCCTGTTATTTCGGGTGAGAGTCCCATGATTGCGTACAGGCCACTGTTTGTGCCGCGGCCTAGTACGGAGATGCCACTAGCACCAAGGAATTCACCTTCGTCGCCGACGGTCGACAGAGTGTCGACGATTGTGCTTGCTTTCGCGTTTTGCGACATCGGATTTACGACTTGAATGATCGAGCCCGAGTGGCTTTCGTCTCCCGCTTCAGCAACGTACAAGATGTCGCCCGGCCCGAATGCGAGACCGCGTGGACTGTGTAACCCGTCGACGACGACAGAAAAGTCAGCGTGATTACTTTGCGCTGCTGTAGTTGTCTCCGCAAAGACTGCATGGCCGCCAAAAGGAATAGGTACCAAAATCGCGCCAACGGCCGCGACGAGTGCGAACGCCATAATGATTATATTTTTCGGTTTCATGATTTTCTGTCTCCTCATCTCCGCTCGTAAAGAAAATTTGTTGATGATCTCGACTGATTCAAACGAGTTAGAAAGCGCAAGCTCTCTAACTCGCCGTGTGCGCTCTCAACGACTTGCTGCAAATCAATACTTCGCCCCCGCCAGTCTCGACGAAATGAACTGCGCCTCTTTCCACCTGGCGATAAATCGCGCGCGGGTTTGTCATTAGGATCTCAGCCGCCCTTCCGGGAGTGACCATCGCGACGGTCGCACCACATGCTTCACACCAGAGGTCCAGACTCTCGGTCGCCGCGCGAACCAGGGTGACATTGCGTGTCGCAAACCTGACAGTTTTGCGCCGGCGAATCATGGTTTTCTCCGAAAGAGTTCTGTTACTATCGTGACCCCTCTGATCGGGAGGCGCTTATCAAAGTCTTCTGAAGCCGAGCTGCATCCTGTCCATAGACCTGGCAAAAAATCTTTAAGCAGTCGGCAAAATCTTCCAAGTTTTTCCAAAGCGATGCCTGAGGAAACGCGTACCATCTACAGCTTTGACGGTTTCGTCGTTGATCTGAACAGGCGTGTGTTGCTCCGCGACGGCCAGCCAATCCAACTCACTTCGAAAGCGTTTGACCTCTTGTTGGCGCTGGTCGAGAGCCAGGGACGCGAACTAGGTAAAGAAGAATTGATGGAACGCGTCTGGGCAAACCAGATTGTTGAAGACGCTAATCTGACAGTGACGATGGCAAACCTGCGCAAAGCCCTGGGCGAGAAGGCGTCGGACCATCGCTTCATCGTCACGATTCCGGGAAAGGGTTATCGCTTCGTTGCGGAATTAGGCAATCGCGATTTGCGGCGCGAGTTTATTGTTGAATCAAAAACAGAGGGGCTAATAACAGTCGAAGAAGATGTCGTGGGGGACGAGCCGCAGGGGAAACTGGTCGGCGCCCAATTTACTAAAGTGAAGGGCCGTGTCTGGTTAGGCGCCGTTGCGTTGTTTGTTGTACTCGCGATCTCTGTTGCGGGGTATTTTACGTGGTTCAGCCGTGCAACGGTCGCAAGCCCGCAGATCAAGTCGATCGCTGTGTTGCCGTTCAAGCCGTTGGTTGCGGACAGTCGGGATGAATCGCTCGAGCTCGGCATGGCAGACACGTTGATTGCGCGTTTGAGTAATATCCGCGAGATCAACGTGCGACCAATCAGTTCAGTACGCAAATACTCAGCGCTCGAGCAGGATCCGATTGCTGCTGGGCGAGAGCAGCGAGTGGATGCAGTGCTCGATGGCCAGATTCAGAAAGCTGGTGAAAAGGTACGAGTGACTGTGCGACTCCTGCGGATCGCCGACGGAGCGCCACTATGGTCAAGCCAGTTTGATGAAAAGATGACCGACATTTTTGCGGTTCAGGATTCAATTTCGGAGCGCGTTACTTCAGCCCTCGCTCTGACGCTTACAAACGAAGAGAAAAGTGGAATCGCCAAGCGATACACCACCAACACTGAGGCGTATGAGCTTTATCTTAAGGGTCGTTATCAACTCAACAGGTTGACGGATGATGGCTTCTTCAAAGGCCGAGCGTTTTTTCAACAAGCCATCGACAAAGATCCAGGATATGCCATGGCTTACGCAGGTCTGGCCGATGCTTACGATAGGCTCGGCGGTTTTGACGCGCTGGCGCCGAAAGAGGCGTTTCCGCAGGCGAGGGAAGCAGCGCAGAAGGCGCTGCAGCTTGATGCGAGCTTGGCCGAAGCGCATACGGCATTGGCCACTGTAAATTTCGCGTATGACTGGGACTTTTCTGCTGCTGCGCGAGAGTACCAACGAGCGATTGAAATCAACCCAGGCTATTCGGATGCTCACCAAATGAATAGCTACTATCTGGCAGCGATTGGACGATTCAATGACGCGCTTGCAGAGATGAAGCGCGCGCTCGAACTGGACCCGGTTTCACTAGAGAAAACAACAGGCATAGGAGAAATACTCTACCAGCAGCGCCACTACGACGAAGCAATAGGCCAATACAGAAAGGCGCTGGAGATGGATTCAAATTCCGGCTTTACACATTGGGCCCTTGGCCGGGCGCTGCTGGCGCAAGGCAAATTTAATGAGGCCATCGCGGAATTTCAGAAAGCAATCCCACTTTCAGGCGATAGTCCTGACGAACCGGCAGAGTTGGCGCGCGCTTATGCGTTGGCAGGAAGAAGAGATGAGGCGCTAAAGATAATTGGGGAGTTAAATAAGCTATCAGAACACAAGCACGTATCCCCGACAGGCATCGCCGCTACCTACGGCGCGCTCGGAGATAAGAACCAGGCATTTGCCTTTCTAAACAAAGCGTTTGATGAAAGGGATTTTGTCCTGATTATGCTGAAGGTCGAGCCGATGTTGGACCCGTTGCGTTCCGATCCGAGGTTTGCAGAGTTGGTGCGACGCATCGGACTGCCTGAATGAGTTTCTTGACTCCGCGTCGGAAACACGGCTAAGCCTTGGATGAGGAGAAATCTTATGGTTAGTCTGCGCGTCTGGGTCATTGCAATCTTTACTGGTTTGCTCATGGTAGCAGCAGCATTTGTGTTACTCAGCGGTAACGCAAAGCTTGGCTTGATTATTCCTCTGCCGATAATTGGACTTGTGGTAGGCGGCCTGATAATGCCCTTAACTGAAACAGCCGGCGGTATGCTCCGAGCGTGGACATTATTAGCGGGAGTCATTGGCAGCGTCGTTGCGGGGATGCTGGCAGCTCGGATGGGCCTAACGTTGTTCGGCGCAGGGTCGCAACTTATTTCATCCTACGTTGCCGCGGCACTCGGTGCGCTCATTTTTGTCCTTGTCAGCAGGCTCGTTACGAAAGCATTAACCTAAGAAATAATGACCTCTACAGCACACGCTCCCGTGGGTTCGCGTCTAACGATTTGTTCGGCGTCGTTTATTCTCAACGGCATCAACTTAACCACACTAACAGCATTTCAACGAACTTCATGTCGCTGTGGTATCTGGTCACAGTAACTTTTCGCCGCGGTTCATCAGCCCGTGGATGGAAAAGCGAAAGCGGCACGATTCGTGGTGAATCATGCCGCTATCGTTCTCACAATCAATTAAGACCGTGAATTTGTGATCACCGTCCTCACCCCGGCAATCACTTGGCGAGCTACATTTAGCAGCTCGGCCGATTGGTGGAGATTCTACGCTTAGCGATTGACTAGAGCAAACACGGATTTGAATCTTCCTTTTGTCTGACCTTCAAACGAAGCGTGAAATCTTTTGACGTTCAAAGTCATATTTATCAAAAGGCGGACGTGGGGCCTTCATATCAATGCAGGATTCCTCAAAAGAGCGATTTCTATCCACCGCAACGTTTTTATTCGTGCTTGTCCTTATCGGTATTCTGCTGCTCTATTTTGAATCTCGATGAAACATTCCTTACAAATAGCCCCGCAGGTCAAATCTTAGTGATCGAAATCCTTCGGACCCGCTACCGTTCCAGCTACACACCAGGATCACCAGCGCTACGGAACTAATCCATCGTGACGTTAAGTTACTGAGAGCGTGAGCTAAACTTGGAGGCGGCGATCGGAGTCGAACCGATGAATAAAGGTTTTGCAGAAATT